>JBBRYH010000015.1:0-68912 GCA_038237845.1 Bacteroidia bacterium
AATCTTTTCGGATCATCTGAATCTCTATAACAATCGGCAAGTCACCAAGGCAATATCATCGATATAGGACATATCGCCTTTGTGTTTATTGACCTCTTCAATGATGAGTGCATTTAATTCCTGAGGAGTTTTCTTTCGGTTATTCAATGCAATTTGTTGAACGCGTTTTAATCCGAAATCTTCTTCTTTTTCATTTGTAGTTTCAACTAGGCCATCAGTGTAACACATCAGCAAGGCACCGTGAGCAACATTTACAATTCCTTCACGCACTCTCACCAACTCATCAAACATTCCTAAACCAGTGCAACCAACAGTAAGTAAATTCGCACCATCTTCATCAATCACCAAGGGAGGATTATGTCCGGCGTTGATGTAATGTAACACGCGCGTAACCGTATTATACTTTGCAATAAAAAGTGTAATAAATTTTTCACCTTTTGCGCTGACTGAAATTTTATGATTTAATTCACGAACTAAATCAGGAAGATTTGGAATATGATGTAAAAGAATTCTGAGATTCGCCTGAAAGTTTGACATCAACAATGCAGCAGGAACTCCTTTACCAGAAACATCCGCAACACAAAATGCAACTTCATTTTCATTGATCTGAATAAAATCGTAATAATCGCCGCCCACCATTTGATGTGGAAGATAAACAGCATCCATATCCATATTTTCATTTGAGGGAAGCTTTTCAGGGAACAACATACGTTGTACTTCCCAAGCTAATTCCAACTCACGATGCATGGCAGCTCGACGTAAATTTTCTTTTGCTAATTTTTTATTTTCAATTGCAACGATAATAAGATTGGTAAGCGTTTGAACAAACGGAAGATGTTTAATGGAGGCACTCATTCCTTCTTCTTCATTCAAATCTCCAATTAAAACGTATGCCAATGGTTGGTCTTTATGATAAACTGGAATAACGATCTCAAAAGATTTGTTCATTGAACCTTTTGTAGAATCAATATCTATGGTTGAGATTTCTTTGAAATTGACAAATTCTTTTTCGACGTTAATATGACTTACCTCTTCGTCCACACCAAAACTCATCAGGCAATGCCAACTTTTTCCATCATGGCTGAAAAGAACTAGCTTTCCAATACCTAGTTTTTGTCGGATAATTTTTTCAAAAATCTCAAGAAGGTCTTTTGTCGAAAAATTGCTGTTGATGGCTTTTGTAACTTCTAACAACGCATTAAGTTTAAACTCCTTAATACGAGGTTGTTTTTTGCGCTCAGCAGCTTCGCTTTCCTTAGGTGTCATCTCTCACGAAGATAGCTCATTGGCTAATTCAATCAATCAATTATTAGATAAAATACCATAAACAAACGATCAATTAATCTAAGTAGTAGTCAATATATAACAGCAAGGTAGTTTCCAAAAAAAATGATGCAGTAGTGTTTCCACCAAAGCATCATTAATTTTCTTGCTGTTAATTCAGAATTATTTTTCAGCCTTCACACGCTCCATATAGGAATGTGTTTTGGTATCAATTTTAATTTTATCTCCGTTATTTATAAAAAGGGGAACATTGACAATAGCACCAGTTTCAAGTGTCGCTGGTTTTAAAGTATTCGTTGCAGTATCACCTTTCAGTCCTGGCTCGCAATAAGTAATTTCAAGTTCAACGGTTGCAGGAGCTTCCGCAGAAATCGGTTCATCACTTTCAAACCAAACTTTTACATCCATACCTTCTTTCAAATAATGTATGCCATCTCCAATTGCTTCTTTACTCACGTAGATCTGCTCGAAAGTGTCTTTATCCATCAATACAATATTTGAATCTTCAGCATAAATATATTGCAGTGCTTTGTATTCCACGTAAACGATTTCAACCATTTCGCCTGAACGGAAACGATTTTCAACCAACTTTCCGTTTTTTAGATTTCGCATTTTACCTTGATAAAACGCACGAAGGTTTCCAGGTGTTCGGTGTTGCCATTCAACAACCTGAACCAATTCATTGTTATATTTAAGGAATGTTCCGATGCTTACGTCTCCGGTATCAGCCATTGTAATAAAGTTTAATAAGTTGGACTTCTAATAATTATTCCGAAGGACTTCTTCGGAGGATTGCGAAGATAAGAAAAAGAGGTTGCAGGATAACTGGGAAAAGTCAAAAAAATACTTTATTGATTGTATTTATACTGCTCTTTTTCAGCGATTTACACTATACTTATAATCTTCTATCAGCAATTCGTCCTTGCAAAAGAAATACTCCTGCTTAACTTGATTGGAACAAACAATTATGGTACGATCCCTTCCGTACTCTTGAATTAATGACTGGTACCAATCCATTGCGTTTTGATCCAGGTTTGAACAGGGCTCATCCAATAATAATAATGGCGTATCGCTAAGTATGGCTAAAAGCAAACGAACACGCTGCTTCATTCCAGAAGAAAAATTTTTGAGTTGTTTGGTCTTCGCATGTGCAAGTCCTGATTTTTCAAGAATTTCAGATTCACTGAAATTATTTATCCATGATTTAAATTTACCATGGAAAGAAATAGATTCCATCAAAGTAAACTCTTCATTCAATTCAAGATAAGGTGCTGCGTAAGAAATGTATTTATAAATATCCTCTTGTAAAATTATATTTCCGTTATTCGAATAAATAATTTTTCCTTCACTTTCCATCATACTTCCTGAAATCACTTGTAACAAGGTTGATTTGCCTGAACCGTTGGAACCAGAAATAACCGTCGGTGTCTCTTTTGTAAAAGCATGACTGAGCCCATGAAAAATCCATTCACGCGCAAATTTTTTACCAAGATTTTCTAATTGAATATTCATTAGTAATCAGCGAACTAATTTTCGATTGTAAATTCTGGATACAAAAATTGGTAAAAATAATGTCGCAATTTTTTCTCCGTCGGATAATTTAGCAAGGTCGCCAGTAATGGTCCAGTCATCCCAAGTTTCACCATAATAAGTATTGATATCAACTTCCATACTATCTCTTTTAAGTTGCCAATTATTCCAACTCTTAGGCAAAATAGTTTGGATCGTAACCTTTTCCTTTAATTCTCCTCCGGAAATTTCCCAATGATTCCAAGATTTGCTGATCCATGTTTTCAGATGGTATGTTTTTTCTCCAGTCGTAATTTCCCACGAATTATATAGATCATTAAATTCTGAATTTACTTCTCCTTTCAAAGCACCCACTTCAAATGTCCAACGATTCACATCATTCATCATATAACCTTCGAATGTTCCTTCATCATTTCCAATCCTTACTTCCCAATTTTCAATCTTCCCAGTAAAACTAGTTCGTATTCTACCTTCAGGTTCTTTTTCCTGCTGCTTACTATTTTTTGCTGATGCAAAAATTAAAATGATTGCTAATAGAAGAATATTTTTTTTCATTTTGTCAAGCCTTTATTATAAATCGCTCCAACAAAAGCAGGAATAAATGCTGCTGCTGCTTTCACACCAACTTCTTCCTTATCGAGGTTTCCAGAAATATTCCAATTGTCGTAACTTTTGCTGTAGGCTGTGCTGATACGAATTGTTTCCGCCGCCCCTGATAATTCCCAATTATCATAGGAAGAACTATAAGTTGTCGAAATTCTTATGGTCGATTTTAAATTTCCTCCGCTTAATTCCCAATTATCATATGAATTAGAATAGGTAGTGCGAAGTTTGTAGGATTTTCCATCAATTGAAATTTCCCAATCTCCAAAACTCGAAGAATAAGTTGTTCTGATTGTTCCGGATATTCCTCCAAGAGAAATATTCCAATTATCAAAACTGTTACTATAAGTCGTACTTAAACTACCTTTTCCACCAGCACTTATATCCCATCGATCATAACTCTCAGAATAAGTTGTACGCACGGAACCTTGAGCAGAAATCAGAATTGGAACAAACAACAGAAGCAGTAAAAGAGATAGTTGCTTTTTCATATAATACAGAAGGTTAATTTAAAGCAAAGATGGTGCCTTTCTCCATCTGGTAATCCGGTAAAATAATAGAATCGATACGATCACAAAGATTTATGATACTATCCGATTATGAGATCCCTCTGATGATTCCATCTTTTGAATTGCGAATGAATTCAAGAATCTGTTCCTTTTCTTTCGATTCAGGATGCTCCTTTTCAATAACAGCAACGGCATTGGTAACATTCAGTCCGCGCAAATAAAGTGTTCTATATATATCTTCTACCCTGGCAATGGCTTCGTCTGTATATCCACGACGACGCATTCCGAGTGTATTTACTCCAACATATGCTAAAGGTTCACGAGCTGCTTTTACAAAAGGCGGAACATTTTTTCGTGAACCGCATTTTGCTGCAATAAAACTATGTGCACCAATATGAATAAACTGAACGATACCAACGTACCCTTCAAGAATTGCCCAGTCATCAATAGTAACGTGACCAGCCAGCATAACTGAATTCGCAAGAATAACATTGTTTCCAACGATACAATCATGCGCAATATGAACATATGCCATAAGCAAACAATTCTGTCCAACAACAGTTTTCATTCTGTCTTTGGTACCTAGATTGATGGTTACGTATTCTCTGATTGTGGTTCCATCCCCCACTTCAGCAGTTGTGACTTCACCTGAGAATTTTAAATCCTGTGGAATAGCGCCAATAACTGCACCTGGAAATATTTTGCATTTTTTTCCAATGCGCGTCCCATTCATTAATACAACATGAGGCCCAATCCACGTGTTGTCTCCAATTACAACATCTGCTTCAATAAAAGCAAACGGTTCAATGGTAACATCTTTTCCGATCGTTGCCTTAGGGTCGATATATGCTAGAGGTGAAATCATGCTATGGCTGGCTCCGCTTTTTTAGATTCAACGTTACGGACTTTTACAATTTGTGCAAGCATTTCTGCTTCTGCTACAACTTTATTATTTACATATGTCACGCCCTTCATATGACAAAGTCCACGACGAATAGGAGATATAAATTCCAATTTAAAAACGCAAGTATCGCCTGGAACAACTTTTTGTTTGAATTTTACCGCATCCATTTTAAGGAAATAGGTTTGATAATTTTCAGGATCAGGAACTGTTTTAAGACAGAGTACTCCACCTGTTTGTGCCATCGCTTCCACAAGAAGAACACCGGGCATAATAGGTTCATCAGGAAAATGACCAACGGTCCAGAATTCATTCATCGTAACATTCTTCACACCTACTACATAGTTTGGTGTTAACTCAATGATTTTATCAATTAGTAAAAATGGCTGACGATGCGGTAGAATTCCCATGATCTGGCGAACATCAAGTAAGGCTGGTGTTTGCGGATCAAAGTTTACATCAGGCCCTTTTTTAGAACGTTCCTTTTTTACAAGTGCTTTTAGTTTTTTTGCAAACTCAACATTACCAGCATGACCAGGACGCGCAGCGAGAATGTGAATTTTCATATGAACGCCCACTAAAGCAAGATCACCGACGATGTCCAATAATTTATGACGAGCAGGTTCATTATAATAATGAAGCTTTGTATTATTCAATACTCCACCACCTTTTACTTCAACATCCGGTTTATTAAATACTTTTCTTAGATGATTCATTTTCTCATCAGAAATCGGCTTATCCACCAATACGATGGCATTATTCAAATCGCCACCTTTAATGAGATTGTGTTGTAATAAGGCTTCTAATTCGTGAAGGAAAACAAAAGTTCTGCAACGCGAAATGTTTTCTTTGAATTCTGACAACTTATACATTCCTGCGTGTTGTGTACCTAACACTTCAGAATTGTAATCCACCATTACAGTTACTCGAAAATCATCCTGTGGAACGGCAAGCATTTCAACATGCTTAATCGGATCTTCATAAGAAAGATTTTCTTTCAATTCAAAATATTCTCGTTCTGTATTTTGTTCAACAAATCCAACGGACTCCAATACTTCAATGAATGGATAAGAACTTCCATCCATGATTGGAACTTCAGGAGCATCTAAATCAATCAGAACATTATCAAGGTCGCAACCAGCTACCGCTGCAAGAACATGTTCGGTTGTATATACGCGAGCACCATTTTGCTCCAACGTAGTACCACGCGCCGTGTCTACCACATTATCACAATCTGCATCAACAATAGGCTGACCAGGCATATCTACTCTACGAAATTTGAATCCGTGATTATCCGGTGCTGGATGAAAAGTGAGTTTTGCAACTATTCCTGTATGCAGACCTACTCCGGAAATTGAAATAGACGACTTAATTGTTTTTTGCTTGATGCTCATTTTATTGATCTATAAATTCAACCTGAGTTATTGTGGTTTTCTTATTTCAATTAATTTTTCGAGATCTTTTATTTTACTACTTAATGCCGGCAAGGAACGAAACACAACATAGGATCGTTTGTATTCGCCGATTCCAAATGCAGGAGAACCTTGTATGATTTCATCATCAGGAACATTGTTTCCAACTCCTGATTGCGCTGCAATTTTTACTCTATTGCCAATTTGAAGATGTCCAATTATTCCTACTTGTCCACCAATTAAACAATCGCGACCGATTTTTGTACTTCCGGCAATTCCTGTTTGAGAAGCAATAACAGTATTTTCTCCAATTTCCACATTGTGTGCAACTTGAATTAAATTATCCAGCTTTACGCCTCTTCTTATTATCGTTGAACCTAAAGTTGCGCGATCAATTGTTGAGTTAGCTCCAATTTCAACATGATCTTCCAGAATAACGTTACCGATATGTGGAACCTTCAGATAATTATTTTCGCTGTTCGGTTGAAATCCAAATCCATCTCCACCAATAATTGTTCCAGCTTGAAGAATACAATCATTTCCAATTACACAATCATGATATATTTTAACACCTGAATAAATAATTCCGTTGTTACCGATGGAGGAATTATCACCTAAAAAAGCATGCGGATAAATTTTCGTGTTGTCTCCAACCACTACATTCTCGCCAATAAATGCAAATGCTCCGATATAAACATCCTTTCCAATTTTTGCTGATGATGCAATAGAAGAAAGTTTGTCAATACCCGTTTTATTTAAACGATACTGATTATAAGCTCCTAGGATTTTTGCAAATGCAGCTCTTGCATCCTGAACTCGAATTAAAGTCAAATTGGAATTCAAAGGTTTTTCGGGAACAAAATCGGAATTCACAATGACAATGCTAGCCTTGGTTGAATAGACGTAAGGAGCATATGCAACATTCGAAAGAAAAGACAAAGAACCTTCTACCCCTTCCTCAATTTTTGCGAGTTTTGAAACTGCAACATCAGGATTTCCTTCTACCGTACCACTGACTAGAGCAGCAATTTCTTTGGCCAAAAATTTCATCGTGTAAATTTAACTAAAATTCGAATGTATAATTAGGCGTTTTAAGGATTGTTTTAACAGTGAAAATGAGATTAAATTGCTACTAAGTGGCTTGGTGGTAAATTGTCTCAATAAGCTCCAGTTTATCAATGGTCCTTTTACTATACTTCTTAGACGTATTGAAATTCAAAAAGTTTAAGTTTTTAAAGGCTATTTAGAGCGAAAAAGGCCATCTTTATAATCAACGTAGCCCATTTGGCAGGATAATTGACATCTTTAAAATCAAATAAAAAAATTCATGAAAAAAAAACTACTTAATTCAATTTTCACTTCATTTTGCCTTGTTCTTTTGATCTTTTCTGCAAAGGCTCAAGTCTCAATACGAATTTCAATCGCTAATGGAAGTTGGAGCAATCCCGCAATCTGGAGCCCGGTTGGCGTTCCAAATCTGGCTGATGACTCAATTGTCATTAACACTGCAGTGACCTATAATCAGAATATTGTTGATGGTCAGGCCATGTTTCGGATTAATGCAGGCGCTTCACTTATAGATCTTGGTATAGATACTGCTGCATTTGGAGGGGACAAATTGGTTGTGAATGGATATTTTTCCTGTAGTTTTTTGGGCATCGGTATGAATGACAGCGCAACTGTAAAAGGAATCCTTTATGCTGCAGACGGAATTGCACAATCGGGTACTTTTATCGTGCAGCCAAACGGACAGGTTTGTGTTGGGCAGCAACTGACGACGAGCGATAACTTCATTAATAATGGAAGTGTTGGAACCAATAATTGGATCAACAGCGCAATGGTAACAGGAAATCAGGGTCGTTTTTGCATCGCTAATTATTTCATCAATTCAGATGCAATTTCAGGAAACATTGACATTTGCGATGCAACTCCAAATACTCCAATGGATGTAAACGCTGGAACTATTGCAGGATCAGTAACGAATTGTACAGCGCCTGCATGTGGACTTTGTCCAATACCAAATGGAATTAAGGATCATTTTTTAATTGCAAATGCAATACGCATTTATCCAAATCCTTTTTCAAGCACAGCAAGTATTGAGATTAATCCTGCATTGTTGAATTCGAATCTTAATCTTTCATTTGTCATGTTCATTGTAAATGGGCAAGAAGTAAAAAGAGAAAAAATCATTTCTCAGAAACTGACTATTGAAAGAGAAGATCTTTCATCTGGACTTTACTTTTACCAATTGAAAATAGATTCAGAAGCAATTACTTCTGGTAAAATTATTGTCGAATAAATAAATTGTCTTATTGGGAAATCGTCGCAGTTTGAATATCTGCGGCGATTTTTTTTGTTCCTAATTTTTTGTTTTTGAAAACAATCGTTGCAACAAAAAGTGCCATCAAGGTTAGAATGGCTGAACAATACATTGCAGCACCAGGTAATTTTATCGGAGCCCCATCGGAAGTAAAAAAACTAAAAAGAAAAGGAAATAATAAGGGTCCGATGACAGCTGTAATACTCATCAAGCTCGTCAATGTACCCTGCAATTCTCCTTGCTCATTTGCTTTTACCTGCGCTGACATAAGTGATTGCACAGATGGTCCAGCTAAACCTCCTAAGGCTAATGGAATAACGCCAAGAAAAATCATCCAAGTCTGTGTAGAGGATGCACAAACGGCCATTCCGATTGCATAAAATACAAATCCGAAATAGATAGATTTTTTTTCTCCAAGTTTTGGAACAAGAACTCTGTTTAGTCCACCTTGAACTAGTGCAATACAAAATCCTACAACTGCCAATGAAATTCCAATCATTCCTTCACTCCACTTGAATTGATATTTTCCAAAGAATGCCCAAGTAGTTGGTAAAGATTGTCCTGCCAGATTTATTAATAAAAATGCAACTGCTAATCCAATCAACATTGGATATTTTCTGATATGTAAAATTGCACCTAATGGATTCGCACGTTTCCATTCAAAGTTTCTGCGATTTTCAAGCTTCAATGATTCTGGCAAAATGAAATATCCATAAACAGTATTCGCTAACGATAATCCAGCCGCAACGAAAAACGGAATTCTCATTCCAAGTCCACCTAACATTCCGCCAATGGCTGGTCCGATAATAAATCCTACACCGAAAGCAGCTCCCACCATTCCGAAATTTTTTGCTCTGGTTTCAGGCGTACTGATATCAGCAATATAGGCTGTAGCAGTTGTAAAACTTGCCCCTGTTATTCCTGCAATAAATCTTCCGACAAAAAGAAAAGCGATGCTGTTTGCAAATCCAAGAATAAAATAATCTATCCCAAAAGCGAATAAAGCACAAAGTAAAATCGGACGTCTTCCATAGCGATCACTTAATCCTCCAAGGATGGGTGCAAAAAGAAATTGCATACTCGAATACGCAAGCATCATCCAACCTCCGACAACGGCTGCATGCGGAGTGTCACAATGCAAAATTGAAATAATTAAACTCGGCATTACCGGAATAATTATTCCAAGTCCGATAATATCAATTAGGATGGTAATGAAAATAAAAAGAAGTGCTTTGTTTTTTGGAGGCGCAGACATAAAATCAAAGGTAACGGCTATCGCAGCTCTTTTGGATAGCAGAGAAAATATTTCTTCACCGGCTGAGCGAGCACAGAAATATTAAAAAGATCAGCGGCTTCAGCAATGTCAATTACACTTCCGTTTTTGAAAAGGATATTAATTCGAATTGTATCGCTTGAATACGCTTTGTTCTGAACCGCACCTGTAAAAACGTAATATTGAATTTCTTCTTTTGTTAAACCGTATTTTTTTGCCGCCTTCTTTTGCAATTGCTCAACATAACTTCCTGTAAATGCTTTTTGCTGCAATTCAACTGCAAACAAATTGCGATCGACTAATCGCTTACATAAAAAAGCAAGAATACGATCCGAATGATCGGCCCAGACTTTAATACTGGTCATAATGTCGTAATCGTCCAACTTCGCAAAAGCTTCTAAAACTTCAGGTTTATTCAGGAAAGCACTTTTCGTAAATTTATTATAAAGGAAAAGTTTCAATGATGGCGTGCAAAATAAATCAGCGCCATTTTCCGCAAGTGCTTTTGCTCGTTTAAGAATATTCACAAGCAAATGTTCTGCACTTAAAACCGTTTTATGCAGATACACCTGCCAATACATTAATCTACGTGCAACAATAAATTTTTCAATGGAATAAATTCCTTTGTCTTCTACCACTAACTGATCATTCACCACATTCATCACTTTCACAATTCGATCACTGCTGATATTTCCTTCAACAACACCTGTGAAAAAACTATCGCGACGCAAATAATCCAAACGATCAAGATCTAATTGCGAAGAAACCAATTGATGCAAAAATTTCTTTTTGTATTTGTCTCTGAAAATTTTTATCGCCATATCCAATTGACCATTGAATTCCTGATTCAAGCGATCCATAAATACTGCAGACAAATCTTCATGTGTAATATTGTGCACGATACTCATTTCCAATGCGTGTGAAAATGGTCCGTGTCCAATGTCATGTAATAAAATTGCTATCGTTGCTCCTTCTGCTTCTTCCTCGGTAATCTCATGTCCTTTCGAGCGAATAACTTCAATTGCTTCGTGCATCAAATGCATGGCACCTAAGGCATGATGAAAACGCGTATGAATAGCGCCCGGGTAAACAAGATTAGTTAATCCAAGTTGGCGAATGCGTCGCAGTCTTTGAAAATAGGGGTGATCGATCAAACTAAAAACCAATTCAGAGGGCACAGTGATAAAGCCGTAAACCGGATCGTTGAAAATTTTATGTTTGATGATAGGTTTCATTGCCACAGATTGCGCTGATTATCACAGATTGTTTAAGGAAGTTTATACAGTTGTTTTGATATTCAGTTCTTTCATTTGTTTTTCATCAATCAAGCTTGGCGAATCGATCATTACATCTCTACCGGAATTATTTTTCGGGAAGGCAATAAAATCACGAATGCTGTCAGCTCCTCCGAAGAGCGAACACAAACGATCAAATCCAAATGCAATTCCGCCATGTGGTGGTGCGCCAAATTCAAAGGCATCCATCAAAAATCCAAATTGCGCTTTTGCGTCTTCAGGTGTAAAACCTAAAACATCAAACATTTTTGCTTGAAGTGTTTTATCGAAAATACGAATGGAACCTCCTCCTACTTCTACTCCATTGATCACCATATCATAGGCATTGGCACGCACTGCGCCTGGATCAGTATCTAATAAAGCAATATCTTCTGGCAATGGAGAAGTGAACGGATGGTGCATTGCAAACCAACGTTTTTCATCTTCGTTGTATTCCAACAATGGAAAATCAATCAACCACAAACAAGAAAATTTATTTTTATCGCGCAAGCCTAAACGCATTCCCATTTCTAAACGCAATTCACTCATTGCTTTTCTTACTTTATCTTTTCCACCGGCCATCAACAAAATCAAATCTCCTTTTTCTGCGCCGAAAGCTATCATCCACTTTTTCAGTTCTTCTTCATTGTAGAATTTATCTACTGATGACTTTATAGTTCCATCTTCATTGTAGCGTGCATAAATCAAACCTGTTGATCCTATCTGTGGTCGCTTTACAAATTCTGTCAGTTCGTCCAATTGTTTACGCGTGTAGGAAGCGCATCCTTTCGCACAAATTCCAATAACTAATTCTGCATCGTCAAACACTTTGAATGTTGCCTCTCCTGAGCCTTTCCAAAGGAGAGGTGAATCAGACGAACCGTTTTTGAGTTCCACAAAACGCATTTCAAACCGCGTATCGGGTTTATCATTGCCATAATATTTTGCAGCGTCCGCATAAGTCATGTGCGGTAATTTTCCAATATCAACACCTTTTACTGTTTTGAAAAGACTGCTGATCATTCCTTCAAATGTGTCAAGAATATCCTGCTGCTCCACAAAACTCATTTCACAATCGATCTGCGTGAATTCAGGTTGACGATCAGCTCTTAAATCTTCATCTCGAAAACATTTTACAATCTGGTAATAACGATCAAAGCCTGCCACCATCAACAACTGTTTGAATGTTTGAGGCGATTGTGGCAACGCATAAAACTGACCAGGATTCATTCGAGAAGGAACCACAAAATCTCTTGCACCTTCTGGTGTTGATTTAATTAAAACCGGAGTTTCTACTTCTATAAAATTTTCCTGATTTAAGTAGGCTCGTGTAGCTTGTGCAACTTTATGTCTTAATAAAATACTTTCACGAACAGGAGTACGTCGCAAATCGAGATAACGATATTTCATTCTCAATTCATCACCACCATCAGTTTCATCTTCAATTGTAAACGGAGGTGTTTTAGAAACATTCAACACTTTCAATTCATTCACTACAATTTCAACATCACCCGTTGTCATTTTCGGATTTTTATTTTCACGCTCACGAACATCACCAACAACTTGAATTACGAATTCACGACCAAGCGTACTTGCATTTGCAGAAAGATCAGCATCTGTTTTTGAATTAAATGCCAATTGCGTTAATCCATAACGATCGCGCAAATCAATAAAAGTTAATCCACCAAAATCGCGTGAAGTTTGCACCCAACCTGAAAGGGTGACTTTTTTACCGGCATCAGAAAGGCGCAATTCGCCACAAGTGTGCGTACGAAGCATAGAAAATGTGAGTTATTAGAGGGTGAAATTACTTAAAAGTTAGGGATTTTTAGCAGGGAAAATTGCCTTGTTATGGATTTGGAAATCTGGTAATCTTGTAATTTGGTAATTGAATGGTTTGGGGGATTTATGCGCCCGAAAAACCAATGAATTGGTTGGCCTGCTATCCGCTATAGTCCTCCTCCTCCTCCCCCAACAATACTGTTGGGGGGGGGGGCTGCCGCTGCTATCAGGGGCGGAAAGAATTTTAATTTCTACCTTCGCCGCAATGGAATTAACTATTTTCTCCGACGAATCGTTTATGCGCGAAGCATTGAAAGAAGCTAAAAAAGCATTTGATGCCGATGAGGTTCCAGTGGGTGCAATTGTTGTTTGTGAGAATAAAATTATTGCTCGAGCTCATAATCTTACTGAGCGACTTACAGATGTAACTGCTCATGCAGAAATGCAGGCCATTACTTCTGCAGCAAATTATCTTGGAGGAAAATATTTGAATGAATGCACACTTTATGTTACACTTGAACCTTGCCTCATGTGTGCGGGCGCTTTGCATTGGTCGCAAATAAAAAGAATTGTTTTCGGGGCACACGATGCGAAGCGCGGATTTTTGCGACTAGAAAAAGAGGTGCTTCATCCAAAGACAGAATTGGTTGGAGGGTTATTAGAAGAAGAAAGTTCGACCTTGCTGAAGACTTTTTTTCAGAAAAAGAGGTGATTACATTCTAATTGTAGCGCCCAACTTCTCTGTGTAATTCTTTGTCAACTTCTCCATGATTTTTTCAATTTGAACGTCTGTCAATGTTGCATCTTTATCCTGAAGAATAAAACTAACTGCATAAGACTTTTTATCATTGCCGAGTTTATCTCCTTCGTAGACATCAAATAGATTCACTTCGCACAAAAGATTTTTTTCAGTCGCCCAAGCAATATCTTGCACTTCTTTATACGAAACTTTTTTATCAATCACGAGTGCAAGATCACGGCGCACACTTGGGAATTTAGAAACTTCAGAAAAACGAATTCCTGCAGTTGTTCCAGCTAAAGAAAGAATCGCATCCCAATCGAACTCTGCATAAAATACATCACCCGAAATGTCCAAGGCTTTAATTATTGCTCCGGAAACTTTTCCATAACGAACTACTTCTTTCTTACGAATTACAGTTTTTAATCCTTCAGAAAATTCAGGAGATTCAACTAAATCCGTTTTTGCATCGCCTAATCCCAATCGAGTCAAAATCTGATTGACTTGTATTTTCAAATCAAAGAAACCTGATTTTTCATTCTTACCATTCCAACTTTCTGGATTTTTTCTTCCAGTAATAAAAATACAAAAACACTGCATTTCAAAATAGGGCCACTTCCCTTCTTCCGCATTTGGCTTTTTGAAATATGTTTTTCCTGATTCGAATAAACGTAAATCAGAATTTTTCCTTTTTTGGTTGTAAGCAATCGTTTCAAGTCCGCCGAATAAAAGTGAACGACGAAGAATTCCTAAATCAGAACTGAGCGGATTTAAAATTGTAACATTTGAAGCTGCGTCTGTCTTTAGCAAATCATAATAGGCTGCTTTTGTCAATGAGTTATTCAGAATTTCATTAAAGCCATTTGCAGCTAATAATTCAGAAACCATCTCACGTAATTTTTCCGGATCTGGTTTTGGAGCGAAGGAAAGTGAAGAACGCACAAAATCGGGAAAGCCAATATTGTTGTATCCATAAATGCGTAGTACTTCTTCAATAACATCTGCAGAACGCGTTACGTCCACTTTAAATGCGGGAACGGAAAGCAATAAAGCATCTTGCCCTTCAGAGGCAATTGAAATTCCTAAGGCGCGAATAATTTTCTTGATTGTATTATGCTCGATTGATTTTCCAATCAATGAATCGCAAGTAGAAAATGCAAATGCAATTTCTTTTTGTTCCACTTTCACTGGATAAATATCTACCATTTTAGAAGCAACTTCTCCACCTGCAACTTCCTGCAATAATTTCGCTGCGCG
Source organism: Bacteroidia bacterium (assembly GCA_038237845.1). Lineage (GTDB taxonomy): Bacteria > Bacteroidota > Bacteroidia > Palsa-965 > Palsa-965. The sequence goes on from JBBRYH010000015.1 coordinate 14,885, forward strand.
TTGCAATGCAAACACAGTAATTTCCGGATCCGTTCCTCGCTCAAAACGGAAAGATGAATCTGTTTTTAAAGTATGGAATTTGGAAGTCTTACGCACATGCACCGGCTCGAAGCATGCGCTTTCAAGGAAAATTGTTTTTGTTGTTTCTGAAACTCCCGAATTTAATCCGCCGAAAACACCTGCAATACACATTGGTTTTTCTGCATCACAAATCATCAAATCATTTTCAGAAAGTTTTCTTTCTACCCCATCAAGCGTAACAAAAGGAGTTGCTTTCGTGACTTTTTGAACCTTTACTTTTTTTCCGGAAATTTTATCAGCATCAAATGCATGTAAAGGCTGACCTAATTCATGCAGTACATAATTCGTAACATCAACAACATTATTAATTGGGCGAAGTCCAATTGCTTTCAAACGATTTTGCAACCATTCTGGAGAAGCTTTTACTTCAATTCCTTTTATTACAATACCCGAATAACGAATACAAGCTTCTTGATTCAACAGTTCAACTGCAATGGAAGAGTCAGAAAGATCATCACGAAATGCATTTACTTCAGGCAATTTTGCAGCATGATGTTCAGCTACTGGATTTGTTTGTAATTCTTCGGCTAATAAAACCGCTGACAAATCTCGAGCAACGCCAAAATGCGAAGCTGCATCCGCACGATTCGGAGTTAATCCGATTTCAAAAACAGAATCGCTGGCAAGACCGAAAAATTCAGCCGCTGGAGTTCCAACTTTTGCATTCGCTTCGAGAATCATTATTCCAGCATGTGATTGACCTAAACCAATTTCATCTTCAGCACAAATCATTCCCTCAGAATTCTCTCCTCGTATTTTTGACTTTTTTATTTCGAAAGGTTCTCCTATTGTTGGATGAACAATGGTACCAACCGTTGCAACAATCACTTTTTGTCCGGCTTCAACATTGGGCGCACCACAAACGATGCTCAATAATTCCGCTCCACCAACATTTACTTTTGTAAGCGAAAGTTTATCAGCATTCGGATGTTTGATTTTCTCTATGACTTCTCCAACCACCAATCCACGCAATCCACCAGGCACTGACTCAAAAGCTTCAATGGATTCCACTTCAAGTCCGCATGCTGTGAGTTTTGCACCTGTTTCCTGAGGAGTTAAATCCGTTTTAAGATATTCGCTTAGCCAGTTGAGAGAAATTTTCATGTATTATTTATAATTAGGGCAAAATTAGGAATTCCATTGGCATTTGGTGGCGTTTAGGTAACTTTATTCCAATGAAAAATAAAACTCTTCTCTTTTTCTCGTTTTGTTTCCTTGTTTTGTGCAATTCCTGTAATATGGAAAAACGTCTTTATCGAAACGGATGGTATCACGAAAAAAATAAAGGCGTTTCCTATTCGCGGGGGTTTTCCGAAAGTGCGAATGAAAATTCAATTGAGAAATCAGATTCTGTAACTCTGGAAAAACTAATTTCAAATTCATCCAAAAATCCGGAAATACGAGATTCTAATCCGATTGTTTCACTACAAAATAAAAATCAATCTATTCAAGAAATCAAAAGTAATAGTGGTGATCCCATTGTTAAAATGACTTATTCACAGGCCAGAGTAGAGATGGCTAAAAAGGGCTGCCAGCCAAATGAGGCAGCTACAAATACCTATTATCTGTCACTTGCTTCAATCATTAGTGTTTGGTTTGGGATTGGTCTCCTACTTACCATTTTCACTTTATTTTATTCTGTTTATGCTATCAATAAGGTAATTGCTTCTGGTGATTGCATTGAGGAAAATCTTGCTATCATCAAAGCTGGAAGAAGAATTTGTTGGGGAATTATTATAGGGATGTTAATTCTAGCCAGTATTGTTATTGGGATAATTCTTACGATTATTAGTTTTGGAAATGGTCTCTAAAACTCAATTGAATAATATGCCGAGTGAACTCCTATCTTTGGCAGAATGTTAAACGAATCTACCTTCAGAAAATACAATAATCTAGCCGGCTGGTCAGTTTTTATTTTCGCTGCAATTGTTTATTGTCTCACGATCGAACCCACTGCAAGTTTTTGGGATTGTGGTGAATATATTGCTTGTTCTTACGGACTCGAAGCAGGACATCCTCCCGGTGCACCTTTCTTTCTTCTCCTTGCAAAATTCTTTTCTCTTTTTACTTTTGGAAACAATGCAAAAGTTGCTGCAAGCATTAACACCATGTCTGCAATTGCCAGTGCATTTACCGTTTTATTTCTTTTTTGGAGCATAACTCATCTTGCAAAAAAAGTACTGCTTAAAAAAGCTGAGGGATTTACTAAACTAAATTTCTACCTCATACTTGCTGCAGGCGCAGTTGGTGCATTATCCTATGCCTTTACAGATTCCGCATGGTTCTCATCAGAAGAAGGCGAAGTGTATGCTTTATCTTCTTTGTTCACCGCTGTGGTTTTTTGGTCGATGCTCAAATGGGAAAATGTGGCGGACGAACCACATGGAGATCGTTGGTTAGTATTCATTGCCTACATGATAGGACTTTCAATCGGTGTTCACTTATTGAATCTTTTGACAATACCAGCACTCGTTTTTATTTATTATTTCAGGAAGAAAACATTTTCATGGATCGGTGTTGCTATTACCGGAGTTGTTGCCATTATACTTTTAGGTTTTGTTCAAGACTTAGTCATTCCCGGAATTGTAAGTTTGGTGGGAAAAACAGAATTGTATTTTGTAAATAGTCTTGGATTTGGTTTTAATTCAGGAACAATATTCTGTTTCGCATCCATCATTCTTGTTTTGGCTGGTGGATTATTTTTCTCACATAAAACAAGAATAATCTGGTTGAACACTGCGTTATTGTGCTTCACCGTTTTACTCATTGGGTATTCCAGCTTTTTTGTTTTAGTTATCAGAGCACAGGCAGGAACTCCTATCAATGAAAATGATCCTTCAAATTCAATTAGTCTGCTCTCTTATTTAAATCGGGAACAATATGGCGATTGGCCATTAGGGTACGGTCAAAATTATAATACACCTTTAGATTCAAAGGAACCTTACAAAGATGGAAATCCTGTATATGTGCGTGATGAAAAAAGTCGTACTTATATTGTAAGTGATAGTCGAAAACAAACTGTTCCTAATTATGACAAACGAGGTTGCACCATTTTTCCAAGAATGTATAGTGACGGTCATGCAGCCTCTTACAAAAACTGGGCTGGGGGAATATCCGGAGATTCCATCACATTTACAGACGACAACGGACGAGTAACGGCGAGAGAAAACATTCCAACGCTTGGTGATAATGTGAAATTTTTTGTGACCTATCAATGTGGTTGGATGTATCTACGCTATTTTTTCTGGAATTTTGTAGGCCGTCAGAATGATCATTTGGGTTATGGAAATGATGCAGAAGGAAATGTTTTGACCGGCATTTCATTTTTAGATAATGCAAGATTGGGTGATCAGAATTTACTTCCTGAATTGCAGAAAACAAACAAAGCAAGAAATAAATATTTTGGAATTCCATTTTTACTTGGAATTTTTGGAATGTATTGGCAATTCAGCAAATCGAAAAGAGATGCAATGGTTACCATGCTTTTGTTTTTATTTACAGGCCTAGCGATTGTATTTTATCTCAACCAAACACCTGGGCAACCAAGAGAACGTGATTACGCTTATGTAGGTTCATTCTACGCCTTTTCAATCTGGATTGGCTTAGGCGTACTTTGTATTTTTGAATTTATCCGGCAAAAGTTAACGGCTGTTACGGCTGTCTCCATTGCAATGGCATGCAGCTTTGTTTCACCACTTTTATTGCTGCAGCAAAACTGGAATGATCATGATCGTTCAGGAAGAACGGTAGCGAACGACGTGGCCATCAACTTTCTTAATTCATGTGAAAAGAATGCGATTCTATTTACCTATGCAGACAATGATACATTTCCGCTTTGGTATGCACAGGAAGTTTTGGGCATAAGAACAGATGTGCGCATCATTTGCATTTCACTTTTTAGAAGCGATTGGTATATCGATCAAGCCAAGAAACAACAATACACTTCGGATCCTTTACCAATAAGTTTATCCCATTGGCAATACCGTGATGGAACGAGAGATTACATTCAGATTTCTGAAGAACGCCAAGACACTTTCGATATCCGGAAAATGGTTGACTTATTTACAACCAAAAACCCTGATGATGTTTTTATAACAAAAGGCGGCGATACAATAAATTATTTGCCGACGCGAAATATAATGATGTCTGTAAACAAAACAAATTTTTTAAAACAAGGCAATGACAATCTTTCAACGCTTGCAATTCAGGACACAATTTTCTGGAGACTCCGTGGAAATTATTTCATGAAAGATCAAATTGCAATTTTGGATATTCTCGCGCATAATGATTGGAAACGCCCTATCTACTTTGCCGTGAATATGCCTGGTAATAGTTATGTAGGATTGGATGACTATTTACAATTAGAAGGACTTGCATACCGATTGGTACCAACAAAAAACAAAAGAGAATTAAAAAGTTTGTCGGCACGTCCACAAGTGAACTTGAAAAAAACATATGATTTATTGATGCATTTCAATTACGGAGGATTAAAAGATCCGAATGTTTATGCAGATGAAACTTCTCAACGAATGTTTGTGGATCCAATGCGATTCAGTTGTTCTGTTCTTGCAAATGCATTGGCAGAAAACAAACAAAATAAAGAAGCAATTGATATTATTAAAAAGTGCACCGATGAAATTCCTGCTACACAAATTGCCCCTGATAATGCCTGGCTAGATTTAATCAACGCAGCTTATTATGCAGACGATAATGCTTTGGCAGAACGACTTTCAAAAGTTGCCTTTAAAGAATACTTCACAACTATGCGATGGTATCAAACCTTGAAATTATACCCGTGGGATTTGAATGATAAACGTGATGGAATGTTTTCGCTTGTAGAAATGGCAGACAGCTATGGCAATCCAGAATTGTCGAAGCAATTTCAAGCGCAGATGAAACTGATTGGCATTTCTATGCCAAAAGTAGAACCAGAGCAACCTGAAGATGATTCGATGCCTGATTCCGTTCCAGATACTGTTAAATAATAATTCCTGTTTTTTTTTGAATGAACGTTCTCATAGTTTCGCATGCAATCGAGAACTTCCATAAGTGAGATATTATATTTACAAAAATCAATGAATTCCCTTAAGTTTGAATAAGATAAAATCTTTAAAATCTGCTACTATGAAAATTAAAATTCTTTCACTCGCATTTTTTGCTTTGTTCATGGCTTCTTGTGCTGGCGAATCAACCGAAGGTGCAATTGACACAACAGATCATGCCGCTGAAACGTATTGCAAACTTTCTACAGAAATGGATATGGCTCAAGGGGCAGAACAGGTTTTATTGAAAGGAGAATTAGATGAACTTGAAAATAAAATTGAAGCCGCACATAAAGGTGATGAGAACTGGATGAAAGAGTTTGAGAAAAAAGTTGAAACAACCTGTCCGAAAGGATAAATAAATATCAGTGCTCATGAATTGCAAACCTAGATTTAAAGGAATGAATTTGAAATTGAAAGAATAATATTCAGAAAATTATTCCCCATTTCACAGAACTTTTCTGTACTGTTTTCATCTCTGCTAAAACACATCAATATGAAAATTGCGAATAACAAAATACTCATCACTGGCGGATCAGCAGGCATCGGACTCGGACTTGCAGAGCGATTTCTAAATGAAAATAACACGATTATTATTTGCGGAAGAAAACAAGTTGCATTAGATGAAGCGAAAGCAAAATTTCCTACGCTCATTACCTACAAATGTGATTTGTCGAAGAAAAAAGAACGTGAGCAGTTGTATTTCTGGATTACGCAAAATCATTCTGACTTAAATGTGTTGGTAAATAATGCGGGTATTCAGCAATGGATGCAACTGACTGACGAAGATTTTTTCAATCGTGCGCAGGAAGAAATTGCAATAAATATTGAAGCACCAATTCACCTCACCACTATTTTCATGCAACTGAAATCTTTGAACACGATTATGAATGTGACTTCCGGATTGTCTTTTGTTCCGCTGATTAAAACGCCCGTGTACTCTGCGACAAAAGCATTTTTCCATTCGTTTACTTTGTCATCACGCGCATTGTTGAAATCAAAAAATATTGAAGTTATTGAAATCATTCCTCCGGCATTGAATACTGATCTTGGCGGAAAAGGATTGCATGATCAGGCTCCTCCAGTCAGTGAATTTATCGAATCTATTTTCGGGCAACTGAAAGAAGGAAAAACAGAATTGACTTTTGGTTTCAGTGAAAATATGGCGAAGGCAGATCCTGAAGGATTAAAACAGGCTTTTGAGAGAATGAATCAGGCCGAGAATTAATTCAAATCAACAATCAACAATCAACAATTTACTTTAAGAAATTCTTCCCCAATTGACAGAACTTTTCTGTTCCCTTTTCATTTCAGCTAACAACCCTGAATGTATTTCTTTTTCAAGCGTAGGGTCATCATCAAGAATTTCTGAAGCAACATTTCTTGCATGATGAAGAATTGCAACATCTTTAACAATATCTGCCAATCGCAATCCTGGCAAACCACTTTGTTGTGTTCCTTCTAAATCTCCAGGTCCTCGCAATTTCAAATCCACTTCGGCAATTTCAAATCCATCATTCGTGCGAACCATCGTATCCATTCGGAGTTTGGAATCTTTACCGAGTTTTGCAGCTGTCATCAGAATACAAAACGATTGATCAGCGCCACGCCCTACTCTACCGCGCAGCTGATGCAATTGTGATAAACCGAATCGCTCTGCACTTTCAATAATCATGACAGAAGCATTCGGCACATTTACACCGACTTCGATGACTGTTGTGGCCACCATAATATTTGTTTCGCCTCTTACAAAACGTTGCATCTCGAAATCTTTATCTGCAGGTTTCATTCTTCCATGTACAATACTCACTTTAAATTCTGGCAATGGAAAAGCTCTCGCCATACTCTCATATCCGTCCATGAGATTTTTGTAATCCATTTTTTCACTTTCGTCAATCAATGGATACACCACATAAATCTGCCGACCCAATTCAATCTGTTCTTTCATGAAACCAAACACTCGCAAACGTTGCGAATCATAATAGTGAACAGTTTTGATTGGCTTTCTTCCGGGAGGCAATTCATTAATAACTGAAGTATCAAGATCACCGTAAAGTGTCATTGCTAATGTTCTTGGAATTGGAGTAGCAGTCATTACGAGAACGTGCGGAGGATTTGTATTCTTTCTCCACAATTTCGAACGTTGTTCTACACCAAAGCGATGTTGTTCATCTATAACTACAAGACCCAAATTCATAAACTGCACTTCATCTTCAATCAATGCATGCGTACCAATGAGAATATTCATTTCTCCTGAACGCAAGGCTTCGTGTAAAACTCTCCTGTCTTTTGTTTTTGTACTTCCTGTAAGCAATCCAATATGAACCGGCATATCCTGCAAGAGTTCTCTAAGAGTTATGTAATGTTGATTCGCGAGAATTTCAGTTGGCGCCATCAAGCAGGCCTGAAAATTATTGTCATTCGCAATCAACATGCACATTAAAGCAACTACAGTTTTTCCGCTTCCCACATCTCCTTGCAACAAACGATTCATTTGTTTGCCGCTTCCCATATCTCCACGAATTTCCTTGATTACTTTTTTCTGCGCATTAGTCAATGGAAAAGGAAGATAATCTTTGAAAAAAGAATTGAATTTTTCACCCACTTTTTCAAAATTCCAACCTTGCACATTTACTTCTCGCATCTTTTTTACACGAAGTAAACGCAATTGAATATGCAGAAATTCTTCAAATTTTATTCTCGCTTCCGCGCGCTGAACTAATTGCGGACTCGAAGGAAAATGAATTTGTTTTAAAGCTTCTTCTCTTGGAAGTAGTTTCAGATTGTCAATTACATTTTGTGGTAGTGTTTCGGGAATTTGTTTTTCAATCATCAATGAAAGTGTCTTCTGCAATTTCATGATACCCTTTGAATCCAAACCTTTTAACTTCGATCGCTCCGAAGACGAATACATTGGTTGCAAAGCACTCGAACGTTTCAAATTTTCTTCTGTGACTTCTTCCGTTTCAGGATGTGCAATGTTTATTTTTCCATTATAAACAGTAGGCTTTCCGAATACAACATATTCAGATCCCGGTTTATATTTTCCTTGCAACCATTTCAATCCGGCAAACCAAACTAACTCAACACTTCCTGCCGAATCCACTAATTGAGCAGTCATGCGCTTGAACTTCGAAGTTCCAGGAGGTGAACCTAAATGAAGAATTTGTCCACGCAATTGCACATAAGGAAGATCGCCAGTAATTTCATTCGTCTTATAAAATCTTGTTCGATCAACATAACGATAAGGATACCAACGCAACAAATCGCCGAACGACAGAATTTCATATTCCGTTTTCAATAGTTTCGCTCGCTCAGGGCCTACGCCTTTTAAATATTCAATCGGTGTGTCGAGGAAGCTTCCTGCCATAGGGCGAAATTACGATTTTGAGAGGTAAACACAGGTCTCTTGTTAATAAACAAAAAAGAATATCTTTACTAATACCTCAATTACGCTAAACTATTATTATGACTTCTTTTTTATTCCGTGGCACTTTGTGGAAGGGAAATCTAATACGTTTACTTTTTTCTGTCCTTTTGTTTTCTACTGTAAATAGTTTAGCAGCACAAACGCTGGACCATCAGCTCGATTCCTTAAAGAAAAATATAGCAAAAACTTCAGGAAAGGATCAAATTTCAGCAAAACTTGATCTTGCCGGACAATTTCTTGCAGATCAGAAATATTATGACTCCTGTTACCTCTATTGCATGGATGCACTTCGGTTAGCTATTGAAGCAAAAGATGGAGCATTGATTGCGAGATCTTACTATGTCAAAGGATTTTATCATAGAAACAAATTTCAGACCGATTCAACTGTTGAATGCTTTATGAAGTCTTTGAAATATTATGAGAAAGTAAATGACTCTAAACAAATTGCAGAATTATCATCCTCGATTGCTGACGTATACCTTTTTAAAAAAAACTATTCCGAAGCAATAGAAAAATACAAAAAATCATTAGTTATTCAATTGTATAGAAAGGATTCTTCTGCCATTTCAACTGCATATTCAGCAATTGCTTCAGTCTATTATTATCAGGACAGTTTAACAGTGGCGTTATTTTATTTTCAAAAATCGTATGATATCTCTCTTTCGATAAAAGAAATTGCAGGTGCGGCTATTTTGGTAAACAATATGGCCAGTGTATATAATGACCTTAAACAATATGACAAAGCAATTGAAAATTATGGCCTTGCATTAAAAAGTTTTTCAGACCTGAAGGATTCAATTAACATGGGCATGTGTTATGCTAATCTAGGCAATGTATATAATGAACTCGGCAAACCTGAAGAAGGAATACGGTACTCCAAACAAGGTCTGGCAATTGCATTAAAAGGTAATAATCCTGATATGCTTTCCTCAATTTACAACTTCCTTTATGAAGGCTATGAAAAATTAGGGGATTATAAAAATGCATTTGTATACCTTAAAAAAATGCAATCAATTGACAGTCTAATTTATGACCAGACAAGTAATCAGAACATTGCGGACATGCGTGGGAAATATGATTCAGACAAAAAAGAAAATGAGAATAATATTTTGAAAAAAGATGGAGAAATTAAGGATCTTACAAATGCAAGACTATCTTACATTATTTATCTTACCCTAGGTGGACTTCTGATTATTGGCGTCTTCGCTTTCTTTCTTTTCAAGGGATCAAAACAAAAACAAAAAGCAAATCTTATTCTTGAACAGAAAAACAATATTATTTCAGAACAAAACAAAGACATTCTTGATAGTATCAAATATGCCAAGCGAATTCAAGAAGCAATTCTTCCTACTAAAGCTTTTTTGCAGGAATTTGAATCTTCGATGTTTATTTTTTATAAGCCTAAAGATATTGTCAGTGGTGATTTTTATTGGATAGAGAAAAAGGAAAATAAACTCTTACTTGCCGCAGTCGATTGTACCGGCCATGGCGTTCCAGGCGCATTTATGAGTATTGTCGGACACAACTTACTAAACCAAGCAGTGGTTGAACATAGGCTTACACAACCTTCACTCATTCTTGATGAAATTAATAAAGGGGTTACTGCCACTTTGCGACAGTCAGAAGAGGAATCAACTGTAAAAGATGGAATGGACATTGCGCTTTGTAGCATTGACCGGAAAACAAATCAATTAGAATATGCTGGGGCTTACAATCCAGTTTGGATTGTGAGAGGCAAAGAACTCATCGAATTAAGACCAAATAAATTCCCAATCGGAACTTTCATTGGAGAGAAATTGAACATTTTTACAAATCACACCTTCCAATTAGAAAAGAACGATATGCTCTATCTTTTTACTGATGGCTATGCAGATCAATTCGGTGGGCCTGACGGAAAGAAATTTAAATACAAAGAATTTCAAAAAAACTTGGTGACAAACGCAGGTAAGTCTGTTGAAGTTCAGAAAGAAGCCCTCGAATCGGTTTTTAATGATTGGAGAGGAAAACTATTTCAGGTCGATGACATTCTTGTAATTGGTATTCGAATATAGAATTCAATTAGCATTATTTAAAAATCAAAGCCTAAAGTTCCTTTTCTTATATTTACCCGAATGAACCCCTACGTAAGATTTAAGAATTGGATTATTGGGGATGCCCTCGCATCAACAGAGGATGTATTTCTGCAAGTCCGAATAAATGTACTTTTCAGTTTTACATTATTCTTTTTCGTTGTCAATATCCCCTACCTCATCATTTCTTTTTCTTTATCCTTTGTGCAGCTTTCGTTGGGACTAATTTCATTGGGTGGACTTTTATCAGTCTTAGCAACTTTGCGAATTACCAAAAACCTGAAAGCGGCTACGCTTATTTATATCGGTGGGCATTTCATACTAAACACTTCCCACTTCATCACCAATAATGGAAGTATTGAGGCTCAAGGCATTTTGTTTTTCACATTAATGGTTCTATTTGGTTTTCTTATGTTGGGAAGACAATGGGGATTTATTCTGACTTGCTATATAGTATTTCTGATTCTTTTGGGAAGTTATAATACTCAAACCGATCTTTCTCTTTTTTCAATTCCTAAGCAGTATCTCGATCCTGTTGCAACTAAAGGTATGACTGCATTTTTATTTATTCCTATTGGATTAAATATTTTCCTGATCAGTCAATTTGTGAAGGCTAATTTAAATGCTGAAAAACAAATTAACGATCAGAAAATAGAATTGGAAAAAAATAATAAACATTTAGAATCCAAAAATGAAGACATTCTTTCTAGTATCAATTATGCAAAAAGAATTCAGAATGCAGTTCTACCAAATGAAGAAACGATTTATAGAAGTATTCCACTTTCCTTTATAATATATAAACCTAGAGATATTGTTAGTGGCGATTTTTTCTGGTTTCACGAAATTGATCGTGATAAATCGATTATTGTAGCAGCGGATTGTACAGGACATGGAGTACCAGGTGCATTCATGACCGTAATCGGAAGTAATGTGCTCACCCAAACCGTGATTGAAAATAAAATCACAAAACCTGCTGACATTCTTTTGGAGTTGGATAACAAAGTGACTTCTACGCTTAAACAAGAAAAAACGCATTTCGAAATTATTCAAGATGGAATGGACATTTCGCTATTGAAAATCGATCGTTCGAAAAAAGAATTTGTTTTTACAAGCGCAAAACGTCCATTATTTTTTATCCGAAATGGCGAACTCAAAGAATTCAAAGGCAGCAAGAGTAGTATCGGAGGACTTCGAAGTGAAGAAAAGAAATTCGATGAAATTGCTATTCAATATTTAGAAGACGACATGGTTTATCTTTTCACTGACGGAATAGTGGATCAATTCGGGGGCACAAATAATAAAAAATTTACTACAAAACGTTTACGTGAATTGTTATTGTCAATAAGCAAGTTTCCTGTCAACGAACAAAAACAAAAAGTAATTGAGGCGATTGATTCCTGGAGAGGTGATTTCGAACAAACCGATGACGTGCTTATTCTTGGCATACGATTTTAGCTTTTTAGTCGTTTTATTTTAGGTAACAGGCAACCCTTAATATCGTTTCCTGCATCTATAAATAAAACCAGCTTTATGAAAACTCCATTTCTTAAAATCCTATTAAGTGCAATTGCAATTCTGTTCGTTAGCTCTTCTTATGCAGGCGGCGATCCTACAGCTTGCCCCGGCGCTAAACACCGTAATCGTGGATATTCGAAAGAAATCAATCGGAATAGAAGTGACTATTCTTGTCAGCGGAATAATAAAGGATCAAAAGTGAAACATCACAAGGCGAAGAAAAATTACTATCATTAGCCTCAAGAATAAAAAATCCCGATCATAATTGATCGGGATTTATAAAATCGAGAAAATTTCTTCTTCTAAATATTTTCTAGTAAACCTTTCAAAGTCTGCAAAAATGCAGCGCCCGTTGCTCCATCCACTGCTCTATGATCGCATGACAAGGTCACTTTCATTGTTTTTCCCGCAACAACTTTTCCATCTTTTACTACCGGCACATCTTTAATTCCGCCAACCGCAAGAATACAAGCGTCAGGTGGATTAATAATTGCGGTGAATTGTTCTATCCCAAACATTCCAAGATTTGAAATGGTAAATGTATTTCCTTCCCAATCGCTTGGCTGTAATTTTTTGTCTTTTGCTTTTTGTGCGAATACTTTTACTTCTCCACCAATCTGCTCATACGATTTCTGATCTGCATTTCGAACAACAGGAACTAACAAACCATCTTCAACGGCTACAGCAACACCAATATTAATATTGTGATTCTGTCTTATACGATCACCCATCCATGAAGAATTAACTTTCGGATGTGTCTTTAAGGATTGTGCAACTGCATGAAGCACCATATCATTAAAAGAAATTTTTACACCGCCCTTTGCATTTATTTTTTCACGCGCCGAAAATGCATTGCTCATTTCAATTTCCATCACCAGATAAAAATGAGGAGCATTGAATTTACTTTCCGACAATCTTTTTGCAATTGTTTTTCGCATTTGCGAATTCATGGTATCTGTAAAATCACCAGAAGCATTTACAGTAACATCATATTGCATTTCACGAACCATTTCAGGCGGAATGCGTGAGGGGTGCCAAGCATCGATATCACGTTTAACAACGCGACCAGCACCACCGCTTCCTTGAATATTATAAATATCAATTCCCTTTTCTTCCGCCATTCGTTTAGCAAGCGGTGAAGCTTTTAATCTGCCGTCGCCATTTTCATCCGAATGAATTACTACAGGTTTTGATTTTTTCTGAGCAACAACTTCTTTTTTTGATTCAATTTTTTTCTCAGCTTTTACTTCTTCCTTTTTCGCTGGAACTTTCTTTTCTTCCTCTGCAAGAATCGCTTTCACATCTTCCTTCGGATCCCCGATAATCGCAATAATTGCATCAACAGGAGCACCTTTCCCTTTTTCTATTCCAATATACAATAGCGTTCCGTTAAAGAACGATTCAAATTCCATTGTTGCTTTATCGGTTTCAATTTCTGCGAGAATTTCTCCACGCTTAATTGTATCACCCACTTTTTTACTCCAGGAAGCTACAACACCATCTGTCATCGTGTCGCTCAACTTGGGCATTCTAATTACCTCGGCCATTTTACTAAATTTTGAATTTTTAGTTCTGAATTTTGAATTAATTTGTTGCTTGGGATGTTTTTACGATTGCAGTTAAAATACGGACCAACTCATCAGCTTTGTTTAGGCTCGGCGTAACATTAATTGAGACGAGCGAACTTTTTTGAAGCAACTTTAACCAATAAGCAGTTTCTCTTGCTTCTTTCTGGGCAATAGTAAGTTTATGAATGAAATCTTTTCTTGAAATACCTCCAACTGCTTCCTCTACATTAGCTCCAACACTTGTTGCCGAACGCAAAAGTTGTTTTGAAATAACATATTCTCTTTCAGCTTGCATTTTTTTGTATAAATCAATTGTTTCCAAAGCAAATTCAAAAGACTTCTCTCTGATTACATTTTTCTTTTCCATAAAATTCTAAGTTTGCGTGCATATATAAAAATTCAAAATTCAGAACTCAAAATTCAAAATTATATCATTCCATTATAAACGGATAATTCGGCTCTGCATAAATGTCATTATATAATTCTGAAGCGTCGGGGAAAGGCGACTCTTCTGCAAATTTCACTGACTCTTCAACTACTCCAGCAATCTTTGCTTCCATTGCTTCAATTCCTTTTTCGTCAATCCATCCGTTCTCCTTAAGTGTTGCAATTACTTGTTCAATTGGATCTTTTGTTTTGTATTCTTCTAGTTCTTCTTTTGTTCTGTATTTCGCAGGATCAGACATGGAATGTCCGCGATAACGGTAGGTTTTCATTTCTAACAAAGTTGGACCATCACCTTTTCTTGCTCGTGCTGCAGCTTCTGCAATTGCTTCATGCACTGTTTCACATTTCATTCCATCCACTTGAAAAGATGGCATATCGTATGCTAAACCTAATTTATAAAGTTCATGAACATTACTCGTACGTTCAACAGAAGTTCCCATTGCGTAATTATTATTCTCAATAATAAAAATCACAGGCAACTTCCATAACATGGCCATGTTGAATGTTTCATGCAAAGCGCCTTGTCGAACTGCGCCATCTCCCATGTAACAAAGTGTTACACTTTTATTTCCATTGTATTGATCTGCAAATGCGATACCAGCACCTAATGGAATTTGTCCACCAACGATTCCATGTCCACCGAAGAAATTATATTCTTTTGAAAAAATATGCATTGAACCACCTTTGCCTTTTGAACAACCGGTAATTTTCGCCATCAATTCAGCCAAAACAAATTTTGGATGAAGTCCACGACCAATAGGATGTGCGTGATCACGATAAGCAGTAATTACTCGATCATCTCTTTTAATGGCACTTTCAGATCCCGCGACTAAAGCCTCCTGACCAATATACAAATGACAAAATCCACGAATCTTTTGTCCGATATAAAGTTCCCCGCATTTTTCTTCAAAGCGTCTCATCAACAACATAGATTCATACCATGTGAGATAAGTTTCTTTTGAAAATGCGGTTTGAACTTTAGCTGTCAATTTTTCTGTTTTGGTCGCCATGCTGACGGGTTTTTATTTGAATGGTAAAGATAATGAAATGATTTTTGATTGTTTAGGCAAGATTTACAATTAGAAATTAAAGCTATTTTCATGTAATACAAGTTGAAAGTATTAAAAACCAACTTTTATTTTTTTAGTAAATCTCCTTCAAATGCCAATGGCAATAAATCTTTTACACTATTTATAATAAAAGCAGTGCCTCTCATTCCACCCAAAATAATTCGCATTGGTTTCCCTCCTCTACTCTCATATTCACCTAACACTTGACGACAAGCACCACAAGGAGAAAAGGGTTTTCCAGAAGTATTTTCAGTTACGCAACAGATCGCAATTGCATTCACTGCAAAATCTGGGTAATTAGCGCCTGCAGAAAAAACCGCAACTCGCTCAGCACAAATGCCGGAAGGATATGCTGCATTTTCCTGATTATTCCCTATTACAATTATTCCATTTTCAAGCTTTAATGCTGCTCCAACATTAAATTTTGAATAGGGTGCATAGGCATTTTTTGCAGCCGTTCTCGCCGCTTGCAATAGATCAAGATCAGCGCCAGGAAGTTCTTTATCGTCTGCGTACTCGGTAAAGGTGGTGGTTAGAATATGTTTTTTCATGGCTATATTTGCAAAGATAGGGGAATCGGAAAGGTGAAAACATGCTATTTGAAAATTGGACCTATTCCAACTATAATACTGCATATCATGGTTTTATGAAACAATATAAAATGCAATACTGACTTTTTCCTTTTTATTTTAGCTATACTTAAACCAATGTTCAATTCAAGTGTCCTATTACAGAAAGGAACCTTTCAAAACCTCGTCAAACCCCAATAATCTAAATGCATATGAAACGCTATCTACTAATTCTACTAGTCATCGCATCTTCCAATTTAAAACTTAAAGCAGCAGATGGAGATAGCATCTGGAACGTTAGTATCATTCATGACATCTACCTGAATTTTACGCAAACTGGTTTTTACGATTCGCTTGTAAATACTCATACGACGGATACTTACATGAAATGCGATATGATTATGGATGGACGCATAATGCCTACCATAGGTGCTAAATTCAAGGGAAATTCTTCTTTCAATAATTCGAGTATAAAAAAATCAATGAAACTTGATTTGAATTATTATACAGCTGGTCAAAATTATGACGGTATAAAAAAACTGAATCTGAATAACGGATTTAAGGATCCTAGTTTTTTAAGAGAAAAAATTGCGCTTGATTTTATGAACGCTCATAATGTGAATGCACCTCGTTGTACTTTTGTACGACTTTATTTGAATAATACTTATTGGGGACTTTATGCACTAGTGGAGGACATCGATAGTAAATTTCTTAAGCAACACTTCCCTGATAATAATGGAAACCTTTACAAAGGCGATCCTACGGGTGACTTAAAATGGTACGGATCTTCTGCCTCCTCCTATTATTCCCATTATGAATTGAGTTCGAGTTCCACTGTTATTGATTGGAGCGATATAGTTCATTTTCTTGATTTAGGAAACAATACTTCAACCACTTCATACTTTGATTCCCTCGAAACGGTGTTGGATTCATGGAGCTTTCTGAATTATCTGGCAGCACAAAATATTTTTGCAAACCTTGACTCTTATGCTGGAAGTGGGCACAATTATTATGCATTTGATGATTCAACCTATTTCCGTTTCAGATGGATTGCTTGGGATGTAAACGAATCTTTTGGAAATTTTAATATGTCAATGAGTTTGACACAAATTGAAAATTTGAATTATGATTATTTGAGTACACCTACAAATCGTCCAATTGCAATGAAAATGTTTGCAGATCCAACATACCATAGTATGTATATCACTTCATTTTGCAATATGATGCCTGATTTCAACAACGCAACATTAGATCCAATTATTGATAGCCTCGCAAATGCCATTCGCGCCGATGTATATGCAGATCCCAATAAATTTTATACGAATCAACAATTTGAAGATAATCTCACCATGAACATTGGAAATACTGCGGGTTTAAAACCTTTTATCACCGCAAGGAATGCAAGCTTAACTTCCCAACTTTCATCTTACGGTTGTTGGTTATCGGTAAACGAAAATAAAAATGAAACAAAATCATTAAGCATTTATCCAAATCCTGCAGGTTCTTCTGCAACTGTTATTTTGCCAAAGGATTGGAAATCTAGTGAATGTACGTTAACTGTTTTCGACGCCACGGGAAAGGCATTTGACGTAGAAAAAAGCGCATTAGGAAGTGAAAATCAAATCGTGCTTTCGACAGAAAAACTCCCTTCAGGCTTTTACCTTTTGCAGGTTACAAACGAAATTGGAGTATCTGCAAATATTAGACTGTCCATTATACATTGATCCCTTGGTGAAGATAAAAAAACTGATAACTTTACAATATGATCAAACTGGCATAATGCTTGTTTAATTTTAGTAACTCCAGAATCTGTTCAGATTTTCTTTGTTGCTTTACTGTAAACTCATCCTTTATTATCTTAATTATGAAACGATTTATTTTCCTTTCTACAATCGCAACTGCTTTTTTATTTTCATCCTGCAAAAATGGACCTGGTCCTGGTGGACAAGCAACAATCACAGGTCATGTTTATACAAAGGGAAATTGGAACTCCCTTTGCACACTTTACACGGATTCCAGTTCAGGGTTTACACCATTCTATGCTCCTGATGCTGATGTTTATCTTATTTATGGCGAAGATCCAACCTATGGAACTCGTGTAAAAACTGCGCCTGATGGGACTTTTCAGTTTCAATATTTACGTACAGGAAAATATACTGTTTATGTATACTCTAATGACTGCTTAGCACCTGCTGGCAAAAGTACCGTTTCCGCTACTTTAGAAATCACAGACAGAAAGCAGGAAGTGATTTTATCCAATCTCAGAATTAACAAATAGTCATTATGAAACAGGTAATTTTTTTACTTTTTGTTTCTGGTATTTTAGCAGC
The DNA here is from genome assembly GCA_038237845.1 of Bacteroidia bacterium. Lineage (GTDB taxonomy): Bacteria > Bacteroidota > Bacteroidia > Palsa-965 > Palsa-965. The sequence goes on from JBBRYH010000015.1 coordinate 33,006, forward strand.
CCCTTTATCTGCTCAATCTAAAAAACAGATTAAAGCACTTAAAATAAGAAGCACTACAGAAACAACCATTCTTTACAAGGATGGGAAAGAAATTTCCAATTTTAAATCGGATGTTGCTACCTATGATGTAAATGGAAATACCATTTCAGAAGTAGAATATAATCCAGATGGTTCTGTAAAGCGTAAAGAATCTACAAAATACGCGGGAAAAGATAAGATTGAAGAGGTTATAGAACATCCCGTTCCTGTTGATAATAATGATGCCCCTAAAAAATATAAAAAAACAACTTGGAAATACAATGCCGCAGGTGACAAAACAGAAGAAGTTGAATATGATGCTGGAGGAAATGTGATAAAAAAAACAACATTTGCCTACAATGCAAAGGCCGATCGTGCTTTTGAAATGGAATATGACGGAGCCGGCAAATTGGTAAAAAAGACTGCTTATGGTTACGATACCAAAGGACTAAAAACTGAAAAGAAAGTATTCGGTCCTGGAGATGTGTTAGAGAAATATGTGAAGTACACTTATACCTACTAGTAGTAAACGTGAAAAAAGCTGTCGGCAAAGTTCTGGATTCATTTGAGACCATCACCTTGGAAGAGATGGATCGAGTGAAACTTATGGACCGAACTGACCAGAAATTCAATTTTAATATTGCTTTACTTCCTGAATTATTGGAAAAAGTGAAAGACACTTATCGGGTATTGGAAGTTGCGGGGATAAAAATGAGTCGTTACGAAACTCTTTATTTTGACACCCCAGAATTTGATCTTTATCGCCAACATCATAACGGAAGAACAAATAGATATAAAATAAGACTTCGCCGTTATGTGGAATCCGATCTTAACTTTTTTGAAATAAAATTCAAGAACAATAAAGGCAGAACGATAAAAAAACGAGTTAAAAAATCTAATATTAATCCTGATTTAGCCGGCTCATCACAAGACTTACTTCACAAGACTTCTGGTATGTCTGCAGAAAATATTGAAGCAAAATTATGGATCAATTATAATCGAATTACGTTAGTAAATCGATTTGAAGAAGAACGCGTTACTATTGATTTAGATTTAGAAGTTAAAAACGATACAGGTGTGGTCGATTTTTCCGGACTTGTAATTGTCGAAGCAAAACAGTCAAAGCCAACTGATACTGCATTTGTAAAAGGTCTAAAAGAATTACATATCCGTGAAGGCGGAACAAGTAAATATTGCTTAGCGGTAAGCAAACTTATTCCAGCCATCAAGAAAAATAATTTCAAGCCTGCAATAAACCAAATTGAAAAAATAATTAATTATAAAAAAATCGATGACACGAACGCTGCTTAAATTCATCCTGCCTTTATTTTTTCTGGTATTTACTCCAACCCATAACCTACATGCCCAACAAAATACTGGGAATGAAACGAGCACTGTAACAGTGACTGACGGATCACAGGACGATGGAAATAATGATGAAAAGAAAAAAAAGAAAAAAGACAAGGAAGATGATCCTGACGCTAATTTTTTCTCCATAGGTATTGAAAAATTTAATGGCGCATTTTTCGTTCGTTTATTGATTGACTTGATGTGTATGGTTGTTTTAATTCGTCTGATTTACCTCCCGGTTTATAAACGTCGCGACCATATTTTCACGTTCTTCATGTTCAACATTACCATTTTTATTATTACAAATTTACTCAGCGTCAAATCGGGAATTTCGACCGGGGCTGCATTTGGAATGTTTGCCGTTTTCTCTTTATTACGATATCGAACTGAAGATATTTCTGCTCGAGATATGACTTATCTCTTTATGGTGATTGCATTGGGATTGATCAGTTCAATAAACAAAGGGGACATTGCTGAAACAGCAGTTGTAAATCTTATTATTCTTGTTGCTGCATTTTTACTCGATGGAAACATCCTCATCAAAACTGAATTTGTAAAAACCATTCAATACGAGAATATTGAATTGATAAAACCGGAAAAATATGGGGAGCTTCTTTCCGATCTGAGTTTAAAGACCGGATTAAAAGTCCACAAAGCAAGCATCGGGAAAATAGATTTTCTTCGTGACACTGCTTCTATAAAAATTTATTATCACGAGAACAAAAATCAGGAACAGGAATAGTCTATGAAACGTCTTCTTCTTCTCATCGGAATATCTACTTTTTCTTTATCTGCATTTTCTCAAACGCAGGATCTAGGTTCTTGGATGACCTTCAGTTTTGACAAAGGCCTTGGAAACAAATTTGCATTTGGATTAGATCAGGAATTACGGTTAAAGGATAATCTGACGAACGTAAATTTGATTTATACCAATTTAGGATTCAGTTATAAAGTCACAAAGTTTTTTAAAATCTCAACCGTTTATCGTTTCATTGATAAACATAAAAGTGATGGTTCCTTTGGAATTCGTCATCGCTTTTATACCGATCTTATTTTCAAAGCTAAAACAGGAAAATGGTCGTTCGGATATCGTGCTCGACTTCAATTCGAATTTAGAAAGTCTGGTTATTATAGTGACTTAGGTAATGAACCGGAAATTTTTTTACGTAATCTTTTTAAGATTCAATATAAAGCAGGCGAAAAATTCAGTCCATATGTTGGATCGGAATTACGTTGGCAAATTCAAGATCCTAAATTGCCTTGGGCAAATGGTTTTGATCGCACCCGATTTTTTGCTGGAACAGATTATTCCATAAACAAAAAGATGACTGCTGGAGCGTATTATTTGATACAAAAAGAATGGAACTTAAATAATCCGCAGACACTTTATATTATCGGATTAGAATTCGGAATTTCGATTGACTAGAAATCAGTCTTTATAGATCATCGCCACTGACCAGGCATTTACACCTTCTTCTTTTCCTACATATCCCAATGTTTCGTTGGTCGTAGCCTTAATGGAAACATTTGCCTCTGCAATCTGTAAAATTCCTGCAATCGTTTTTACCATCTCAGGAACATAAGGATTTATTTTGGGACGTTCCATTGCAAGTGTTGCATCAATATTACCAACTAACCAGTTTTTCTCCTTCAACAATTTCCCAACTCGATCCAAAAGAATCTTGCTGTCAATGTTTTTAAAATCAGCATCAGTGTTCGGAAAATAAAATCCGATGTCACGTAATCCTGCAGCACCTAACAAGGCATCACAAATCGCATGTAAGAGCACATCGGCATCAGAATGCCCATCACATCCAAAATTGCCTTCGATGTGCACGCCGCCTAGCCAAAGCTCACGTCCTTGCTTCAAACGATGAACATCAAAACCTAAACCGACTCTTATGTTGGGAACCATTTTGAAAATTTACGAAGTACAATGTACGATGTACGATTTAATTTTAAGAACTTTTTCTTTTATCAAAATCGAAAAGAAGGGTAAACCGGAGTGTATGTTCCAATGGTGAACGTTGCCCATTAGTTGGAATGAGGTAAGCGAAATCCAATCCGAAGATGTTGTATTTCAAACCAGCTCCAAGTGTAAAGTATTGCCGATCGCCCTTGTGTTTATTTTCATAAAAATAGCCTGCTCGAATGGAAAATATTTTATTATACCAATATTCCATTCCCACACTCGTCGTTATCTCCTCCATCTCTTCCCTCGATCCACCTGGTGCGTCATAAAAGGATTGAACCATTCCGCGTGGAACAGAAACATCCGGATTTTTTCCTTCAAGAATAACATAAGACCCACTGGAATTTACAATTGGCATTCCATTCGAATCAAGTTCATAAATTGGAGGTGAAGGGACTAATAGTTTGTTGAATTCATATTGAAAGGAAATACTGTTGAAGTGGTCCAAGTCGATTTTAAATCCTTGTCCCAGCCGAAGATTGATAGGAAGGAAAGCTTTATTGACAGCATTGGAATACGACATTTTTGCGCCAACATTTGTAATCGCCAAACCCATTATCATGGTGCATTTTTTTTCGAAAATTTTTACACGATCATTATCATAATAATACACACTCACATCAGCTGCAACTGAATGTCCTGATGTTGTTGTGAAAGTGCTGTTTCCGAGATTCGATTGAATAAATCGTCCTGCTATTCCGACCGACCAATATTTTACAAATCGACGCGAGTAACAAACATCAATTGCAAATTCATTCGGACGATATTGCCCTGTTGTTGCTCCGCTTGTCGAACTGATCGTCGTTATATTTCCAAGTGAGAAATAACGAATAGACGAGCCGATTGTGGTATTAGAATCCAGTTTTGAATAAAGGGAAAGGTAAACGAGATTAATATCAGGAACGAGCGCTCGCAACCAAGGTGTATAAGAAATTCCGATGCTCATTTTTTTATCCGCAAAAGTAAGTTTGGCCGGATTCCAGTGGATTGCATTTGCGTCAGGCGAAGTTGCCACGCCTGTTTCTCCCATTCCACCTGCTCGTGCATCAGGCGTGATAGACAAAAATGGAACCGCGGTAGTAATAGTGTTGATTGACGAAAGCACGTTACCGCTTTGAGCATTTACCAACAAGGAAATCATAAATGAGAAAAGAATACAGATGAGTTTTTTCATGTTACTTTTTTCAATTTCACAAAACGAAAAGCGCCGCTTCCATAACGGAAACGGCGCTTTAATATTTTATCTGGTGTATTTATTTAGCAGGCTCTTCACCACTATCTTTTGCAGCGTCAAAATCAAAAGTAAGTGTGAAACGAAGTGTATTTTGTAATGGGCTACGCTGTCCATTGGTTGGAATTAAATACGCAAAATCCAAACCGAAGACATGATATTTTACACCAGCACCTAAGGTTAAGAACTGACGATTTCCTTTATATTTTGATTCATAGAAATAACCTGTTCTTACTGCAAAAATTCCATTGTACCAATATTCAACTCCAGCACAGATATTTATTTCATGCAACTCTTCTTTAAATCCTGCTGGTGCGTCACCAAATGATTGAATCATTCCTTGAGGAACAGAAACATTTGGGTCTTTTCCTGCACTGATTACATATTGTCCTGTGTTTGGATCAACCTTCGGACTTCCATTAGAATCCAAAGCATAAACTGGTGGAGAAGGAACTAAAAGTTTGTTGAATTCCAATTGGAACGCTACTTGATTATATTCATCTGCATGAATCAACATTCCTGCACCAAGTCGAAGATTAATAGGAATGAAATCACGGTTAACAGAAGTGCTGTAAGAAATTTTTCCTCCGATGTTTGTAATCGCAACTCCTGCCATCAAAATACTTTTCTTCCCATCTACTTTAATTTCATCATTGTGATAATATGCTCCCATATCCACAGCAAATGTTGTTCCCGGTTTTGTATCCTGATTTGCAACCGAAATTCCATTTGTAAGATTCGAACGTATAAATCGGCCAGTCATGGAAGCCGAAAAATTATTCCCTAGTCGGCGAGCATAAGCTCCATCAAACGCAAATTCATTCGGACGAAATTGACCGATCGTATTTCCAACAACATCCGTAAATGTGATATTTCCCATTGAGAAATATCGCATGGAGCCACCGAAAGCAGAATTTTTGTCTTTCCCAATTTTTGAATAAAATGAAATGTAAGCAAGATTAATATCCGGCACTAATGCACGAAGCCAAGGAGTATAAGAAATTCCAATTCCTGATTTCTTATCAGCAAATGCAAGTTTTGCAGCATTCCAATGAATTGAATTTACATCAGGTGAAGTAGCTACTCCTGTTTCTCCCATTCCACCCGCGCGTGAGTCAGGTGTAATCATGAGGAAAGGAACCGCCGTGGTAATCGTATTCAACTGACCTAACAATTGTGAGGTAGTTAGGTTTGTAGTTTGCGCATGCAGATTACCTGAAATCGGGAATAAAATTGCCGTTGCAAAAGCAATTCCCGCAGATAATTTTAGTGATGTCATATTCATGCAAGTGATATTAGTGAACAAAAATAAAAATTTATGCTTCTCTTTTACGATTTAATTCAGAATAACGAGCTTTTCGTACTTATCAGCCGTCATTCCCTCCGTGGTTCTGGCAACAACATGGTAAATATAAACCCCTCGACCAATTTTGTCGTTGTAATCATCCTTGCCGTCCCATTCAATCGGATCTGATCTAAACCCGTCCGAATTCACATGCTCATTTATTGTTTTTACTAATTTTCCTGAAACAGTAAAAATCTGAATCATGATGTCGTAATCCGTACAACATTGATTGTATTCAATGAAAAAAGAAGTGTGTGTGGTAAATGGATTCGGATAATTAATTACATGATCAAGTGAAAGTCCGGTTGGATCAATCACAGTAAATTCTGTTTTTACTATGGACGAATTATTATAAACATCCCAAACTTTTAAACTTAAGGTATGTTTGCCAGGTGCAAGATTAGAAAAAGCATAAATAATTTTTCCGCTTTGATAACTGTTCAAATCTGCCTGATAATAATCATTTAACACAATAGCATTTCCTGTTTCTTCATCTAGAATTGCAACTACATCATGACCGATTCCATTTCCAACTGTGTTTACTCCATTGGAATCTTTAACGATTGCAAAAAGTTTCGGACTGGAATTGGTAATGCCACCAAAAACAAAATTACTATCGTTGAGAAATAATTTTATCTGAGGACCTACCACATCAATCGGCGCATTTGTATTTGCTCCACCTACAATGATGTTTTCATAATTTCCACTTGCATCAGTGACGCCATCGTCAGCGAAATAACTCACACGTCCATTACCATATTGATAAGCAATATCACGAGGGACAACAAAAGAATAGGAAAAATTACCATTTACAACACTCACTTTTCCATGATACAAAACGCTCTTTTGTAATTTAAAAGTAAACGGTGGATTCGGTGGATCATTCGCTAAAGTTGTAATTGATTTTGCTTTGTCAAAAACTGTTGGATATAAAACGCCATTGAAATTCGACATAATATTTCCAGCGGTATCTGCTACATAACCTTGAATGGTTACATGACTCAATGCTTTGATCGTGTCGGGCATTGCGGTAATGACAATGTTATTTACCTCTGTCGTGGTAACTTCGTTAATCGGATAATTTAGTTTCAAGGCAGGATCTCCCAACAAGGTGAAATTTCTATTATTCGTATTATTTCCGCTATTCACTTTTGTAATGCGATATAAATCTCCAATATGAGGCATCTTTCCATTTATAGGTTCAAATGCGCATTCGTAAAATTTACGATTTAGATTAAAATTTGGTGTCGAATAAACTAAACGTACCGTTGTCAATAATCCAATTCCTCCTCCGTTGGGATTCAGCAATATATATTCACCAGCAGAAGTTCTGGTTGGATCATCAAAACGACTGAATTCGCATGTTGCAGTTACAAATAAAGGCATGTTGCAGATATTGCTCCAAGCATTTATTTGCGAAACATCTAGAATACGTTCGTGAGCAAGTCCTACTTCTCCTCCATGCCCCGTATAATTAATAATTAAAGCGCCCATATCGACACGTTTATCGATTGCACTGTTTACATCAGGATAGCGCTCTCCTCCTGGTGTCTGTTGTTGCTGATAAGAATCAAGATAAATTTTATCAATGTTATAATTATCATAATTCGTATCCACATAAGTTGCCAATTGATCGGCTTGACTCATATGAATATCAGAATCTTCATCATCACCGATAAAGGTCAACCAGTTTTTCCATTCTCCACCTTTTGTACAACTATTATTTGCACAAACAGAAGTATTAATAACAGGTGCTTGGCGCGTCATATAATGTCGAACCTTATCTACCATAGATTGGGCTTCAGAGGTTGATTGTACAGGAAATCTACCTATGCCAATATCAACTGCACCTAAGTCGCTACCTGAATCCCAAGCACCTGGATCATCCAACAAACCAAAATATTCGTCAGCAACATACGATTCAGTTGGCCCTACAGAATTTGAGTTCTGAAAAGTGACAATGAAATCAGTATTGCCCGGCATACGATGTTTATTGTCGTAGGATCCATCACCAAATAAAAGAAGATAATCCGGAATTTCCTCAGAAGTAGTTGCTCTAAAATACAACATTCGCACAAAATCTCTTATAGCTGTTACATCTTGAGCGCCTGATGAAAATTCGTTGTAAATCTGTTGAGGTGTAACCACCAAATAAGTCAAACTATCATTGGTATAATGCAATTGCCCTAATTCTTCAGCTTGCGCAAGAAAATTAGGGTGGGAAATAATTATAAAATCTACAGGCTGCATAGCATGCAAATTTTGATTTTCCACTCTTCCGAAATTTACGGCACTCAAAAAAGAACTTCCATCAAATGCGATAAACTCGCGCATGCTATCCGAAGGTAAGTTCCAAACATAAGTTGTTGTTTGCGGTGTGCCCATTTGTAATGCAACATTGGAAAGATCCGTTACATCCCAAATAGAAATAGCTGAACTATAATCATCAAAAACATATTGTGCAACATTTCCTGCGCCTGCAGATTTGCTATCACGAAAACTCATTTGTGCACCCGACATTTTCAAAAAACGTCTTGCATTGACACGAATCCAATTTAGCCAACCTACTGCAGAGGTGGTTTGTTTTGTCACCGTAACATTTATAACTGGACCTGTAGGAAACCAACTCATGGAGGTTCCTGCTGCTGCAGCATATGGACAATAATAACAAGTACTGCTAGTGAAATTAGCAATAATTGTTGCCGTTGCATTTTGCGCATTAACGGAATAACTGTTTGATGCATCACACCGAGAAATGAGATCTGCTTCCGCATTCGCCTTTACACTATTATCAATATTTGGGAAATTGAATGCGAAACTGTACGAATTTAAAATATCAAATTTCTCACCATACCATTCACGACCCGACTTAATCATGTTTTCATTATCAAATTCATGAAACTGAAAATCATCAAACGATTTAACAGTATCAGTTGGAGTTAATGAACTAGAAGCTTGCGAAAGAATCCGTTTTCCAGGTCCAAGATCTGTATTCAAAAAATAGAATGTTGTGTCAGAATATTTATGCACAGAATGATGAAAATGCATATCGGTTGTGTCATATTTCCATGAATTTGGAGAAGTGCCGTAAAACAAAACAAAATCACCATTATCAAAAGTTCCATTTGAATTTACATCAGTAACTTTTATCGAATGCTCAATTAAATCATCCTGATGAGTACCACTATTACTATAGGGTAATTGTCCATGCCCATTTCCATATAATCTAATATTATTTGGAACCAAAGTTGTCATGTCTATACCAAGCGAAGTCAAAAAAGCAAAATCGAGTTTATACACTCCCGTCGCAGTTACTCCAATGCGATACCAAGTGCCTGAAGCGAGGACCGAGGAATTTGCAAATGAAGTTGATGCCGCAATTCTTTGAGCATTTTGGTTTGGGGTAATTACTATACTAAAACTTACAAGTTTTTCAATTTGTCCAGTATTCGGATTTTTGCGTAACGGAATAAGTGAAATATTCTCGAAGGGCTCTTTTCGACTTAAAGTGAAATTTGCGTTTAGCGTAACGGAAGTTGAAATAAATTGAAGTCCATCTCCTAAGGCTTGTATGGAAGCTGCATCCAAGGGACTATAGATTTCATTTTGCAAACTTACATTTGCCGAATTACTTCCATTTGGAAGCGCCTTTCTTTCATTGAAAACCGGCAAAAACCCTTTTTCTGCATCATAAGAAGCTCCATCAAACCAGAGAAAGCTTCTGATTTCAGTTTCAGTAAATTGAGTTGTAATAGGTCCCGACCATTTCAATTGATACTGATTTTGGTCGCGCGAAGCCCCTATTTTTTGACCAAATGTATTGACTAACAAGCCAATGAAAGAAAGGAGTACGAGTAAAAAGCGTTTATTATTCAAAATCCTCATGATTTGCCGCAGTTTTAAGGGATTCAAAGGTAACTAAAGCAGGGCATGGACAGTTTTTCGCAGTCAATTATTGCTTTTTTCGGGAATTTATGGTATTTTTGTTCATAACCGCATTCCTAATGGCCTTTTTAACCACGGGAATAACGGAGGCGAACACGGTTTATTGCGTACTAGATTCAGAAAAAAAATATTTTTTGAAACTGTTTCGTTTATTTTCCGTAAAATTGTTTTCTTCTCACTTTACACCCTCACCATGCTTAAGCGTGTTGTTATTGCTTTAGGTCTGATTGTTTCTGCTGGTTTAGGCGACCTGATGGCTCAGGATCCTGAGTTTACTCAGTTCTACGCTAATCCACTGTATCTCAATCCCGCATTTGCCGGAACAGCTCGCTGTCCGCGAATTTGTCTTAACTATCGTAACCAATGGCCTGGTATTTCCGGGACTTTTGTTACTTATAGCGCTTCCTATGACCAACACGTTGATGGTATAGGTGGAGGATTAGGATTTATAATGACGAATGATCGTGCTGGTCAGGCAACTATCAATACGACTAACATTTCCGGTATTTATTCTTATCAGTTAAATATTACTCGTGAATTCTCAATTAAGGTTGGCTTACAAGCTACTTACATGCAGAAATCTGTAGATTGGAACAAATTGAATTTCGGGGATATGATTGATCCACGTCGTGGATTTATCTATAATACCGCAGAAGTTCCGAACGTAACAAGCAGAACCAATGTTGACTTTTCAGCTGGCTTATTAGGATACAGTCGTCGCTATTTCTTTGGTTTCGCAGTTCACCATATTACTGAACCAGATGAAGGATTTCTTGGACCCTCAAAACTTCCTATGAAATATACAGGCCATGCCGGTGCTGTTATTCCTTTAGGAGGTCGTTATGGCGAATCAAGTATTTCTCCAAACCTCCTTTTCCAAAAACAACAAGATTTCCAACAGCTTAACCTAGGGATTTATTTCACAAAAGGTCCAATTGTAGGTGGTTTGTGGTATCGTAATCAGGATTCATTTATTCTCCTGATCGGTTTCCAACAGGATCTCTTTAAGTTCGGCTATAGTTACGATGTAACGGTATCCAAACTAACGAATGCGACCGCAGGTTCACATGAGCTCTCTTTCCAGATGCAGTTCCAGTGTAAACCGAAGAAAAAGAAGTTTCGCACCGTAAGTTGCCCGTCTTTCTAAAAATATTTTCGGGCCGACATGTAACAAAAGGGAAATTCAACGTTATATATCAAAGGGAAATCTATTACACTCAAAAAAGTAATCATGAAGAAAGCAGCGATGCCGTTGATGCTTATTGCAGGAATCTCCTTACTGGCGTCATGTCAGAAAGAACGTTCTAATGTAACTGGCTGGAACTACAACGACCCGGACAATGGCGGTTTTGAGGTTGTTCCTTACGAAGAACAGGAAACAGGCCCAGGCTTGGTGTTCATCGAAGGTGGAACTTTCACTATGGGCCGCGTAGAGCAAGATGTTAATTACGACTGGAATAACCAGCCTCGTAGGGTAACCGTTTCTTCCTTCTATATGGATGAGACAGAAGTTCGCAATTTAGATTATTGCGAATATTTATATTGGACTGATCGTGTTTATCAAGCCGATTATCCGGAAATCTTTGTAGGTGCTTTACCTGACACATTAGTGTGGCGTGAAAAGTTAGCTTATAATGAGCCTTACGTTCAATATTATCTGCGTCACCCTTCTTACAGAGATTATCCTGTTGTAGGTGTAAACTGGCTTCAAGCTTGTAATTTCTGTAGCTGGCGCTCTGATCGTGTAAACGAATTCATCCTCATTCGTGAAGGTGTACTTGATTTTGCACCTGATCAAATTAACGAGGCTACATTTAATACTGACCATTATTTGGCTGGTACAAAAGCAAACAATCCTTATGTAGGAAACGTTGTTCAGAATATTCCAAGTTTGAATCCTACAGGTCCTGAGGATCGCATGGTTCGTATGGAAGATGGAATTCTGCTTCCGAAATACCGTCTTCCAACAGAAGCGGAATGGGAATATGCTGCATACGGATTAATTGGAAATACAATCGGAGAACGTATTACTGATCGTCGTTTATATCCTTGGAATGGACATGCTGTTCGTAATCCTGATGAGCGTTATATTGGTCAAATGCAAGCTAACTTCAAACGTTCTAATGGTGATAACATGGGAACTGCTGGAATGTTGAATGACGCTGCGGATATTACAGCTCCTGTTTATTCTTATTGGCCTAATGATTACGGTCTTTATAACATGGCAGGTAATGTTTCTGAGTGGGTTCTTGACGTTTATCGTCCATTGTCTGAAACAGATGATGATGATTTCCGTGCATACCGTGGAAACGTTTTCCAAACACAATTAGAAGATTCATTGACTCCAGGAACATATGCAGTAGAAGATTCTGTTCGTTATGATAAAGACAGTAACATCGTTTCAGTACCAGGTGCTATTCGTTATCGTGAAGTGAACATTGCATACAAAGAAGACAAACTTGATAAGCGCCGTAATTATAAATATTCGGATAATATCAGTTTCGGTGATGGAGATGGACTTTCATCTGTTTATTATAATGATCCTACAGGAGTTTCTGCTAATAAACTGATGTATGAATTCGGAATCACTTCCTTGATTAATGATAAAGCCCACGTATACAAAGGTGGATCATGGAGAGATCGTGCATATTGGATGGTACCTGGAACACGTAGATTCCTAGATCAGAATCAAGCTGCAGATTACATCGGATTCCGTTGTGCAATGGACCGTGTAGGAAGTCCTGTTGGACTTGGCGGTAGGTAGCCCATTTAAAAGTTAACCTGAAAATATTTGAGGCCTTAAGTTCTTTGTAACTTAGGGCCTCTTTCTTTTGAATTAAAATGACGAGCACTGAAAAACTTTATTCTGTATTTCTTAAGCATCCACAAGTTTGCACGGATACAAGGAATATTATACCCGGAAGTATTTTCTTTGCGCTGAAAGGTGGGAATTTTAATGGAAATTCCTTTGCGAAAGATGCGCTGTTGAAAGGTGCTGCTTTTGTTGTTGTGGATGAGCAAGAATATGCTCAAGGAGAACACTATTTATTAGTAGAAGATGCATTAGTAGCTTTACAATCACTGGCTCGACATCACAGAGAAGTCCTAGGGAAAAAGGGGCTGCAGGTTTTCGGATTAACTGGAAGTAATGGAAAAACTACCACGAAAGAAATCCTTGCGCTTGTTCTTTCGAAAAAATTCAAAACCCATTTCACACATGGAAATTTAAACAACCACATTGGTGTGCCTTTAACTTTATTGGAGTTAAAGGATTCTCATCAAATGGCGGTAATTGAAATGGGTGCAAACCATCAGAAGGAAATTGAATTGTTGAGTTCAATTTGCGAACCTGATTTTGGATTAATAACAAATGTTGGACTTGCACACCTTGAAGGATTCGGGGGGCCTGAAGGTGTTCTCATTGGGAAAACAGAACTTTTTATGGCCTTAAAAAAAAGAAAAGGTTTTGCTTTTGTTTTGAAAGATGATGAAAGAATAGTGGAACGCGCGAAAGGTTTAGATTTTCTTAGTTATGGAACTGTTGAAAATGCAGAAGTAAAAGGTAAATTAATTGGGGCAGATCCATTTGTGCGATTTGAATGGTCTGCAAAAAATATTTCCGCGCACGAAGTAAAAACTCAAATTGCTGGAGCGTACAACCTACCTAATTTATTAGCAGCTTGTGCAGCGGGAGTTTATTTTGGACTTAAAATAAAAGAAATTGATGATGCAATTTCTTCTTACGCACCATCTAACGCACGATCACAATTAGAAATTAGAGGAACCAATTCCGTTCTTTTAGATTATTACAATGCCAATCCTTCGAGCATGGCAGTAGCGATTGATAATATGGCTAAAATGCCAGCTAAGAAAAAAATTCTCGTGTTGGGTGATATGTTTGAATTGGGAAATGAGGCGGCAGTTGAACATCAAAAAATTGTAAATCTTATTGGAGAAATAATTCCTTCAGCGATGGTAATTCTTGTAGGGAAATTATTTTCGCTTACAAAGTATCGTTACAATTCTATCAAATTTGAAAATGCAATTGAGGCGGCAGAATGGCTAAAAACAAATGTCCCGCAAGATTCTTTAATTCTGATAAAAGGTTCTAGGGGAATGAAGATGGAAGTGGTGGCAGATTGCTTAAATGTTTCTTAATAGCCCCGATTGCAAAGAGCTCCTGCGAATGTAAAGCGGGAAAAATGTTTATTTAAAAGGGAATGTATTGCTCCTACTCTTTTCCGAATCCGTTAAAAATTGTAGGTATTGTATTGCTAAAAAAAAGGTCCGATTGCTCAGACCTTTTCAATTGTCAAATCACGAGATTACCAAATCCCTTTACCCCAATATATTTCTTGAGATCACAATCTTCTGCACTTCGCTTGTTCCTTCGTAGATCTGTGTGATTTTTGCATCGCGCATTAAACGTTCTACATGATATTCTTTTACGTAGCCATATCCGCCGTGAACTTGAACTGCTTCTGTTGTTACCCACATTGCAACTCTTGAAGCAAACAATTTTGCCATTGCACTCGACAAGCCATAATCCATATGCATGTCTTTATGCCAAGCAGATTTTAAACATAACAAACGAGCAGCTTCAATTTCAGTTGCCATATCTGCAAGTTTGAAAGCAATTGCTTGATGTTCGTGAATTGGTTTTCCGAATGCTTTTCTTTCTTTTGAATACGCCAGTGCTAATTCATAAGCTCCCGATGCAATTCCTAAAGCCTGTGAAGCTATTCCTATTCTTCCTCCAGTTAATGTTTTCATTGCGAATTTGAATCCGAAACCATCTTCGCCGATACGATTTTCTTTTGGAACCTTAACATCAGTGAACATTAATGAATGCGTATCACTTGCGCGAATTCCCATTTTATTTTCTTTCGGTCCGACAACAAATCCAGGCATTCCTTTTTCAACAATAAATGCATTGATTCCTTTGTGACCTTTTGCAACATCTGTTTGAGCAATGACTAAATAAACAGATGCACTATTTCCATTGGTGATCCAATTCTTTGTTCCGTTAAGCAAATAATGATCGCCTTTGTCAATTGCTGTTGTGCGTTGAGAAGTAGCATCAGAACCAGCTTCAGGCTCAGAGAGACAAAACGCTCCTATGATTTCACCTTTTGCAAGACGGGTTAAATATTTTTGTTTTTGTTCTTCTGTTCCGAAGGTTTGAAGTCCCCAGCAAACTAAAGAATTATTTACAGACATGACCACAGAGCAGGAAGCATCCACTTTTGATATTTCTTCCATTGCAAGTACGTAGGAAATAGTATCCATTCCACCGCCACCATATTTCGGATCAACCATCATTCCCAAGAATCCAAGTTCGCCCATCATTTTGATTTGCTCTGTTGGAAATTTCTGGTGCTCGTCGCGTTCGATCACGCCTGGTTTTAATTCATTCTGAGCAAAATCTCTTGCTGCTTTTTGAATCATTAAATGTTCTTCTGTAAGCTCAAAATTGAGGCCAGTAGAAACGTCGGAAATTGCTTGTGTTGACATGGTAGCAAATGTACGAAAATGGGTTACGAAATACGCAGTAAAAACGAAAAAATGCATATTACGAAAAGGTGCGAAATCATAATTAAATGTAGATTCGTAATTCATACCTTGTTACGTGGTTTTAATGCAGAAAAATAGTTATCGTGTAGTTGGAATGATGTCGGGCACTTCGCTGGACGGCCTTGACATTTGTATGGTCCAATTCATAGAGGAAAATGGTAAGT
Source organism: Bacteroidia bacterium (assembly GCA_038237845.1). Lineage (GTDB taxonomy): Bacteria > Bacteroidota > Bacteroidia > Palsa-965 > Palsa-965. The sequence continues at coordinate 48,605 of JBBRYH010000015.1, forward strand.
GGAAATATGAAATAAAGCAAGCCGAAACCCTTTCCTATTCGGAAGCATGGATTCAAAGATTAAAAAATGCGGAGAAAACTTCGGGGGAAGTGCTTCAGAATTTTCATAGAGCATATGGAACATATCTTGGAGAATGTGTAAAAAGTTTTTTGCAAAAAAACAATTTTGAAAAGCCGTTATTCATTGCTTCACATGGACATACAATTTTTCATCAGCCAGAAATTGGCTATACTTTTCAAGCCGGATCTGGTGCTCATTTACAAGAGGCCTGTGGCATTCCTGTTATTTGCGACTTCCGTTCACTAGATGTTTCATTAGGGGGTCAAGGCGCGCCTTTGGTGCCAATTGGAGATGCATTACTATTTGGGGAATATGATAATTGTCTGAATCTTGGTGGAATTGCAAATGTTTCCTTTGATGAAAAAGGAGTTAGAAAAGCCTATGATATTTGTGCAGTGAATTATGTTTTCAATCGTTTGTCGAATAGATTAAACAAAGAATTTGATAAGGGTGGCGAGTTTGCAAAGTCAGGCAACTTCATTCCTGAAATATTTGAAAAATTAAATGGTCTAGCTTACTTCAATAAGTTGCCTCCAAAATCCATTGGCCGAGAATGGATTGAAGAATCAATTTTCCCTTTGTTACCACAAACATTCAAAACAGAAGATCTACTTCGAACCTTTTCCGAACATGTTGCTTTACAGATTTCAAAAACAATCCAAGGAGAAGGAAAAACTTTGGTAACCGGAGGAGGAGCACTTAATTCTTATTTGATTTCCATCTTAAAACTAAAATGCAAATCTGAAATCATTCTTCCCAATGAAGAAACCATCAATTTTAAAGAAGCTTTGATTTTTGCATTTTTAGGATTACTTCGTTGTCAAAACAAAATTAATACTTTGAAAAGCGTAACCGGTGCTCGCGAAGATAGCAGCGGCGGTGTCATTTTCAACTAGGAAAGGTTATAAAGAAAAAATCCCTTCACTTTATGGTGAAGGGATTTTTCAATCAAATGTTTATTAGAAATTATCGTCTTCGAAAAAAGGTTCTTCCTCATCATCATCACTATCGAGGTCGATTTCCACTTCTTCGATCTTAATTTTTTTATCGTCTACTTCATCATCTCCATCATCATCTTCTGGTTTTTCAAAATCGTCATCCTCTTCAGGAAGATCTTCGTCCTCTGCTTCTTCAGCAGGAACATCTTCTTCATCATCTTCTTCAGAGGACTTTTTTTTCTTTGACGTTTTCTCAACGGCACCTGCTTTGCTTTTTCCAGCAGCAGTTTCTTTCGGTGGTTTTTTTGTCTTTGTCATCTTGTTGATGAATCTTTATACTGTAAAGTTATAAAGGTTTTTTGTCCTGCAATATTTATGTTACAAGTTTAAATGTTTTTTTGCTAAATCAATACTCCTCAATTTTATTTTTAAAGCCTACCATTTCGTACTTTTACCCTTCAACCCAAAACTACCAATGAAAGATTTATTAGACGCATACGAAAACAAAAGGCCCGAAATAATTTTTGAATGGAAGGATGCTGAAACAGAAGCAGAAGGCTGGATTGTAATTAATTCATTACGCGGTGGCGCAGCTGGTGGTGGAACAAGAATGAGAAAAGGGTTAGACCGCCGTGAAGTAGAATCATTAGCAAAAACGATGGAGGTAAAATTTACTGTTGCAGGCCCTCCAATTGGCGGTGCAAAATCAGGAATAAATTTCGACCCTTCAGATCCTCGACGAAAGGGTGTTTTGGAGCGATGGTTTAAGGCAGTAATGCCCATATTAAAAAACTATTATGGAACAGGTGGTGATTTGAATGTGGATGAAATTCATGATGTTATTGCGATCACTCAAAAATATGGTCTGCTTCATCCGCAGGAAGGTGTTGTTCGTGGTCATTTCGGAGCGGGAGAAAGTGCAGCGTCTAAGAGAATTGAGCAACTGAGAGAAGGAGTGGTGAAAAAAGTAACAGACAAAAATTATGTACCAGTAGAAGGATTAACAGTTGCCGATATGATTACAGGTTACGGCGTTGCTGAATCTGTAAAACATTATTATGCAATTTGGGGTGGCGCTTTGAAAGGGAAAAGAGTAATTATTCAGGGTTGGGGAAATGTGGCTTCCTCGGCTGCCTATTATCTTTCTCAAATGGGTGCAAGTATTACAGGAATCATTGATCGTGAGGGAGGATTGGTAAATACGAGCGGATATTCATTTGCAGAGATCACTAAACTTTATAATGCAAAGCAAAACAATAAACTGGTTGCGGATAATTTACTTACCGTAGAAGAAACTCAAAAATTAGTTTGGAGTTGTGGCGCAGAAATTTTTATTCCTGCAGCATCTTCGAGATTGGTTACAAGAGAACAATTAGATTTGATGATCAGTAATGGATTGGAATGTATTGCATGCGGTGCAAATGTTCCTTTTGCAGATAAAGAAATTTTCTTCGGACCTATCGGAGAATATACAGATGAGCGCATCAGCTTAATTCCAGATTTTATTGCGAATTGCGGAATGGCGAGAGTGTTTGCTTATTTGATGCAGGAAGACGCAGTATTAACGGATGAATCTATTTTTACAGATGTTTCATTGACGATAAAAAAGGCTTTGGAAAAAACGCATGATATAAATCCAACTAAAACACATATTGCAAAAGCTGCATTCAGTATTGCTTTAAAACAATTGCTTTAATTCAGCTGGTTTACATTTTTACCTTTTCATAATTTCAAAATGCAAAGCACTTTGCATCGATGTGCAAATTTTGGGATGATCAAATCTCAAGATTCAATTGCTAAATGCATTCCATAATTCATTTGCTTTTTATTTTTTTTAATTGCTATTGAATTTTCACTCTCGAATATTCAATAGCAATTTCTCATCCACTTACATCTTTTCCTATACCAGATACAAAGCGGTTGTTTCCTGATTGGAACTTCCTTCTTAACGTTGCGTAACAGTATTACAAACATACACTCCTAGATGATCTAAACTTTACTCCTGATTATGTTGAATACCAAACGGAACGCAAATCCCGGCGATACATCCAAACGATTGGTAAATACATTCCCAAAGCATAAAAACAGGATGTCTTTTTCTGCAGCGAAAGACATTGGAAAAGATTACTAACCCGATCAATTGAATTTTTATTTCAATTGACACCAAAACAAAAATCGTATGGACACTAATATGGTGCTCAATCCAAGTTTCAATGAACTTGTATTTGAAAACAGGCATAAAGATTATGGTGCCTACCAAATCCGTAAACGTTATAGCAAAAATGTTTTGCTTTCCGGATTTCTTGCTGTTTCCCTTTTTGCAATTGCGATCGGCGCTTATTTTATTAATATGCCTGAGGCGAATGCTTTACTTGCCCTTAAAAAAGACCATAAAGTTGACACTACAATTGTCATTATTGGTCCGATGAAGGAAAAAGAAAAGGATAAGGAAAAAGATCACGCTAAAGTCAAACCATTACCTCCGAAAGGACCTTCAAGTAGCAATACTAGCAATATTGTGATCACAAAAGATTCTGTCGCTCCGATGAATCAAAATGATACTGCAGGCAGAAGTCCAAGAGGTATTGTTGGTGGTACAGGTCAGGTTAAAGATTCTGTGAAGACCACAGGAATTCCTTGTCCTGAATGTGACACTGTAAAACCGCGACTTGTAACATGGTTACAGAATCCTCCAAAGGATCCAGGCCTTGATGAATTTTTCAGAAAAAACATCCGGTATCCGCAAAGTGCAAAAGATGCAAATATCGAAGGGACAGTTTGGCTTTCTTTTATAGTAGATACAAAAGGAAATGTTCGTCAAATTGAGATTGCAAAAGGTGTGGATCCATCTTTGGACCGTGAAGTTTTGCGCGTGGCGAAGTTTATGCCTAAATGGGATCCTATTACAGATAATGGAGATCCTGTAGAGTTTCTCTATCGAAAACCTATTCGTTTCTTACTTGGGAAGTAGAATTAGTTGAAGAGGTAATCTGAAAAAGAGGCAAGATGAATGTGAAAAGTGTGTTAATTAAACACAACAAATAACCACAACAGACTTCTTTTCCAATAGTATTTCTCCTCTAAAAAATCGTCGCGACGGGGTTCTGCGCTCAAACGCAGGATCTACGGGCCCTCGGGAATGAACACGCTGGTGTTGAAAATCGGTTCAGGGCTTACACCGAGGGCCCTTCGTTTAAAGATAATTTCGGGTGATTGTTTGCGTTCTAATTAACAACACCAGAAAACTATGTTCCATCATATTCTTTTACAAGCTGCCAACGCAGTAAATGATACCGTTCAACAAGCAACAGGAATTGTTGCGCCAACAGGTGTTCCTGCTCCTGTTCAGGAAGTCACAACACCTTTAAAAATGTTGACTGAAGGTGGATGGGTGATGATTCCAATGGTAGTGTTTTTATTAGTTGCCATATTTTTTACGATTGAACGATTGGTTGTAATTTCAAAAGCAGGAAAAGTTGATCGTAATTTTTCCGCTAACATTCGCGATTATTTGTTGAATGGAAAAGTGGATTCAGCAAAAGAATTATGCCGTGTTCAAAATACTCCAGTTGCTCGTGTGATTGAGAAAGGAATTTCAAGATTAGGAAAACCTACAAGAGAAATTTCTGAAGCGATGGAGACCACAGGCAAACTTGAAATTTCGCGCGCAGAAAAAAATCTTCATTTTATAAGTCTCATAGCGCGGGTTGCACCAATGCTTGGATTCATCGGAACGATTTTCGGTGTAATTGTAATTTTTCGTGACATTGCAAATTCAGGAGGAGAAGTAAGTATTCAAAATATATCACATGGACTTTATTTAAAAATGTTTTCATCGGCAGCAGGTTTGACAGTTGGAGTGTTAGCTTTTATGATGTATCACTTCCTGAATACGATGGTCGATAACGTTGCTAAAAAAATAGAACGTGCCTCTTTAGAATTTTTAGATGCGATAAACGAGCCAGGGAAATAATAATTGTAATTATTCAGCGTTTTATATTAACACATTATCAACCATGCAACTCAGAAGTAAAAACAGGGAAGGTGCAGAAGTCTTTACAGATTCGTTGAACGATATTATGTTCTTCCTTCTGTTGTTCTTCATCATTCTATCTACGATGGCAAATAGAAATGCGATCAAGCTGGAATTACCGAGTTCTAAAAAGGTTGAGCAGATGTCCGGGAAGCAAGTGCTTTTGCAGGTAGACGCGAATCATAATTATTCAGTAAATAACCTTCCGATTACCATTGATCAAATTGAGCCCGTTTTATTAGCAGAAACAAAAGCTAAAGAAAACAACAATGTTACATTGGTTCTTGACAAGTCACTTTCCATACAGGACCTTGCAGACATTATGCAAATAGGAAGTAAGCTTGGTTTGAAAATGGTGCTTTCGGCTAAAACGTCTAAGTAAAATGGTAACAACATTCCCTGTGCAGCCATTTGACGGTCGGGATGAACGTCAGGCAAAAATTATTTCTTGGATTACAACCGTAGGTATTGCAGTGCTTCTCTTTTTGATTTTGATGTTGATCAAAATTATTACACCTATTCCAGCTATTCCACCTGACCCAGAAGTAATGTCATTAGAAATTGGATTAATTACAGGTACAGGAGGAGATGCAGCAACACAAGGTGGAGGTTCAAATGGAAATACAGGAACTCCTGGTATGCAAGATCCTAGTGAAGCGAATAATAAGCCAACCAATCCAACAGATAACGGTGCAGTAACAGATGCAAATTCCAACAACAATACTTCTGCCAATAGTAATCACACCTCAACTACTGAGCAACCGAAAATGAGTGCAGAAATGTTGGCGACGATTGCAAATTTCAATAAGAATAAAGGAAAAGCTTCTATACAAATTGGTGGTGATGGAAAAGGAGATCCATATACAGGAGGATTGGGAAATGGAAGCGGAATTGACAAAGGTCCAGGTGAAGGTGATCCAGGAAAGGATGGGCCGGGTGGACAAAACGGTACAAGTCCCATGGGTAATGGAAATCGCATTCGTCATATTCTCTCGAAACCTGAAATTGTAAATCCAACACAAACCGAAGGAAAAGTAGTTGTGAATGTTTATGTCAATCGTTTGGGTAAAGTTGTAAAGACTGAAGTGAAAGAAGCGACAACAATGAATTCTACACTACGTGCTACAGCAACACAATCGGCTTACAAAATTGTTTTTGATGCAGACCCGAATGGGCCAGAGCTGTTGTTGATGGCAATTGATATTTATTTCACTTTGAAATAAGCAAAATTAAAATTAAAAACAATTAGTCCACTAAGAAAACCTTAGTGGACTTTTTTGTGAAATTGAATTAATCTTTAATGTAATTTTGCTACCTACAAATTATTAATTTCATTGGCAAAGGCAGAAAAATTGAATTACAAGCAAACCCTTGATTACTTATACAGTTGTTTGCCAATGTTTCATCGTATTGGGCCGGCTGCTTACAAACCGGATCTTTCGAACACTATTAAAATTTGCGCGGCATTAAGTAATCCTGAACAAAAATTTCGATCCGTACATATTGCAGGGACGAATGGAAAGGGTTCTAGTTCTCACCTACTTGCATCGATTTTACAAGAAGCAGGATATAAAACAGGATTGTATACCTCGCCTCACTTAAAAGATTTTCGCGAGCGTATTCGTATCAATGGAAAAATGATTCCTAAATCTGTTGTTTTAAATTTTGTTGCTGATCATAAAAAATTATTTCAAAAAGTACAACCTTCTTTTTTTGAGTGGACTGTCGGATTAGCATTTGATTTCTTTGCAAAACAAAAAGTTGATATTGCCATAATTGAAACGGGTCTTGGTGGCAGATTGGATTCTACGAATGTGATTACTCCGTTAGTCTCAGTCATTACCAACATAAGTTTTGATCATACAAATTTGCTGGGCAAGACATTAAAAAAAATCGCAACTGAAAAAGCGGGGATAATTAAAAATGGAATTCCTGTTGTCATTGGAGAGACGCAATTGAAAGTAAAAACAGTTTTCGAGAAGAAAGCTAAAAAAGAAAAATCTCCGATACGATTTGCAGATGAAGAATATCAATTTACAAATCTTCAAACTACAAAAACTTCACCTCCTCAATTAACCGGAAAAATAAAAGCCGGAAAAAATAGTGTTCATCCAAAATTCTATTGTGGATTATCAGGAAACTATCAACAAAAAAATATTGCAACTGTTCTTTCGACCATTGATGTACTACGTGAATCGGGATTTGAGATTTCAGACAAGGCAATTTTGTCGGGCCTGAAAAATGTAATTACAAATACTGGATTACAAGGACGTTGGCAGATTATTTCTAATTCCAAAACTTCGGGGGTACTGACTATTGTTGATACAGGGCACAATGAAGCTGGAATTATGGAAGTTGTTGCTCAATTAAAACGAATGCGATATAAAAAACTTCATATTGTATTCGGAGTAGTGAATGACAAAGATCCCAGAATTGTATTGAAGTATTTGCCCAAAAAAGCGGCCTACTATTTCTGCCATGCGAACTTGCCAAGAGCCCTAAAATCCACAGAATTGGTAGAAGTAGCGAAGAAATCGGGCTTAAAAGGCAAATCTTTCAATTCAGTTAGGGAGGCACTAAAAACCGCTCAAAGTACTGCAGAACATGGAGATTTGGTGTTTGTAGGTGGAAGTACTTTTGTGGTTGCAGAGATAATTTAAAAGATTTATTGCAGGTTTTATAGAACAAGCTATATTTGCACCCCGCAAGGGATTTGGGAGCTTAGCTCAGCTGGTTCAGAGCACCTGCCTTACAAGCAGGGGGTCATAGGTTCGAACCCTATAGCTCCCACCACAAAACAAAGAGTCGCTTTCTAGAAGGCGACTCTTTTTCTTTCGAAATATTGGGATGTTAGCTCAGCTGGTTTAGAGCGCTACGTCGACAACGTAGAGGTCACTGGTTCGAACCCAGTACGTCCCACTTCTTTTATTATTTACCATTAGCTACCAATCATATTTGGTGGCTTTTTTATTATTATATGTTCTACGTTTACGTAATTTATTCCCAAAAAGCAGGTCAAAAATATACGGGACATTCGGAAAATCTTGAGATCAGATTATCCCAACATAATCTTGGAACACTTGGCACTTTCACAAAAAATAAAGGGCCTTGGGAACTCATTTTTTTTGAAATTTTTGAAACACGTTCAAAGGCTATTGCAAGAGAAAAATTCCTCAAAACAGGGCACGGTCGATCATTCATCAAAGAAAAAACTGGTCGGTGATATTTTAAAAATATGTGGTCACTGTCCGCCTGGGCGGACGAACCCAGTACGTCCCACAGTAAGTCGCCGACTAAGAGTCGACTTTATCGTTTGTATATTTGCATATGCAAAAGGCTAAGCGCCCTCGACCATTGTTCCTGTTCTACCTACTAGTAGTATACGTTTTCATTCAATTCGGATGGTGGACCTATTTACTGGTTCGATTGAATAATGAAATTTCCGTTCTTGAACAAAAGGTTCTTTTGGCAAACGCAATGCCTCAACCTGCTTCGATTAGTTCTGTTGATTTGGAAAAGCAAAATGCCTTATTAAAAGAAAAACTCCATAAGCAATGGACAATGATTTTCGGAGAAGGTTCCGTTTTTCTTATTTTATTAATGCTGGGAATTTTGCGTACTCGAAACAGTTTCAAGAAAGAAGTTGCCCTTTCAACTCAACAGAAAAATTTTCTTTTATCGGTCACACATGAATTAAAATCACCACTTGCTTCAATTAGGCTTCAATTAGAAACGATTCAAAAAAGAGAACTTCCCAAAGAGAAACAACAGGAAATGCTAATCGATGCTATTGAAGATACAGATCGACTTAATGCGCTTGTAGAAAACATTCTTGTTGCCTCACGTATTGACAACCACAGTTATTCATTTAATTCAGAGAATGGAAATCTTTCAGATGAAGTTTCGGCGTTAACCGAAAAAGCTGCACATGGATTTGCACGTCACCATAAAATTGAAAAAGAAATTGCTGAAAATATTAATGTAAGTTTTGATAAAATCGGATTTCATTCGGTCTTTATTAATTTATTGGAAAATGCGGTCAAGTATTCGAAACAAGGAAGTGTGGTTAGAGTAATTTTAAAAAAAGAAAACGGAGTAATAAATTTATCAGTTATCGATCAGGGCCCTGGTATTTCTGAAATTGAAAGGGAAAAGGTTTTTGGAAGATTTTACCGTGTGGGAAACGAAGAAACAAGAACAACAAAAGGCACCGGTCTTGGATTATATATTGTCCGTTCACTCGTAGAAACACATGGATGGACCATCCGCATCACAGATAATATGGGTGGAGGAAGTAAATTTATTATTGTAATACCGAATTTATGAAAACCAAAAAAGCTGCTCTTATTATTCTTGATGGATGGGGAATAGGTAATGGAACAAAATCTGATGCTATTGCAAATGCAAAAACACCATTTTTCCATCACTTACTTGCCACTTATCCGCATAGTCAATTAAAAACCTGTGGTGAAGATGTTGGATTGCCTATTGGGCAAATGGGAAATTCAGAAGTTGGTCATTTAAATATTGGTGCAGGGCGAATTGTTTATCAGGATCTTGCCAAAATAAATGTTGCCTGCAGAGAAAAAACAATTGATACGCATCCTGTTATTCTTGAAACATTCAATTACATAAAAGAAAATAAAAAATCACTTCATCTGATCGGATTAGTTTCTGAAGGAGGTGTTCATTCTTCGCAAGCGCACTTACATCATTTACTAAGTCTCGCTAAAGAAAGTAATATTGAAAATATTTTTGTTCATGCATTTACAGATGGGCGCGACACAGATCCAAAAAGCGGGCTTGGTTGCATTTCGAATTTGTTGGAACGCATGAAATCTTCCTCAGGCAAACTTGCCAGTATAACAGGAAGATATTATGCAATGGATCGCGACAAAAGATGGGAACGTGTGAAGATTGCTTATGATGGTATGGTAAATGGAATTGGAATAAAATCGGAAGATGCACTTCAAGCTATTTCAAATTCTTATACTGAAAATGTAACAGATGAATTTATCAAACCTATTATTCTAACAGAAAATAATTTACCGATTGCAACAATAAAAGAAGGCGACGCAGTGTTGTGTTTTAATTTTCGAACAGATCGTTGCCGAGAAATTACAGTTGCCTTAACGCAGAAGGATATGCCGGATCATGGAATGAAAACGATTCCGCTGTTTTATGTAACCATGACCAATTATGATCACTCTTTCAAAAACGTTCATGTTATTTATAATAAGGAAGATTTAAAAATGACCATCGGTGAAGTGGTTGCAAAAGCAAACCTCAAACAAATTCGTATCGCAGAAACAGAAAAATATCCACACGTCACATTCTTTTTTTCTGGTGGGCGAGAACAAGAGTTTCACGGTGAATCAAGAATTATGATTCCATCCCCGAAAGTTGCGACCTATGATTTACAACCGGAGATGAGTGCTATTCCATTGACAGATGCGATAGTTCCTGAATTAGAAAAAGGAAGTGCTGATTTTGTATGTTTGAATTTTGCGAATACAGATATGGTAGGTCATACTGGCGTTTATCCAGCCGTGATTAAGGCAATTGAAACTGTTGATACTTGTTTGAAGCGCGTTGTTGAGGCCGGATTAAAAAGCAATTATTCTTTTATCATCATTGCTGATCATGGCAATGCAGACTATATGATAAATGAAGATGGCACTCCGAATACAGCACATTCGTTAAATCCGGTTCCTTGTATTTTAATTGATGATCAATACAAGAAAATAAAGAACGGAAGATTAGCCGACCTTGCTCCTACTCTACTTAAGTTGATGGGAGTTGAAATTCCTAGAGAGATGACAGGGGAAATTCTTGTGAACTGACAAATTATTAATTACTCAACTAGTTTGTTGTTGAAATAGTTTTCAGTCTTCAAAACGCTTCCGTTTTCATCATAGTAAATCCACACTCCTTCTTTGACTGAGCAATAACCACGCTTCCAGATATCATCCCAATTTCCTGTTTTATTTTCGCGATAATGCCCGATTAATTTTACTTTTCCGTCAGGGTAAAACTCTTTCCATTCACCTACAATACAATCAGTGTATTGAATTCCCAAACTAACCGAATTTCCATTTTTATCCAATTGTTCTAGGTAACAAGGAGTACAATCTCCAAGTCTGTTATTTTCATTAAAGAATTTATCATAAACTTCTTTAGAAACTTCTTTACAATCGACATAATACTTGATTTTAATTTTACTAAAATCAAAATGGGCGCAATCTTTTCCTGGACCAGAAGCTAAACTGACATTATAATATTTAAGCGTATCTAAATTCTGGTATGCAGCATTACTTGAATCCGATTGGCCAATACTTGGCAAGTGATTAAAAAACAGAAATAGGATTAACAGGCAAAGCATCTTCACATTTCTTAGTTTTAAATGGTTAAAAAATCACCCACACAATATAGGAATCATGTGGGTGATAAAACATCCGGGCGTTCGGGCTGCGGTCCCTGTCTTTCCCAGTCTGAAGCACTTCTTCAGGAAGGACAACTAAGTAGTTTCCTGTGGTTGTCGATAGTATAACACTTGAATTGAAAAAAGTTACACGTATATTAAATAAATAAAAGCATTGAAAAATTTCAATGCTTTTTTGAACCATTTACTAAGAATTAATCTTTCTTGCTTTTTTTTGTTTTTACTTTTCTTGGGGCTCCTCTCGAGAATTCACGATAATCAATATGATCTTCTACTACAACCACCGGCATTGAATCGACCTTTACATCCGATTTTAATTCCGTTGAAACCACAGGCTCTTCGATTACAGTCGGAGTGATTATTTTTTGGACTTTTACTTTAGCTTGTTTTTTAGAAACAAAATTATTATCTGATTTTATTTCAAGCTCTACAACAGGGGTATCCTTTATCGTTTCGATTCTATGTGTATGTTTTTTTGCAAAGGATGCAGCCCCATCTGCAACAATCACGGATTCGTTTTCACCGCGATCGTATTGAATCATGCTGCCTTTTTTAACATCATTCGCCATATCAACAAAACCGTAAATACCAGCAGAGCACATAGCGAAAATACAAATGGTCATGAACGTTTTCATATGTTTAGGAGTTAAGTGTTTTTAAATATTGTTTTGATTGGGAGAAAATAATTGCTTCGCAGACCAAGGCATTTCCGAAAACACTAATCCATAATGAAATGGAATAATTATCGAAATGAGCTAAGCCCATTCTAAAAAATATAATATGGTAAATTCTAAAAGTAACAGCAGTCAACGCCATTGAATAGGAACGCATCATCCAATACTTATGAGAAAGAAAGTTTTTTTCGTAAGCCGCTGCTTTGAACCCGCATAAGGTGGAATAAAACCAGAAAATGGCCATTAACATAAAACAGATTCGTTCGCCAACTCCACCTTCTGCAAAAAATGTCATGTAAAATCCACTTGGTGCACCAATTAGTAAAACCACAAAAACATAAATTTTTCCAGCTATGATGTGAATTTTTTTTCTTTTTTTCAAAATCCAAGATGAAAATTGAAGAAGTGCGGTCAGGATACAAAATGAACCGGCTGCTATATGAACATAAAAACTAATTCTCCAAACTAATTTATTATAAAGTACTGTTCGCTCTTCGAGAAAAGGCAAATGTGGATTAAAAGAAAAATAGGGAATGGTATTAAAAACTAAAAGCAGACTTAGGAAAGCAATCGGAATCCAAAACAATACCACCACCCCGAAGGTGCTTGCATTTTTGGCCGAAAGTATTCTGCTATTCATGAGAGCGTTTTGTTTAATTATAACGCCAAGTAAGAACAATTGCCACAGAAGAATTCGTTAATATTTGTTACTGGTGTTCTTTTAACGACAATTGGCAGATCTATTGAATAAGTGTGAAAAGCGATTAATTTGACATTAGGAAGACTTGAAAGAGGTTTAATGTCCAAAACAATGCGTTCTTGAGTCAAAAACTAAACTTGAACCCTTAATCAGATTACAGCATTAACAGGGCTTTCAGAGCAAACTGCATTTTATTTCGGAGAAATACGCCTTTTTACTTGACAAGGGGGTATGCAGAAGGATATATTTGCGCCCGTTTGAAGTTGACAGGTGAAGGCAATCTCCCGTTTACCTCAAACCATTCCAGTAATTTTCACACGTTCTAAAAGGGCGTATTACACGATTACAGTACTATGAAACTATCTCAATTTAAATTTCATCTTCCGGTTGAACTGGTAGCTGATTATCCTTCAAAGAATCGCGATGAATCGCGCATGATGGTCATTGATCGCAAAACTGGTAAAATTGAACACAAAATTTTCAAAGACATCATTAATTATTTTGATGATGGCGATTGTATGATTTTGAATAACACAAAAGTTTTTCCGGCACGTTTGTACGGAAATAAAGAAAAAACAGGCGCAAAAATCGAAGTTTTTCTACTACGTGAATTAAATCGCGAGAGCCGTCTTTGGGATGTACTTGTTGATCCTGCTCGCAAAATTCGTATCGGTAATAAACTTTATTTCGGCGAAAACGATAATCTCGTTGCCGAAGTAATTGATAACACAACAAGCCGTGGCCGTACGCTTCGTTTTCTTTTTGATGGCCCGTTCGAAGAATTTAAAAAGACTATTGAATTATTAGGTAACACACCTATTCCGAAATATATTAAACGTCCGTTAAACGCAGAGGATAAAGATCGCTATCAAACCGTTTTTGCTGAAGTTGAAGGAGCAGTTGCTGCACCAACAGCGGGCTTACACTTTTCCCGTGAACTTTTAAAACGTCTTGAATTAAAGGGCATTACTTTCCCAAAAATTACATTACATGTTGGTTTAGGAAGTTTCCGTCCTGTTGAAGTAGAAGATTTAACGAAACATAAAATGGAGTCTGAAAAATTAGAGATTCCTGAGTCTGCTACACTTTTAGTAAACGAAGCAAAACGTAATAAAAAACGTATCTGCGCTGTAGGAACAACTACTATCCGAGCAACAGAAACTTCCGTTTCAACCGATGGCTATTTGAAACCATTCAGCGGGTGGACAAACAAATTTGTTTTTCCTCCTTATGATTTTTCTATAGCAAACGCTATGATTTCAAATTTCCACGCTCCCGAATCCACCTTGTTGATGATGGTTTCTGCTTTTGGTGGTTATGATTTAATCATGAAAGCTTATAAAGAAGCAGTGAAAGAAAAATATCGTTTCTTAAGCTACGGAGATGTTATGTTGATCATCTAATTTTCATTTTTTAAAATTTATTAAACAAGCTTAAAAAGGGTTTTGTGGTTTTTCCACGAAACCCTTTTTTTGTTCTTACATCATTAACAACGTATATTTGTTTTGTTGAAACACTACGTCATCATTGTAGCTGCAGGAAGAGGTTCAAGAATGCAATCTCCCATACCCAAACAGTTCTTAAAACTGGATGGGCGTCCTTTGCTTTTACACAGTATTGCAAGATTCGCAGAATACGATCCGCTAATTTCCATTATCCTCGTTTTGCCTTCCGATCAATTTGAGCAATGGCAAAAAATCGCTACTGAATTTGAATTGCCGGTACCCGTACTAATTACTGCTGGTGGTGAAACTAGATTTGAATCGGTGAAAAATGGATTGAGTTTAGTTCCGAATGAAGATGCTATTGTTGGGGTTCACGATGCTGCCCGTCCCTTAGTTACAAAAAAAACAATTCTGAATTCATTCAACATGGCTGAGCGAAATGGCAATGGAGTGCCTGCTATTCCAATGAATGATTCGATTCGACAAATTGAATCTAAACTTAGCGTTGCTGTTGACCGGTCAAAATATTGTTTGATCCAAACACCACAATGTTTCTCGGTTCCTTTATTGAAGCGTGCTTATGCACAGGAATACAAATACACTTTTACAGATGATGCTTCTGTTGTAGAATCCATTGGAGAATCCATTCATCTGGTCGACGGAAATGCGGATAATTTTAAACTTACTACACCAACAGATTTAATTGTTGCAGAAGCAATTCTAAAATATCGATTAACTGCAGTTGGAGATTTAAGTGGTGGTACGCATCCTTAAGAAAAAATTCAGGGTCATAAAAAAAATCAGATCAATCTTTTTACTTCCGTTTCAGGTAATAATTTTTCATTTGTTATTCCTGACAACAAAATCACTCCCGGTTTTTTATACTTTTCGAAGGTTCCAAGTGACGGAAAACATAAAGCATCAGCTCCGTTTTTTGTGGACCATGTGAGTAATTGCTCAAGAGTTATTTCAGGAAGTGTTTTTGCAATTACTTTTAATTCTGAAAGAATCGAAAGTTGATTATTGGAAGCTAAGGAATCGGTACCGACTACTATTTTCGCTTTTGCATTAATGAATAATTGATAATCAGGTAAAGCGTTTTCTATATATAAATTAGCATTTGGGCAAAAGCACCAATACAACTTTCGGCTGTAAAACTCCGACCAACTAATATCTTCTGCTGAAGTAAATGTATTATGAACAAGAATAATATTTCGATTGTGCGGCAAATATTTCAAAGTACTACGCAGTGAATTTAGTCCTGTAGGTTTGAAAAAAGAAATATCAATTCCTAGATATTCATAAAATTCTCGTATGGGCCCTTTTGCTTTTTTGAAAAATTCTTCCTCTGCACGACTTTCTTGGTTGTGCATACTTAAGGGAACATTTTCATCATGGCAAGAATTTCCAATGATCTCCATTAATTCAGGAGAAACAGAAAATGCAGCATGCGGTGTGAGTGAATTTGGCTTAGGGGCAGCTCGTAATAATTCTGATCCGCCTGCAGCAACTTTTTCAGCCATGATGGGATTCAAAGCCAATAATTCAATAAAAGTGTGATAAAGTATTTTCCTTTTTTCTTTCTGCAAAAATGAATCTCCGCGATTTGAAATGTCTCCTACTCCTGAAATTCCATTTTCAAACATGGAATGTTCTGCCGTTTCAATAGCTGCGTCGATTTCTTCTTTTGTAAAATTCTCTCTCTTGGCAATTAGCTCTTTTGCAAAGCCAGTAAAGCCAGTTTGTGGTGCAATTTGCCCTTTGAGATGTGATAATTCCAGATGGCAATGTGCATTGATAAATCCGGGGCAAATAATTCCTTCAAATTTTTCAGCAACAGGTATTTTTTCAGTCTTTTCGGGATCAATTAAATCTTGAACAACTCCATTTCCATCCACCACAAGTATTCCTTTTTTTATAAAGCCTGTATGTGCGGAAAAAATATAATCAGCTGAAAGGAATCGCATAAGAGTTAATTGAAAAAATAAAAAAGGTTTAAACCATCGATTTGAAATTCTTTCATCGAGTCCAAATAGATCGCTAATTCGGATGTAAAGATCGTTAATTTCCATCGTACCTTTGCCTTATGTCAGAGGATAAACCTAATGTGCGCAGTCTTTCTTTGGATGATCTTAAAACCTTTTTTATAGAAAAGGGTGATAAAGCATTTCGCGGCAAGCAAGTATGGGAATGGCTATGGCAAAAATCTGCCCGAGGATTTGAGGAGATGACAAATCTTTCGAAAGAAACTAGAGCACTCTTACAAGAACATTTTTCATTTCCGATTGTTATTACTGATAATTTTCAAGTAAGTAGTGATCGTACCATTAAAAGCGCTTTTCGTTTATACGATGACAATATTGTTGAAGGTGTTTTGATTCCAACGGACTCCCGCATGACCGCATGCATTTCTTCACAAGTTGGTTGCAGTCTTACGTGTAAGTTTTGCGCAACAGGTAGATTGGCAAGATTACGAAATCTTGATGCTGAAGAAATTTATGATCAGGTAGTTTTAATCAAAAATCAAGCGGAGGAAAAATATGGTCAGCCCCTTACGAATATCGTTTATATGGGGATGGGCGAACCTTTGCTTAATTACAAAAATGTTCTTGCTTCTATTGATAAAATAACTTCACCGGAAGGACTTAACATGTCTTCTTCGCGAATAACAGTTTCCACTGCAGGAATTGCCAAGATGATTCACAAATTGGGTGATGATGAAGTTAAATTCAATCTTGCACTTTCCTTACACGCTGCAAATGATGAGAAACGAAATCACATCATGCCCATCAATGAAGAAAATTCCTTGGATGCTTTAGCTGATGCAATGAATCACTTTTTTGAAAAAACAGGCACGCGTGTAACTTTTGAATTTATTGTTTTCAAAGATTTTAATGATGGAATAGAAGACGCAAAAGAATTGGCTGCGTATTGCAAAAAAGTTCCCGCCAAAGTGAATATTATTGAATACAATCCAATTGACGATGGTGAATTTCAACAAACATTACCGGAACGATTAGATCGATTTGTTCGCATTTTGGAAGAGCGTGGTGTAATTGTAAATGTTCGTCGTTCGAGAGGAAAAGATATTGATGCAGCTTGTGGACAACTCGCAAACAAGAACGATGCGATTACAAAATCTGGAGAAAGTGTAAAATTGAAAAAACGAGATTAAGTCAGTCTCATTTTTGTTTCCTGAAACTACAGAAAATAAAATTCTGAATGGTTCCAAATGGCGTTTCATGATCAACTATAATACACTTTATCTTTTCAAAAGATCTTTGTAAAAGTTCGGTCATTGACGACTCAGAATATTGTTTGATTTCAATCCCACTACATTTCTTAGGTCCATTCTCCGAAAAAGTTCCTACCACTAAAACTCCATTGGGATTCAAATTTTTCTGAATGGTCTCAATATATTTTTCTATTTCTTTTTCATCTGTCAAAAAATGAAATGCGGCTCGATCATGCCAGAAATCATAATTTTCAACAGGTTGAAATGCGGCAGCGTCACAGACAATCCACTTTATTTTTCCAGCCTCTACACCAAGTCTCTTTTTTGCCTTTTCAAGCGCCTCTTCTGCAATATCAAGAACCGTAACATCAGTGTAGCCAAGCTTTAGCAAATGATCCACCAACAAACTATCTCCTCCTCCTACATCAATAATTTTTGCACTAAATGGAATCTTAAATTCTTTGAGGAAATTTAGTGAAGTATCAGGCATAGGTTGAAACCAACTCACTTCGGATAATTGTTTGGTTTTATAGATGGTTTCCCAATGTTTTTTTCTTTCGAGATTTTCCATCCCTTATAAATTAAACCCCAATTTGATTCCACATCCTACAATTGGTCCCCAATAATCCCAATGCTTAAACTCTGCATCTAAACCTGATTTTCGAATGTAATCTTCATTGAATCTTTGAAATCCAGCAGAAACATACCATTCCCAGAAAAATGGATCGTAAGGATCTGCATCCTGATGCCCAAACTGCAATCGTATGTTTGTATATTTCCTATTAATGCGATGCGGCTCAGCAATCAATCCGGTATTTACTAGATAATCCATTTTATAATTGCGATACGAAATTTCAGGTGCTAAATAATATCCAGTGATGGCTGATTCATATTTTGAAGGGTACCATCGAAACTGAAACCTTGCACTGTATCCTGAATAGAATTTTGACATACTGCCTTCATTCAGTTTTGAAATGTAACGACCTCCATTCTGAAACACTTCATAAAAATAATCGATGTAGGTTACGCCAGCAGCGGCTTCTAGGCTAAATGAATTCGCCAAACGATATTCGTAATACAGTGAAAAGTCTCCTCTA
Organism: Bacteroidia bacterium; assembly: GCA_038237845.1. GTDB lineage: Bacteria > Bacteroidota > Bacteroidia > Palsa-965 > Palsa-965. Next base: position 67,229 of record JBBRYH010000015.1, read on the forward strand.
ATAAAATTCCCTGGATTGATTTTGAAAGCTTGCTGCACACTGTCTGAAGGCATGGAATGTCCGCTATATGGAATAGCTTTTTTCCCATTTGGATTGAGTACTGAAACCTTAACAGTGGTTTTATGCTTCACCGAATCAGAAGAACTATGCAAAACAATCTGGCCCAGTAGCGAAAAGCTATTTAGGAGATAAATGACCAGAATATAGCACGTGGTTCTCATTTGCGAAATCGGTAACTTTGTTAAAGTTACAAATCTTCGACACTATGAAGGGCATCAAAACCTATCTTTCTTTTGCATTATTATTCCCAATCCTGCTTTCTGCCCAACTCGAAATTACGTGGGGCGTTCCACAAAAAAAGCAGCGAAAAACGGCCATGACCGAAATGCTGGGACAAGATGGTTCTTATGTCTATTCTTTGAGAAGCGAATACTCCCTTTTCGGTAATCATGATCCGATTATAGAACGGTACAAATTATCCGATCTCAGTCTGGATTACACCAAAATCATTGCTATGGAGGGCCCATCAAAAAACGATCTTTCGCTTGATGGGATCTATTTTATGGGAGGAAACATCCTGGTTTTTGCGCATGACTATGATCGTGAAAAAGATTTGAATCAATTGTATGCTAAGATTCTTGACAGTCATAGTACCGTTACAAAAAACTGGACTGCGGTTGCATCCATTCCTTCTTCTAAAAAAAGTAATCCGGGAAGTTTTTATACAGGCATGTCTGAAGATTCATCTCACATTCTTGTTGTTGTAAATCCACCTTACGAAGCTTATGCGAATGAAAAGTTTACGTTGGAATTGATGGATAAAAGTTTGAATTCTATTTGGAAAAAAGAAATTGTTCCTCCGTATAAAGATGAATTTTTTTCACTGGATAATTTTATCGTAGCTGCTAATCAGGATGTTTATATGATGGCTACTGTTTCCAAAGACAAGTCAGTAATGTCACGACATGATCGCAGATCAACTCCTACCTATTATTATACGGTATTAATGTATGAGCATACTACCGACAATCTAAAAGAATATAAGCTGAGTCTTGATCCTAAATTTATTTCTGATGTAAGTATGACGATCAATAAAAAGGGAGACATCGTTTGTGCTGGATTTTATTCTAATAAAAGTTCTGCATCCATCATTGGAGCCTTTTACGTTAAGATTGATAAGGAAACAAAAGAAATTACACATTCAGGCACCATGGATTTCCGTTCCGATTTTCTACAACAATTCATGAGTGAAAAAAAGGTTGCGAAAGGAAAAGAACTATATGATTATATTCTGAGACATTTAATTTTGCGTGATGATGGGGGCGCTATTCTTGTTGCAGAACAATATTATGAAGTGATGGTCCAGAGTTATGACCCCACAACACATGCTTATACTTATACCTATTATTATTATTACAATGATATAATTGTGGTAAGCATTAATCCTGCTGGTGAAATCTCTTGGGCAAAACAAATTCCAAAATATCAGGTCAGCAGAAACGATGGGGGATATTATTCCTCTTTTACCTTCGCTGTTTCCGGTGACAAAATGTATTTTATGTTTAATGACAATCCAAAGAATCTTAAAAATAAAGATCCAGAATTACAGAAATACAGATATATGAACAATCCTAAAAAATCTGTTGCTGTATTAGTAACCATGGATAGTAATGGAAATCAGGAA
>JBBRYH010000016.1:0-68431 GCA_038237845.1 Bacteroidia bacterium
AATAGTTGTATTGGGAGACAACGGCGTTGTAATCGTTCCAATACCAGAAACTAAAGTCCAAAGACCTGTTCCGACTATCGGATTATTTCCAAGTAAAGAAGTATTAGGTGAACAAATTGTTTGATCTGCGCCTGCATTTGCTATTGTAGGATTTGCATCACGGGTAATAATAACCTGATCATTTGAAGCAGGACAAATGCCATTTGAAATTGTCCACTGGAAAACATTAGCACCAAATCCTAAACCTGTTACTGAAGAAGTTGGAGAAGTTGGTGTCGTAGGAATACCTGATCCAGAAATTAGTGTCCAAATACCATTTCCAATTGTTGGCATATTTCCTGCAAAAACTGAAGAAGAAGAACAAACGTTTTGATCAGGACCCGCTAGTGCTGCAGTAGGAATCGAATCAACAGAAATATTTACCAAATCGCTTGAAGAAGGACAGGTGCCATTGGAGATCGTCCACTGGAAAACATTTACTCCAATGCCTAAACTGTTTACTGTTGAATTAGGTGATGTCGGTGTGGAAATTATTCCGGTACCTGAAACTAAATTCCATAATCCTGCTCCTATTAGTGGATTATTTCCTGCTAAAACAGTTGTAGTTGAACAAAGCGTTTGATCTGTTCCTGCATTCGCTATTGTAGGATTTGCGTCCTGTGTAATAGTCACTTGATCAGAAGATGAGGGACATGTTCCATTGGAAATTGTCCATTGGAAAATATTTGCACCAACACCCAATCCTGTGATAGTAGTAGATGCAGAACCAGGACTTGTAATAGTTCCCGTTCCAGCAACTAAAGTCCATAATCCAATTCCAACTGTTGGAGTATTTCCAGTTACTGTTGCTGAAGTTGCACAAACAATTTGATCAACTCCTGCATTTGCAACAGTAGGATTTGGATCAACAAAAATTGAAACAGTACTGGTTGATGGAGCGCATGGTGAATTTGAAATTGTCCACTTAAAAATATTTGTTCCAATACCCAATCCTGTTATGCTTGAGTTTGGAGAAGTAGGACTAACAATAGTTCCTGATCCTAAAACTAAGGTCCATAATCCTGTACCAATGGCTGGATTATTTCCGGCAAGTAATGTTGATGAAGAACAAATAGTTTGGTTGGGTCCCGCAAATGATGTAGTTGGATTCGCAGATCTTGTAATGATTACTTGATCAGTAGAGGGTGGACAAGTTCCGTTAGAAATCGTCCATTGAAATACATTTGCTCCAACACCTAATCCCATTATTCCTGTTGAAGCTGATGTAGGAGTAGAAATTATTCCAGTTCCGGAAATTAAAGTCCAAAGTCCTGTTCCGACTGCTGGAATATTTCCTGCCATTGTAGTTGTCGTCGAACAAACAATTTGATCAACTCCAGCATTTGCAATAGTTGGAATTGGATCTACTGTAATTAGAACTTGATCTGTTGAAGAAGGACAAACTCCATTTGAAATGGTCCATTGAAAAATATTTGTACCAATACTTAATCCTGTAACACTTGAAATTGATGAAGTAGGACTTGTAATTGTTCCAGTTCCAGAAATTAAAGTCCAAAGTCCTGTTCCTACAACAGGATTATTTCCAGTAAATGTAGAGGAAGAAGAACAAATGGTTTGATCAGTTCCTGCATTGGCAACTGTTGGATTTGCGTTGCGCGTAATAATTATTTGATCTGAAGAAGCAGGACATGTTCCACTTGAAATTGTCCATTGAAAAGTATTTGCACCAACACCTAGTCCGGTGATTGTTGTTGATGCAGAACCTGGTGAAGTAATTGTTCCTGTTCCAGAAACCAAAGTCCATAATCCAATTCCAACAGTAGGTGTATTTCCAGTTACTGAAGTTGAAGTTGCGCAAATGGTTTGATCTGCTCCAGCATTTGCAACGGTAGGAATCGGATCTACAGTAATTATTATTTGGTCAGATGAACTAGGACATGTTCCATTCGAAATTGTCCATTGAAAAATATTTGCACCGATGCTTAAACCTGTTACAGTTGAAATTGAAGAACTAGGACTTGTTATTGTTCCTGTTCCTGAAATTAAAGTCCAAAGTCCCGTTCCTACTACCGGATTATTTCCAGTAAATGCCGAAGTGGAAGAACAAATTGTTTGATCAAGTCCTGCATTTGAAATCGTTGGATTTGCATCTCGATTAATAATTACTTGATCGGATGAACTCGGACAAACTCCATTTGAAATCGTCCATTGAAAAGTGTTGGCACCAACTCCTAATCCTGTTATAGTTGTTGATGCAGAAGAAGGTGACGTAATTGTTCCGCTTCCAGAAACTAAAGTCCATAATCCTGTTCCTATAACTGGAATGTTTCCATTCATATTTGCTGTTGTCGAACAAACCGTTTGGTCTAATCCAGCATTTGAAACGCTTGGATTTGCAAAAGTTATAATAGAAACTTGATCAGTTGAACTTGGACAAGTTCCATTTGAAATGGTCCATTGAAATATATTTGTTCCTGCAGCTATTCCAGTTATCGTTGTTGTAGGAGAAGTAGGTGTAGTAATAATTCCCGTGCCTGATACTAAAGTCCACAATCCCGTTCCGATAACAGGAGTTGTGCCAGTAACGCTTGTACTTGTTGCACAAATGTTTTGATCGATACCTGCATTTGCAATTGTTGGATTAGCATCTCTGAAAATTGTAATTTGATCGGAAGTCGAAGGACATGTTCCGTTTGAAATCGTCCATTGGAAAACATTTGCACCAACACTTAATCCTGTGACTGCAGAAGTAGCAGAAGTAGGAGTTGATGGACTTCCTGTTCCTGAAATTAAAGTCCACAAACCTGTTCCTGTTGCTGGCACATTTCCTGTAAATGAAGAAGAGGAAGAACAAATAGTTTGATCCACTCCTGCATTAGCAACTGTTGGATTTGCATCACTAAAAATTGTAATCTGATCGGAAGACGAAGGACATGTTCCATTTGAAATTGTCCATTGAAAAATATTTGCACCGACACTTAATCCGGTTACTCCAGAAGTGGCAGAGCTTGGAGTTGTAATGATTCCCGTTCCTGAAACTAGTGTCCACAAACCTGTTCCTGTTATTGGCAAATTTCCAGTAAATGAAGATGAAGTGGAACAAATAGTTTGATCAACACCTGCATTTGCAATGGTTGGATTTGCATCTCTTAGAATTGTAATCTGATCAGACGATGAAGGACATGTTCCGTTTGAAATGGTCCATTGGAAAATATTCGCACCAACACTTAATCCTGTCACTGCAGAAGTTTCTGAAGTAGGAGTTGACGGGCTTCCTGTGCCAGAAACTAAGGTCCATAAACCAGTTCCTACTAAGGGAGCGTTTCCGGTAAAGGCAGAAGAGGAAGAACAAATTGTTTGATCAATACCTGCATTCGCAACTGTTGGATTTGCATCTCTGAAAATTGTAACTTGATCAGAAGATGAGACACAAGTTCCGTTTGAAATAGTCCATTGAAAAATATTTGAGCCCACACTCAATCCTGTTACTGCTGAAATTCCAGAGCTAGGAGTTGTAGGTATTCCTGATCCTGAAATCAATGTCCATAAACCAGTTCCAACAGTTGGGACATTTCCGGTGAAGGAAGAAGAAGATGAACAAATTGTTTGATCAACACCTGCGTTTGAAACAGTTGGTATTGAATCTCGAATGATAATAATTTGATCTATCGAAGAAGGGCAAGTTCCATTTGAAATGGTCCATTGATAAACTGAAGATCCAACACCAAGTGAGGTGATCGTAGTGGAAGGTGATGAAGGCGTTGTAATTATTCCTGCCCCAGAAATTAATGTCCAGATTGCAGTTCCAATCACAGGAGAATTTCCAGCCATCAAAGTGGAAGTGGCACAAATATTTTGGTCAGGGCCAGCATTTGAAACTGTTGGATTTGCATCTCGAAAAATTGTTATTTGATCAGATGTAATTCCGCATGCACCACTTGAAATTGTCCATTCGAAAATATTTGCACCGATACTTAATCCGGTTACTGCGGAAGTTGCAGAAGTAGGTGTTGTAATAATTCCTGTACCCGAAATTAAAGTCCATAAGCCTGTTCCTGCAAGAGGTGCATTTCCTGTGAAAGAAGAGGAGGAAGAACAAATGGTTTGATCTATCCCTGCATTAGCAACTGTTGGTAATGGATCAACATTAATTATTATTTGATCAGTTGAGGAAGGACAATTTCCATTTGAAATAGTCCATTGAAAAGTATTTGCACCAACACTCAGTCCTGTAACATTTGAAGTTGGAGAAGTTGGTGTTGTTATTGCACCTGTGCCAGAAATTAAAGTCCATAAACCTGTTCCGATCGTTGGAGTATTTCCAGTAAAGGCAGATGATGGCGATGAAATGCAAATATTTTGATCGACGCCAGCTGAAGCTACTGTTGGATTAGGATCAACAAAAATTGTAATTTGATCTGAGGTTGATCCGCAAGTACCGCTTGTAATTGTCCATTGAAAAACATTTGCTCCAACCGATAAACCAGTAACTGCAGAAGTTGCAGAACTAGGTGTTGTAGGAGTTCCACTTCCCGAAACTAAAGTCCATAATCCGTTTCCACTTCCTGGTACATTTCCTGTGAAAGAAGATGAAGAAGAACAAATGGTTTGATCGACTCCTGCATTTGCAACCGTTGGTGGCATATCACGAAAAATGGTAACCTGATCTGTTGAAGCGACGCAAGGCGAATTAGAAATTGTCCATTGAAAAACATTTGCTCCAGGTCCTAATCCTGTTACTGTAGAAATCGGCGAGCTTGGAGTACTTGGTGTTCCACTTCCTGAAATTAAAGTCCATAATCCTGTTCCAATCGTAGGGGAATTTCCTGTGAAAACTGAAGAGCTTGCACAAAGTGTTTGATCAACTCCTGCATTGGAAATCGTAGGACTTGGATTTACAATAATATTAACTGTGCTCGATGAAGTTGCACAAGGTCCATTTGTAATTGTCCATTGCAATACATTTGTTCCAAGTGCTAAGCCCGTTACCGTAGTTGTTGCAAGATTTGGTGATGTGATTGTTCCTGATCCAGAAACAAAAGTCCAAGTTCCAGTTCCTGCAACAGTCGGAGGATTTCCAGCCATAGTAGTGTTTGGAGAACTGATACAAATTGTTTGAGGACTTCCTGCATTTGAAACAGAAGAAAAAATACAATTAGTTGATCCGTATTGAACGAAGGTTGAACCTGGCATCGAAGTCTTGTAAGTTGCCTCAATCCATTCGGGAATACGGATATTATTAGAGATTCTGGATTCATCAAAATCTCCATCAATCTCATTTGTAGAAGTAATATGTTGTCTTCCGATTTGTAATGTAGCACTTGCTCCGAAGTTTGGATTTGTACCATAGGGAACTGTAGCCCCAGCCTGAATGCCATCAAAATAAAACGTAACTAATTTATTTGTTGCATCTCTTACCATTGCTACATGATGCCATGTATTAATTCCTGGATTGGTAACTGTTGTAGCAACAACATTTACATCAATGCCTGCTCCATATTCCCAAAATGCCTGAAGCTTATTATTGTTTACACCACCGCCAATAAAATTTAATGAGTATTGAAAATTTTGTCCAGAACCTTCTCCATTTATTCCGTCTGCAAACAGCACATTTTCAAATGTACCATTTCGAAATGTTTCAAAGCTTATCCAAGTTTCGAGTGTAACATTGGTTGAGACATTTAATCCTGTGCTTGCTGAATAACGCAAAAATTGCGTGGGTTCAATATCTTGTCCATGTGCTGCAACTGCTAGAGGTTCATTTGTTGTTGCAGAATTTGTAAGGTTGAAACCATTTGCAGTACCATCAAGTTCATTTGTGTTTAAATGATACACTCCTAAATAATTGGCATCCCAAGTTGCTGTTGAAGATTGGTTGGTTATTACCAATGAATTTCCAAAAAATAAATAGAAATCTGTATTTACAGTTGCACTAACTATAGGAACTTTAACCCAAGCTACAACGGTGCCAGTTATCGGATCATAGTCTTCAAGTTGAAATGGAATGAGTGTATTTAAATCATTTGTTGTAAATACAATATCAAAACCACTAATGTTTGTTACATAACCGCCATTACCTGTCGAACGTAAATCGTTGTTAGTAATTCTTACAAGTACAGGGAAATTTGGAAGGTTAGTAGCGCCGACTGTAATTTGATTTTCTTGCGTCGTACATTGTTTGTAATAAGAATAGTTAGCAGGAAAGGCATAGCCTGCTAAAGTAAATAGCATGAGAAATGAGAATAGAATTAATCTCAATTTATTCATTACATTTTTTTCTCAATTTTTCTCCACTTTGCAAAAAAAGAAATTGCGAAGATTTAAAACAGAAATCAGTGAATCAAAATAGTTTGAAACAACTAATTAATTTTTTATTGAAAATTTTCGAAAAGTTTTATTTAGTTAGGGTGCCGTTACAAGTAAAAATAGGCACTTTTCCCTTAATTCATAGGGGTTGTAGACGAGGTCTGCTTATGGAACGATTAAGAAGAGCATAAGGTAGGTAAATAGTTAGTGGTTGATTTCTTGATTTAACGGTTTGTGCATTAATTTACTTTTTTGGGATGTTCTCAAAATGACGTGTTTTTGGCAAAATTGGCCTGTTTATTGTCAAAAAATAGCATTTATTATCTAAAAACGATCAATAAGCTCGAAAATCAATATTTTCCAATTTTAAATAAAATCGAGCATGAATTGGCTCTGCCAGTATCTTTACTAAAATGAGTCCAATTCAAATTCTGCCTGGATTTTTCAACGAATTGAGTGGTAATTCACTTTCAATATTGCGATTGGATCTTCCTGATCCGCTTTCAGGTGGAAATAAAAGTTTCAAGTTAAAATACAACTTGGAAGAAATGGAACGGTTGGGGTTTAAAAAACTTTTGACGTTTGGTGGAGCATTTTCAAATCATATCGCTGCAGTTGCAACTGCCGGGTTGAAAAAAAATATTGCAACGATCGGAATAATTCGCGGGGACGAATTGCATGCCAATTCAAATTCAGTTTTAAAATATGCAACACAATGTGGTATGAATTTGATTTTTGTTTCGCGTGATGAATATCGAAAACGGAATGATCAAGAATTTTGTAAGATGTTAATTTCAAAATATGGCCCCGTTTATTTGTTGCCTGAAGGAGGATCAAATTTATTTGCGGTGGAAGGTTGTAAGGAAATTCTTAATGCAGATACAGAAAAGTACGATTTGATTTTTTGTCCAGTTGGAACGGGTGCTACACTTGCAGGAATTATTTGCGCTTCAAAATCACATCAACAGGTGATTGGAATTGCTGTGTTGAATAGCAAGGAATACCTAGAAGAAGAAGTTGGAAAATTACTGAAGCATAAAAAGATTTCCTGTAAATGGAAAATCGAACATGATTTTACGCTTGGAGGATATGGCAAAACTTCAAAAGAAGAAGAATCTTTTATTTCGAAAATGGCTTTAGAAAATAATTTGCCACTTGACCCAGTCTATTCAGGAAAGGCAATGTTTGGATTAAAATCCTTTCTTATTAATTCAAATCTTGCAAATCAAAACATTCTTTTTGTTCACACAGGTGGTTATGCTTTTTCAGAAAAATAATTTATTAATTTTTCAAAACTCCACTCTTCTGTTTTTTGGACTTTCCCTGAAATGATGTATTCGGGGCAATTGGTTTTGATTCAACATAACTTTTAGCAGCTAATCTGGAGGAATCAATTCCTAAAGAAACTAATTCAGCCTTCACAGCCGCTAAATTATAAAGAATTCATCCGCTGGAATAGAGATAATTAACATTTGTATGTTCAAATTAAGGCTTAAATCTTGCGTTATTATGGAAGGCTCGATATAAATTTGTAAGTCACCCGAAATCTGCAAATGAAAAATTTCATTCGAATTTTCTTCATTTTATTGTTTTTGAATTCGACTGCTTCTCTAAGTGCGCAGCCTTCGGAACGAAAATCTACGCCTGCGGATTATATTGAAAAATATAAGGATGATGCAGTTCGAGAAATGCAGATGTATAAAGTTCCGGCGAGTGTTACACTTGCACAAGGAATGTTGGAATCAGACAATGGAAATTCGGCTTTAGCAGTGTACGCCAATAATCATTTTGGAATTAAATGTCATACCGATTGGACAGGCGACACCTATACCGCAGATGATGATGAAAACAATGAATGTTTTAGAAAGTATGCTTCCGTTTACGAATCATTTGTTGATCATTCCAAGTTTTTAAAAAATCGAGATCGGTATGCTGCGCTTTTTGATTTGAGAGTTACCGATTACAAAGGTTGGGCAAAGGGATTGAAGGCTGCAGGTTATGCAACAGATCCTCGTTATGCAGAAAGATTGGTCGATATTATTGAGCGATATAAATTGTATGCTTATGACAGAGAAGAAGCGATTCCTATTGTTACATCAAATCCAAAAAATGTCGGCAACAATGGAATCACTACCACAACTTCTTCACGAAGAGAGGTTGCGTTAAATAACAAAGTGAAATACATTATTGTAAAACCAGGTGATTCCTTTATGAAAATAGCAAAGGAATTGGATATGGGCGTTTGGCAATTGTACAAATACAATGATTTAGATAAAAATGCTGTACTTACTCCAGGTCAATTGTTATACATCCAACCGAAGAAGAAAAGATCAAAGGAACCTGCACATGTTGTGAAACCAGGAGAAACGGTTTACGATATTTCACAGCAGTATGGCGTGAAAGTAAAATCAATTTATAAGTTCAATCATTTGCCTGTTGGAAGTCAGCCAAAACCGGGAGAGAAAATTGTACTAAAGAAGATGAGGTGATTTGCTTCGTAGTTTTTTTCTAAAATCTAAACCGCTTTTAGAAAATTCCCCATCAACACTTTCCCTGTTTCACCTGAAACTTCCGGATGAAACTGTATTCCCCAAATTGGTAATACCGGATGACGCATTCCTTCATTGGTGTAAAAAGAAGAAGTTGCTAAATGAATAAATTCTGCAGGCAAAGTAATTCCTTCTGTATGATCTTCATTCATTTCTGTTTCAGGAGAAAGATTTTTAAATAGAAGATCTTCCTTCACCACATTGATTTTTATTCTTTCCCGTATTTCAGCGCCGCGAAAAATAGTAGCGCCATGCAATAATCCCAATAACTGATGACCAAAACAAATTCCTAAAGTTGGATTTTCACCTTTTTTAATAAAATTAAATTTTTCTAAATAAGGTCGATGGTCAGCTTCTGTAAACATCGTTGGAGATCCACTGAAAATAATTGCAGCTGATTTTTTAAAGCTTGTTTCATTGCATTCATCCCAACTTACAATTTCATTTTGCGCGCCACAAGAAGCAACCATCTCTGCAATTAAAGGTGTTTTACTGCTGCCAAAGTTTACAATTGAAATCATAATCGAATTTACACAAAAAAAAACGTGAGACCGATTTGCCGATCTCACGTTTCTAATTTTATTAAAACTGGTTATTTTGGTTTAACCGTTGTTTTTGGTTTTGTTTTCGGAGCTGGCGCATTAGCTGGTAAAGCATCCATTCCTTTGTAATAATCGATGATCAACATTTCTACACGACGGTTTTTCTGACGTCCTTCCGGAGTTGTATTTAGTGCAATTGGACGGGTTTGACCAAACCATTCTGAACGTAGGTGATCAGCAGGAACACCTTTACTTGTAAGATATCGCTTAACTGACTCAGAACGTTTCTTAGAAAGCGTCATGTTTGCAGCTGGATTACCAACGTTGTCGGTATGTCCGCTGATCTTCAATCCCCATGTTGGATGTTTCACCATCAAAGCAGCAAGTTCATCAAGAGCAGAGAATGAAGAAGCACGGATAATATCTTTTCCAGATTCGAACTCGAGATTATCAAATGCTTTCTTAATTACTTCTTGCTCCTCTTTTGTGAGAACAACAACAACATCTTTCACTTCAATTGGTTTCAATCCGTTACCAACTGGTTTAGGAATATCGAAGCGGAACAATCCATCAGCAATACTACGGATTGCACGTTTCGGAGTACCATTCACAATCACTTTTACTTCATTTACACCAACCGTCTTATCAGCATCTCCTTCTAAACGGAATACACAAATCGAATCGTTTGGTAAACTTTCATAAGTGAAGGATCCATCTTTCGCTTGTTTAGAAATTTTTAGAGCCTGACCTGCCATATCAACAAGACTCAATTTAATTTCAGGACAACCTTCGTTTTCAATTGGACCTGGTTTCTCAGGACACAAGTCAATTTTATCCATTACGCCGTCGCCATCTTTATCCGGACAACCTTTGAATATTGCAAGACCTGCTTCATCTGGACAATCATCGTCTTTGTCAATGATACCATCTCCGTCTTTATCAGGACAGCCATTAAATTGTGGTAAACCTGGATCATCCGGACAAGCATCTTGACCATCAACAATTCCGTCACCATCTCTATCAGGACAACCATTGAATTGTTTCAATCCAGGTACATCAGGACATAAGTCTTCAGAATCTTGCACATGATCACCATCTCTATCAGGGCAACCAAGGAATTCCCAAACACCAGGAATGTCGATACAATGATCTTTCTTATTAGAAACTTTATCCTTGTCTTTGTCTTTAGGCTCTTTGTATAAAATTGGAACATGAATACCCATATAGAAATCAGCACCATAAATAGTTTTACTCTTGCTCATATAAGCAGCAAGGTCGGTTGTACCAAGAAACAACGGCCCGAGCCTTAGATTAGTTCCTACACTAAAGTTCTTATATTGATTATAAGAGAATGGAATCATTACACCAAACCATTTCCAATCCCAACGTGGCGTAATAGCGATATAACTTAAATCATGAGTTTTGTTCGCATTGTTTTTCCATTGAACAGCATATGCGAAATTCATGTTTACATAAACATCTTTCCAGATTTGATAGTCAACATCACCTCTAATCGCCAAGGGTAAATTGACTCTGTAAGTTTTAGGAGTAGATGTTGATCCGAATCTGTTTTTTAAAGTATCATCCAGTGCACGAATAGGAAAACTATCAAGTTTTAGATTATGAACGTTCCACATATTTACATTGGCAGTGAAGTTATTGCTCAACAAACCTCTGTCAAACTTAATTGAACCTATGTCGGTGATAGATAAACCGGTTCTTAATTTGTATTTATTCTTAGATCTCATCCATAGATTAGTCTCGCCATCCATATCGTATTTGTAATCTTTAAAATTAGGCCTCCATTCGTAAACGGCTCCAATATCAAGTCCTATTCCTGGATGAGAAACAAGTCCTTGAAAATTATAAGTTACTGGATTGTTTCCTGCTCCAGTTGGAAAATCAAAATTGGCACTATGACCATATTGAATATGAGAGTCAATAAATGTTAAAGTGTCTTCGTTATTTGTCAAATAAGATAAATTGTCAGCGAAAAAATAAGCACTGGCAAGTCCGATTAACAATTTTGGACGAATTCCTACTTTCAAAAAATTAGTTTCATTATCCATCAATACTCTTGCATAATCCACACCTATCTCGTGCCAAGCCATAAACTGAATACTAGCATGGTCATTTGTAAATGGTTGATTCCATAAAGAGGAATCCTTGAATCCGGTGTAAGCAAGATGTGCAAGCGGTCTTTCAAATCCATCAATATTAAGAATCGTTCTGAATTCACCTGTAATTGAAATTGCACTTTTCTCATCTATGGTTAACATAAATGATAGTGGCATCATTGCACGTGTATTAAAATAAACTGATTTTTTATCAGAGTTCATTCTTTCAATAACATATTTATCTTGAAAAAGTGAATCGTTGAATGCAGGAAAACCATTTCCTGTTGTGTCTTTTATTGCACTGATCAAAGAACCATTCGGATGAGCAAGTGCTTTTTTACTGAAGCCAATAAAATTATTCTGAACTTGAAAACCGACTGCAATTAAATTCATGTCGAATTTCAAACGACTGTCGGCGATCGATGCAGGATTAAAATCAACTCCGTACACACCGGAATAATTACTGTTCGCATAATCGCTCATGATCTGTGCATTTGAAAACAAAGGCAATGCAAGCGCCGAAATCAGTAGAAAGAAGAGCTTTTTCATAATAATTGGTGAGTATGTAATTTAGGATCTGAAAGGTATGAAAAATAGGCTTTTATCGAAGAGGATAGGCACATAAATACCGCTTGTTATTGCCACAAACGAGTGTCAAACCCCCATCTCCATTTAATTTTCCAATGCTGAAAGGGCTAGTTCCTATTAGTGGAAAACCCTCTGTATCAGCTCCTCCGTTATTTATTAAGTGTAATTCATTGGTTGCTGTACATCGAATTCCAATTCGGACATCCTTTGTGTCAAAAAAGAAAATTTGTGGTGTAGGTTCGGGTTCCGATTCGAAAGAATAACTCATAATCGGAGCTTTTTCCTGATTAAAAACCATCAAACGATGAGCATCAACAAAAATAAATTCCCTATTTCCATCTCCATCCGTATCACGATAATCGAATCCTGGCACATTTTCAAAATCCATAAAATGCATTCGTTCCAGGTCGTCAGTGAGACTTAGTCGACTTATATTTCCAATGGAATCAGCGCTTACAATTCTAGTTCTCGAAAGATCTTTTCCGCTTTCAACGATCATCTGATCAACAGGTGCGTTTAATTTTTCTTTAAGATTCAATCGAATATTTCCTTGTCGGTCGGTTACATAAATCTTACCCGAGTGATCAGCCATGATGACATAATCTTTATCAGCGACCACTGTTCTTTGCACTGAAACATGCACTTCCTCAGTGGTAGAAATGATTTTCCAACCCTCCGTTTTTTTGCCATTGATTCCATAATTGTAAACCTTTTTATCATTACACGCAATTAGAAAGCGATAATCACGGTTGTTGTCATAATCAAAAATACTGATGGAGTTAGTCGCTTTAGCTGGAAGTTTTATCGGGAAAGGTGCGTAGTCATTTCCGTTTCTGTCAATAATATAAATTGAGGAGGATGTATTAAAACACAATTGTAATTTTCCATTTTTAAGTGCATCCACTTGTTTTACTTCGCCAATTATTTTTTCGCTCAATTGTTTTTTCCAGAATATTGTTCCGGTACTACTGATGAGATAAATTTTATTCGCATCATCCTGAATAAAAATATCAAGTCCTTTTGTTTTGTGATCGCTGACCAAAAAAGGCTGTCCGCTAAAGGTGGTATCAAGTTGCGTTTCCCACAAAGTGGCAATGTCTCTTTTGGTTGTGGGATTATGACGGATAAAAATATTTGTATAATACAAATCATTATCACCCGTACTGTATTGAAGAATGGTTCCATCAAAACGTCGTAATAGTCCCGAATGTTTTTTCAGATCCTCTGAAAATCCAGGGGCAGCATGCGCTTTTAATATTCCTTCGCATTTGCCAGGCGCGCTATAGAGTGTCAGACTTGCATTTTGGGAAATATTGGTTGCAAAATCGGCATAAGCTCTATTATGTGACAAGGTTGTTCCATTTATATTTGATGCAATAAAAGCACGTAGTGAATTTTCGTCTTTTGCAACTACTATAAATTGTTGGATGACGGAATAATAACCTTCTGCCAATTCATCGAACATTCCACCGAACGTAGCAGGCAACATTCCTGGCACAGGGAGTTTACGAATTGTAAATCCAGAAGAATCAACCGTGGGCTCTACAAAATTAGTATCCGATTTTATTTCAAGTTTTTGCAAAGTTGCTTTAGCCTCTGCAGTATTTGCAGAACTCAAAAGTGCGATAGTGGTTGAACTCCCTTCAGGATCAGGAAGTGTTGCCATAACCACTTCATTGCCCAACCAATTTGCAATGTCTTTGTCAGGATCAAAACCATAATTTTTTTTGAGTTGCGCTAATCTATCTCTTCGCTCTTCTGCCAATCCTTCATGTTCGAGATATGCATCGTATCGTTGATTAAATAATTGAAAATTACTAATACCAAGACTTGCAAAAGTTAAAGTTGAATTCGGAAGTACAGTTGCCGCTTCTATCAATTGAGGCGACTGACCTTTAAATACGCCTAGAAATTCTTTTGCAGAATCTGGGGATGACGTATATCCATTCATCAAAATGGCATTCGGCCTTAAGGATAAATCAAGCTCTGTCCATTCAGCAAAACGTGAAATTTCATCGAGCCTGTCGTGATAATTATCGTTTGAAATTCGTTTTAGTCCAACCTGTAATTTGGAATAATTAATATAAACATTGGCTGAGGCTTTTTCTCCAGCAGTGGCGGACACGGACATGAAAATTTTATCGTTTTTAAAAGTGGGACCTTTTTCCATTTGATCTATTCCTACTTTCAATAAATCTTCATTTCCAGAAATAAGAATCACACCTTCGCGTAATCCGATATATAATTTCTCCCCATTAATAAATTCCAATTCATCAATCAGATTTCCTTTCCATTGGACAACATTTAATTTTGACTTAATGGAATTTTTTTTCACGAACTCGGAAAATTCATCCATATCTGAATTGGAGGGTAGCGAAGCAGAAATTAAATAATCGAAACCATCGCTTCCGGTAAAATGCAATGAAAGCCAACATTGTCGATCGTCAAAAAAAGATCCGACTGCAGGGTCGTTTGCTAAAAGTGAATCTACAAGATCAGTAGTAGAAGAAATCTGCGAGGCCCAATCAGTTTCATTTAGCGCAGCCCAAATTAAATTTCCCTGATTGAGTTTTTCCCAAGTACCACGAACATTGTTAGTGCTGATCACACAAAATGCACTTGTTGGAACTGCATCTAAAGGATCACGTGAGGGAGATTCTAATTTTCTAATTTTCAGGTAACCGAAAACGCCACCTACAACTATTAAAATAGCGGCAATGATCAAAAATATACGGGAGCGTTTTGACAAGGCAGAATTATTATTATACGAATTTAACTGCAGGAGACCCATTCTTTTCGTGGATGAATGGCTAGTTATCAAATAGGCTTTGTTAAGAGTAAACTATCCTTTGAAAGAAACGTCTTACAGAAGGAAATATGACGTTATTTAGAGTCATTATACTCCGAAATGACAGCTGGGACGGTGCTGCGTTAGGAGAAGTTACAGACTTTAAAAAATTAAAATGGTTCATAATTTGCAATGCAATTAGTATATAAGTCCAAACGTTAAAGGGTATGATCTCCGAAGAAAAAAAATTGCAGCACCTATTGGCCAGAGCCGGATTTGGTGCAACTCCAGAATTAATGAAGCGGTTCAAAGGGAAGGATATTGTTAAAGTAGTTGATGAGTTGATAAAGGATTCTAATGTTATTCAGGATTTATTATTTCTGGAAAAACCAGACACAAATGATAAAGGTGAAGTTCGTCCCCTCAAATTAGTCGGCATTGTTTTAAAAGCGAAACAACAAAAAGAACAATTGAATCTGGCGTGGATTGATCGAATGGCAGTAGCAAATGCTCAATTTCGAGAAAAGATGATTTTTTTCTGGCATAATCATTTTGCAACCTCTGGAAATATTGCGTGGCTTTGTCAAGTGCAACACAATTTGTTGCGAAAAAATGCACTTGGAAGTTTTAAAACCATGCTCCATGAAATTTCAAAAGATCCTGCAATGATTTTGTGGTTGAATAATCAGGAAAATAAAAAGGATGCTCCGAACGAAAATTTTGCGAGAGAGGTGATGGAGCTTTTTACTTTAGGTGAAGGAAATGGCTACACAGAAAATGACATTAAAAACGCAGCACGTGCATTTACAGGATGGGCTGTAAATAAAAAGGGAGATTTTGAATTCAGAGAAAAACAACATGATTTTGATTCAAAAACGGTATTCGGTAAAACCGGAAATTTCAATGGAGAAGAAATCATCGATTTGCTACTGGAAAAAAATCAAGTATCTGAATATATCTGCAGAAAAATTTATAAAGCATTTGTCAATAATGAAATTAATGAAGAACGAGTAAAAGAACTGGCTTTGAGATTTCGATCGAATGATTATGACATTGCAGACTTGATGCGGACCATTTTTGTTTCAGATTGGTTTTATGATGAAAAAAATATCGGTTGTATTATTATTTCTCCAGTAGAATTAATAGTGAGATTCAAAAATCTTTGTAAACTGGAAGTTGACGATCAACAAATGATTGCTCTGCAGGAAATTCTTGGACAAACCTTATTTCTTCCTCCCAATGTTGCAGGATGGAAAGGAGGTCGTGGATGGATTGACACCTCTTCATTGGTCCAACGAATGCATTTGCCTAAAGCAATGTTAGATGCAGGAACAGCACGATTAAATAAAAAACCGGCTTTCGAAGAAACGCATGAAAAGAATAACCAAGAAGATAAAAAAGTAAAAGTGAAATCGGATTGGACAAAACTGACGAACTATTTTTCTACGGTTGAAGAAAGCAAGCTCACAGAAGAAATAATAAACTTTTTAATTCTTGCTCCAAAAGATAGAATTCAAGTCAACCTGATTCAGGAAAATATTGATTCCTCTTCAAGACAAAGAAAAATTATTACAACAATTGTTGCAGTCATGCAAACACCGGAATTTCAAATTATATAATTAAAATATATGTCGGACTATTCAAGAAGAGATTTTCTTCGACTAACAGGCATTGCCTCCGCTTCTTTATTACTGCCTAAGTTTTTAAAAGGGAATGACACTGCTGCTCATGAAGTCATGAATCGTTTATTGCTTCAAAAGACAAACGGAAAAAGGCTTATTGTCATACAACTTTCAGGAGGAAATGATGGGCTCAATACCATTATTCCATTCGGAGATGATTTGTACCATAGTAATCGTCCGGGAATTGGATTGAAGAAGGAAGGTGTGATTCGAATTGACGATCATTTTTCTTTTAATGGAAGTCTTTCAGGTTTGGCGGCACTTCATGCGAATGGGGAAGTGGCGTTGATGAATAATGTTGGATATCCAAATCCGAATCGTTCCCATTTTCGTTCGATGGATATTTGGCATTCTGCTTCTGATGAAAATAAATATATTCAAACCGGTTGGTTGGGAAGATGGTTGGATGCTAGTTGTGACCCATTGAATATAAAACCACATTTAGCTTTGGAAGTAGATGAAACTTTAAGTCTGGCATTAAAGGGTGAAATAATGAACGGACTTGCGATGGAACGTCCTGCGCGGTTGGAATTAATTCTGAAAGATAATTTTTTACAAAAAACAGCTGCTGCTTGGACGGCACACGAAGAAGATCATCATAATGTGGAGTATCTACACAAAACCCTTGCAGAAACTTCGAAGAGTGCAGGCTACATTCATGACCATTTAAATAAAAATTCCGCGAAATCGATTTATCCGCAACACGCATTTGGAAAACAAATGAAATTGATTGCAGAATTAATTCTTTCAGGATGCGAGACTTCTGTTTATTATGTTTCACTTCCTGGATTTGATACGCATGCAGGTCAGAATAATCAGCAGAATCGTTTGCTTAAAGTTTATGGAGATGCGATGAAAGCTTTTGCAGACGATTTGAAAGCGGCAAATATGTGGAATGAAACTTTAACGATGACTTTCTCCGAATTCGGAAGACGTGTCAAACAAAATGCGAGCGGAGGAACAGATCATGGTACAGCTAATGTTTTAATGCTAGCGGGTGGCAATCTGAAACGAAAAGGAATTTTGAATGAAGCACCTGATTTGTCGAATCTCGATAATGGAGATTTAATTTATAAAGTGGACTTCAGGAATATTTATTCAACCGTTTTACAAAATTGGTTGGGGGCCGATGCAGACCTTATTTTGGGAGGTAAATTTGATCGTTTGGATTTTGTTTAGTCCTCGGGAGATGCATACCATAATCGGAACAAACGTTTGAACAAGGTTTCAATTAATACCAACAGAATTAATCCTCCGGAAATTTCCGCAATAGTAAAATGTAATTGCTTTTGTAAATAATATTCGGGATTATAATCAAAGTTTCCGTATTCGTAGTATTGGTAAGTATTTATGGAATAATAAAATCCAACAATAATAATTGGGATAAAGGGAATCATCAATACCACTGCATTCAAAGCGATACCAGAAATAAGCGATCGTTTATTTGATTTAAAAATTCTGGCAGCTAGCAGTAGGAAGATTAGAAAATAGAGTAGCATTAAAATGAAAATGCCAGTTTCTCTAAAATTAAGAATGGCTACAAAGAGCCCACTTAAAATGGAAAGTACCGCAGCTGTCAAGAGTGAAAGAAAAAATGCTTTAATCGTGGAATGACGAAATACAAAAACTAAAAGAGCAATTACAAGAGAGAAGTAGTAAATAAAACGTATGTGATCAGAATACCGAATGTCGTAAAGTCGAAATTTTCTGGTTGAAATATTTTCAATTCCAAATCCAAGATCATACATACGATATTTTTCCAGGATATTTTGTCTAACATCTATATTTGAGTTGTTGTTGTAATTGTTGTTGTACTGTGTGTTGTAAGGATAATAATAATTATTTCTGTTTTGCGCGGAAGAATATTTTGAAAGCAGTTTTTGCAATTCGTTTTTGCAAGCCACTTTATCGAAATTTCGATTCAGATAATTAGCGTGATAAAGTTGCTTTGTTGTTTTAGCGTGATAGGTCGCGTATTGATTAATCCGATAATCATTTACAAAATTGAGGTCGAAGAAGGAATAGACTACTACGACACCTACTTGTATTTGACTGGCACTATCTGAATTGATAACACGACTTCTGAAACTATTTGAGTCGAGATATTCAACCCCTTCACGATAACCTACTGATGGATTGGTTCCATAAGTTCTTATCAATGTATCCGGTTGCCATTCAGTTGGAACATTATCTTGCTCCAACTGTGTAATTAATTCATTAATACGATTACAATCTTTAGCAATGGTTTCAGTATTATATTCCAGATCGGCTTTGATACTTTCTATTACAGGTGGTATATATACTACAATGGACAATAAGGCAATAATAAAAAAGTAAAGCAAAAATGTCTTTAATCGATCACCTGGAAAAACACTTCCATATTGTTTGAAAACGTTAAAGCGAAAAAGATAAACCAGCCAAACAATAAATCCGATAGCAACAAGAACGCCAATCGATCCTGACCATAGCGCATAGAAACTTTTTTCACGCGCATCACTTGGCATAGTTAGACAAATGATAGCCAAAGCGATCATAAAAATGATTGTATAATAAAATACAAGGTGAAAACGTGTGGACCATGTATCCGGACGATTCAAAAGCAGACTATTGTCGAGCTTGTTGAGGAATTTCGGTGCTAGAGGTCGCTTGTTCATTTAAAAAAATCGTTTTGTTGATTTTGAAATATCACGGAAATACGTAACGCGGATTCCTGATTTTAATAATTCACTCAACATAATGTGCATTTCGCCTTTTGAAGAAGAAATTGTGTAGAATCCTCCATTGAATTTTACAATAGGTTCAAATGCTCTTAAAGCATTTACAATTTCATCTCGTTCCGAAACGGTTTCAATTTCAAAGAAAATTTCCGAACTGAGCTTCGTGGTTTCATCTGTTCGGAAAACACACACGCCATCTCGGATCAACATTACAGTATCTGCTACTTTTTCCACTTCATGTAATTGTTGTGAAGTTAGAATTACACCCATCGGATTATAGGATGATTTAGTGAGAAATCGTAAGTCTGTCAAAAGTGTTTGTTGTGCGTTGATGTCCAGATTAGCTAAAGGTTCATCCAGAATTAAAACTTTTGGTTGTTGCAAAAGAATTCTGGCAATTTCAAATCGTGTTCGGTATCCACTGCTGATTCTGTCCCAAGTGAGATGAGCGTAATTATTTAATTGAAAACGCTCCAGCATAAAATCAACTAAGAGATTATTCCATTCGCCATTATTACCTGAAATTGCAGCAGAAAAATGTAAATTATCTTTCAACATCCCGAACCATCTCGGAATACGTTGTGGAATAAATACGATGTGATTTTTTATGGCGTAATGATCCGGTTTTTCAAGGAGTGAATATTGAATATGACCATTATCAATAGCAAGTTGTCCTGCAATACAACGAAGGAGAGTTGTTTTGCCATTTCCATTTTGCCCAACAACTCCAACAATTTTCCCTGATTCAATATCCACACTTGTTGGTTTCAAGCTGAAATTTCCTTTGCTGTATTTTTTGGAAATCTGATTGGCAGTAACTAAAATCTGTTGCGGTTTATTTTTTTGTTTGCTAAAATCAATTTTATTTAAAAGATCCTGAGATAGTAGAGCTACTTTGTCATCTGATAATTTTGTATGCTCATTTTCTGGTAATACATGATAGGCTCTACTTATTGAAATTGCTTCTGACATCAATTGTCGGTCTGCAGTTTCTAGCGTTAAATCCAGCAATCGTCGGATCGCAAGCGAAGTATCGCCATGTGCAAGGAAAGAAAGAATTTCACTTTGAGGACTAATGGTCATAGGGCAGAATTGAATCCGATGTAAAGCTACTGTATTTCAAATTCTGCTTCTACTTCATAACGCATTTTAATATCCTGCGGAGAACCGGCAGGTGCGGCTTCAGAAGCACTATAACTTGAGTTGCTGTTGCTGGATTGCGCAGGTTGCCAGCTCCAATAACTGTTGCTATCATCTTTCTCAAGCACACGGATTATATCTCCAGTTTGGTGATCAATGGATTGGAGCATGTTCTGAGCTTTTTCTTTGGCATTCTTCAGCGCTTGCGCTTTCAGATCTTTTCTCATCTGCTGTTCTTTTGATGATTTAAAATCGCCGAGTGTTAGGGATGTAACTCCTTTTGTATCGATTGCCTGAACAATTGCAACAGCTTTATCAAAATCTTTCATTTTAATAGAAAGTGTTTTTTCAAAATGCACCGGCTTTTTTTCTGCAGGAAGACCATATCCATAATCATAACTCGCGTACCAACTCCAGGAAGTGCTCATCATGCTGAAGTGAATACAACTATCAGCGATGCCATTCTTCTTCAATAATTCCATGATCGGTTTTTCTATTTCGTCTAGCTTAACCAAAGTTTTGTAGTCAATTGGTTTTGTATTCGGAAGGAATTGTTCTTTGTAATATTCTCCGATGTTGATCGTCAATGTTACTTCATCGGGAGTGAGCGTTGCGTCTGCGCTTCCTGTAACGGTAATGGTATGTTCTTTTGCTTCCACTCGTGTTTCACGATTAGAACAGGAAGAAAGAGCAAGAATTGAAAAGGGTAGGAGGATAAGTGTAGTTTTCATGGGTTGCTGAATTTTCATGAAAAAGTACAACATGTTAATGTTGGGAAAATGTAATAGAAGGTAAAAGTTGTTAATTCTTATTGCCATGAAATTAATCCCATGGCAATAAGAATTATTTAATGCTGAATTAAAAGTTTCTCTCTTTTCAAATTCACCTCCACAAAATAAATCCCGTTAGCAAATTCACTGATGTCAATTGTATTTTCTCCATTCATCAAAATTTTCTCCATCACAATTTCACCAATCGAATTATAGATTGCCACTTTCTCTCCATCATTTCCATTTACAATAAATGAATTGTTAGCAGGATTCGGATACAATGAAATCTGAGGATCGAAAAATTCTGGAACACCCATGAAAATATTAGTTCCCACTTTCATTCCATTTCCAAAACTCGTCACCCACATTTCTGACGCATTGAAAGGATTGAAGAAAACTCTTTCTGGTTGACGGAACGGGTACGAAGAAACGTTTGTAAATGTTGGTGTCGATGCATTAATATTACTGCTCATCCAAAGTCCTTGCGTTTCTGTGGTCAGATAAATTTCATTGGCGTCATTTGGATTGAATGTACATGACGTTACACGATCGAGAGTTGTGCCTGTTAATCTTGTCCAGGTAGTTCCGCGATTTGTAGTCTTATACAACCCGCCTAAACCATTCGGTGGTCCGCCCCAACCACTGAAGACTCCCACATACCATGTATTTTGTGTTGCATCATTCGGATCAATGACCACATCTTTTGTCCAGTAATACATTCCCGGATCTGAAACATCTGTCCATGAATTTCCACTTGGATCATAAATATAAACTCCAGAGCTAGAAGTGAAAACGGTTGTTCTTCTTCCCGAAAAAGAAGCCACGAGTTTTCCATCATTCAAAACATTCAAAGATGCGGGATGATGTTCTGTGCGCGGAGGATTTGGAGTTGCTGTCCAAGTTGAGCCTGCAAGCAAATTCAAATCATCACAACGATATATTCCTCCCATCGGACTTGAATTTCCATTGTCATGATCAATCACACTACAATACGCACGATTCGCATTATTTGGATCGAGTGCAATCCAGAAAACAGGATGGCCGAATGAATGAAGAAGATTCCATGTTGCACCATTGTCTGTAGAATAAAGCAATTTTCCATTTGCATCATTCGCATCGAGTTGTGCATCTGCTAATCTTGTGCTTTGGTACATATCATGAATACCGGAAGTAGCCATAAATAAATTTCCATTTGCAGCTTTTACAATTCTATATGATGAGTTCGCCGTTTGTCCTGTGTAATTATACGACCAGGCATTTCCTCCATCAACACTTCTGATGCCGCGAATATCAGAATAGCAGGCCCACATATTATTTGCGTCCGACCAATTTACTTGCCAACAAGTTGTGTTCTCAAGTCCGATGCTATTATAAGGTTGCATCGGTGGAGTAGGAGCATTGGCAGGATGTTGATTTGTAGTATTGACATACGCTTGTTGCCAACTTGTTCCTCCATTATTTGTCTTATGTACAAATCCAAAATCTCCAAAAATAACTACGTTAGGATCTGTTGCATCTACATCAAATCCAAAGGGACATTCACCATAACTCCATCCACGATCACCTCCTTGTCCGCTCCAACCGGTACTAATATTCTGATTATTTGCAGTGATAAAAGTGTGTGCCCAATTTCCTCCCGCATTGGAAGATTTCATTATGATTGGTTCCGAGTTATTATTACTTCCTGCAACATAAACAGTAGAAATGTCATTGCCTGCCATGTCAATAAACATCGGATAATCGGTGTTAAAAATAATTCCGTTAGATGCAGTTGTCCAGTTGTTGATTCCATAATCGCAGGTGTAAACATTTCTATAAAATCCCCAATAATCTGAACCTTGAATACCTACATACAAATCTGCAACATCTGCAGTCAAACAAAAAAATCTTGTGATTCCTAAGGAGGAAGTTGCTGCGCAAAAACTCCAGATTTTTTCATTTGCTGGAATACCTGTAATCGTTGCAGTATTCCAAGTTACCCCCGCATTTGTAGAAACCAAAACACCATCATTTGTTCCAATGTAAATATTTACATTATTGAAGAATACTCCACCCACAACATTTCCAACGCCATTATTTAAACAGGTATGAATTAATGTAAATGATATTCCGCCATTACTTGAAAACCAAATTTCACCATAATAAGAAATTACAATGCGTAAAGGATTGGCATAATCAACATCGATCGTTTCAATATCGGTATTAGGATCAGGATTTCCGGAAAGCAAAGTCCAATTGATTCCATTGTCGATACTTTTTACAGGAGTGGCAATGTCATTTACATAAGAAACAGAATAAAGAAGATTTGAAGTTGAAGTGTAACAAACCTTTGAATGATGTCCACCGATGAATTGTGAAAAATGAACCTGAGAATAGGTTTGTCCGAAATCTGTCGTATGAAAAAGTTCAGACATATCGCATGCTACATAATATTCATTGGAATTGGCAGGATTTATGCTGGGAGAAAAGAGTGCACCACCACCACCAATGCCGCGAGAATTCCAAGTTGTAGGTTGGGCGAAGGAGGAGGAAGAAATGCTTAACAAAAGGAAAAAGTAAAATGTTCTCATAATTGCGTTTTTGTCTCGATCAAATATATAAAATTGAAGGCAGGAGCCCAATAATATTCGACGAAAGGATTAAACCTTTGACTAGATTTGAAGTCCAATCGGAAAGACACTTATATCACTTAATATACTAACCATGAAAAAGTATCTCCTAATTTCCGCACTTTTCCTCTTTGCAGGAATAAAAGCAAATGCAATAGCTGATGAAAGTGATTCACTTGGACTTCCTGGTGATAATCTTGATTTATATGGAGTGTTGGATCAATTCAATGCCGCCAGTTCGGTTGAAGATTTTGAAAAGAGAATTAATGATCCAGCAAATGAATTAAATAATCTTGATTTGGATAATGATGGTAATGTGGATTACATACGAGTAGTTGATCAACATGAAGGGGATGCGCATGCTTTTATTCTTCAGGTTGCAGTTAGTGAAACAGAATCGCAAGATGTTGCAGCAGTTGAATTGGAAAAAACTGGAGCAGAATCTGCAGACATACAAGTAGTGGGCGATGAAGAATTATATGGTGAAGATTATATTGTAGAAAATAAAGGAGAAACTTCCGGCGCCGATGCAAAATGGCAAGGATTTAATTCTGTTGTAATTGTAAATGTATGGATGTGGCCTTGTGTAAGGTTTGTTTATGCTCCCGCTTATGTTGTTTGGGTTTCTCCTTATCGTTGGGGTCATTATCCTGGTTATTGGAAACCGTGGCATCCTGTAATGTGGCATGTGCATCATGCACGCGTTATTCGTTACCATACGCATTACGTTTGTGTACATCATGCTAGAATGGTGCATGCGCACACTTGTTATCACAATCACAGAACAGCTTCGCCTGCAGTTCATCATCGCTATGAAGCAAATCATCAACGTCATGCAGCCAATCAAGGTCAAAAAAACGGTGGTGGAAATGGCCAACATCAAAAACAAAATGGTCAAAAAGGAAAGCCGAATGCTGCACCTCGTGGTGGCGGAAATAAGGGTGGTGGCGGAAATAAAGGTGGTGGCGGACACAAAGGTGGTGGCGGAAAAAGAAATTAATTGCTCACAGTCGGTTGTCCATTTATTTAAAATCAAATAAGCGGACAACCGACAATTTCATGTGCTACCTTTATGAATAATTTCATAGGTATGTCATTGAAGGAAGGTCCTATCTACAGTATTTTTTATTCAAAATGTCCAAAATGTAATTTGGACGATTTGTACCTAGATAATAATATGTATCATCTCAAGAAATTGGGTGATATGAAAAAGCAATGCGTTTATTGTGATCAACCCTATGAACCAGAAACGGGATTTTATTATGGTGCCATGTATGTTAGTTATGGATTGTCCATAATGGCCATGTTCATTCCTGCTTACACGCTGTATTTACTTTTTGACATTGGGTTTCCAACGTTGCTGGCAATTGTCATTGCAATTTATATTGGGTTTTTCCCCATCTTTTTTCGTTTATCCAGAAATATCTGGTTGAATATTTTCGTAAAATTCAGCCCGCAAACCAAGGCAAATGCGCTCTTGAAAAAGGGGTAATTATTACTATTTTTTTATTTTTTATTTTCTTGGCACTGATCATCTGATGTTTAATAGCTCTTTGGCATTGCATTTGCCAGTATAGATGAAAAAGCCCATATTTGTTATGAATTCAATCATTATGAAAACCCGAAAAACAGCCCTTGTCGTCCTCCTTTTTGTTTCTGCTCTTTTTGTTGCTTGTCAACCAGAAGAAGAAGCCCCAGCCGGACGTGATGTTTATATAGCAGCATGGACTTTGAATGAAACAAGTTCACAAATTGGAGCTACAAGTTATACTGTGCACATTAACGCAGTAACTGCCAACACGACCCAAGTACAAATTGAGAATTTTTATAATTTCGGTTTCTCTTTCAAAGCTATAGCAGATATAAATGGAAATACCATGACACTTGCGCAGCAAACCTATAATGGAAATCAATTGCACGGAAGTGGAACAAAAACAGGAACAAATTCCATTAACATGAGTTATTATGTCAATAATGGAACAACGATTGACACTTGTACAGCAATTCTTTCTCGTCAGTAATATCTATCAATCCTCAATATTTTATGTTTAAAATGTCAGTAAAGAAAAGTGTGTTATCTCTTTTCGCAGTATTACTTTTCTCCATTCCAATGCTTGCGCAATACACTTCAGCAGAGTTAAAATCTGTTGAGAAAGCAAAAGCTTATTATCAGAAAAGTAAATATGATAAAGCGATTGCAACGCTTAAGAAAGTGCAGAACACACATTTTTACGACAATGATCTTTGGGATTTGCGTGTTTCTTATGAATATGATCGTTACCAATTTCAATTGATAACTGACATTACAAATCTTTTGAAAAAGATTTCTAAAGGTTCAACGAATTTTGATTTGAGTAAATTGAAGTCAACAGAATATCGTTCTGAATTAATCGGATCCTGTTCTACTGCTACTTTGGTTTGTCCAAAGCAGGAAACAGCATCATGGATTTTACATGAGCAGTTTATCGAGCCTAGCGTGGATACGGCCGTTTCTGATGAAGCGAAAGAAGAATACAATAAAGGTGGCGATGATTATTCTAATGCCAATTATACTTCTGCTATTCGTGCCTATGAAAAGGCATTAAAAATAGATTCGAATTATTATTACGCCACCTATAAAACAGCGATGTGTTATTATAAGGACGAAAAGTATGAAAAAGCAATTCCATTTTTCAAAAAGGCAATTCGTATTGAGTCAAACATGCTTGATCCGCGTCAGAATCTTGTGAATTGTTATATGGAAAATAAAAATTGGCAGGAAGCTTACAATACATGTGTGGAAGGAATAATTGTTTATCCAGATATTCGTTATTTTACTAAAATGGAAGTCATCTGTGATAAATTAGGTAAGACTTTTAATCGTCATTGGATGACCCGAGATTATATGCCGAGTATGCTAAGCTCAACTTCGCAATCAACTATTACAGAAGAACCTTGGAGTTATTATCGTCAGGCAAAAGATAAAATCGGAGAATACTGTAATGATGATGGAATTATTAAAAAGAAATTAGAGTTTACAGATCAAAAATATTTGGAGTCGTACAGTTGGGAATTTATGTTGAAGAAATCTGAAACAGAAGACAAAGAATTTGGATTTGCTCGAAAAGTTAAGAAGGACGGATTTCTGGATTGTTTCGCAATGGTGAGTATGTATCACATTTCTTTTCAGGATCAATATGTTGATTTTTCTAAACATAATGCTGATAGAATCAGAACGTATATCAATACGTACTTAGTTAAATAGAAATTTTTGCAAAATGAAAAAGCCCTCCGCAATTAAGTGGAGGGCTTTTTTTATGAAGAATATCTTTTAGTTTGCAGTAGAAATAGCAATCATGTTGATCGCCTCAACTTTAGTAACCTCAGGAGCAGCTTTTCGAATTGCTTCTTCAATGCCGGCCTTGAAAGTCATCATATTCATGGAGCATGACTTGCAGGCGCCTAAAAATTCGATGCTGACAGTTTTGTCTTCAGAAATGCCAATCAACTTTACATCACCACCATCTGCTTTTAAGAACGGACGAAGACTTTCTAAAGCGGCTTCAATTCTTGCTGTTAATTCTGTATTCATAATTTGTTACTCCATTGCAAAGATACGTAATTCACATCAGGCAACTGGCTCTTTTACAATTGAATTTTGAATGGCAACACGTTGTGCTATATTTCCAGCTAATTCAAGAAAGGCTAATGCTTGAGGAGTTGTTTTTTGTAGCACAGCAGGCCTACCCACATCTCCTGCTTCGCAAATACTTTGTACCAATGGAATTTGTCCCAATAAAGGAACGCCAAGATCTTCTGCTAAACGAATTCCACCTTCTCTTCCGAAAATGTAATATTTATTTTCTGGCAATTCGGCGGGTGTGAAATATGCCATGTTCTCTACGATTCCAAGAACTGGGACATTGATAGCAGGCATATTAAACATTGAAATAGCTTTTCTAGCATCAGCAAGCGCAACGTTTTGTGGAGTGCTTACGATTACAGCACCTGTTAGAGGTACAGCAGCAACTAATGAAAGATGAATATCTCCTGTTCCAGGAGGAAGGTCAATAACCATATAATCTAATTCACCCCAATCTGCTTCGCTTAACAATTGATTCAGTGCGCGAACTGCAATCGGACCTCTCCATACCACAGCCTGATTCATATCTGCAAAAAATCCAATCGACAATAATTTCACGCCATAACTTTCAACGGGTACGAGATAACTTTTTCCATCAATGTCGCGCAACATTGGTTTTTCATTTACAACATCAAACATGATTGGAACAGAAGGCCCATAAATATCTGCATCAATTAATCCTACGCGTGCACCTTGCATAGCCAGTGCGCATGCAAGATTTGCAGCGACTGTAGATTTACCTACACCACCTTTGCCGGATGCAACTGCAATAATATTTTTCACTCCCGGTAAAGCATTTCCACTTCGTGTGGATGTAACTGTTGCGGTCATATTCACCTTTGGAATTGCATCGCTAGCTACATATTCAAGAATTGCATTTTCGCAATTTTTACGAATCAATTCCTTCATCGGACAAGCCGGTGTTGTCAATACAATAGTAAATGAAACTACGTTTCCGTCAATTTCAATATCCTTCACCATCCCAAGTGTAACGAGATCTTTTTTAAGATCAGGATCGTCAACATGACGAAGTGCTTCTAGGACTTTTTCTTTGGTAATATTCATGGTGCAAAGGTACTAAGAACAGTGGTAAAAATGTGAATTTCAAATGTCGTTTTTGTTATAGACGGAATTTGCATAATGGCTATTCATATTCCTTAGAAATATTTCTTGGCTTGTTTATTGCTAAATTTATGGCATGAAGCGATTTATTTCTGTTTTGATTTTAATTGGCTTGAGTTCTTTTGTTTTTGCACAGAAGAATTATCTCATCCATCTTACTATTGATAAAATTAGGTTAGGAAAAGATTCTGTTGTTTTTAAAAAAGGCAAAACTTTTATGGTTACAACCGACAAGCGCACAGAAAAAATTGAAATCTGTGAGCCTGGAAAAATTCCTGTTGCCATTGAAATAAATATTCGCAGGGTAAAAGTTGGCGAACAAATAAAATATCAAATTGGTTATGCGTTTTTTAAAAAATTAGAAGGTAATTGGACTTTAATTCGCGATTTCGGTTACGTTGATCGTTTCGAATTAAATGGAGTACCTCCTGGATTAGAAGCTTCTGGAATAAAAAAACAAGCTCACGAAGAATATCATTGTCAGAATGGAAGTCCGACGCAGTTTGAAGCTTTTTTTAGGATGGATGTTTACAAGAAATAGTTAGTAAAAAAATGCAGTCCGAAATCAATTCATTTCGAATTCGACATTTTACTTTTGACTCAACTTACAACTTCAATTCCTCATTTGGATCCCAGAAGTGATTTTTGAATCCATCTATTTTATCACGCCTAACTTTTATTCCTTCTTTTTCTAATAACTCCTGCATCATCATCGGCGTCGCAAAGTGATTTTTGCCGGTAAGCAATCCTTCTCTATTTACTACTCGATGTGCTGGTACATGTGAATGGTGGGAGTGGGAAGCATTCATCGCCCAGCCAACCATTCTAGAAGAACCTTTCATCCCAAGATATTTTGCAATGGCACCGTAAGTCGTAACTCTTCCGGCAGGAACAAGTCGAACCACTTCAAACACCATATAGAAAAAGTCAGATTCAGGTTTTCCTTTCATAATTCAACACCAAAATACGAACTAGAATGGATTAATAGCTTGGTTTCAAGAAACTCTAGCTGAAAAAGCGAATTATTACAAATGGAAAGATTTAACCCATAAAATATAAACTTAACATGACCTTAACGAAGCAGCAATACGGAGTAGATACTTTCGCTGCTGTGATAACAAATGGGCTAAACGGAACAATTGAAGGATACAGGATAATGATTGTAGATCCTGATGAACATATTTTGCTGTCACTCAAGGGGATTTTTGAAACGGGCGGTTACGAAGTGCTGTGTACGGATAATGGAAAAGAAGCAATGGAAATTGCAAAAAAATTTCAGCCTCATTTAGTGATTCTTGATGTAGTATTGCCTGGTACCGATGGAATTGAAATCTGCCACGATTTAAAATCAATTCCAACCCTCAGTAAAACCTTAATTGCTTTTTACACTTCCCGCAATGAGGATTATTCACAAGTGGCTGCATTTTCCGCAGGAGCTGATGACTATATTGTTAAACCAATAAGGGCAAATGTATTATTGATGCGGGTTAAAGCTATTCTAAAACGGCATCGCAGTAGAGAAGTTCCGAAAAATATGCAATCGGGATCTATTCGTATTGATCGTGAACGCTATGTTGTTTTTCGAGAATCAAAGGAAATTATTTTGCCACGAAAAGAATTTGAATTACTCGCATTAATGTTAAATGCGCCTAGAAAAGTTTTTACACGTCATGAAATTTATAGTGAAATCTGTGGTGGCGAATTCGGTGAGAAAAACAGAACAATCGATGTGCATGTCAGAAAATTGCGAGAAAAAATCGGAGATCAGTTTATTAAAACCGTAAAAGGGATTGGATATAGTTTCGAAACTGACTAATTTGAATTCTGAGAATTTCTTCCATTAAATTTTATTTTTGAATTAACTTGAAAACAATCTTCAATAAGTTTGCAGTAGTTGCTTTAGTATTTTTTTACGCTTGTGGTTCGACGCAATCAGAGGTAAAAAAAGACACTCTTGTAAAACAAGATTCCTCAAAAACAACCTCAACAAAAATCATTCCTCGAACTATAATGAGCAATGGCTTTTATGCTTATTACGTGTTAAACAATCAATACGCAGGTTCGCCAGAATCTAAAATGGTTGAAAAATGGGTTCATCCTTTTCTTGATACCTTGTTAATTGGAGGATTTGAAAATGCTAGGAGCCTCTTTAGCCCAGGTGCAGGTCCAATGGGCGCACAATGGAATCCAAATGCCGATATGCTCATTGTTGCAGTGTTTAAAGGAGAACTAGATACTTCAACTGTTGCTTTTTCTTCAAATGATTTTCCAATCAATGCTCAATTCAGGATGGTAGAAAAAAAGTCAATAGATGACATTACAATCTGTTGGTTTGTTATTCAAAATGTTGCCATCAATGGAATGCGACACATGGCCAGCGCAAAAGAAGTAAATGAAATTTGCAAAATGAAAAAAATGGAAACTTCTTCCTGGATTAAAAACAGCTGCTCGGTAGTAAAGATTTCTGTGAAAGCTAAACAAGGAAACCAAGAAGTAATTATGCGGGATTATTTACTGCTGAGTTACGGAGAATAACACGAATGAATCCCAATTGTTGATTTTTAAATAGGACATAAAAAAGCCCGACAACTATTTTGTCGGGCTTTTTTATGCATTTAAAAATTATCTAACAATAAATCTAGTTGTACCTAGAATATTTGAATTATTATCTGTTATGCGTACAAGATAAATTCCGGATGCATAATTAGCAGTAGAAAGTTCTACGTTAGTTTCTGCATTTGAGAAAGCCTGCTCAAAAGACTGAAGCAATCTTCCATTTGCATCATAAATAGAAACGGAAGCATTTCCATTAATACCAGAAGTGTTCAGGTGAAGATTTTCGCCAGATGCAATTGGAGAAGGAAAAGCAGAAATTGTTCCTTCAATTGCATGCTGGTCATTCGTGCTAAACAGTAAACAAAAATCCATCTCGGTAGTGCTAAGATTCGTAGCTACTGGAGCAAATGTTGACGGGTTTGTTGTTTGTGTAAATGGATAAATAGGAACATTAATTACAAATGGAGCAATCTGCGAAGACAAAAAACTCATTGGATAATAATTAAAGTTACATGCAAAATTTCCATTAGCATCTGTTTTCATAATAGAAACAGCTCCAAGTCCAGTTACAGGATTAGTATAAGTTCCTGTCAATACATATCCACCATCTGAAGTTACACACATCGAAGGATCTGAAAAAGTTGCGCCTGAAGAATTAGCGAATGTTGAAGCACTGTTGATGCTGCCATTGGATGAAATTGAAACAACAAAAGAACCGCCGATATAATCATCTCCAAGTGCAATAAAATTTCCATTAGCTAATTCTTTGATTTGAATAAACTCTCCACCACTTGCGCAAGTGTAAGCATGATACCAACTTACTGCACCTGTTGAAGTAATCTTCATTGCAAATGGGTTGTAGTCATCATATCCACAAACTATATAACCACCATCAGCTGTATTTGAAATTCCATTGGCATGATAATAAGAATTGGTATTGCCAATAGTAGAAGACCACATCATTTGTCCGCTTGAATTAGTTTTGACAATTAAAATATCAATATTTCTTTTTCCTGAAAAAATCATACTTCCATCACTTCCAATAAAGCAATCAAAACTTGGACATTTTGGACTTTGATCATTCGGATCATCAGAAAATGCAGTGTGCCACATTACATTTCCGCTAGCGTCTAATTTCAAGGCTCCCATTTTAGAATACAGGGACTCAGAAATAAGATAACCGCCGTCACTTGTTGGTCTGATTTTCGAATAGCCATAACCAGGAGTTGTGTTAGGATAAACTTTCGACCAAAGAATATTTCCTGTTGCATCAAGAATGGTTAAAGCCCAGCCAGAGGAAGTCCAAAGTGAGTCACTATTATCTCCAAAAACATAATATCCGCCGCCCATACATTCGCCAGCTTGAAGTAAGCTCATTGAATTAGTAGAAGAGCCAATCGATTTGGTCCACATTATTTGTCCCAGCGCGTCTGTTTTAATTAAACAAGAGGAAGTTGCACCACTTGCAGAACCAATAAGATAACCGCCATCCGATGTTTGAACAATGCTCTTTGGCGTTGGATTTGCCATAAATGGAATTGAAATGGCCTTCTGGAAATTACCTTGTGCGTAGGTTAATGTACTTGCTGCACATACAGAAAGTAGGAGTAGGAATTTTTTCATGTTTAGGGTTTTTGTTTGCTAAGGCAATTTAGAACAAAATATCTTAGAAAACAACATAAAATCTGCCTATTCTAAACAAGTCTATCGACAGAAAACCTGAATTTGTCGTAAAATGCAAAAGGGCCTCAACATTTCTGTTAGGGCCCTTTTCTTTCTGCTAAAGCCTATTGACCTTAACTTTCTTTTTTAACGATTAATCAACACCTTCATCGTTTTCACAGAACCATTGCTGGTAATACGAACGAAGTAAATGCCATTATTCCAATTGGTAACATCATAAGTGATCAAGTTGTCACCAGAAGCGATTGTCTGTGTTTCATTGATCATTAGTTTTCCGGTAGCATCGTAAGCAACGATGATAGCATCTTTTTCAGAAGCACTATTGATAGCGATATTCAGCTGATCATTTGCAGGATTAGGATAAAGTGCGATAGTTTCAACTTCAGGAGAAACAGTATTAATACCAACATTGATCAGAACCGGAGCACATAATGTGTCCATACATCCGAATGATGTAATAGCAACTAAACATGCAGTGTAGTTTCCGTTTCCTGAATAGGTATGCGTTGGACTAGCTTGTGATGAAGTACTGAAATCACCGAAATCCCATGAGTAAGTGTTTGCTCCTGTTGAAGTGTTTAAGAAATTTACAGTTGGAATAATTCCCGATGTGGTGAAACTAGCAACTGGAAGCGGATTCACCGTCACAATTACGTTTGAAGAAACACCTGATCCATTACATGCGTTACTGTTTGTTACAGTTACGTTGTAAGTTCCTGCATTACCTGTTGTGATGCTTTGTGTGGTTTGGCCACCTGGACTCCACAAGTAAGTGTTAGCAGTAGAGGAAGTAAGTGTTACAGTTCCACCTTGACACAAAGAAGTATTTCCTGTGATGGTGATGGTAGGTGCTGGAGAAGAGCTTGCAGAAACTGTGATAGGTGAAGAAACTGCAGACTGACATCCATTTGCATTTGTAACTTGTACGGTGTAGTTACCTGAATTGTAAACAGTGATACTCTGTGTTGTTGCTGCATTGCTCCACAAGTAAGATGTAGAAAGGTTTGCAGTTAAAATTACACTGTCACCGATACAGAAAGTAGTTGAACCACTTGCAGTAATGCTTGCCGTTGGCAATGGATTAACAGTTATCAATGTTACAGTAGAAGTAGCCTGACAACCATTGATATCAGTAATAGTTACAAGATAATTTCCTGAAGTATTTGCTGTAATCGATGGTGTAGATGGGCCACTGCTCCAGCTATAAGAAACTGCGTTGCTAGCTGTAAGAGTGACACTTCCACCTTGACAGAAAGTTACTGGACCACCTGCATTGATAGTAGCAGTTGGAGCTGCATAGTTTGTTACAACAATAGAAGTTGAAGTTGTAGAACAACCGCTAACGTTAGAAACAATTACATTATAAGAACCTGCTGCTGTTGCGTTGTAACTCTGTGAAGTTGCTCCACCGATATTTACGCTGTTCAACTGCCACTGATAAGTATAGCCTGAACCTGCATTGGCATTTAATACAACTGACCCGCCTGAAGGACAAATTGTCAATGAGCCAGCTGCAGTAATTGAAGCTACCGGCGCAGAGGTCAAGGAGTAATCTGTGTTTTGAGGATCGAAATTGCACCATCCATTCATCCAATTGTCATTGGTAGTTTGTGTTCCTGCAAATCCACCTGTGTAATTTGTACGGGTAAAGAAAGATGCTGGAGTTTTAGAACTGTTCCAAGTTGGAGGGGTTGCTGGAGCATTATAATTGTTGAAGAAGTTTGATGTATCAAGGTTGATTGGGTTTGCAGTAAGGAAAGGATATTTATTGCCGTTTCCGAAATGATCTGGTTGTCCAAGTGCAACATAATGAGCAATTACCTGAGCCGGTAAAGATGTTGAATTATAGCAAAGTGGTGAAGTGCTATTTGGTGTTGGATCAGGATTTGAAAGATTGTAAGGATTATGCAACTGAATTCCTGTTGCTTGGGTAGGATACATTTTGTTGAAATGTTTTCCAACAACTGTAGGAGTGTTTTGGAAAAGATTAAATGGACCAGACCAAGAAGCGAAAGGTGAACCAGTTGTTGTATCTCCTTCAACGGTTGTTGGAGTCAAAGAACGTGCACCATTGATTAC
Organism: Bacteroidia bacterium; assembly: GCA_038237845.1. Classification (GTDB taxonomy): domain Bacteria; phylum Bacteroidota; class Bacteroidia; order Palsa-965; family Palsa-965. Next base: position 34,871 of record JBBRYH010000016.1, read on the forward strand.
GTACATAAGTTCTTTTCGTGCAGGTGCACCATTAGTTGGAATTCCGCAAACAACTGTCCCGCGAATTTGTCCTACTGAATCTCCTGCAACACCTGCTGATCTATAATTAGCTGTTGTTGATCCGTAAGAAGCAGAAGACTCATCAAACAAAATACCTGCTGGGTAACCAGCAATAACACAATTGATAAGAGACATTGCACTTCCACGACGAATGTGAGCAGCCGAAACGAATTGGTTATCGTAAGCAGTTGAAGTTGGATTTACCAAGGGCCCTATGCAGGTTATATTTGCAAATACACAACGTGTTAAACCAGTTGTATCTCCAGCTAATCCTGTTTTTGTTCCTGATTGATAAGAATCAGATTCAAATGATTTGGAACCAGATTGATCGGCAGCGAATGGATCGCGTTGTACAAAACCAAATTGAACATTTCCACTGTAACCACAATCAGTATCAAAATCATCATCCCAAGCTCTGTAAGAAACAAGGTATTTGCAATTTACTGTACCTCCAAACCACTCGTAGCTATCATCTCCTGAAAAAGAAACCTGAATGTGATTGATAGTAGTTGCTCTACCAACAGCACACATAGTTAATCCATTTACCTCATTGTTTGGAGAGAAAGCAATTCCACCAAATTCAAGGCGGCAATAAGTCATGATACCAGAATTATCATTTGGTAATGTTCCACCATAAAATGAGCGAGGTCCGCCTTCTACTTGTTGCTGACCTGCAAGCCAGTTTGTAGGAGCTTTACCGCAAAGAATTACTCCACCCCAGTCTCCATAGGTACGTTGACCCATTGGCTGGTTAGAAGTGAAAACAATCGGCTGAGCTGCGGTTCCTTGTGCGATAATTTGTGCACCGCGCTCAACAATAATTGTTCCTTTTGAGTTTTTGTCCCCTTTAATAATTGTACCTGGATCAATTGTTAATGTATGACCGGCAGTTACGTAAACGTAACCGAATACTAGGTACTGGTTGCAAGCTGTCCAAGTTGTATTGGTGTAGATGCTATCTGTCACCGTAATAACATTTTGCGCTTGCAAACCTTTTCCTGTAATGCCCATAATAAGCATCGTCAGAAATACTGCAATTGTGTGTAACGTTTTTCTTTTCATTTTCATTTTGATTTGGGTTGAAAAATTAATTTTGTTGGTTTGTGTAAATTCTTTTTAATAATCAATTCACGTTTTTAATTAAGGCAAATGTATCCCCGTACTATTACCACTAGTTTGCCCAAGTGTTATTGATTGACCCTTAAAATGCTTTGTAAATGTTAACTCGAAAGGCGATATGTAAATTAATTCTAAACTTTTGTCGCCAAAACTTAACAATGGAATTACACTAGGTCCTATTGTTAAGTTTTTTATTTATTCGAAAAAATGGATTGCCTCCAAACTGTAATTTGAAAATAATTTGGTAAGTAAATTACCTATTCTCCAGTAAGATTTAGTTTAATACCAAATGAAAAATAGCGCCCCTTTTTGAAAGATGAAATTTCAAGATCATCGCCCTTTGATTCAAATTTTCCATTTCGGTTGGTGTCTTGAACCAAACGAACCGACTGATTAAGTATATCCTGAATACTAAATGTTAGAGAAAAAGATTTCCAAACTTTTTGACTCAAACTCAAATCGAGCGACTGTTTCGGCAACTCACCGATATTCGGATAGTCTGTTGTTCCAACAAGGAAAAGTCGTGGTCCGAATACATTATATAATAATGAAGCTTGGAAACCAATTGAATCATTTTGATAATAAACACCTCCATTTACTACGTATGGTGATTGCCCCTGCAATGGATTAGAAGTAGCTTGATTTACTACTTGAGAGATATACAATTTGCTTTGAATAATTGAGAAATTAGCAACCAAATTAAAATTTCCGAATGCTTTTGTATTAAATGCGGTATCAAGGAAAGCAAGATTCTTGCGCATGTCAAACTCGATACCATTTGTAAATGCATAATCAGCATTTGTATAAGTGAATGATTTTCCATCCGATTGCGAAACCAAAACAACTTGCTGAATAGGATCTCTGAATGCTTTATAGAAATACCCGATTTGAACATAGTCCGCTTGTCCTGGATAAAATTCAAATCTGCAATCGTAATTATCCACTTGTGCGACTTTAAGTATTTGTCCGTTTTGCGCAATCAAGGTTGGATAAAGTGAGCCATAGGTTCCTGCACTAAAATCAAAATCATAAAAATAGAAAGGTGACCATTCTCTGAATTCGGGGCGATTCAATGTTTTTCCATATGCAAGTCTTACTAAAGCTTTTTCATTAAAATTATATGTAGCATTTACAGAAGGTAAAATAAATCGAGTTACCACTTTTGGATTGACGCTATCCTGATTTACATAACTCTGTAAAGCCTGTTCATTATATTCATACCGGGTTCCACCAACAATTTTAATTTTCTTTCCAATCGGAAGTCCGACAGAAACATATCCAGCCATTTGTAAATTCTGTGCTTGATATTTATCGGACTTACTTGTAATCTCATCCATAAAAAACGCGCCTGGTGTTCCTACATGTTCCTCAGAAAAAATCTGATCTATTGGAAGGCGTTTTAAGTCAAATGCGAGTTGTCCTGGAGCAATAGTATATCCCAATACGCGTGCAATAAATTGTCTGGATTTATATTCTGTATAAGTTCCGACATTGATGTCGAATCGATATTTAGTATGTGTCGAATCGGAATGACCTATGAAAAAAGTATGTCGGAAATTCTGATTAAACGAAAACACTCTTTCATTCTGCCAAGCATAAAATCTGCCACCACCATTAATGGGATCAACTGAATTTGCAACTTGTGCTGAATACATTGAATCTGGAGCAATTCGTTGTTTCGTATATTTTATCCTTCTTAAATCTGGTGCATCACGTTCCGTATAGCCAAAGCCGCCAGCCCATGTATATTGCGTTCGACCTGTTTTTGATTTGTGGTCGCCACATAATTGGGACGAATAGATTAATCTACTTTCATACCCTTCCGAATATGCTTTTTCATTCGGACCTAAAAGAAAATTACTTTCTCGTTGTGTAACCCATGATCTCCCTTGTTGATTAATCAGATTTTTGAATTCAAGTCTATTCGTGCCGAATATCCATGAAAAATTTTCAATTGCATTGGTTCGTATTGTTTGAGTCGTTTGCAAATCGGCGTAATCCTGAAGTTGTGTGATTGAATCCCAATCCTGTCTTCTAATGCTGTAGTTGGTGAGAACGTTTGAATAACTCACGCCGAAAGTATTGCCCATAAGCATGCCGTTTTTTAAATGAAACGGAACTGCATACATGAAACTGAATCGTTGATCTGGCAATGCATTTTTATCCAAAATCGCCCAATCATTATGAAATGATTTTGTATCAGAAATTGTAGTTGCCCCATTTCGATTAAAATATTCGGGTGTCCCAGCAGGAACACTTCTGTAGCCATTGTCGAATCCAAATTTGTCAGTTGAACTTCCCGGAGTATAATAAAAAGTTTTCCCTGTTGTTCCTGACCTGAAACTAGTTTGATAATTTACAGATAGGTATGTTTTTTCGGGAAATGATTTGGTATAAATTTTTACCATACCTCCTGCAAAATCTGCGGGTAATTCTGGCGAAGGTGTTTTGTAAACTAAAATACGATCTACCATTCCACTGGGAATCATGTCAAAAGAAAAAGCACGTTTATCTGTTTCCATACTCGGAGCACCAGCGTCATTCAACCATACATTATTATAACGTTCATTGAGTCCTCGAACCATAATAAAACGATTTTCAATAATCGTTACACCAGGAATTCGTTTCACAACTTCAGCAGCATCACGATCTTGTGATTTTGCAATTTGTGCTCCGCTCATAACATTTACCGCCTTGTCTTCATGGTGCATGGAATCAACGGCGAAACTAATTGAGTTAGATGCTCTGATGTCACGAATTTCCACCACACTATCCATTACAAAAGAGGTTTCTAAAACCACATTCAATAACAATGGTTTTTGCCCACTTTTAACAGTTACTCCTGCAATTAACTGGGTGTGATATCCAATACCAGAGAAGCGCACATGATAAGTTCCTTCCGGAATATCTTTTATTTCATAATGCCCATCAAAATCAGACATAGCGCCCTTTTGTCCTTTTGAAGTACTGTCAATAAAAACAACAATACCACCCAATAATTCGCCTGAGGCATCAGTTATGGTTCCGTTTATAGTACCGCCTAGGTTTGCGTTTTGAGAAAATGTTTGTGTAGTAACGAGGGAAAAAAGGGTTAATACAAGAGCTTGAAAAATGCTTTTCATCGGGTCAATATTTACAGCGAAGTACCAGTTAACCTATGATGGTAGTGTTAATAGGCCTTTATTGTTATGTAAACAGATAATCTTTATTGGTAAGGCATAGGTGCCTTTAACTTAATGATGGGTTAACATAGAAGAGGAGAGATGAATGTTACCTTTGTATTGCCTACAAAGCGCTACTATGACCACATTTTCACATAAAGTTTTAATTGTTGATGACGAACTGGATATTCTGGAATTCCTCAGTTACAATCTGAAGAAAGAAGGCTATGAAGTTTTTACTGCTCCTGGAGGTGACGAGGCGATTAAAATTGCGAAGAGGGAATTGCCTCATCTTGTATTATTAGATGTAATGATGCCCGGGATTGATGGCATTGAAGTCTGTCGTGAATTGCGTGCTGCAAAAGGGATGGATGATGTGATTATTGCTTTTTTGACAGCAAGAAGTGAGGATTATTCTCACATCGCAGGATTTGATGCTGGTGCAGATGATTATATTAATAAACCTATCAAGCCTCGTGTATTAATTAGTAGAATTAAAGCATTGCTTCGTCGTTCTCCGAATGGAAAAGAATCGGAAGTGATGGATATGGGAGGTTTACGCATTGATCGGGAAAGTTATTTGGTAATCAAAGATGGCATAGAGATGAACCTTCCAAGGAAAGAATTTGAATTGCTTTCTTTGTTGGCTTCAAAACCTGGAAAAGTTTTCGCCAGAGAAGAAATTCTAAATCGAGTTTGGGGCGATGAAGTGGTAGTTGGTGACCGTACTATTGATGTTCATATTCGTAAACTTCGCGAAAAAATAGGCGAGGACTTTATCAAAACCGTTAAGGGAGTTGGTTATAAATTTGAATTCTGATTTCAAAATTTTAGTTGGTGCAATTGAATTTTACTTGGATTTTTTCTTCCAATTATAATTTAAAAAAAATCAAAAAAAATTATTGTTAGTTCAGATTCGAAAGAGTTCTTAAGCGCAAACTTTCGACTTTCTAGCTTATCTTTGAACCTGAATGAATCAACTCTCCCTTAGAAAGCTTGCTCGGAACGCTGCCATTGTTATCGGATCTTTCGTCTGTGTAATCGTTTTTATTTTTTCGATATTTTATAAGTCACCAATACATTGGTTACTTGCAATCGTAACAGGAATTAGCGCTGGCTTACTTAGTTGGTTTGTATTTAAATATGTAGTAAGAAATTTTATTAATTCCAGAATTCAAACAATTTATAAAACGATTTATAATCTAAAGGATTATCATTCTGGCGATGGAAGTGAATCTGGCGATGATCTTTTACAGAAAATGGAGCGGGAGGTAACAGATTGGATGAAGAACCGATCTAATGAAATTGAGGATTTAAAAAAACTTGAACATTACAGGCGGGAGTTTTTGGGAAATGTTTCTCACGAATTAAAAACACCGATTTTTAATATTCAAGGATATATTGCCACGTTACTTGATGGCGGCTTAGAAGATCCGAATATAAATAGGAATTATTTGGAACGCGCCGAAAAAAGTGTGGAAAGAATGATTAATATTATTGATGACCTTGAAGCAATTTCCAGGTTGGAATCCGGTGAAATGATTTTGGAAAAGGATAATTTTGATATTCCTGAATTGGCAAAAGAAATTATTGATGCGCTGGAGATGAAAGCCTCTGATCGAAAAATAAAAGTTCATTTCAAAGAAAATTATAAGGGATTAAAAGTATTTGCCGATAAAGACCGTATCCGACAGGTCATCACAAACCTTATTGTAAATTCTCTGAAATATGGCAAGGAAGGTGGTGAAACTGAAATTCGTTTTTATGATTTGGATGATAATATCCTAATAGAAATTTCAGATAATGGAATTGGAATTGCTAAAGAACACCTTCCTCGTTTATTCGAACGATTCTATAGAGTTGATAAGGGAAGATCAAGAGAGCAAGGCGGAACAGGATTAGGCCTTGCAATTGTAAAACACATTCTTGAAGCACATGGACAAACAATAAACGTAAGAAGTTCTGAAGGGGTAGGTTCAACGTTTTCTTTCACGCTACCTAAATTAAAGTAGCCTTTAATTTTTCTGAAATTAAAAAGACAAGTACCATTTATTATTTTTTCAAAGCTCCCTTTACCCTTTTTGTTACTGCCTCTGCATCCGGAAAAACTCCGATCAAATTGATGTGATGATATGAGTTAATGGCATTGCGAAGATTAAAATCTTTTTGTTTTTGAACCACCACGTTATTTTGAGATTCATGAAATTTTGCGAGATATTCTTGCTCAGTTTGTCCAGGTGTTGGAACTACAATAGGTGAAATGTTCAATGCAGAAAGATCGCATAGGGTTGAATAACCCGGACGGGAAACAACATAATGTGCACGAAGAAGGGCTTCGGATAATTTATTTCCTTCCATGTGATCAATCATTGTTACATGCGGAAATGGATGAGAAATATTATCGGTTCCTTCTGGAATTCCTCGAACTACGAGACATTCTTCCATATATTTTGCAAGTTCCTCCAATACAATTTTTTCAAAAATAGATCGCTGTGGTTCAGGGCCGCTTATCAAAACAACTACCCACCATTTTCTTGGACGGGAATTTAAAAGGTCGGCTTGAGGAAATCGTGTTAAGGGTCCTACGTATCGGTGTGGACGTTCTGTAATAGCATCATGTCCTAATTCACCACTTAGATTGATATTTCCATCTACATCAGGCACCCATATTTCATCAAATGCTTCATAATATTTTTTATGAATTCGATTGGCGATTTTTTCTCCGAAGGGAGCTTTTATGTGAAGTTGATGAGTGATATAAACATTAAAAGTTTTATCCGAACGACAGGCAAAACGATTGTCTGAAATAATAACATCGATTGCAAATTCTCTAACAATTTCTTCAACAGCTTTTTTTTCTGCTTTGATTTTTTTTGAAATCGATGCCGAATTTAATAGTAGATGTAAAGCCAGCATTCCATGCTTTGGAAAAGTAATGTTATAATCTGGAAAACGAATGAGATGTAAATCTGGAAATTCTTTTTCGAGAAAAGCATAAGCACGACCATCAGCTGCTAGAATTACTTCAGCACCTTGTTTCAATAATTCATGAATTACAGGAACACAACGTGTGGCATGACCAAGTCCCCAATTTAAGGGCGCAACTAATACACGTTTTTTTATGGTTGAAAGCATTTATCCAAAGATCGTAAAAAGTTGTACGCTTTTGTAATTCGTGACTTATCTTTGTTTTATGTCGAACATGAATAAGCTGGAACGGTTTGCTGAGATGAAAGAAATGCCGAATGTCGTGCAATTTGGTTTTCGAGATGTTGAGAATATTGGAATGCATCCGATAAGAGGGAAATGGAAAAAAGATTTTTTTAAAAATGATAATCCACTTGTCCTTGAATTGGGATGTGGTAAAGGAGAATATACCGTTGGATTAGCTGAAAGATTTCCAGAAAAGAATTTTTTCGGAGTAGATGTGAAAGGTGCAAGAATGCATCGTGGTGCAAGAATTGCAATTAACAAAGGATTTAATAATGCAGGTTTTTTAAGAACACGCATTGATTTTATTAATGCTGTATTTGGCGAAGGCGAAGTGGATGAAATCTGGTTGACATTTTCGGATCCGCAAAAAGAAAAACCGCGTAAGCGATTATCTTCTCCATTATTTCTCGTTCGTTATGCGCACATGCTGAAGCCAGGTGGAATTATCCATTTAAAAACGGACAGTATTTTATTACATGAATATACCTTAGAAATAATTGCGGAGGAAGGACATTCCATTTTAGAATGCAGCAATGATATTTATGGTGATGGAAAACCGAAAAATGAAGTATTGACAAGTATTCAAACTGCCTACGAGAAAAAATTCCTTGGGGAAGGCATGAAAATAACTCATGTTGCCTTCCAATTAAAAGAAGGGTATGGCGCCGACGCAAAAATATTTCCCCTTACGGAGATTTAATTTATTTTTTTATCTGAGGCAAGGACCAACTGAAACGCACAGCTAATAATCGGATGAGTATGATCAATCCAATTGCTGAAAACTCAGCGAATTCAGTATTCACATTATAATAATCCAACAAAACATAAAGAGATGCTCCTGCCAGACATGCCGTTGCATAAATTTCTTTTCTGAATATTAATGGAATTTCATTCAGTAAAGTATCTCTGATCACACCGCCAAAAACAGCAGAGAACATTCCTAAAATAATTGCTGCTAGTGGATTTACACCTAGTGAAAGTGAAATTTGCGTTCCTAAAATAGTATACAGCGCAATTCCGATCGAATCAAAAAACAGCATAGTCCTTGGAAGTTGTTTCAATGTTTTTTCCAGAATGACAGAGACAACAACACCAATTCCAATCACAATTAAATAACTTGAATCGCTGATCCATTTTAAGGGGTGTACACCAAGCATGATATCACGCAGACTACCTCCGCCGATCGCAGTGACAAATCCCATGAAGGCAATTCCGAAATAATCACGATGTACTCGTTTGTTTGCCGCGGCTTGTGCGCCAGATAAGGCGAAAAATAAAACACCTGCAAGATCAATCCAATGTGGGATGTTTAACACAATGCCTTAGTTTTTATTTACTAATATTCGTTTTGAAAAATGAGCATTTTCAGAATCTACAACAAAAAGTAAAATTCCATTTGGCAAATTATCAAATCGAGTATTTTCAGTAGTATCAAATTTAATTTCTTGAAAAAGCAATGCACCTTTTGCATCGTATATAGAAATCAAATATTTTGCATCCGTTTTAAAATTAAGTTCCACAGTTCCGTTCGATGGGTTTGGCGAAATGGTAAAGGATGATGTTTCATAATTATCTATTCCAACAGTTGTGATATTGACTAAATGACAACTTGTGTCTGCTAAACAATCATTGTTAATTGCTAAACAGATATTGTATGTTCCGATAGATGGAAAGGAAAGTGTATCGTTCATTGTTCCAGGAAAATAACCACTTCCCATATTCCAATACCAACTTGTTGCTGAAGAATCTGAATTGATTACATTCATTGTTGTTGGGGTTAGCAATGTGTAAATAAAAGATGGATCAGGATAATTTATTTCTGTATTCCATAATTGCAAAGAATCTAAAACGGTTTGACCTGCGATGGTTTGCAAAAAGAAAGCATCACTGGCAGGAAGGCCAGCGTTAAAAAGAATTCCAGCAGGGCTACGACGATAAATGCTGGCATAAAAAACGCATGCTGTCAAATAAGAACCATATAAACTAGGATGACTTTCATCGGCCATATAAAGATCATAACTTGGATTTGTCGCAATAACATTTCTCCAAGCAACTCCAACTGGAGCAACAATAGCATGATTATCATTTGCCATTTGTACATAACGATTTTCTAATTGCTGTTGCATTCCCAAATAAGTACATACTGGTGGATAGGCAGCACAATTTGAAGCGTCACCATTTTTTCTTCCCCATGTCATATAAAAAATGGTTTGTGTACAGGAATCATTCGTATGAACCATATTGTTCAGCTGAGTCGCATAAGGAAAAACGTTGTTCACCACATAAGGAGTATCCAAACTGGGTTCCTGACTTTGTCCTTGAAGAACCACAAAATCCCATTGACGAGCATTTATTTTTGCGATTGCGTTTGGATCTGTGGAGTGCATTTGAAAAGTGTAGCCACCAGGGGTATAGGAATCCTGAGCAATACTATCGCCACCAGACAAACTCAATTGATAAACTAAATCGGGTAAATTATTTACACCTGTATAACTGTTGCCAAGAAATAAAACATCAGAATGTTGAGCGAAAAGACTCCCGCAAAAAATTGAAAAAGAAAGAAAGAAATATTTCATATATATGTGTATCCGAGCAAAATTACAATGCTTTTTTGAAAAAAATGCGGGTGATAATGATTAACCCTAATGTAATATTGATTTAAACCAATGTTTTCATTTGACAATCGGGTTTAATTTCGAGCAAGAATTTAATTGATAAACCTATTAATCATTAGTTGTTGTAGATTTTACAATTCAGAAACTTTTGGACAGTATGTTTGACTCAGAATGTTAAGATTGTGTTCAAAAGCCATAAAAGCCGAAAAATTAACATAGCCTTAATGTAGGGATAAGCAAGACGTAATTGTAAAGTTATTGCTTTGTGGTGTTAAGAACATGTAAAATATTAATTCAGCAAATCCACTAATTATGCAAATCAAAACGCTTTACAAATCAATTCTTGTTATTCCTTGTTTCTTCATTGCAAGTATGAAACTTGTAGCCCAGGAGCAGCCAGCGGTAATGGTTGAATCTGAAGACACATTGGAAAACACCATTCACAAAATACAAAGTGATGTAGAAGTATTAAAACGATTAAAAGTAACTGGCTATGTTCAAGCGCAGTTTCAATTTTGCGATTCAACAGGAATCAATACTTATGCAGGTGGAAATTTTGCAGCTTATCAAGACAAACGTTTCATGATTCGTCGTGGACGCGTTAAATTCGCTTATACAATGCCACTTTCCTCAGCTGTAGTTCAGTTGGATGCAACTGAAAAGGGTGTAAGTATCATTGAGGCTTATGTTGTTGGTATTGATCCATGGCTTCGTGCGTTTTCAGTTACTGCTGGAGTTTTTAATCGCCCATTCGGCTATGAGGTGCCTTATTCATCAAGTGCTCGTGAATCTCCAGAGCGTGGACGTATGTCGCAAATTATTTTCCCTGGTGAGCGTGACCTTGGTGCTATGCTAACGTTCCAAATGCCGAAGGAATCTCCATGGAATTGGTTTAAAATTCAAGGAGGAATGTTCAATGGAACAGGTAGAACAGCTTCAGATTTTGATACCAAAAAGGATTTTATTGGTCAGCTTGTTATTGCAAAAGCAAACAAAAGTGAATCTATGAAATTCAGTGGCGGCCTTTCTTATTATGATGGTGGCGTTCGTCAGTTCACAAAAAAGGTCTACAGTATGTCTTCAGATTCAACTGGCCCAATATTCCACCTTGATACTGCAAGTTCAAACAATGGTGCTTATGCAACTCGTAAATATGTTGGCGCTGATTTTCAATATTCAGTAAATTGGATTGCTGGTGTTTCTACTATTCGCGCAGAATATATTCAAGGAACACAGCCGGGAACTTCTTCTAGTTCAACTAGTCCTACAGCTGCTGCATCAAGTACAAGTACTTCTGCTAACCTCACAACGGGTGCAGTTACAACGACTACTTCTTATAGTGATGTTTATTCTCGCAGTTTTAATGGTGCGTATTTCTACTTCACTCAAAATATTATGCAATCAAAACACCAAATTGTAGTGAAATACGATTGGTACGATCCGAATACAGAAGTTTCAGCAGCTCAAATTCATGGCGGCACATCAAAAACAGGGTCTGCAGATATTAAATACACAACTATTGGAATCGGTTATATTTTCCATTGGGATCAGAATTTGAAGTTGATGGTTTATTACGATAAAGTAACTAATGAAAATACGAAGGTTATCAAGTACACAAAAGACCTTAAGGATAACGTCTTGACCATGCGTCTGCAATATAAATTCTAAAACAACACAGCATAACAATTCCTTAACATTGGAATTAACAAACGGCAAGACATTTGCAATGTTACTTCTGAATTATTAAAATAAAAAAATGAAAAAACAAATTTCCCTTATCCTATCACTTTGCCTTGCCACAAGTGCAATGTTTGCACAGAAAATTAAAGGCAGTGATACCATGCTTCCTCTTTCTCAGAAAGCTGCTGAAGTATTCATGAAATCAAACCCAAGCTCTAAAATCACCGTTACTGGTGGCGGATCTGGTGTAGGAATTGCAGCACTGATTGATGGCTCAACAGACATTTGTATGGCATCCCGCGCTATGAAAATGGATGAAAAATTAAAAATGCAAGATGCAGGACGCGCTTACAAAGAAGTAATTGTTGGATATGATGCGCTTTCAGTAATTGTAAATCCAGGAAACAAAGTAACTCAACTTACTCGTGAACAATTAGAAGGAATCTTTACAGGAAAAATTAAAAACTGGAAAGAAGTTGGAGGAGACGATATGGCTATAGTTGTTTATTCTCGCGAAAGCAGTTCTGGTACCTATGAGTTCTTCAAAGAGCATGTAATGGCAAGAAAAAATTATGCCGCTACCGTTTTGAGTATGGCTTCTACAGGTGCAATTGTGCAAAGTGTAGGTCAGACAAAAGGTGCTATTGGATATATCGGTATGGCATATGGTAATAGTTCTGTAAAAGAATTAAAAGTGTCTTTCGATAAAGGAAAAACATTTATTGCACCATCTTTTGAAACTGCAAAAAACAAAAGCTACCCTATCACACGTCCATTATATTACTATTACCTTACCTCAAAAGAGAAACTGGTTTCCCCTTATATCACATGGATTCTTTCAGCACCTGGGCAAGCAGTTGTTAAACAAACAGGTTATGTTCCGTTAAACTAAGCATAACATTAGGTTCGGTTTTGTACCCGAATTTTGTCTCTCCTTGCAGAAATGCAAGGAGAGATTTTTTATTAAAAAAACAGTAACTGATTATGAAAAACAACTTGCTATTTTTTGTTTTAGTATTTGCAGGAATTTCCTGCGCTTCACCGGATAAATCATCTGAGGAGAAAACTGCTGCAGTAGCTCGAAAAACCTTTACTGTAAAAGGAAGTGATACTATGCTTCCCTTAACACAACAGGAAGCTGAAAGCTTTATGAAAGATGATTCAATGACTACTATAAGCGTCGTTGGTGGCGGATCGGGAGTTGGAATTTCTGCTTTAATTGATGGTTCTAATGATATGGCAATGTCGTCCCGCGATTTAAAAATGGAAGAAAAATTGAAGCTGGAAGATAAAAAAATAAAAATTATTGAAACCATCGTCGGTTACGATGCACTTTCAGTCGTTGTAAATCCTTCCAATAAGGTTAGTCAGTTAACGCGAGAGCAATTGGAAGATATCTTTACAGGCAAAATAAAAAACTGGAAAGACGTTGGTGGCATAAACCAGAAAATCATTGTTTACTCACGTGAAAGTTCATCTGGTACCTATGAGTTTTTCAAAGAACATGTCATGAGCAAGAAAAATTATGCGAATGACGTACTTAGTCTTTCTTCGACAGGTGCAATTGTACAAAGCGTTGCTCAAACACCTGGCGCAATTGGCTATGTAGGAATGGCATATGCAGACCAATCCGTAAAAAACCTTTCGGTTTCTTATGATCAAGGAAAGACGTTTGTATCGCCCTCTTTGGCAACTGCATTGGATAAAAGCTATCCGGTTTCAAGACCACTTTATTATTTTTATGACGAGGCAAAGGCTTCATTAGTAAAACCTTACGTTGATTTTGTTTTATCACCTCCAGGACAAAAAATGCTTAGAACGTTAGGATATGTTCCTGTTAAATAATTAGGTCTTTTTTTCCGTTCGTTAACATTAAGTTAACATAAGAAAGCGACCTTCGAAGTACGTAATTAGGCGATAGAAATACTCAAAAGATCAAGTGAAATTTTTACGAAAATTAAAAGAAAGGCTAATTGAAGGATTGCTATTTATTAGTGGTGGCCTTACTTCATTGATTGTAGTCTTGATTGTTGTTTTTCTTTTTCGTGAAGGCCTCGGTGTTTTCGGATCTCCGACAATGGAATCAAGTTCTGTTCTCGCAGTAAATAAAAAAAATCCTATTCAAACACTCACCGCTGCACAAATCAAAAATATTTTTGATCAGAAAATTACACACTGGAATGAAATTGGTGGTTCAAATGATACCATCATTTTATTTTATGTCGATGATATTGGCGTGTATTATAGTGATGAACAAATCGGAAGCTTAGATAATATTCCTAATCTAATAAGTAATCTTGTAGACAGCATTCCAAATATGCTTGCTTATTTCCCTTCCAAACAACTTTCGAAAAATTTCAAAGGAAATATTATTGCTTCAGAAAAAGTGAATGCGAAAAATTTTCTGGGAGGAAAAGAGTGGTTGCCAACTGCTGAACCTGCAGCGCAGTTGGGAGTTTTACCTTTGATACTTGGCACTTTATTAGTAAGTTTTCTAGCGATACTTATTGCTTTACCATTGGGACTTGCAACAGCCATTTATATGGGTGAAATTGCAAATGATAAGATTCGAAGAATTATGAAACCCGTGATTGAATTACTTGCCGGAATTCCTTCTGTTGTTTATGGATTTTTCGGTTTGGTAGTAATCGTTCCATTAATTAAAGATGCATTTGGTTTAGATGTTGGTGAAACTGCACTTTCAGGAAGTATAATTCTTGCGATTATGGCTTTGCCAACCATTATTACAATTTCCGAAGATGCTATGCGAAATACACCAAGGGCAATGAAAGAAGCAAGCCTTGCTTTAGGAGCTACGCAATGGCAAACTATTTATAAAGTGGTTATTCCATATTCTGCTTCCGGAATTACTGCTGCTGCAATTCTTGGAATAGGAAGAGCGGTTGGTGAAACAATGGCAGTGTTAATGGTTACCGGAAATGCAAGTGTAATGCCGCATTCAATTCTACAACCGGTTAGAACAATTCCCGCAACCATTGCCGCTGAATTAGGTGAAGCACCACAAGGTGGGTTACATTATAAAGCACTCTTCGCATTAGGTTGTATTTTATTTCTCATCACATTAATTATTAATCTTTCCGTTGAATCCATTTCAAAAAGAAAGAAAGGACAAAGACACTAATGTCAGCTGCACACGATAAAATAGCGCGTAAAAAAAGAATCAAACAGAATACGGCATTCTGGACTTTCCGAATACTTAGTATTGGGATTGCTGCCATCTTGTTTTGGATTCTTGGATTTATTGTGCTTCATGGAATCACTGCCATCTCTTGGGATTTTTTAACCAAGATGCCAGAAGATGGAATGACAAAAGGTGGAATTATGCCTGCCATAGTTGGAACCTTGACGCTTGTTTTGGGAAGTATGATTTTTGCTTTCCCAATTGGAATAATGGCAGGAATTTTCATGAATGAATATGCAAAAGAAGGTTTTCTGAAACGCTTCATTCAGGTGATGACAAATAATCTTTCAGGAATTCCGTCCATTGTTTTCGGACTTTTCGGAATGTCACTTTTTGTAAATAAATTACATTTCGGAGATTCAATTATTGCTGGTTCATTAACACTGGGAATTCTTGTACTGCCTATTGTCATTCGCACCACTGAAGAAGCTTTAAAAGCAGTTGATGATTCCTTCAGGGTAGGTAGTCTTGCACTTGGCGCTTCCAAATGGCAAACCACCAGTAGAGTTATTTTACCTTCTGCTTTTCCGAATATTATTACTGGGTTGATTTTGTCGATTGGTCGAGTATCAGGTGAAACAGCACCCATTTTATTTACCTGCGCTGCATATTTCCTTCCGAAATTACCACATAGTATTTTCGATCAGGTGATGGCGTTACCATATCATTTGTATGTCATTGCTACCAGTGGAACAAATATTACCGAATCAAGACCAATTGCCTATGGAACTGCATTAGTATTGATCGCAATTGTATTAATCATGAATATTCTTGCAAATGTTTTGCGAAGATATTTTGGGAAAAAAGTAAAAACGCATTGATCGAATTGTCATGGAAGAGAAATTAGTTGATTCTGAAGTTCCACAAATCCCTGTCGAAAAAAACGATAGAAATTTATTGGTGGAAAATAAAGTCAAAATTCAAACCAAAGGTGTGAATCTGCACTATGGTGAATTTCATGCATTAAAGGGCATCACCATGACGATGCCTGAGAAAACAGTAACTGCTTTGATTGGACCTTCAGGTTGTGGAAAGTCAACTTATCTCCGTCTTTTCAATCGTATGAATGATTTGATTCCGAAAGTGAAAATTGACGGTTACGTTTTAGTAGATGGGAAAGATATTTATGATAAAGGAGTACAAGTTGATGAGCTGAGAAAAAATGTTGGAATGGTTTTTCAAAAACCAAATCCTTTTCCAAAAACAATTTTCGAAAATGTTGCTTACGGACTACGTGTGAATGGAATTACAGACAAAGCATTTATCACAGAACGAGTAGAACGTTCTTTAGAGCAGTCTGCCTTATGGGATGAAGTAAAGGATAAATTAAAAAAATCAGCATTCGAACTTTCAGGCGGACAACAGCAGCGACTTTGTATTGCACGAGCTCTTGCAGTAGAACCTTCGGTTGTATTAATGGATGAACCGGCTTCTGCTTTAGATCCAATTTCTTCTGCAAAAATTGAAGAATTAATTTATGAATTGAAAAATAAATACACGATTATTATTGTCACGCACAATATGCAACAAGCTGGACGTGTTAGTGACAATACTGCGTTTTTCTATATGGGGGAATTGATTGAAGCAAACACTACAAAAGAAATTTTCACCAATCCGAAAAATACCAGAACACAGAATTATATCACCGGGCGATTTGGATAGAAATTTTGTTGGTCTGTGCTTTGTGCACAGTAAGGGCAAAGCACAACTACACTAACATTAACAATTTATATTTTCCAACAATGTCACACTTAGATACCGAAATTCATCTTCTCAAAGAGCAACTTATTGAAATGCAACGGTTGGTTCGTTCTCAATTAAGCAAAAGTAAAAAAGCTTTGATTTCTTATGATACGGATATGGTTCGGGAAGTTTTGTTCAATGAAAAACGTGTAAACGGGTTGGAATTGAAAATTGATAGAGATTGCGAAAATATTCTTGCTTTGTTTAATCCAGTTGCAGTTGATTTACGTTTTGTTCTTGCGACTTTAAAAATAAATGCAAACTTGGAAAGAATCGGTGACAATGCGGAGGGCATAGCTCGTTATGTACAAGATGTGAAAGAGCCTTTCCCCTTTGAATTATTAAAAGAATATCGAATTGAAGAAGCCTATGCTACTGCGGTTTCTATGATGGATGATTCACTTGATGCTTTGATTAATGAAGATACTGCTCAAGCTAGAAAAGTTTTTTTGAAAGATGAATTACTTGATGAAATTAATCGTTCGGCTACACAAACTACTTTGAAACGAATTTCAGAAAACCAAGGTAATCCTCTACATTACCTTAATGCACTTTCTATTATCAGAAAATTTGAGCGAGTAGGAGATCAAACAAAAAATATCGCTGAAGAAATTATTTTCTTTATTGAAGCAAAAGTTCTTAAGCACGAAAAAGAAGCTTAATCGCAACAAATTTCCGGTAATTTCCCATTTAAGAATTGAGACGTGTTTGTTTTCAAAGTTTTGAGTAAGCACTAATTTTGTAAAATAGAAGTTCCTGAAAAGTTCTCATAGAAATGCTCAGCTCTTCTGTTGAAAAACTTAAAGAGTTATTCTTGGAAATTTAGCATTTTGTACTAGCACTTATTTCAAATTGATTCAACAGATTTTTGGGTACAGCAAATTAGATTGGTTATGAAGTTTCTATAAAAAGGAGATTTCTTTCCATATAATTGGACAGCTTTTTTTGCAATGAATTTTATCTCAACTTTACATCGTGATTGAATTGAAAGAGAAAATATTTGAAGTAAAAGCACAAGATTTTAATGTACTCGCATTAGAAATATTCCATTTCCAATTTATTCATAACCCAATTTATTCCGCCTTTGCAAAAGGCATAGGAAAAACTCCCTATAAGGTAAGTTGCGTTGACGAAATCCCCTTTCTTCCTGTTGACCTTTTTAAAACGCATAAAATATATTCATCCGATAAGGAACCTGAAATTATTTTCACAAGTAGCGGAACGACTGGACAAATAACAAGCCAACATCGAATTGCAGATGTTTCAATTTATCGCAACAGTTTCAAAAAGAGTTTCGAATTATTTTATGGTGATATTCGGCAATGGACCATTCTTGCTTTGTTGCCATCCTATCTAGAAAGAGAAGGATCTTCATTGGTATTTATGGCAGATGAATTGATCCGTGAAAGTGCAAATACTGATAGTGGATTTTATCTGAACAATTACAAAGAGCTTTCCCAAAAGCTAAAAAAATTAAATGCAGAAGGAAAAAAAATTCTTTTGTTAGGAGTAAGCTATGCACTCCTAGATCTTGCCGAACAATTTCCTCACTTGTTGGAAAATGTTGTAATCATGGAAACAGGCGGAATGAAAGGCAAACGGAAAGAAATAATTCGCGAAGAATTGCACGGCATTCTTAAAAATGCTTTTGGAGTCAACGAAATTCATTCGGAATATGGCATGACAGAATTGTTATCTCAAGCCTATTCAAAAGGAAATGGAATTTATAATTGTCCTCCATGGATGAAAATAAAAATCCGTCAGACCAATGATCCTTTTTCTTTTGCGCTAACCGGGAAAAGTGGAGGCGTAAATATTATTGATTTCGCAAATCTGTATAGCTGTAGTTTTATTTCCACTTCTGATTTAGGAAAATTACACGAAGATGGAAGTTTTGAAATACTTGGCAGATTTGACGACGCAGATATAAGAGGATGTAATTTGATGGTTGAGTAATAATTATTAATTCTAAGCCAATTACATTCTTTCTCCAACCGCTTATCAATTTCCCAGCAACTATTTAAACGAACAATCGTATACTTGTTACATGCGAAACATTTACCTGATTTCCATCTTTATTCTTCTTCTTTTTGGAAATTGCAAAAGAGAAGTGCCCACAAGAAAAATTACTTTTTCTGTTTTGGAATCTTCTGCAGATACGCCTTCTTATTTCATTACGTATACTTCAGATCAAGCAGGAGGTACTACACAGGTAAGTTCAAATGGAGACACCTGGACTTCCGGACCTATTGTACTTGGTCAGGAACAATTTATCAGAATGACAGTAGATTGTAACGCACCTTTATTTGAAATAAGATTATCGGTGTATGTAGATGGACATCTTTGGGATCAGAAAAATTTCTATAATCCAGGTTCAACAATTACGATTTCAGGAGTCACGCATTAATTTTAAAATCCCATTACTTCTCTTACTCTTGATAGTACGGGTAATGCAATCGATCTCGCTTTGTCTTCTCCTTTTTTCAATTCTGCTTTCAATAAACCTTTATCGCCCATATATCTTGCATAAGCTTCACGTTCATTTTTGAAACGATCAAGAATCAATTCGAATAGAGTAGTTTTTGCATGACCATATCCGAAATTTCCCGCAAGATATTTTTTACGAAGATCTTCTGTTTGTTCTGAAGTGCCAATGACTTTATATAATGCAAACGTAATATCATCATCCGGATTTTTCGGAGATTCCAATGGAATAGAATCAGTTTGAATTCCCATCACAATTTTTTTTAGTTCCTTTTCAGGAAGAAAAATATTGATGAAGTTATTGTACGATTTGCTCATCTTCCGCATTTTCCCTTCTTCATCACGATCCGTTCCAGGAATTACCATAGTATGTTCGTCCAGTTTTGCTTCCGGTACAACAAAAATTTCTTTCTGATAATGATGATTTACTTTTTCTGCAAGATCACGCGCGAATTCCAAATGTTGCATCTGATCTTTTCCGACAGGAACAATATTCGTGTCATACATTAGAATATCAGCAGCCATTAATACTGGATAATTAAAAAGTCCAGCATTCACATCTGCACCATTCTTGATTTTATCCTTGAAAGAAGTTGCTAATGTCAAACGGTTGTACGACATAAAACAATCGAGGTACCAAGTAAGTTCACAAACTTCCGGTACATGACTTTGGCTGAAGAGAATATTTTTATCTGTATCGAGTCCAAATGCCAACCAAGTTGCTGCAACGGCCTCTCTACTTTCAATTCGAAAAGGCGCATCCTTGATTGCTGTAAGCGAATGTAAATCCGCAATAAAAAAAATACTGTTATTTCCTGGCTCTCTCGAAAGTTTAATTGCCGGGACAATTGCCCCTAAAAGATTTCCAAGATGAGGAATGTTGGTACTTTGAATACCGGTTAAAATACGTGCCATAAGTTTAGTAAAGGTAACTGCTATCCGGTATATGGTATAGCGTACTTTGAAAATTTCGTTAAAATCAGCGCCATAAGGCGGAATATAAAGTACTAGCTAACAGATACGAGCTACCTTTACACCATGTTCCTCCATTATATAGGAATTCTCCCTCGTGCCCTTTGGAAAACGTTTTTCATTCTGAATTTCGTTCTCGGATTAATTGTGCTTTATCCTTTTTTTGTCATTTTACTTTCTGGTCGAAAAACATACAACCGTGCTTTTCAGCTCATGCGTTTTTGGGCAAGATGGATCTTAATTATACCTGGGATATTTGTAAAAGTGAAAAGAGAAATAAGTGTTGAGGATTTACCTTCTCCATGTGTGTATGTTGCAAATCATTCTTCCTATTTGGATATTGTGATCAGTTATATCGTAGTGCAGAAATACATGATTTACATGGGGAAAATGGAGATTGAAAAGGCCCCGCTATTCAGAATATTTTTTCGGAATATGAATATTTATGTGGATCGTAAAAGTAGAAGTGGGTCATATAAGGCCTTTCAGACAGCATCAGAACGGTTGAAAAATGGTGAAAGTGTTTTTCTTTTTCCGGAAGGAACAATAGAATCCAAAGGTCAACTTAAACCATTTAAAAATGGAGCCTTCCGACTTGCCATTGAAAATCAAGTTCCAATTGTACCAATAACTTTTATGGATAATTGGAAACTTTTGCAAAATGGTGGATTCTTTAAGTCAAAGGGTCATCCAGGTATTTCACATTGTATCATGCATAAACCTGTTTTGACGAAAGGCATGACAGAAGAAGATTTAATATCTTTGCGACATAACGTTCGTGAAATTATATTGCAAACTCTTCAAAATAAATGAGCATCGATAGTCAGACTGTAAAAAACACCGCACATCTTGCCCGCCTTGAATTCGAAAACGAGGAAGAGGCCAAGATGATTGTAAGTATGAATCGCATGATTGGTTTCGTGGAAAAATTAAGTGAGTTGAATACCGATAATGTTGAGCCCCTAATTTATATGACTGACGAAGTAAATCATTTACGCGAAGACGAAGTGAAAACGCCGTTAACGCAGAAGGAAGTATTGTCTAATTCACCAAAGCACGATTCAGATTATTTTAAGGTGCCGAAAGTTGTAGAGAAAAAATAGTCACAGATTTCGCTGATTTACGCAGATTGGTTTTTAGAACCACCGCCATAATAAAAGAGAGTTGATTTAATATCAACCCTCTTTGTATAAAAAATGATTCCTTCTTAATCTGCGTATATCTTCGCAATCTGTGACTAGCAGAATTCAGCGTAAGCTTGTTTCAAATGTTCAGAAATCATTTCAGCAGAACGACCTTCAATGTGGTGACGCTCTACAAAATGAACCAGTTTGCCATCTTTGAAAAGTGCAATTGCAGGAGATGAATTCGGATAAGGTGCAAAAAATTTGCGTGCTTCTGCAACAGCTTCTGTATCGAAACCAGCAAAAACAGTTGCCAATTTACCAGGCTTTTTACCATCACCCTGAACAGACATTTTCACGCCTGGACGAGCAGCACCTGCCGCGCAACCGCAAACAGAATTTACCACTACAAGAACAGTTCCTTCAGATTTGATTGTATTATCAACTTGATCAGGAGTTACAAGATCTTCAAAACCTACATTAACCAATTCGGCTTTCATAGGCATTACTAATTGTGGAGGATACATATTTTATAGATTTTAAGTTCAATTTATCAATGTACAAAGATAAGCAGGTTTTGGCCCTTGAAATCGACTCATAGAGGATATTGATATGATATGTTCTGAAGGTTTTAACCGCAATAATGACCACTTGAAGCTATTTCTCCCCATCCTTACAACAAGCTGTAAAAGAGGAGCTTGTTTTCTTATTTTTGTAACTCTTATATAAGAAAATCTATGAAAAATATTCTTTTGTCCTTCGCTTTTGTAATGCTCATTTTAGGAATGCCTGCACAAGTCGTTTCAAATAAAGCAAAGCTGGTCGAAACCGTTGTTACCAACGGAACAAATAAATTAGTTATTCCTTACAAAAAATATGTCCTGCCAAATGGTTTGACTTTACTCGTAAGTGAAGATCATTCTGATCCAATTGTGCATACTGAAATAATGTATCATGTTGGTTCTGCTCGTGAAACAGAAGGCCGTTCAGGTTTTGCACACTTCTTTGAACACATGATGTTTCAAGGTTCTGGTCACGTAGCAGATGAAGAACATTTTAAACTCGTTACTGAAGCAGGTGGCGATATGAATGGAAATACAACTTCTGATCGTACAACTTATTTTGAAACTCTTCCTTCCAATAATCTTGAACTAGGTCTCTGGCTCGAATCGGATCGTATGGGATTTTTATTGGATTCCGTTACACAGAAAAAATTTGAAGTTCAACGTTCAACTGTAAAAAATGAGCGCGGACAGAATTATGATAATGCTCCTTATGGTTTGGTTTGGGAAAAACTTGGACAGGCAATGTTTCCGGAAGGGCATCCTTATTCTTGGCAGACGATTGGTTATTTGGCCGATTTAGATGCAGCGAATGTTACAGATTTAAGAAATTTTTTCTTGCGTTGGTATGGTCCCAATAATGCAACATTAATTATTGCAGGTGATGTAAAAACGGATAATGTGGTTGCATTAGTAGAAAAATACTTCGGTAGTTTTAAACGTGGACCCGAAGTAAAGTCCATGGCAAAAATGCCGGTGACAATTGATAAGGATCGTTGTATTTCCTATGAAGACAATATACGTTTCCCTCAATTGACAATTGCCCGTCCTGGAGTTGAAACCTTCAATGCCGACGAAGCTGCACTTGATGCAATGTGTAATATTATTTCAGAAGGTAAAAGTTCTGTTTTCTACAAAACATTTATTGAATCGAAAGTGGCGCAGAGTGCAAATATGTTTGATGTTACAGAAGAGCTTACTGGATTTATTTCTATAAACGTAAAAACATTCCCCGGACATACACCACATGAAGCAGATAGTTTATTGACAGTAGCAATGAATGAATTTGAACAACGTGGTGTTACGGACGACGATTTGACTCGCTACAAATTAATGATTGAAGGGGTTCAAACAGATCAACTCACTACAGTTTCCGGTAAAGCAGGTTTGCTTGCAGTTTATCAGACATTTTATGGTAATCCGAATCTTATTCAAAAAGATCTTGATCGTTATCTTGCAGTAAAGAAAGAGGATGTAATGCGTGTGTTTTATAAATACATCAAAAATAAACCTGGTGTTGTTCTATCTGTTTATCCAAAAGGGAAGCCGGAATTAAAAGCAAGACCAGATAATTATACTATACCCGCATACAAAGCAGGAGGAGTAGAAAGTGCAGAATACAAAAACCTTGTATACAATCGTCCGGTAGATAATTTCGATCGAAGCAAACATCCTGTTCAAGGACCTACACCTGTAGTAGTTGTTCCGGCTTTATGGAAAAATAATTATCCGAATGGTCTGTCGATGATTGGAACTCAATCAACTGAAATTCCACGAACCTATTTATTACTTTCTGTTTCTGCTGGACAACGTCAGGAGGACACTACCCAAGCGGGGATTGCAACCTTAATGATAAAAATGCTGGATCAGTCAACAGAAAATCGATCTGGGGCAGAAATGGAAAAGCAACTTCAGCTATTGGGAAGTGAAGTAAGTATTTCTGTAACTGAGACGGAAGTAAATATTTTTGTAAAATCTCTGACAAGAAATCTGGATGCAACTATAGCACTTGTAAACGAAAAAATATTTAAACCAAAATGGGATGTAACAGAATTTGAATTGATGAAAAAACAACAGTTGGAGGGTATTGCCAGCATGTCTACTTCAGCAAGCCAAATGGCTGGGTTTGTTTTTAATAGAATGATTTTCGGAGCAGATAATATTATGGGTTTCCCGCGTATTGGAACGCAACATACAGTTTCCCGAATGACCATCGAAGATGTAAAAGCATATTACAAAAAAATGTTCTCTCCGAATATTTCACGTGTAATAATCGTTTCTAATTTACCGTCTGCGCAATTAGATCCGAAATTAATGTTCCTAAAAACCTGGGCATCTACAAATGTTGCATTAAAAAGCAATCAGAGTTTATTGCCTAACGGAACTCCCGGCCCAACAAAAATTTACTTATATAATAAACCTGAAGCTGCCCAAACTCAAATAAGAATTGGTCGCTTAGGAATGCAGTATGATGCTACAGGAGAGTTTTATAAAGCAGGAGTAATGAATTATGAATTGGGTGGAAATTTTAATTCGCATATTAATTTAAAATTGAGAGAAGAAAAGGGATGGACTTATGGTGCCGGATCTCAATTCACGGGTTCAACCTATACTGGTGCTTATGTTGCATATGCAGGTGTGCGTCAGGATGCATCTGATAGTAGTGTGGTTGAATTTATAAAAGCAATGAAAGATTATGCAAATAATGGAATTGATCAAGACGAATTGGTTTATACCAAAAAAGCAATATCCCAAGGTGAAGCTTTGAATTATGAAGATCCTTATTCTAAATTGTTTTTCCTGAAAAACATTCTTGATTATAATTTGCCTGACAATTATGCAGAATTGCAGAATAATGTTTTACAAGCAATGACGAAAGGTGATGTAGATGCTCTTGCAAAAAAATGGCTCGATCCTGATCATATGGTTATTTCCGTTGTTGGAGATAAAGCTAAAATAGGAGAATCGCTTTCCAAATTAGGTTATGAGGTTGTAGAAGTAGATGCTACCGGCGTTCCAATTCCAAAAGCGGAAGTAAAGAAGGAAGCACCAAAGGAAGAAGTCAAACAAACTCCTCCTCCTGAAAAAGCGAAAGGAAAAAAAGGAAAGAAAGCTAAAAAGAAAACAAAAGGAGCGAAGTACGATAACATCACAAAGTAAAAGTGAAAGTCCTCGGCAAAATTGTCGGGGATTTTTTTTGAAAATGATTTACTCTAAAATAAATTCTAAAATGAGAAATGGAATGATGAGCAATTTCTTTTTTACAATTTGTAACGGATAACAGAATCTCTCTTTACAAACGTTTGTAATTGGTTGTGGTCGCGATTGTTTTTTGTATGATGCTTGAATTGAGGGAAATGTGAAAACAACCTAGAGGGTCTTAAACCTCGAGGGTTTTATACCTGGTAGTTCTTAAACCTCGAGGGTTTTACACCTAGTAGTTCTTAAACCTCGAGGGTTTTCCTTCAAGGTTCAAAACTTCCCCGTTGTCGACAAATAAAAAAAGCGGCCTCATCACTGAAGCCGCCTTATGATTTATAGTTTGAAAATTTATTGAACCATTATCTTCTTTGTTGCGATACGCTTATTGTTGTTCGTCAATTCAACCATATACATTCCTGTTGAGAAAAGACTACGATCAAGTACGATGATACTGCGCTGTAAATTCGATTCATTATAAACTACTTTTCCATTTATGTCATAAACATTTATAGAAAGATTATTTAATCCAATCGAAGCAAAATGATCTAAACGAATTACTGCATCATCCGTAACAGGATTTGGATACACATTTAGTTCAAGACCTTTGGCATCAAAAGATGCAACACCAAGCGGTAAACTACCTTCGATAATATTTACAGTTTGATCCGAAGGTAAAGCAGTTGTTACATCTACTACACCGGAGGGCCATTGAATAACCAAGCTGTCAACAGTTGTGTTTGTTCCAAGGCCAAAGTGCATGGTGAATGAATTTTGAATCCCATATCCTTCACCCGAACGAACTTCGCGAACTTGTACTCCCCAAGGCCCATAAATTTTTACAATTGCACCGATTCCATTTTTGTTGCTTTGAACACCAGTTAGATGAAATTTGATGTAATGATTTGCATTCATGGAAGTGTTCATCCACACTTTGTCATTTCTTCCGGGATTTGCTGAATTGTAGATGTCGCAATAGCTTGCATACACATCCAATTTACCATCGTTATTTAAATCTCCAATTGCATGTGCAGTAATTGTGTTTGCAGCATATGGAAAGGGATTAGATCCGATAGAAGTAAAAGTTAGATTTCCATTATTCATATAAACCCAATGGTGATCGCCAGAAATCATTAAATCAACATAACCATCATTATTAAAATCCTGAAAAGTTGCATTCTCTCCGAAAATTGTGGTGGTGGTTGGAATTCCTGATCCAGCCATTGCATCTGTGAAAACTCCTGATCCATTATTGATCATTAACTTACTGTTGACATCATAATTTAAAATGAATGCATCCATGTCACCATCATTATCTACATCACCCCAAGCAGTACTCCAGCCTTCTGCACCATCTCTAAGGTTGGTCCAGTTGGTTATGTCTTGTGTGTAAGTTCCATTTCCGTTATTAATAAAAATCTGATCAATTCGGCGGGCGTCTGAAGCATTTGTTACGCCTTGGCGACAATGTGTAATCTGGCAATCAATAAGTCCGTCAGCATTTATATCTGTCCAAATAGATGCGTAATTGCCACTGTTATCTGAAGTTGGTACTGTTGCAAGTGGCATAATCGATTGGTCGAACATCCATCCACCAGATCCATCTCCAACATAAATATGTGGCATGGCAACATCATTACAAACGAAACCATCTAATTTCCCATCATTATTTATATCCGCGAAATTACATCCTTGGACAAAAATAAATCCAGGAGTTGGTGTTGCAGCAGAAACTAGATTAACTCCTGAATAAGTTGTTGCGCTTGCTCTGGTTAAGATGTAGGTGTTACCATAATCTCCCCAAAAAACATCGTTGTAACCATCATTATTTACATCACCAACACACATGCCCCATGGATCTCCAATTACATTTGAAAAAGATTGCTCCGTAAATGCGGCATTTGATCCTTGTTGATATTCTATATACATCGTTGCATTATTTGCAGCGCGAACAATATCATCTTTTCCATCATTATCCATATCGCATACTCCTACAGCATTTCCGCTATGGAAACCGGGAGTTATTAATAAGGAAGTCTGATCAGTAAAAGTGGTTGGTTGTGCGAAAGCAAAAGCGGGCAAAGCAAGTGCCAGAGCTAAAACTATTCGTTGGTTTTTTAAAGGGAAAAAATGTTTCATTTTTTTCTGAGTTTATTTTGAAATGAATTTGAAAATAAAAAAGCGGCAATTAAAAGAGCCGCTTTTTTATTAATTATAAATATCAATTATTGAACGATGAGTTTTTCAGTAGCAATACGTTTGTTGTTGTTTGTTACTTCAACCAAATAAATTCCTGAAGTAAATAAACTACGATCAAGAACAATAATACTACGCTGCAATGCTGCTTCTGTATAAACAACTTTTCCGTTCATGTCATAAACGTTTACAGAAAGATTGTTTAAGCCTAAGGAAGAGAAGTGATCAAGACGAATAACAGCTTGATCAGTAACCGGATTAGGGTAAACATTCAATTCTAAAGACTGAGCAATGTTGTTATGAGTAGAAAGTGGAGATCCACCTTCAAGCAAATTAATAGTTTGGTCACCTGGCACAACTGTGAAATGATCCACAATTCCAGAAGGCCAAAGTACAATTGCAGAATCAATTTGTGTTGCAGAACCAAGACCGAAATGTAAAGTGAAGGAGTTCTCTAAACCATAACCTTCTCCTGAACGAACGTCACGTACTTGTACGCCCCAAGGTCCATAGATTTTTACAATAGCACCGATTCCGTTTTTGTTACTCATTCCTGGAGTAGCACCACCAGTTAAATAAAATTTAAGATAATGGTTAGTGTTACCATTATTTGGACACTCATTAAACCACATTTGATCGTTTCTTGTTGTTGATGGGGAATTGTATAAAGAACAATAAGTAGCAAAAACATCAAGGAAACCATCATTGTTAAAATCACCTACTGCATGTCCACGAATTCCTCTTCCTGTTGCATAAAGCATTACGTTTGGAGACATCTGTGTAAATGTTGAGTTGTGATTATTTCTGTACAGGTAAGAGCTGTCACCTGATAAAAGAAGGTCAACATATCCGTCATTATCAAAATCGTGAAATGTAGCATTTTCACCAAACCAAGAAGTTGGATTAGGAAGTCCGCTTCCAGTCATTGCATCTGTGAAAACACCAGATCCGTTATTGATCATTAGTTTTCCATTTACTGTCTGGTTTAATACGTAAGCATCCATATCACCATCATTGTCAATATCACCCCAAGCTGTACTCCAACCCTGTTCTCCATCGCGAAGATTTGTCCAGTTAGTAACATCTTGTGTGTAAGTTCCGTTTCCATTATTAATAAATACTTGATCAATACGACGTGGATCGTTTGCATTTGTAACTCCCTGACGGCAATGAGTGATCATCAAGTCGATCAAATTATCGTTGTTAATATCGGTCCAGATTGAAGCATAGTTTCCGCTGTTATCAGAACTTGGCACTTGTGCTAATGGCATAAGTGATTGTGCAATTATCCAACCTGTTGCATTTCCGTTTCCTTTATAAACTTTAGGCATTCCTGTATCATGACAAAGGAATAAATCAAGCATTCCGTCATTGTCGATATCTGCAAAATTACATCCTTGAGTAAATACGTTACCGTCACCAGTAATTGAAGTTACGTTAGTGGTGGTGTAACTGCTTCCTGTTGCATCTGCAGAAAGAACACGGCATGTACTTCCGCTTCCCCACATTACATCATTGAATCCATTATTGTCAAAATCACCTACGCACATACCCCATGGGCTTCCGAAAGTATTTGTAAAACTAGCTTCTGTAAAAGGAGCATTTGGCGCCTGCTGATATTCAATATACATCGTTGCATTTCCAGCAGCGCGAATAATATCATCTTTACCATCATTATTCATATCACAAACTCCAACCGCATTACCACTATGAAAAGTAGTAGTGGGGAACAATGTAGTTTGATTTGAAAATTGAATTAATTGTGCACTTGCAGCAAATGGAATAATTGCTGCAACTGAAAGTGCAAGAATTCGGTTGTGTAATTTTTTGTTCATTTGGTTTTGGTTTAGAGAAGTATAAGATTAGATAATTTTTGGAACATAAGCAAGTTCATATTTATTTATAAATAACTATTTAATAAGGAGTTCTGAATCATTTCCCTTACTTTTAAGCCTCAAATTTTCTCAAAGCATGGCAAAACGCTACTTTTTTCGGTATAAAGCCCTTTTTACAGCCATTATTGCTGTCGTTCTTGTTATTTGTATGGCTAACATGAATGCTCAAAAAGCAGAGGCTAGAAAATTTCATAGCCCCATGGAAACTGCGCGATTAGTGGATATGTTCCAGTCTCAGCCTTACGATACGAATACCTTTTTTGCTACGGGAGGCCGTTGTGGTGGATGTCACGGTCATGATCCGAATGGAGTTTCTTTAATAAGTGCAAACGGAACCGATGTAAACATAATGGACGGTTGGCAAGGAACTATGATGGCAAATGCCGCGAAGGATCCTTTCTGGAGAGCAAAAGTCAGTCATGAAATCTTGGTGAACCCAGGTTTGCAAGTAGCTATAGAAGATAAATGTACATCCTGTCATGCGCCACTCGGACGTGCAACGGCACACATGTTTGGACAACCAAATTATGCCATGGCTTCACTTCCAAATGACTCTTTCGGATTGGACGGAGTGAATTGTAGTGCTTGTCATCAGCAAGTCGATTCGCTGTTAGGTGCCTTTTCAGGAAATTTAAATTATACACAGAAAGTGGTCTATGGTCCTGTTGAGAATCCTTATTCGGCAGTGATGGAGTTTTTTGTAGAATTTACACCTGTTTATAGTGTAAAAACTAAGGAATCAATTTGGTGTGCAGCCTGCCATTCTTTAATAACCTCTACAGTTGATTTAGCAGGGGTTCCAACAGGTGGTTCATTTGTTGAACAGGCTACTTATCATGAATGGAAAAATTCAATTTATAGTACAAATGGTATTGAATGTCAAACTTGTCACATGCCAAGTATTCCAGACACCATAAAACTTGCAACTGATTATCCTTTTGTTCCGGGCCGTTCTCCTTTTTCTCAGCATGTACTTGTTGGAGGAAATGCATTTATGTTAAAGTTGATGCAGGGAAATATGACCGCAGTAGGAGCAACTTGTGAACCTTGGAATTTTGATACAACCATTAACAGAACCATTCGTTATCTGCGCGATAGTACATGCGATATGCATGTGGTTCAAACTGCACGTTCAATAGATACAGTTTATTATGATGTTAAGTTGGACAATAAAGCAGGACACAAATTTCCAAGTGGTTACCCATCTCGTGTTGCATGGCTTCAATTCGTAGTAACAGATAATCTCGGCGATACACTTTACAAATCAGGATTACAAGATGCATTTGGAAATATCATTGGCCGTGATGCCGGATTTGAACCGCATCATAATGTTTGCTACACGAATAATGATGTACAGATTTATGAGATGGTGATGGGTGATGTTGTCAATAATCCGACAACCGTTTTGGAGCGAGCGGATACTTGTTTGAAAGATAATCGACTTTGTCCAAAAGGATTTTCAACTTCACATCCTTCGTATGACACGACACAAATTGTTGGTGTTGTAAACGATCCCGATTTTAATTATGCGGGGGCTACAGAAGGAACAGGTGGAGATATTGTTCACTATCATGTTTATCTTAATGGCTATGGCGGACCTTTAAATATTTCTACAAAACTTTATTACACTTCTGTTCCGCGTCAATGGCTTTCTGAAATGTTTACCTTTTCATCACCTGAAATCACTGCCTTTCAAGGAATGTACAATACGGCCGATCAAACACCAATGCTTGTAGCGCAAGTCGACTTTCAAAATACCATAACCAATTCGGAGCAGCATCAGTCGGGCGCTGAAATTTCTGTTTATCCGAATCCTTCTGTTGATGGAAACGTACATTTTACAGGGTACAACAAAAATAATTTGACAGATGTGAGAGTTTATGACCTTTCTGGAAAAGAAGTGATAGCACCGATGACAGCTTCAGAATTTTCAGGTACAATAATTTTACCGAAAAGAGGAATCTATCTGGTTGTATTTAATACCAAAGAAGGTCGAATCGTGCGTAAGGTATTGTGGTAAAATAAAGCTAGATATTAAATGAAAAAAGTTCTGATTTTTTCGATTCCGTTTTTTATGTTTTCCTGTGCAACAAAACCAAAAGTTGCGCAAGAGCAACGTGAGGCTTTCGAATATTGCAAAAAGACTTTAGTCGAAAACAAGTTGGCCTTTATTGCTCAGGGTAAAACACCTGAAAAAAAGGATTCTCTTGCTCAATATATTGAAGATCTAGAAAAAAATTCGCTGGAACAACTGCTCGAAAAATATGATGTGGAAGAGGACCAGGTTATACCATTTGTATATTCCGTTTGTCAAAATGCAGATGCAGTTCAGGCTGGACCTTCTGTGGAAGAAACAATGAAAAATGCCGACAGTATGATGAAGGTTTTGGATTCAATAATTGTTGCGGATTCATTGAAGAAATTGAATTCAAAATAATTTGTTTTCCTACTTCGTCTACCACTTATTAGAATTCGACAACTTTTCCCTCTTAAAACGTAAATTTACAAGTCAATGCGTGTGGAATTTATTTGCACCTGCGTCTTTATTCAAGTAATCAGTTATGGCTTTCTTTTTTCCTAGGAAATCAAAAAATGTTTTGAGTGATGATGACTTACTGAAGGCTTATCGCGCTTCAGGAGATAAGTCGTTGGTGGGAGAATTATATATTCGTTACTCGCATTTGGTTTTTGGTTTATGCTTGAATTATTTCCGAGATCGTGAAATTGCAAAGGATGCTGTCTTAGTATTGTTTGAAAAACTATTTGAATCACTGAAAAAAAATCAACCTGATAATTTTAAATTATGGTTGACGTTTGTTGCAAGGAACCATTGCATTTCTGAATTGAGAAAACAGAAAACAAAAAATGAAAGATCAAAAGAATATTTACGTGAAGATGATTTTTCTATTGTTGTAGATCCTGAAAATTCTCAAAATGAAGAAGCGGATTTAAAAGAAGAAAAATTAAAAAAATTAGAAAAGGCAGTTACTTCACTTGGCGACGAGCAAAGGAAATGTGTTGAACTTTTTTATTTTCAGGATAAATCTTATGTTGAAATAAGTTCCATTACAGGATTTACAGAAAAACAAGTGAAAAGTCATTTACAGAATGGCAAAAGAAATTTGAAACAAATTTTAGAAGAACGACTATGAAGACATCCCCTCATACCGATCATCTTTCTCCCAAAGAGTTA
Organism: Bacteroidia bacterium; assembly: GCA_038237845.1. Taxonomy (GTDB): domain Bacteria; phylum Bacteroidota; class Bacteroidia; order Palsa-965; family Palsa-965. The sequence continues at coordinate 67,289 of JBBRYH010000016.1, forward strand.
TCTGATCTTATCAATGGAAAAATCGATGCGAAATCAAATACACGCATTCATAAACTATTAGAAGATTGCGAACTTTCGAAAGAAGCATTGGCTGGTTTTATAGCAGTTCCTGGCGCCATGAAAGATATTTCGTCTTTGAATAAATCAATTTCCGTTAAATCAGGAATAATTAAAACACCCATTTGGATGAGTGTTGTAACTGTTGTAGTTGGTGCTGGACTTGTAATTGGAATGGGATATGCATTGTGGCCAGGAGAAGACAAGCCAGTAGAATTAAATTACATTCCTGAAACGCCAAAAGTTTATGTAGCATCAACACCAGATGTTGATCTTACTCCTGCCGCGGAACATTTTGTAAATCCGGAGGCAAAACCAAAATCACAAGCAGTAATTTCACAAGGTAAAATTGTAGATACAACAAACGTAAAACCTATTGATTCAAAAACGGAACAAATTGCAGTTACTGAAGTTGAAAAAGTGGAGGTGAAGCCTATTGTTCCATCACATCCGGAGGTTGGTTACAATGCTTCAGTTGGATTTATTCAGGATCTGAAAATTACGGAATTTGAAAAATATTATCGCAAAACAATTGAAGTGAGAGAGCCAATTCTAAAAGGAGTTCCTGCGCAATTTGAAGACGAAACAAAACAAAAAGCTGAAGGGGGAAATGAAACGGTTCGAAATGTTCCTGCCGAACAATTTTTAAATGAAGGCCTTTTCGCTTTTCACGATGGACGATACGGTCGTTGTATTGAAAAAATGGAAGTGCTGAAAAAATTCAATGACAAAGATCTCAATGCGACATTTTACATGGGTGTGAGTTATGTAAAATTGGAAATGTTCGAAAAAGCAATTGTAATGTTTGATCAGATTCTTTCAAATGCAAATAATGTTTTTCACGAAGAAGCAAATTGGTATAAAGCATTAGCTTTAATCGGAAATGGAAATATAGAAGCAGCAAAAATTTTGTTGAATGAAATTGCTTCGAAAGAAGGTTTTTACAAGGAGAAAGCAATAACAAAATTGAAGGAGATCTTGTAATCTGGTAATTTCAGATTTTTTTTCCTGAAATTACCAGATTACAAGATTACAAGATTACCAGATTACCAGATTACCAGATTACCAGATTACCAGATTACCAGA
>JBBRYH010000017.1:0-68290 GCA_038237845.1 Bacteroidia bacterium
CCAAACTAACCACTCCAAACTAACCACTCCGAACTAACCACTCCGAACTCATTTCCCTTTTTCCACTTATTCCAATTTCTATCCCGCTTGCAACATGACTTTAGCCACCTGTTAAAAGTGATAAACATACCTCGGCTTACCGTCGTAATATTGGTATAGAAATCAGAGACACATTATTCAGATCTCAATTTCTAAAACAAAAGTTCTTTGAAAACACTTCCTTCTTGTCTTTCAAAAAAAACAGAAAGGAATTAGAAATATAAATTTCGTCTGTAATACCGCAAATGTTTATGCAGACAAAAATCTATACAGCAGTTTGCAGTTGCAAATGAGTTATAGCAGACGAAATTGAAGAGCGTAGGCCCTGAGCCTAAGGGTGTATCTGAATGGTTGACGTATTCGGGGATGTTGCGGCAACTGTTTGGTACACCCGGCTCTTAAAACAAAAAAAAGAAGATTGCAACAAATTGTAAAAGAGGAGTTGCAAAAGAAGTCCATCCGCTCCCTTCAGCGAACAAAGCGGATTGTAAATATTATAAACAGTAAAAATTAATCATTATGAAAAAGTCATCAAACCGCAAAGGCCACGAATATCATATCGACGGCTTAGGTACCATCAGCATCGTTTTTGGAATTGCATCAGTTGCGTTTATTCTTTACAATGTGTTTCACGTCGTATTTTCCTGAGTGTGTTTAGTGCCCCGATCTTTTTTCAGAAAAAGAAAAAGAGAAAAGATCGGGGTTTCCCTTGCCTCCAGGTTGCAACACGCAGCCGTCTTTTATATCAAGTGACGCCCTGAAGTAAATCTTCGGGGCGTTTTTTGTTGTGGTGCCATCGGTTGCTACAAACGACATCTGATTCTTTTCCCACTTAAGCTTCATCGACAGTTTCTCTCCCTTTGTCGATAACCTATTTTCAGTAAGAGAAAAACTTCTTTTGTTTGGGCAACTTCATCCTCATTTTATTCTGATTTGTCGAATTCTTCAAACTTTGCATTAATTACAGACGTATATGAAGATGGTTTCCCCTAGTAACCACTTTTAATTTTAGATTTATGAATAGTGTGATGATGGAATTCAGAATAGCAAATAAAGAGCTATTGCTGGATTACGAACTTCTAACCGAGAAGTGTTCTTGGAGTATTTTTGATTTGTCAGGTGTGGAATTGTATAAAGGAATTTTAAAAGGAAATGCGCCTCATAGAATACCAGTTGCTTCCCTTCAACCTGCCCTTTATCAATTATGCGTTATTGATGGAGATAAACTCAGCAATACCAAATTCAAAATCAGTTAGCTTTTCTGGAATAACAACCATTAACAAACGTTCGAAGCTTCTTCAACGTTATTTCTTTTGCTTCCAGAAATCCCATGTGACCAACACGATCTAAGGCCAATAGTTTCCCGATTTTTGGAAGGTCAGCTTGTTTTTGAATAACTTCAATAGGAATTACAATATCTCTTGCTCCTCCAATAAACAACACAGGATACTTTGCAAATTTCAAAATGATTTCGCGATTGCGACGAATCTTGATTCCTTCCAAGCTCGCAACAATTCCTTGTTTTTTTGTTTTTGCAGCCATCCTTCGTACCCAATTAATTTCCTTTTTCATGTAACGCTGATTGGCAACTGCAAATAAATTCATCACCAATGCATTTGTATACTTGATGGGGTTCCGCTTCGTTAATTTAATTCCGCGATCACGATCTAGTTTTTTTTCCGCACTATCTGCTGATGCGGAGGAATGAAACATACAAAGTCCACGGAGGTTCTCCGCATATTTTTCCGCAAAAGCCAACGCTACATATCCACCCATCGAGTGACCTACTAAAACATAACGACGAAGATTTAATTGATCCATTACATCTTTCACCACATCCGCCATTCGCTCCATCTTTTGCACATAACCAATACAATCCGATTTACCATGACCAGGAAGATCAATTGCGATAACGCGAAATTTTTTCGAAAGAGTAGTTGCGTAGCCGTTACCGAACCATATTTCTAAAGAAAATGGAAAACCATGAAGAAGTACAATCACTCTTCCTTTTCCAATATCTGTATAACGGATTTTTGCCCCACGGGAAATAATATATTTCGTTTGCGGAATTGTCGGTTTGAAAATAGGTTGTTTTAATGTTGACATTTTTAATTCTTTATCAGCCTTCGTTACGTTTCGCACTCTGTAGGATAAAGAATTGTGATAATTACTTTTTCATACGGAATAGTTTATTCAAAATTGCCAATGATAAATACTCCAAACTAAACTTTGACAGGACGAATCGCAGTCTTCATGAGACTTTCAATTTCATCTGCTTCAATTGGAATATTTTTCATCAAATCATCTGGTCCCTTTTTGGTCAGCAAAATATCGTTTTCTAAACGAATGCCTAAACCTTCCTCTGGAATATAAATTCCCGGTTCGCATGTGTAAACCATTCCCGCTTCAAATTTGCGATAACGACTTCCAACATCATGTACGTCCAATCCTAAATAGTGAGAAGTGCCATGCATGAAATATTTTTTATACGCCGGCCAGTTCGGATCCTGGTTTTTCACTTGTGTTTTTGTAATTAAGCGAAGTCCTAATAATTCTTCTTCCATTGCCTTACCAACCTCTTTGTGATAATCCGCAATGTTATTTCCAACAACTAATCTTTTCGTCGCATATTTCATTACACGTAAAACCGCATTGTATACATTCTTCTGACGCTTTGTAAATTTTCCATTTACCGGCAGACAACGTGTCAAGTCACTTTGGTAATTTGCATAACCAGCAGCAAAATCCATAAGCAGAATATCGCCATCATTACATTTTTTATCGTTGATGTTGTAATGTAAAACGCATGAATTTTTTCCAGAAGCTATAATCGGTTCGTAGCCTGCATAACTTGCTCCATGACGAACAAATTCATGGCCAAGTTCTGCTTCAATTTCATATTCCCAAACGCCTGGTTTTACAAAACCAAGCAAACGATTAAATCCCTTTCCAGTTAAATCACAAGCTTTCTGAATCAATTGAACTTCTAATTCAGATTTAATTGCTCGTAGGTCATACAGGATTGGCGCACTTCGTAAATAATTGTGCAAAGGATAAGTTTTCTTGCACATTTTCAAAAAACGTTCATCACGGGTTTGAACTTCATTCCCTGAACGAACATGCTCGTTTGAATTGATGTAAATATTTTCCGCTTCGAAAATTAAAGAAGTAAAAATCGCTTTGAACTGATGAGTCCAATACACTTTTTTAATTCCAGAATTTTTTGATGCTTGTTCTTTAGAAAGTTTTTCTCCTTCCCAAACTGCAATATGATCATTCGTTTCACGAACAAACAAAACTTCTGTATGTTCTTTGTCGGGCGCATCAGGAAAAATTAATAAAATTGTTTCCTCCTGATCAATACCACTTAAATAAAACAAATCTTTGTTTTGCTTAAAAGGCATTGTGCCATCTGCATTGGTTGGCTGAATATCATTAGCATTAAAAACGGTAATTGAATTAGGTTTCAGTTTTGCTTTGAAGCGTTTGCGGTTTTCAATAAAGAGTTTGTTGTTGATAGGAGCGTAGCGCATAGATTATATTTATATGGGACTAAAGATAAATGGAATCTGCTTGTAAATGGAGGTTTCTATTTAGGAGATTTTTTCGTCTTTGTGACTAATATTCCTTTGAATTTGCTTATTTAGAATCAAATTAAGCAGGGAACCTTTAAACTTTTCAACTTTCCAACCATTTTTCTTTCGTTTTAGTTGATACAATTCACCTTGATAGGTACATTTGTGCCCGACTTCCGACCCTCTAATAATCTGGAACTTTTTCGGAAGCAAAATTCTAGTAGTATGATAAAATTTTTCTCTTCCTCTATCGGCAAAAAAACAGTGATGGCCTTTTCAGGTCTCTTTCTGATTATGTTTTTGCTTGAACATCTTTATACCAACATCACATTATTTTATGGTGATGGCGGTGTAGAATTTAATGAAACTTCTCATAGCATGGTACACATGCTTTTGATTCGTATCATTGAAATTATTCTTTTTGTGGCAATCGTCGTCCACGTAGCACAAGCAATTTTGTTAACCCGCGAAAATTCAAAAGCACGTCCAGTTAAATATGCTGTTGATGGAACAAGTCAAACCAGTTCCTGGATTTCTAGAAACATGGGTTTCACGGGAAGTATAATTTTCTTTTTTATTGTTGTTCACCTTTATAACTTTTTCGTCCCTTACCGAGTTTTACATAGCGTTGGAGCTGAAGGACAATCAACAATATCAGAATTAGTAGTTGCGGCTTTACAAAATCCTATTTATGCTGGCCTTTATCTAATCTCTGTAATTTTTCTAGCCATGCATTTATCTCACGCACTTGCTTCTGCGATGCAAACTTTAGGACTCAGCAATAAAAAATATGCTGCTATCTGGGATAAAGCAGCACTTGGTTTTGCATTGTTAATGGGAGTAGGATTCGGCTCTTTTCCAATTTTATTTTACGGTGCAAAATTATTGGGCAAAGATTTATTAAACTGGGCAATGTAATTTGTTTTTGGTTTTCAATGATCAGCAAAAAAGTAGATATTGAAAATAAAAACAATTGAAAATATAAATTACGACAACTGAAAACCTTGTGATATGAGCAAATTAGACGCAAAAATTCCGGAAGGACCAATTGGATTAAAGTGGACAGAATATAAAGACCACGTTCCATTGGTAAATCCTGCAAACAAAAGAAACCTGGAAATCATTATTGTTGGTTCTGGTCTCGCAGGTTCAGCTGCTGCAGCGAGTCTTGCAGAACTTGGATACAAGGTGAAAGTATTTTGTTTTCAAGATTCTCCAAGACGCGCACATTCTATTGCGGCGCAAGGTGGAATCAATGCAGCAAAAAATTATCAGAATGATGGCGATAGTACTTATCGACTTTTCTATGATACAATTAAAGGTGGAGATTATCGTGCCCGTGAAGGTAATGTGCATCGATTAGCAGAAGTAAGCAGCAATATTATTGATCAGTGTGTTGCGCAAGGTGTACCGTTTGCACGTGAATACGGCGGATTACTTTCCAATCGTTCATTCGGTGGAACACAAGTACAAAGAACTTTTTATGCGGCTGGACAAACCGGACAGCAATTATTATTAGGAGCTTATAGCGCATTGCAACGTCAGATTGGCTTAGGAATGGTAAAGATGTATTCTCGCCATGAAATGTTGGATGTTGTTACGATTGATGGAAAAGCAAAAGGAATTATTGCACGTGATTTGATCACTGGAAAATTGGAACGTCATTCAGGTCATGCAGTTTTACTTTGTACAGGCGGATATGGAAACGTATTTTATCTTTCTACAAATGCAATGGGTTCTAATGTAACCGCTGCTTGGAAAGCGCATAAGCGTGGAGCATTCTTCGGAAATCCTTGCTACACACAAATTCATCCAACTTGTATTCCTGTTTCTGGCGATCATCAATCGAAACTGACGTTGATGTCAGAATCACTTCGTAATGATGGAAGAATCTGGGTGCCGAAGACAGCAAATGATACTAGAAAAGGAAATCAAATTCCTGAAGACGAAAGAGATTATTACTTAGAGCGTCGTTATCCAGCATTCGGAAATCTTGTTCCAAGAGATGTTGCTTCACGTGCTGCAAAAGAAAGATGTGATGCAGGATTCGGAGTTGGAACTTCGAAAATGGCAGTCTATTTAGATTTTGCCGCTGCAATTGAGCGATATGGAAAACAACAAGCTGGAAAAATCGGAGAAGAAAATGCTTCAGCTGATCGTGTTTCTGTTTTAGGAAAAGAAGTTGTAAAAGAAAAATACGGAAACCTTTTCGAGATGTATGAAAAGATTACCGGCGAAAATCCATATGAAGTGCCAATGCGAATTTATCCTGCTGTTCACTATACAATGGGTGGACTTTGGGTAGATTATGAATTGATGACTACAGTTCCAGGAATGTATGCATTAGGAGAGGCAAATTTTTCTGATCACGGTGCAAATCGTTTAGGAGCTTCTGCTTTAATGCAAGGACTTGCTGATGGTTATTTTGTTATTCCTTATACTATCGGATCTTATTTGAATTCACAGATTCGTGATAAAGCAACTCCTACAGATCATCCTGCATTCGTAGAAGCTGAAAAAAATGTGGACGATCTTCTTGAAAAAATGCTGAATATCAAAGGCACAAAATCGGTTGATCATTTCCATAAACGTCTTGGAAAAATCATGTGGGACAAATGCGGAATGGGGCGAAATGAAAAAGGTTTAACAGAAGCAATTTCTGAAATCCGTTCTTTGCGTGAAGAATTCTGGAAAGAATTACGTGTACCGGGATCTAAAAATGAATTCAATGTTGAATTGGAAAAAGCTGCACGTGTTGCCGATTTTCTTGAACTTGGAGAACTGATGTGTATGGACGCGCTTCAAAGAAAAGAATCCTGTGGAGGACATTTCCGTGAAGAGTCGCAAACAGAAGAAGGGGAAGCGCAACGCGACGATGCAAATTATATGTATGTATCTGCATGGGAAAATAAAGGCGACAATAAATACGAATTGCACAAAGAAGAATTGAAATACGAAACAATTAAAGTAGCTGCACGATCTTATAAGTAGTTATTTGTTATTTGCGATTAGTTAATAGTGTTTTAAAATGAAAAGTAGTTTTTGAAAATGGCTGGTGATTTAAAGACATATAAAGATTTGATTGCTTGGCAGAAGGCAATCAAATTGGTTAATGCAATTTATGCTGTAACAAAAACTTTCCCTTCGGATGAAAAATTTGGATTGACTTCTCAATTAAATAGAGCTGCTGTTTCGGTTCCTTCAAATATTGCAGAAGGCTGGGGAAGAGAAACTACTGGGAATTATCTCCAGTTTCTACGTAATTCATGAGGATCACTGATGGAGATACAAACACAACTTATTATGGAATGAATTTGGAGTACATCAATTCTGAACAACACGAAGTGTTGGAAGAGAAATGTGATGAAGTCGGAAGAATTCTTCAGGGATTAATCCGAAGCTTAAATGAAAAAATGAAATTAACAGAAAGCGTTTAGTTTAGCCAAATACCTAATCGCAAATAACTAATAACTCGGCTATGAATCTTACACTTAAAATCTGGAGACAGGCAAACGGAAACGCTAAAGGTGAATTCGTTACTTATCCTGTCAGTGATATTTCAGAAGAAATGTCATTCCTTGAAATGTTTGACGTTCTCAATGAACGTTTAATCAAAGAAGGAAAAGAGCCAATTGCATTTGACCACGATTGCCGTGAAGGAATTTGCGGAATGTGTAGCATGCATATCAATGGACGTGCACACGGTCCTCAATCAGGAACAACAACATGTCAATTGCATATGCGTCATTTTAAAGACGGAGAAGTTATTACAGTTGAACCTTGGCGCGCTAAATCTTTTCCAGTGATAAAAGATTTAGTTGTTGATCGCTCAGCTTTCGACAAAATTCAAGCTGCTGGAGGATTCGTTTCTGTAAATACAGGAAATGCACAGGACGCAAATTGTCTGCCAATTCCAAAAGATGATGCAGATGCTTCTTTCTTTGCAGCAGCGTGCATTGGTTGCGGTGCTTGCGTTGCGGCTTGTAAAAATTCTTCTGCAATGCTTTTTGTATCTGCAAAAGTTTCTCAATTCGCACTACTTCCTCAAGGAAAAGTAGAACGTATTGATCGCGCATTAAACATGGTGAAGGAAATGGATGTTCTTGGATTCGGTAATTGCACCAACACAGGTTCATGCGAGGCGGAGTGTCCGAAAGAAATTTCTTTAGAGAATATTGCGAGACTTAATAGAGAATTTCTTGTAGCAACATTAAAAAAATAAATTCAAATTATACATTTGAAGGGCTTTTCGGCATACGAAAAGCCCTTTTTTTATGTGCTCGTATACTTTTTATTACGACATTTAAACTTCACTAAAACAAAATAACGATGATAAAGTTTCTGTTCAATAATTTCAGCGGTATGCCCGTTGTAGGTGGCCCGATCAAAGCGGCATATGTAGGTTCACTTGTAAAAGACTTAGTGCAACAAGGAAAAAATTCTCCGGTAAAAGATGAATTAAAAAATCTCGGAAAAAATGAATTGGAATCAGCATTAAAAGATCAGGCATCTGGATTATTTGATCAGCATATCGGGCCAGTGATTGCGCAACACAACATCCCATCTATACTTACAAATCCTATTAAAGACAGAGCAATAAATGAACTGTCTTCTCAAATGAGAATTAAAATTGAAGCTGCAAGAACAAAGGCATAATATTAAATGATCCGAAATCCCTTCCTATTTTTAATAGGAAGTGATTTGTTTTTGGATTATTTTAGCACAAGCAAATTCAAGAGAACAAAACATAACCAAATGCAATGAAAAAAAATCTACTATTTCTTTGTTGTGCACTAACGGGAATTATTTCTCAAGCACAAGTAACAACAACATTTAATTATACTGGGGCAGTTCAAACATATACTGTTCCTTGCGGAGTTACTTCGGTAACCATTCAAGCATCAGGCGCTCAAGGCGGCAATGCAAGCATTGGTGGAACCGGCGGACTTGGAGGAACTGCTAACGGAATACTTACTGTTTCTACTGGTGACATTTTATACATATATGTCGGTGGACAAAATGGATATAATGGTGGTGGTACAGGAGGACAGGATGGAAACACAACATTTGGTGGATTACCTGGAAATCTCGCACCAAGTGGTGGCGGCGCTTCCGATGTTCGTTGGAATGGAATCTCTTTAGCAAATAGAGTCATAGTTGCAGGTGGTGGTGGTGGAGCTGGAAGCAATGGGGTTTGGCCTGGTTGTCAGGTTGCAGGTCCTGCAGGAAATGGTGGAAATGGCGGTGGATTAACAGGAGTAAGCGGAACATTTGGTGTTGGAACTCCTTGCAATTGTGCTGGAGGTGGTGGTGATGGAGCGAGTGGCGGAACACAAAGTGCGGGAGGAATACATGGAAATTATTTCGGAAACACAGCATGTTTTCGTTCTTCTTGGGGTCCCGGAGGAGACGGATCAGTTGGATTGGGTGGAAATGGATCCTTGCAATATCATAATGGAACTGGCGGTGGTGGTGGCGGCGGCGGCGGATATTATGGCGGCGGTTCTGGAGGAAATGGTTCCGATACAACTCCTGGCGGTGGCGGTGGATCTTCCTGGCTAGGCACATTAACTTCAACTAGCACTACAGCAGGTAACAGAAGCGGAAATGGAGTGATCACAATTACTGCATCAAATTCAGGATCAGCTCCTGCTTCTCCAACTTCAATTTCAGGAAGTGCTGTTATTTGTGAAGGAACTACAACCACTTATTCGATTAGTTCCGTTGTAGGTGCAAGTTCTTATACTTGGACTGTTCCTGTTGGTACAACAATTAATTCAGGACAAGGAACAACTTCAATAAGTGTAACATTAGGTGCAAGCTCTGGAGTAATTACTGTTACTGCAAATAATTGCATTGGCAATAGCGCACCGACAAGTTTCTCTGTAACGGTTAATCCATTGCCAATCATTTCAATTACACCAGCGAATCCAACAATTTGTAATGGAATAAATGAAACTTTGTTGGCTTCAGGTGCAGCAAATTATTCTTGGAGTTCAGGAGGCACTACAGCTGCAGAAATTGTGAGTCCAACTTCTAATACAACCTATACAGTAACAGGTACAGATGCAAATGGATGTATTAACACAGCAAGTACAACAGTGTTTGTAAATCAACTTCCAATTGTAATAGCAACACCAAATACGAATTCAGTTTGCTCAGGATTTAGTGATGTTATAACAGGAAGTGGAGCCTTAACTTATTCTTGGAGTTCTGGTGGAACAGCAACAACAGAAACGGTAACACCAACAAGCACGACAACCTATACACTAACCGGAATAGATGCAAATGGATGTGTTGGAACTACAACATTCACCATTATAGCAAATCCGCTTCCTACAATTAACGTTACGGCATCAGCAGATCCTATTTGTGTTGGTTCGAGTTCTACTTTGACAGCAAATGGTGCAAATAGTTTTGTATGGGCACCATCTGGAGGAACATCATCCACAGAAATTGTTGCTCCAAGTTCAACAGCGACTTATACTGTTACTGGAACCGACGCGAATGGATGTGTTAATTCAAATACAATTACAGTTACTGTAAATCAACTTCCAATTGTTGATCTTGGAATTGATATTACACAATGCGGCGGAAGTGCAACACTTGATGCCGGAACAAACGGAATTAATTATTTGTGGAGCGATAATTCTACAACGCAAACAATTACTGTTAGCACATCTGGAACTTATAGTGTAATAGTTACGGACGCTTTTGGATGTTCCAATGCATCTTCTGTTAACGTAACAATTAATGCTAATCCAACGGTAACTGGAACCGCATCTTCAACGTCAGTTTGTTTAAACGATGGAAACGTTTCCTTGACAGGATCACCTGCGGGCGGAACATGGTCGGGACCGGGAGTAACAGGTACTTCTTTTGCTCCTGCGACGGCTGGAAATGGAGCTCAAACACTGAGCTACAATTTTACAGATGTAAATGGATGTACAGGAACGGCTACTGTAATTGTTATGGTAAATGCTTGTACTGGAATTAATAATTTCACAAATAATTCCGGTATCAATGTATTTCCGAATCCTTCAAACGGAAATCTGACTATCAACAGTAATTATGATGCAAAAGAAATGTTTATAGTAATAACAGATCTTGCTGGAAGAGTAGTTTTCACCAATTCAATCAAAAATGTGATAGCTGGATCCGAAAACAAAATCAATCTTGTTGGTGTTGCTTCTGGGGTTTATACCCTGAATATTTCTTCAGAGAAATTTTCTTCTTCAGAGCATATTACGATCGAGAAATAATATTTAATAAAAATAAAAATCCTCTCTGCAACATTGTAGAGAGGATTTTTTTTGAATTAACCTCAACTTTCTTCATCAAAAATCGTTCCATTTTTTAATTTTATCCCGTACATTAGTGCAACGAATTACACTTTATGTTACGCCAAGGCCTTTCACATAAACTCTTACAGAAACTTTCTCCTCAACAAATTCAGTTGATGAAGCTGTTACAATTGCCTACTGTGGCGTTGGAGCAACGTATCAAAGAGGAAATGGAAGTGAATCCTGCCTTGGAAGAAGGTGACGAAAACACCGAAGAGGATAACAAAGATGAAATCGATGAGGATGATGATGGTTTGTTTGAAGACGGAAAAGAAAAGGACAATGATGTAGATGAGGATTTCGCTTTAGGTGATTACATGAATGAGGATGAAGGTTATTCTTATAAAGAACATGCAAATAATAATAGTCCCGATGAAGAGCGTAGAGAAATGCCGCTTTCACAAGGTCCCGGATTTCACGATTTACTGCTTACGCAATTAGGATTACAACCAATTGACGATCATCATTATCAAGTGGGTGCTTATATCATTGGTAATATTGATGAAGATGGTTACATGCGTCGCGAACTTCCTGCAATTATTGATGATCTTGCCTTCGCTCAAAATATCACTACAACAGAAGACGAACTTAAAGAGTTATTAGATATCGTTCAAACCTTTGATCCAGCAGGAGTCGGCGCTCGCGATTTACAGGAATGTTTGCTTTTGCAATTACAAAGAAAAATTCCGAAAACACCACATGTCATTATGGCCATGCGTATTGTTCAGGAACACATGGAAGAATTTTCCAAAAAACATTACGAAAAAATTTCCCGCCGCTTAGGAATTGATGATGAATCTTTAAAACTTGTCATTAAGGAAATCACCAATTTAAGTCCGCGTCCGGGAAGTTCTATTAGTGAAGGAACACGAACAGTACAGGATGTTATTCCTGATTTTCTGGTCAATAATAATGATGGAAAACTTGATCTTTCCTTGAATGATCGCAACATGCCGGACCTTCGCATTAGCGGAATGTATTCGAATATGTTGATGGAATATGGAAAGAGCAAAGAAAAGAGCAGTAAAGAAGCGGTAACATTTATCAAACAGAAAATTGATTCTGCAAAATGGTTTATGGATGCTTTGCGACAACGTCAACAGACTTTATTGTTAACCATGGAAGCCATCATGGAATATCAATATGAATATTTTTTAGAAGGCGATGAGACGAAATTGAAGCCGATGATTCTGAAAGACATCGCAGATAGAGTAGGACTTGATATTTCAACAGTATCGCGCGTTGCGAATAGTAAATATGTTCAAACGCAATTTGGAACTTTTCTTTTGAAAACATTTTTTTCCGAATCACTTTCTAATGATGCAGGGGAAGAAGTTTCTACACGTGAAGTAAAAAAGATTTTATCTGATGTCATTGCAGCTGAAGACAAAAAGAAACCAGTGACCGATGATCGTCTTGCAAAAATCCTGAAGGACAAGGGATATAATATTGCACGAAGAACCGTTGCAAAATATCGTGAGCAATTGGATATTCCTGTTGCACGATTGCGGAAGGAACTCTAATCTTGAAATACTTTTCCAATTTCCTCTCCATCATCCTTCATCCTATGGTCATGGTGACCTACGCCGCGATTATTTATTTTTATTTTATCCCCTCAGAATTTTCCTTTCCTGATAAAACAATTCCCCTAAGAATACTTGGATTACTTTTTTCCAGTACTGTCGTTATTCCAATGATTACGCTTTTGGTTTTGCTGAAAGTTGGAAATATAAAAACTATCCAAATTGAAGAACAGAAAGAAAGAAACTGGCCTATATTATTAGCAGCCATAATTTATCTCGGAGCATTTTATATTTTACAAAATCGAGTTGTCCCGGTTTTTATCCAACTCTTTTTATTGGGCGCAATCGTTGGAATTTTACTTTCCTTGCTTATCAATATCAAATGGAAAATAAGTCTCCACATGATTGGTATTGGTGGTTTGTGTGGCGGAATCCTGTCAATTTTTATTTTGCAGCAAGGTGAAAATCCTTTGATTTTGGCTGGACTATTTTTTCTTTCGGGTTTATTAGGTACAGCCCGACTTTATTTAAACGCACATACTCCAGCTCAAATTTTTTTTGGATTTCTTGCAGGATTTTCAATTGAATTTTTCCTGCTGTTTATGATGTTGCATTGATTCCGAGAACGGATTTTTTATTTTACAAAATCTACGACTCGATCATAACTTACATTCACGACATATTCATCCCCTCTATGAAGTGTAATTCTGCAACCTTTCCCAAAACGGGTAGCTGAACGAATTTCACCCTGCAAAATAAAATGTTCCCCTATTTTTAATAAAACAGGAATATCGCTTGCTGGACTGACAGATTCTTCTTGGTTTTTCATTACTGTATTTGCAACATTATGCGTGGTAAAGGTAATCAATGCCTATCGTTTTTAAAGTCAAAAACCTGCTGGTTTTCACGCAATTATATTCTATTTGGCCCGAAAAAATGCCAAAATTCAGCTATAAGTACCATAGTATGAATTCGTTGCTCCTATTTGAGATAAAATACCAATGATAATTCTTATATTTCGGAAGTAAAAAGTAACGATTCTGCCCCGATTTCGTAAAAAGTTTAACCCCAGTTGAATTTTCAACAGTTAACGATTGTCGCGGCAAACAATGATCGTTAACGATTACGGGCAAAATCCAAACGAAACACCAATTTGAAACAGCGCTTACCTGCTTTCCTTCTTTTTTTATTTTTCAGCGCAAATCTTTTTGCGAGTGATCGCTATTGGGTGGGTGGAACCGGAAACTGGAATGATGTTTCGCATTGGTCATCCTTCCTAAATGGCTCCGGTGGAAGTGCTATTCCAACCGTTCAGGATAATGTTTTTATTGAAAACCTTTCCACCACTTTTGACACTATTTCAATTTCTGGAAATGTAAATTGCAACAACCTCAAATTTTATAATGAAAATATTCTTGGCGGTCTATTGCATCAGCTGAGTTTAAAAGGAAATGGAGAAATAAATATTAACGGATCCCTTTTTGTGGAATCTGAATTTAATGATCAATTTGCAGGGAAGTGGAAATTCAATGATCAATTAGCTTGTTTCCGGGATAATTCAATAGCTGAAATCTATACGAATGGTCATGTTTTCGTAGGAGAATTTATTTTCCTAAGTCCGAAAAAAGATGGATGTGCAAATGTCTATTCTATTAAAGATAAACTTTATGTTAATAATGCAATTGAAATCCAAAAACAAGCTGCGGTAATTGTAAATGAAAATTCAAAACTAGTTAGTCTATCTTTATTTTCAGCGGATGAAACTGCTATACGATCTTCTGGCAAAAAAGGAAATGTATTTTTTGGAAATTCGCAACGCATTGGTGATCCACCAACTCCTCAATCACATACCGTAACAACAGTTGTGGTACCAAATCTTTGTAACGGAGCATGTATTGCAACAGCAACTGCTGTAGTCGTTGGTGGTTCAGGAAGTTTTTCATATTTATGGAGTAATACTCAAACAACAGTTACTGCCACTGGACTTTGCGCAGGAACTTATCTCGTTGTTGTTACTGATTTAATTAACGGTGATCAGGTTCCAGCATTTGCAATTGTAACGGATCCTCCTCCATTAATTATTTTCTTTGCTAACGTTTCTCCTTTATGTAATGGACAATGTAATGGTTCAAGCACCGCATCCGTAGCTGGAGGAACACCTGGTTATACCTACCTCTGGGCACCTGGAGGACAAACGACCTCAACTATCTCAGGACAATGTGCAGGAACTTATACATTAACGGTAACTGATATCAATGGTTGTGTAGTTACACAACAGTCAGTTATTACACAACCTTCGCCATTAATTCCAAATGGAGTTAGAACAAATGTTATCTGTTTTGGAGCCTGTAATGGCACGGCAACAGTTTTGCCAACTGGTGGAACGGGAACATATACTTATTTATGGATGCCGGGTAGTTTTACTACAAATAGCATTAATGGACTTTGTCCTGGTTCTTATACATGTACTGTTACAGATTTCAATGGTTGCAGTTCGAATTATACTGCTACAATTACTCAGCCAGCATTATTGCAAGTCTCAATTGCACATACAAATGCAAATTGTAACAGTGCCTGTAATGGAACAGCAACAAGTACAGTAACTGGAGGTATTGCTCCATACACCTATTTATGGACACCCGCAGGTCAGACAACACCAAACAGAGCAGGTCTATGTGCAGGTACTTATAATCTTACAGTTACAGATGCGAATGGTTGCACAGCAGTAAATCAAGTTACTATCACTGAGCCAACACCATTGGTTGTTGCGCCTACTGGAGTAAATATTTCTTGCTTTGGATCATGCAATGGAACTGCTGCTGCAAATGCTTCGGGAGGAACACCTGGATATACTTACTCTTGGGCTCCAAGTGGTGGTACAGCATCAACTGCGAGTTCGCTTTGCCCAAATACTTATACCGTTTCAGTTACTGACGCAAATGGATGTCAGTCAAGCGGACAAATTACCTTAACACAGCCACTGCAATTACTTTCAAATTCATCCGGAACAAATATTTCTTGCTTTGGTTCTTGCAATGGAACCGCAACGGCAAATGGAGTAGGTGGTATTGGTCCATATACCTATGTTTGGATGCCGGGAAATATTAATGCGCAAAATATTTCTTCCTTGTGTCCCGGTTCTTATTCAGTTACGATTACGGATGCAAATAATTGTACTGCTACAAGCACCGTTACGATAACTCAACCACCACAGTTGCAAACTAATGCAACTTTCACAAATGTTACTTGTAATGGCTCATGCAATGGTACTGCAACTTCCACACCTAGTGGTGGAGTAGGACCTTATTCTTTTTTGTGGATGCCTGGTTCTTTGACTACAAATTCAATTAACGGATTATGTCCGGGTGCTTATACGCTAACCGTAACAGATGCAAACGGATGTACAAGAAACCAAACGATTACTATTACACAACCAAACCCATTATTAGTTTCAATAAATGCCACACAGATTTCCTGCAATTCTTCATGTAATGGAGCAGCTGCTGCAGTCGTTTCAGGAGGAACTCCACCCTATTCTTATTTGTGGTCGCCAGGTGGACAAACGACATCATCGATTAATAATTTATGTGCTGGTAATTATACAGTTCAAATTACGGATGCTAATGGATGTGTGAATACAGCTTCTGTTATTCTTATACAACCTATTGCTCTAATACTAGTACCAGGAGTTACGAATACTACTTGTAACGGTTCATGTAATGGTGGCGCTTCTGTTTCTGCTTCTGGAGGAACGGCGCCTTATACTTATTTATGGGCACCAGGCGGACAAACCACTTCGTCAATAAATGCATTGTGCGCGGGATCATATACGGTAACTGTAACGGATGCCTTAAATTGTAATTCAACAGCAACAATTACTGTAACACAGCCTCCTGCTTTAAATGCAGGAATTACTTCTAATAATGTTTCTTGTAACGGCGGTTGTAATGGAAGCGCAACTTCTGCACCAATTGGAGGGACTGCTCCCTATACATTTCTTTGGATGCCGGGTGCATTTACTACAAACAACATAAATGGACTTTGTCCGGGAACATATACTTGTACTGTAACCGATAATAATGGTTGTTCAGTAAATCAACAAGTAAATATTACACAACCTTCTCCATTATCAGCATTGGTATCGGCTACTACTTCCAGTTGTGGACTTTGTAATGGCACAGCTTCGGTTGCTGTAAGCGGAGGAACTGCTCCATATGCTTATTTCTGGACTCCTACCATTCAAACAAATCCTACAGCGACAGGACTTTGTATTGGAAGTTATACGGTGACTGTAACTGATGCTGCTGGTTGTACTACAACAGCAACTTGCACAGTAAATCCAATTGTAAATATTTTAGTTACTAGTTCATCAACCAATCTTTCTTGTGCAAGTTCATGTGATGGAATTGCAAGTGCAAATGCATCAGGAGGTGCAAATCCTTACTCTTACATTTGGATGCCTGGAAACTTAACAACTCAAACTGTCAATGGTCTTTGTGCTGGAACATATACCGTAACAGCAACTGATGCTAATGGATGTTTTAATACCGCTACAGTAACCTTTGTTGATCCGATTGCATTAACATCAACTTCTGTATTTACAAATGCAAGTTGTAATGGAACATGCGATGGAACTGCAGCAGTCACTGCTTCTGGCGGAACGGGAGGATATTCTTATCTCTGGTCTCCCGGAAATCAAACGACAGCATCTGTAAACGGATTATGCGTGGGTTCTTATAGCTGTACAATTTCGGATGCGAATAATTGTACAGCTATTGTGATTTTTAATATTACTGAACCTACTTTGATTGTTGCAAACCAAACAGTCGTTGCGGCCAATTGTACCTTTTGTGATGGAAGTATATCTGCAAATCCAAATGGAGGATCTGGTCCTTACTCGTTTGTTTGGGCTCCTGGTGGACAAACGACTTCATCGATTACAAATCTTTGCCCTGGAATTTATACAGTAACGATTACTGATGCGAGTGGATGTTCTGTTACCACTCCAATTGCCGTGAGTAACGTTAACGGTCCTACTGTTGTAGCTACTTCTACCAATGTAAGTTGCAACGCAGCTTGTGATGGAACGGCCACTGCAACAGTTACAGGAGGCGCAGCTCCATTCACTTACGATTGGACTCCTGGTAATCCTACAGGAGATGGTACAACGACAGTAACTGGATTATGTGCAGGAACTTATTTCTGCCAAGTGACAGACAATGCTGGATGTATCACATTTGCAAGTTATGTCATTACACAACCATTGCCATTCACCGCTGGTGCAGTTGTGCTAGATGTGTCCTGCTTTGGCAATTCAAATGGAAGCATTACTGTAAATCCAAGTGGAGGTACAGGTCCCTACACTTATCTATGGGCGCCTGGTGGACAAACCACACAAACTATTTCGGGGCTAATAGCAGGAATTTATACAGTGACTATTACCGATTTTAATCTTTGTACTATAACACAACAGATTGTTGTTAATGAGCCCGCTGCTTTTACTTCTGCTGCAACTTTTGTCAATGTGCTTTGTAATGGAGCATGTAATGGCACTGCTTCAGTGGCAGTATCTGGAGGAACTGGTCCTTTTACCTATAGTTGGTCTTCGGGACAAGGAACTGCTGCTGTAGCTAATCTTTGTGCAGGATCATATACGGTAGATGTAACGGATGCAAATGGTTGTACTACACAACAAATTGTAACAATCACTGAACCATCACCATTAATCTCATCTATCGCATCCACGAATGCAAGTTGCAATGGAATTTGTGACGGAACTGGAACAGTAACTGCATCCGGAGGAATCCCAGGATATACGTATACTTGGTCCCCTGGTGGAGGCACAACTCCAACAGCAACTGGTCTTTGCGCAGGTGCCTATTCTGTAATTACCCTTGATGCAAATGGATGTTCATCTGTAACTTCTATAAATATTCTTCAGCCTTCTGCAATTGTTTTATCTGCAAGTAGTGGTCCATTAACATGTAATGGAAATTGCAACGGAGTAGCAAGTGTAAATGCCTCTGGCGGTTCTCCTTCGTATACTTATAATTGGTCACCAAGCGGACAAACCACGCCTACTGCTACTTCATTATGTGCCGGAATTTATACAGTGGTGGTTACCGATAACAATGGCTGCTCGCAAAATGTAACCACGAATGTTGCACAACCTCCAATATTGCAGGCAAACACTTCTTTCATAAGTCCGCAATGTAATGGTGGATGTAATGGAACAGCAACTGCCAATCCAGTTGGCGGAACATCTCCTTATTCTTATTTGTGGGCTCCAGGTGGACAAACAACTTCAACGATTTCAGGTTTATGTGTGGGCTCTTATACTGTAACCGTGTTTGATGGAAATGGTTGTACAGATATTCAAACAGTAAATGTTACACCTGTTTCAGGAATGTCAATTCTTACTGCAACAGCTCCTGCAAGTTGTGGAAATTGTGACGGAACAATAAACGTAAATCCTTCAGGAGGAATTGGTCCTTATACTTATACTTGGTCAGGTGGATTACCCGCAACTGCAAATCAAATAAATGTTTGTGCAGGTGTTTATACACTAACATTGACAGATGCAACAGGATGTGTTGGGACATTTACAGTTGTCATAAATAATTCCGGCGGGCCAACAGGTGAAACTGTAGTTTCAACGGATGTCACTTGCCCAGCTTCTTGTAATGGAACTGCAATGGTAACGCCGATTGGAGGAATGGGACCTTATACTTACCTGTGGAATCCAGGTGGACAAACGGTAAATAATTTAGTGGGAATGTGTGCGGGAAATTATTTCTTGCAAGTAACCGATGCGAATGGCTGTATTCGATTCTCTCCTGTTGTTATTAATACCCCATTGCCAATCAATGGAAATCCATTTGTGACAAACGCAACATGCACTGGAATTTGTGATGGAGGTGTTTCCTTAAACACAGCTGGAGGAACGGGGCCTTACACTTATGTTTGGGCACCTGGTGGACAAACAACGCCTTCTATTAATTCACAATGTGTAGGTTCATACGCTGCAACTATAACAGATGCAAACGGTTGTACTCAAACTTCCATTTCGAATGTAAATCCTTGGAATCTCCTCGCTGGAAATGTTGTTTCAGTAAATCCTCCTTGCGCAAATACTTGTAATGGTGCGGCTACTGTAAATATAACTTCCGGTAATGCGCCATTTATTTATAATTGGTCAGATCCATTAGGACAAACAACTGCTACTGCCACAGCTTTATGTGCTGGCAATTATAATGTTGTTGTTTCTAATGCTAGTGGTTGTAGCATTAATATTCCAGTTACGCTTACCAATCCAAATCCAATTGTTGTAAATCCAATAATTACTCCAACAACTTGTGGACTTTGTAATGGATCCGCAGTTCTAAATGCAAGCGGAGGAACGCCACCTTTCAACTATTTATGGAGCAACGCAGCAACAACTTCTTCTGTAAATGGAATGTGCGCCGGTGTATTTACGGTTGTTGTATCAGACGCTGCTGGATGTTCTACAACCTTTACAATTAATATCAGCAGCAGTGGTGGTCCTACAGCTGCAAATGCCACACAAATAAATACTACCTGTAGCGGAACATGCAATGGATCAATTTCACTTGCTCCTACAGGTGGAATTTTACCTTATACCTATTTGTGGTTGCCAGGTGGTCAAACAACATCTTCAATTACAAGTTTATGTGCAGGAGTGTATTCCGCTCAAATTCGGGATGCGGCGGGTTGTATATTAACACAAAGCTTTACCATTACCTCTCCTTCAGCAATTTTACCAAATCAATTAATTTCAAATACCAATTGTGGTGTTTGTTCAGGAAGTATTTCTTTAAATCCAATTGGTGGAACAGGTCCATATACTTATGCGTGGCTCCCAGGTGCACAAACCACTTCAATTATTAGTGGCCAGTGTGCAGGATTATATACCGTAACCCTTACCGATGCTGTTGGTTGTACCCAAACACAAACTATTCCAATCAGTAATCAGAATAGTGGAATGACTGTAACGGCAAATGCAACTGGAGAAAGTTGTAATGCAAGTTGTAATGGATCTGCAACCGTGACGGTAGTGGGTGGTAATGCTCCTTATACATATAATTGGAGTAATGCAGCAACGAACGATACAATTACCGGTCTCTGTGCAGGCAATTTTATTGTTCAAGCAATTGACGCTACAGGTTGTATAAGTACAAGTTCAGTTTCAATTCTTCAGCCAACTCCGCTTGCAGGATCATTCTTGTTTGTACAGGATGAACTTTGTGCGAATGCTTGTAATGGATTTATTACGGCAATTCCTTCTGGAGGGACTTTGCCTTACTCCTACAGCTGGAATCCAACAGGACAGACCACCACTACTGCCACAAATCTTTGTGGAGGAACTTACACTGTAACTGTAACCGATGCCAACGGTTGTACTTTGATACAAAATTATACTATAAACTCTCCGATTGTTTTAGTTGCAAGTGCTCCGGTTGTTACAGATGCTTTCTGCAATAATTCCTTGGATGGTGCAATTGACATTACAATTAATGGCGGAGCTACACCTTATAGTTATTCCTGGACCGGACCAAACGCATTTACTGCAAGTACACAGGATCTTTCTGCAATTCTGTCCGGTTCTTATACGATTACAATTACAGACGCAAACGGATGTTCCATAACGGATACCATTGTTGTAAATGCACTGACAAATATTATTGCAGATGCAGGTAACGACACAACCTCTTGTCAAGGAGGTGCGCTTACTTTGGACGGTTCTGGAAGCACGAATGCAACTTCGTATCAATGGTTACAATTACCCGCTAATACTGTTGTTGGAAATACGATAAATATTATTGTAAATCCAGGAGCAGGAACTACTGCGTATGTTCTTGTTGCAACAAATGGAGGATGTTCTTCCACTGATACAGTTTTTGTATCTGCAACTCCTCCTCCCACTGTAAACGCAGGACCTGATCAAACTATTTTTACAGGAGCAACTACAACAATTGGTGGAAATCCGACAGGACCTTCTGGATCTATTTTTGGATGGGGGCCTACAATTGGATTAGGTGATCCTACAATGTCAAATCCTGTTGCTTCTCCTGCGGCAACTACGACGTATACAGTTTTTGTTACCGATGCTAATGGTTGCGTTGGAAGTGACACAATGAATTTAATTGTTGTTCCGGCAATTGATTTCCCAAACGGATTTACACCAAATGGTGATGGTGTTAATGATGTATGGCAAATTGATAATATAATTCTGTTCCCGAATTGTCAAGTGGAAGTGTATAATCGATGGGGAGAATTATTATTTAATTCAATCGGATATAATCCGCCATGGGATGGGCGCTTTGATGGAAAAGATGTTCCAGTTGGAACCTATTACTACATTATCAAATTAAATGACCCGCTATTCCCTGATGTTTACACGGGACCATTAACGATTATGCGATAAAAACAAAGAGATGAAAAAGTTTATTTATTTGCTTCTTGTTTTTTCTCCGCTCGCAACATTTGCGCAGCAGCTACCGCATTTCAGTCAATATGTGTTGAACAGTTATGTTATGAATCCTGCGATTGGTGGAAAGAATAATTATTTCGAAGGCATTTCAGCAAACCGGTATCAATGGGGTGGAATTACAGATGCGCCTCGTACTTATATGTTGAGTGTGAATGGCCCATTGAAATTTGATCACATGGGAATCGGCGGACAATTATTTACAGACATCGTTGGACCTACACGTCGTACGGGTTTTTATATGTCCTATGCTTATCATGCACCTATTACAGAAAAAATAAAATTGTCTTTTGGTTTGTCTGCTGGAATTTTACAATTTATGGTGGACGGACAAAAAATAAATCTGCATGATGCGGGTGATCTTATTATCATGAATGCTTTACAATCGGTTCTCACTCCTGATTTTAATGCAGGATTTTATTTGTATAGCAATCGTTTTTGGGTAGGCATGTCTTGCATGCAGATCCAGGAAAATAAATTAAAATTCTTTGACTACATGTCGAATACCACGAGTTTGATGAAACGTCATTATTATGGAATGCTTGGATATCGCCAGCCGATTGGAGATGATTTTGTTTTAGAGCCATCTGCACTTATTAAATATGCAGCACCAGTTCCTATACAATTTGATTTAGGAATGCGAATGATTTACAAAGAAAAATTCTGGCTGGGTGGATCTTATCGCAACCGTGATGCGATTGCTATTTATACCGGATATATTTTCAGGGAAAATCTGGAGCTTGGTTATTCTTATGATTTTACAACCACTGATTTAGGAAATTATTCTACAGGCACCCATGAAATTGTTTTTGGTGTGAAGTTCAATCGAACTGGTGTGAAGAAGAAAGAGGGTGACGCTAAGTTTGAATAAAAGACGCTAAAAAATTCCCTTCATTTTATTCCACAAAAAAAGTCCCCGATTGCTCGAGGACTTTTTTCAAATATAAAAGAGGTGATTAAGCCAATTTTACGTTTACGGCGTTAAGGCCTTTTTTGCCTTCTTGAAGATCGAATGTTACTTCATCGTTTTCACGAATTTGATCTGCAAGACCTGAAACGTGTACAAATACTTCTTGATTTGAACCGTTTACTTTGATGAATCCAAAACCTTTAGACTCATTAAAGAATTTTACTATTCCACTATCCATTGTAATAATTGTTTTATGTGAGCGGCAAAGATACATTGAATAAGTCCAGCTATTTCTAATTTATACCTTCCCTAGTTAAGATAAATGGTAATGGGTTGATATTGGCTATATTAACTATGTAAATAAATTAGTTCAACGCAATTTTTTCACCTTTTCTAATGTTATTTCAGGTCTTTTCAATTAGAATGCTCAGGATAAAGCACAAAAAAAGTCCCCGATTACTCGAGGACTTTTTTCAAATATAAAATAGGAGATTAAGCCAATTTTACGTTTACGGCGTTTAGGCCTTTTTTACCTTCTTGAAGATCGAAGGTAACTGCGTCGTTTTCACGAACTTGATCTGTTAGACCTGAAACGTGAACAAATACTTCTTGATTTGATCCGTTTACTTTGATGAATCCAAAACCTTTAGATTCATTAAAGAATTTTACAATTCCACTTTCCATTGTGATGTTTTTTTTATTGTGAATAACAAATATATGAAAAAAGGAGAATAGGAGCCGCTTATTTGCTCAAAAAATGAGGTTACTAAAGTTCTAATGTACTTAAAATGAATAAGATAGGATATTTAGAAAATCTCGAATATTACCGCCCAATTCTTTAATATTGCCCTCCAATACCAAAATCAAGCCCATGAAGACTGTTTTTAATGAAATTGATTATGCAGAATTGGTTAAACGAATCGAATCTGCAAAACCGGAAACACAAAGAATTTGGGGCAAAATGAATGTTGCTCAAATGATGGCACACAATTCTGCTGCAGTTGAACTTGCTTTAGGTGATGTGAAATTGAAAAGAAAATTCATTGGATATCTATTGGGCGGTTTTATAAAAAAATCTTTCTTGAGTGAAAAACCATTTCCAAAGGATAGTCCAACTGCAGCAGAAATAATTATTACTGATGCACGTGATCTCGAAAATGAAAAAGCAAAATTACTTCAGCTATTAAAACGAATGTATCTAGGTGGTGAAAAAGGCGCAACTACACATCCGCATTCATTTTTCGGAAAACTCACTCCACAGCAATGGGGTGAAACACAATGGAAACATTTGGATCATCACTTGCGTCAGTTCGGCCTTTAATTTTTGTCTAAGGAAAATCGACTTTCGTCTAATGAAAAAAAGGACGAATAGCTTTTAATTGATTTTTTTCCTGAGTACTCTACTCTTTATTTCTATTGCGATAAGTTTTTTCCTAACTTTAAAAATGAAAAAACTTTACTTACTAGGATTAGGAATTACCTTTTCAATTACAACTCTTTTTTCTCAAACGTTTACAGGTGCTATTGGCCTTATTAATGATGTTGCAACAAATGATTTTCCATTAACGGTTTCTGGTCTGGTTCCTTCCACAATTGACACTTTAAATTTTGGATTGGAAACAGTATGTATCGATTTGACACATACATGGGATGCTGATCTTGAAATCAGAATTATTGCTCCTGACGGAACAAGTGAAATTCTTAGCAGTGGTATTGGTGGTTCAGATGATAATTATACAAATACCTGTTTTAATTATTTCGCAACTACACCAATTGCACAAGGACTCGCTCCTTTTACCGGAACTTTTTCTCCGCAAGGACAAATGGGCATGGTGAATAATGGACAGAATGGAAATGGAACCTGGATTTTGCGCATCATTGATATGGCAGGTGGAGATTCGGGAAATTTACTCAGCTGGAGTATCACATTCGGGAATGCTCCTGCAAAATATTTTTCTTTTTCTTCTTCTGATCTTCCTGTGTTTGTTATCAATACAAATAATCAAACTATTCCTGACAGTCCAAAAATATTATGTGATGCAGGAATTATTTACAACGGAGTAGGAAACAGAAATTATCTTTCTGATCCTTGGAATAGTTACAATGCACAAATTGGAATTGAAGTGCGCGGATCAAGTTCACAAATGTTTCCTAAGAAATCTTATGGATTTGAAACTTGGGATGTAAATGGTAATGCAATTGATTCTTCTTTGCTTGGAATGCCTAAAGAACATGACTGGTGTTTAATTGCAAATTATTCTGACAAATCATTATTGAACAATTCGCTTTCCTATTATCTCTCCCGTCAAATGGGTTGGTATGCACCACGCTGGAGAATGGTTGAATTAATAATTGACGGTCAATACATGGGCGTTTATTTATTGACAGAAAAAATTAAGCGTGATAAAAATCGCGTTGATATTTCAAGATTAGATGTGACGGAAATTTATGGGGACAGTTTAACAGGTGGATATATTATTAAAGTGGACAAGACCACTGCAAGTACTGGTGCAGGATGGACTTCTCCTTATGCACCGGCGGTTTCGACAAATGGACAAACAATTTATTTTCAATATGATTATCCGAGCGAGTTGACAATTGTTCCGCAACAGCAAACCTATATACAGATGTATGTCGATAGTTTTGAAACGGCATTGGCAGGACCAAACTTTGCAGATACAGCAATCGGCTATGCACATTACATGAATGTGAATTCCTTTATTGATTATTTTTTAATTAATGAAATGTCGAAGAACGTTGATGGTTATCGCTTGAGCACTTATCTGTATAAAACTAAATACAGCAAAGGTGGAAAATTGGTGATCGGGCCAACATGGGATTACGATATTGCTT
This sequence comes from Bacteroidia bacterium, assembly GCA_038237845.1. Classification (GTDB taxonomy): domain Bacteria; phylum Bacteroidota; class Bacteroidia; order Palsa-965; family Palsa-965. The sequence goes on from JBBRYH010000017.1 coordinate 25,752, forward strand.
GGGGAAATGCAAATTATTGCGATGGCGCAGTGGATACAGGTTGGGCCTACCAATTCGGAAATGTTTGTGGTGGTGATGGATGGCAAGTTCCATTCTGGTGGGAACGATTAATGCAGGATCCTAATTTTCAGGATAAAGTGAAATGTCGTTGGACGGAGTTAAGTCAGACGATTTTGAGCAAACCTTTTTTGTTGAACTATTGCGATTCGATGGCTTTGTTGTTGAACGAATCTCAAGCGAGAAATTTTACCGTGTGGCCTATCTTAGGTGCATATGTTTGGCCTAACCCGGGCCCTCTTCCTACATCTTACCAAGGGGAAGTAAATGAATTAAAAACCTGGATTAATAACAGATGGAATTGGCTAGATGCAAATATGCCAGGTACTTTACAAAATTGCAATATTGCTGGTGTTGCAACGGAAAATCCAGGAAATTCTATTTCATCTATTTATCCAAATCCATTCAGTAATGAAATCAATTTGAATCTTTATTTGCCAGATGCACAACTTGTGAAAGTTGAACTTTTGAATTCCCTTGGACAAACGATCGAAGTGCAGATGTTACAACATTCAGGAGGAGATCAAACCTTGCAATTTATTGCACCTGAAAATTTACCAGCTGGAATTTATTTATTGCGTCTCACAGCTGGAAATAAATCCTGGACAAAACAATTGGCAAAAGCTGAATAGAAAATAGTTTAATATGAATTTCTCCAAAATGAAAAAACTGGTTTTTGCTTTTACAATTTTATTTACAATTTCGAGTTTCGAAAAATCTACAGCGCAAACTTTTTCAGGAACAATTGGTGTCATTAACGATGTTGCAACAAACGACTTTCCTCTTTTAGTTAGTGGATTAACTCCTTCAATGATTGACACTATTGGTTTTGGACTGGAAACAATTTGTTTGAATCTAACGCATACCTATGATGGCGATCTTGAGATTTCCATTATTGCTCCAGATGGCACAACAAAAATATTAGCATCTGGTTTAGGTGGTGGCGGACAAAATTATACGAATACTTGTTTTAATGTTACGGCACCTACAAATATCACAACAAGTGCTCCACCATTCACTGGAACTTTTATTCCGCAAGCCTATATGGGAATGGTGAATAATGGGCAGAATGGAAATGGAACATGGATATTGCGTGTAAGAGATATGGCTGCCCAGGATTCAGGAAATCTTTTGTCGTGGTCAATTACGTTTGGAAATAATCCTGCGACCTATCCTTATTTCGCATTCACTTCATCGAATATGCCGATTGTTATTATCAATACAAATACTCAAACCATTAATCAAACAGGGAAAATTACTGCTGATATGGGTATTATTTATAATGGACCGGGCTTTCGAAATTATATGACAGATCCATTCAACAATTATAATGGAAAAGTTGGAATTGAAATCCGTGGAAATTATTCCGCATCACTTCCACAATTGCCATATGAATTCGAAACACGAGATAGTTTAGGAAATGCACTTGTTCATTCTTTGATCAATATGCCAGCAGAAAGCGATTGGGATTTAATCGCGATGTATAACGACAAATCTTTTGTTCGCAATATGCTTGCCTATAATTCATTTACAGATATGGGACATTATGGACCGAGAAATCAATTATGTGAAGTTGTTTTAAATGGAGAATACCAAGGTGTTTATGTTTTGACAGAACTGATCAAACGTGATGTGGCTCGTGTGGCGATTGCAAAGTTGGATACAAACGAAATTGCATTTCCGGATGTTTCTGGTGGTTATATTTTGAAAACAGATTACTGGGATAATTCTAATTCATGGTTATTGAATTATCATCCGATTGATCATCTTAATTTGGATGTACATATGGTTTATTATTATCCAACACCAGCTGCAATTGTTCCGCAACAAAAGGCCTATATTCAGAATTTTATTAATACCTATGAAACCGCTTTGTATGGACCGAATTTTACGGACACCGCAACAGGCTATCGAAAATATATTAACACCAGAAGTTTTATAGATTATTTTCTTGTGAATGAATTATCAAGAAATACAGATGGATTTAAAAAGAGTTGTTACTTCAATAAAAATATTGATCAGTCACCGACAGTTTATGGAAAATTAAATGCAGGACCCGTCTGGGATTTTGATTGGGCTTGGAAAAATATTTGGGATTGTAACATTTTTCAAGCAACAGATGGCTCTGGATGGTCCTATCATATCAATGATTGTGGGCCAGATATAAATGGTACAGGCTGGTATGTTCGGTTCTTGCAGGATTCTTCTTTTGCAAATGAATTGAATTGTCGTTGGCAAGAATTGCGCGGAACTATTTTTGACACTACTTATTTATGGCATGTGATTGATTCTGTTGCAGCTTATTCAAATGAAGCACAACAAAGACATTATTCCTATTGGGGAAATATGGGTGTTGCAACGGGAACACCAGAGGTTGATGCGCCACGCCAATCCTATCAAGGAGAAATAGATTCATTAAAATCATGGATTCTTCGAAGAATTATTTGGATGGATGCCAACATGCCAGGTAACTCTTCTAATTGCAATTTGACAGGAATTCATTCACAGGACAATAATTCAGCTTCCGTTAATGCTTATCCAAATCCATTCGAACATGATATTCAATTGAGTTTTATGTTGGCTCAACCCGAAACTGTAGAAATAGAGTTAGTAAATGCTTTAGGACAAATTGTTCAACCGGTGCAGAAGGAAATGCATAGTGGAGGCGGTACTCAAGTATTTACATTTGTTGCAAATACTGATCTGCCTGCTGGAATTTATTTGATGCGCGTAAAGTGTGGAGATAAAGTTTGGACCAGACAATTAGCGAAGGTAGAGTAGAAATATTTATTTTGATAATTAAAAAGTCCTCTCAACAATTTGTTAAGAGGACTTTTTAATTTATTTAAAAATTACTGCTTGATGATGCGTTGTGTTTCAACCGAATTTCCTGTAACAACGTGAACGATGTAAATTCCGGAAGCTTGATTTGTGATGTCGATTGAATTATTTTCCTCTGAAACTTGTTTCATTTCAAGCACAACATTTCCCATTACATCATATACAAAAATGTCTTTTGCTTCAGATGAATTGGTTTGGATAGAGAACGAACCATTGTTAGGGTTTGGGAAAACTAACATTAAAAGGTTCGGTTCAGCAGCAGTTGTTTGCGTTTCTTGTGGACCTGCAAGTCGAGCAGGAACGGGACCACAAGCAGTTGGACCTGCAGCACCAGTAACATTGATTGAATTTGTTCCTGAGCCGCAGAAAATAGTTGGCTGTGTTGCAGTGGGACCTGAGGTTGGTGAGTTTACCCAAAGTGTTAATGCAGTTGTTGAGTTGTTTACGATATGACAAGTCATAGGGAAAGTAAGATCCCAATAATTATTACTCGGGACAAGCGAAGTTCCTTGCGTTCCAATCACAGTAGTTGCAGTTAACAATACCAATCCATTTTGTGCTCGGCGGAATGTGTTTTGTGAATAAGCATTTGCGTTTGGATAATTTCCTTCAAAAACAAAACTACTTGCAGCATCTTCGATTAAATTGCAACGAATAGAACCATTCGTATTGTTTTTTGAATAGATTCCGTACGCAAGTACATTTCCACCACTCAACGCTGCAGTACCAACATTATATTTTGTATGATTCTGATAAACAGTTTGGTTGGTGCAACCATCTAATTTAATTCCATTTAAACTTCCTGTTGATGCATAACGCGTCATACAACTGTTGCTGTAAACATCATTTTTTGGTTTTACTTTAAGAATGCTAATACAGTTGGCGCTTTCGATAATTGTATTGTAAGCAATTTCTGAAGTAGCTGTAGTTAATGTTGCAGTTGGAGCATCTGTAAAATAAATTCCTGTTGTGCAAAATCCTGTAGAATTGGCAGTAATGGAATTATTATCTATTTGTAAGGTTACAATTTGCGAAGCAGTAAGTGTGTTTCTATAAACCGCTATTGCGGTTGCGCAATTGGTTATGTTATTATTTAAAACCTTAACCGTATTATTTGCGGCAGCCTTCAATTGAATTCCTGATTTACCCATTCCTCCAAAAGTTGGAGTAGTAGTAATGGAATTCGAAATTATATTATTTAGAATTGCATTGGTTTGATAATTGTTAACATCAATTGATGAATAAACATCATTGAATTTATTAAGCTGATATACAAGAACACCACCGACTTTTATGGAATAATTTGAAGTGGCATTTCCGGTTCCATAAATAGCTACGCCAATTAGTGGAGTACATGTAAAACAATTGGAAGCATTTGTAATATTTCGGAATTGGTTATTATAAATAGTTGCATTCGTTCGAGTTAAATAGATACCAGTACTTGCAACATTATCAAATCCATTAAAATTAGTTGCAGCAAAATCAGATCCAACTTGAAGTGTATTCACATCTGTTGCAAATACTCCATAGATTGATTTGTATGCAAAATAAGGTGCCTTCATAAAAGTTGAAGGGTATATTCCTGCTCCACCTGTATAAATATTTGTCCAGACAGCTAAGGCAGTTGGGTTCAGAATTACATTGGTATAAGTTGGAAAATCCCTGCAAGTAACAACGCAACCGATCATGCTTAATGGTGAAGTTGTACTCGTGTTGGCTGTTAATTCAACTGCAGTATAGTTTTTGTTGAATGTGCAATATTCAATTTGAGCTGTGGCTCCTGCATTAATTGTTACAGCTCTAATCGCATCTTCAATAATGGAAGAATTCATGATTTGTGCACTTGTTCCACTTACTAAAGAAATACCATTCCACATTCCAGAGCAAGTATAAATATGTGTTTGACCTGTAACATAGAGAACAGTTCCTGCACCCGAAGTTTGAATGATAGATCCTGCTTCTAGAACAATGTTACAACCGCTGAAGTTGAAGCTGGAATTAACAGTCAATGTTCCATTGATATGAATATTTTTTCCCGTTACTCCGCTTAATGCAGGAAATGCTGCTGCAGTAGTTGTAGTAGTTAAATTATAATCATATGGAAGTGTGCACAAAGTAGATGGATTAACAAATACCGTCACTGTTGTTGTTGCACTACATCCAGCTGCATTTGTTGCTACGCAAGTATATACTGTAGTAACAGTCGGAGATGCCACCGGACTTTGAATAGAAGGATTGCTAAGTGAAGTGGTAGGAGTCCAACTATATGTAAATGGACCAACTCCACCAGTAACTGTAGCTGTTAATGTACTTGAAGTAAGTGTTGGTGGTGTTAACGTTGATGGTGTAGCAGTTGCCGTAACTGCCAAAGGAGTAACAGTAACAGTTGTTGTTGCAGTTTCACTGCAACCAGTACAATACATAATTGTTCCAGAAAAAGTTGTTGTGGTATTCAATGCACCTGTAGTTGGACTTACACAAGAAGTACAGCTCAACGATCCGCCTGTCCAGTTAATGTTAGCATTATAATTATTTGTCAAAACTGTTGTACCGCCACATGGCACAGTTGATGGAGTTGCAGAAATGACCAATGGAGAATTCACAGTTAATGAAATATCATCCACAAAAACGTAAGCTGCATTTGCATAACCTGATCCAGGAAAGATTGCTGCCCCAGCTGCATCGGTTGGATTAAAATTTCCAATAATTATAAATTGCTCACCTCCATTAGCAGTAAAGGTGTAATTCACCAATGTCCATCCTGTTTTTTTTGCAACAGTATTTAGTAAAGTGTTAGGTGAAATGGATGATCCAGCAGGTGGAACAATTGCAGTAAAACCTGCCGCAGCTGGTAAGCTTGGACAAAGTGCTGCTTTTATTTCTCCTCCATATTCTGAATTATCTGCAAGAGAAACGAAAAAAGACAAGTGATAATTTACTCCCGCTATTAAAGGACAGCGAAGCGACTGTTGAAAATATTCTCTAAATCCTGCACCACCTGGCCCCCATCTGGTTGCCATACCAGCATATCCAGTTCCTGAATTTGGAGCTTCAGTTCCGACAACACTTCCTAGTGCATAAAATGAGGTCCCTGCTGGAACAAGACTAGAAAAGCAATCTGCTGTTCCAGTATGACCAGGGTAAGAAGTCCATGGACAATCTAAACCTATCTGGCCAGGATTATAAACTAAATTAGCTGGCAAACCAGTATTGGTTTCAAAATCTCCATTATTAATCAAATTGCAAAGATTTGCTGGTGTTCCTGGACAAGATCCAGCTTGCGCTGATGTAATTTTTGGAAGTGATACAACAAGCAAAATAGCAAGCAGTACATAGAACTTTAATTTTTTCATGGCTTTTTTTAGATTTTAATTTGAGCCACAAAAAAACAAATAGAATAAAAGAAATTTCAACTCCGATCAATAGTCGGTTGAAATTTGCCCTTTTTCGGCATGTTCAGAAAATAATTGGGATTTCTACAAATGCACCAAAGTTAGGCGCTGCAACAATTCATTCTTCTTCCTGCGGGAAACTTCTACGGTTTCATTGTCGGACATAATTACATATCCACCATCACCTTTCACATATTTTTTAACGTGCGAGAGATTAATTAAAGAAGAATTATGGATTCTTAAAAAATTCAAATCGGAAAGCAATTCTTCAAACTCTTTTAAAATTCTACTCACTACCAATTTACTTCCATCGGCAAGTGTGATATGCGTATAACTTTCATCAGCAATACACTTTACGATTTCATTTGCACTGATCATCTGTAGCCCTTCAAATGTGGGAACAGCAATTTTTGCAGATTTACTTTTTAGTTTTAATGCCGATAATAACATTTCAATATCATCAGACCGATTCGGTTCAGCTTTACTTTTTGCTTCACATTTTTTGACAGCATTTTTCAAATCATCCACATCCACCGGTTTCAATAAATAATCCAGCGCGCTATATTTAATTGCTTTGATGGCATATTGATCATAAGCTGTTGTGAAAATTATCTGAAACGAAGGATTTTTAATTTTTTCAAATAAAGTAAATCCATTTTCAAAAGGCATTTCAATATCGAGAAAAACCAGATCGGGATTATTTTTAGAAATCGATTTCACACCTTCTGCTACAGATTGACAATGTTCGATAACAGTAATATTCTCACAATGCTTTGAAATCAGGTTATTTAAAGTTACCCGACTTTTTTCTTCATCATCAATAATTATCGCCTTGATCATAGTTACAAATTTAGCAGACTTCAGCTGATGGGGATATGAATTTCAACTTTTGTTCCGCAGATTTCATTTTTATTATTCAAAACATCCGAAATGGCTACACTCATATTGCTTTTATTCACTTGATTAATAATTTCAAGTCGCTCTTTGGTGTTTGACATTCCTACTGATTTATGTAGTTCTTCCTTATCCTTTTTTAATTCCTTTGATTTTGTTCTTCCAATTCCATTATCCTCTACAATACAGTATAGTATTTCACCTTTCATTTCCATAGAAATTTCAATTTTTCCAATTCCTTCCTTATGCATAATGCCATGCCAGATTGAATTTTCGACATAGGGCTGAATTAACATGGAAGGAATTTGTGCATATTCAACATCAACATTTGGATTTACATTTATAGTGTATTCAAAGTGTTTTCCAAAACGTAATGCTTCAATATCCAGGTAAAGGGTCAGTGCCTCAATCTCTTTTTTTATTGGAATAGATGTAAGTTTTGAATTATCTACAACATACCGAATCAGACGTGCAAATTTTGACAAGTATTTTTGGGAAGAATCAGGATCATTATTAGTGATAAAATATTGAACAGAGTTAATTGCATTGAATACAAAATGTGGATTCATCTGTGCACGCAAAGCATTTAATTCAATACCTGCTATTCTATTTTGAAGTTGAGATTTTTTCTGATCCCGGTTTCTTATGGATAAAAGTCGATACCTGAAAATCCAAAAGGCTATTAAAGCAATAAAAATAATAAGACCGATTGTAAAAGTCCAGGTTTGCCACCAGGCCGGAAAAATGACAAATGAAAATGTTGCTGGTTTTTTACTCCAGAAACCATCATTGTTTTTTGCAAATACAACAAAGCGATATTTTCCAGAAGGAAGTGTTTGGTATTTTATGGAAGTGTAATTTGTATAATTCCAATTGGAATCAACGCCTTCTAGTTTATAACGATATTCTAAATTTCCGGGATCCTTATACGACAATCCAATAAAACTGATATTAAAATAATTCTGATTGTATTCAAGTTTTGAAATTTCATTTAGTGAAACAGTATCCTCATTAAAGTTTACGTTGGTAATGTAAACCGGGGGTGGAATGTCATTGTCGCGAATTATTTTTGGATCAAAAATGGATATTCCATTATTATGAATTAACCATAATTTATTATTCTTCTGGATAATATCATTTACCTCATTCGTAAGAAGTCCATTTTTGGAAGTGTAATTGTTTACGATATAACGGAATTCTTCTCCTTGCGCAACGACAATTTTGCTAAGACCATTATTCGTTCCAACCCAAACTACATTTGAAGAATCAATAAAAAGGGTTCGACACATATTTCCTGCTAGTCCCTCCTTTTGTGTAATATTCAGATAGGAATTTCCTTTTTTAATAATCACACCTTTTCCTCTACTCACCATCCACATATTTCCATCCTTATCTTCTTGAAAGTCCACCATACGTGTATTCATCAATGGATTGTTTTTTCCAAAGTCAATTAAACCATTTGTTGAATCATAAATGTAAACACTGTTCGTTGGACATAACCATATTCTGCCGGATCGATCCTCATAAATATTGTCGGTATAAGTGTTAACTGCAATTCTTTTTATTTCGGTAATGGAATTACCTATTTTATTTTTAATTAATGTTCGGAAAACAAGCGACCAGAAAGTATTTGCTTTTGAAGCAACCATAGCCTTTGTCCCAACTCCTAATTTTGGTTTAACAGAAAAATCATGAAGATTGAATGAGAAAATATTCAATGTTGTACTTATGTAAATATTTTCAGCATCAACGGGGAGAATAGAGGTAATTCTAACAGAAGTTTTAATTGCCCTTTCATCAGGGTTACAATTGAATGATTTTACACTTTGATTATTTAAAATTGACCATGATCCATCCAAATGTCCACAGATAACAGTATTCCCGGCATTTGCAACACATGCTATTTTACTTTCTGAAAGCCCATTCTCAGGCGTATAATATAAAAAATTTCGAAAAGGGAGATAATAAACACCGTTTCCCTCTGTGCAATACCAAATTCCATTTTCATTATCCTTCAGAATTGAAGTAACTATTTTATTATTGAAAAAATTTTCTACAGTGGAATTATTAAACGTGAAATCCGAAAAGTGATGAACACCTCCATAACCACCAATTAAAATTGACCTATCTTTTTCTTCGAGATGGCAAATATTTGTTGAATTTTCTTTTATTTGACTTATTAAGCCTTTTGAGTTAAATCTTGAAATTAGATTATCAGATGTCATCAAATAGGAATCATCGCTCAGCGCTGTAAATTTGAAACGAATACTATTTCTGTTCGGTGAAATTATTTGAAATGGTACGGAATAAAGTTTTTTCAAAGAACTGTTGTATACACTTAATTCATCTACATATTGTGTAGTACCGCCATGAATGAAATGTTTATCGGGAAATTGAACAAGATAAGGCCCTTTGTTTTTAAAAGGAATAACTTGAAAATTTGCCTTCCCCCAAGGAGGAGCAATTTTCAATAAACTGTCGCATCCGTATCCACACCAAATTGTATCGCCAGTGTCAACATACAAGGAAGTAATTAGGTGTCTAATAAATAAGGGAGCAATTTCAGTGTTGCAAGGAATTGTATTTATTTTTTCATTTAAAAAATAACTTAATTTTCCTGAGAAGGAATAAAACCATATGCGCGATTTGGAATCTTGTACAATGCCGAAGTTTGTATTGTCCGCTAATCCATCTTCAGAACTGAAAGTTTTAAAATGATATCCATCAAATCTACTGACCCCCATGTCTGTGGTAAACCATATGAAACCATCCGAATCCTGTAACATGGCGTAAACATCAGAACTTGGAAGTCCGTCTTTTACATTATAGTTTATGAATTGATAGAATTGTGCATTAGCCGAAAAACATATACAGCACAAAAAAATAATTGAGCTGATACGCGCAGTGTAAAATAGATTTGAAAGAATACGGGAGCTTTTTGAAAATAATTTCACTTTGTAATAAAAATAGTGCGACAGATATTTTGTCAATTAATGATTTTCGGTATTCTGCTCTTCCTGTTTCATTACTTCCATTTGTTTTCTAATAGAAGCTTTATGAAGTAACTGACAGAGTTCAACTACAATATCTTTATCCATACCAATAGATTCACCTGCTTCGGTACGTGTTCTGAGAATTTCTAACCACCTTTCAATTTGTAAAATGGTAACACCATGTGCCTGTTTAAATTCTCCTATTCGTTCTACAACCTGCATTCTTCTTCCAACTGCCTGAATAATTTCCTCATCTATTTCGTCAATCACTTCACGAAGTGTACTTAGCATGTGTTCGAAGCCGGCATCTCCAATAGATGTTTCACGAATCACCAATTGTTCAAGTAACTCTTTTAATGCAATAGGTTTTAATTGTTGTGCAGCATCACTAAGTGCAGCATCCGGATCTCTATGGGTTTCAATCATGAGTCCATCCATATCCAAATCTAAAGCACGCTGTGAAATGTCGAAAATTAATTCACGCTTCCCACTGATATGACTCGGATCACAAATAATAGGAAGCCCGGGACAATTTGCTTTTAGTTCAATTGCAATTTCCCACATCGGAGCATTTCGATATTGTGTATGCAGGCTCGTATGAAAACCACGATGTATCGCACCTATTTTTTTTATGCCTGCACGATTTATTCTTTCCAAAGCGCCGATCCATAATGGTAAATCCGCATTGACAGGATTTTTTACCAGGACAGGAATATTTACACCGACTAAGGCATCTGCTATTTCCTGAACTGAAAATGGATTGACAGTTGTTCTTGCACCAATCCACAAAACATCGATACCATATTTCAGAGCAAGTTCTACATGTTCAGCATTTGCAACTTCAACAGCTACTGGCAAACCAAATTCTTTTTGAACACGATTCAACCATCGAAGCGCTTCTTCTCCTTTTCCTTCAAATGAACCAGGACGAGATCGTGGTTTCCAAACTCCGGAACGAAACAAACTCACTTTTCCGATTTCTGCAATTCCTTTTGCAGTTTCCAAAACCTGTTCTTCAGTTTCCGCACCACAAGGCCCTGCAATAATCAACTTTCGTTTACCAGATTTTAGCCAGGTAGAAAGCGGAAGTAAATCGAGGTGAAGTGGACTAATTGACATTACTATAAAGGTAATTTTAAAAAATTACGAAGCGCAATTTTTGCCAATAGATTAGCCCCAATTGGCTATGATTTTTCAACTTTTTGAGCCAAAATCAGGATGCGATCAACAAAGCAAGCATTAAGATTACTAAGATCCATCTAAACATATAATGAAGTTTGATTAAGTAACCTTTTTCGATAGTGAGTTTATTAGTAGACGTAATAAAAATCCAGGGTTGCCCGGTTTCAAATGATTGAACTGAAACAATTGATAAGCGGAAGAAATTGGGGAATAACTGGTTTTTATTTAAAAAAACAGTCCTTTACTTTTGATAAGAACCCAAGAGAACATTTATTTCAATAATCAATCTATTGACTTCTACAGAATCAGTCCCATCGTAAATTCCACGCACATGACCTTCTTTATCTACCAATGCAAAGTTCTGCGAGTGGACGAAATCTTCTTTTCCGCCATCGCCATTTGTATCCGAAATCATATACGATTTTCTTGCAAGTTTATATAACTGAGCTTTTTCTCCAGTTACAAAAAACCATTGATTGGCATCTGCATTATATTTTTTTGCGTAAGCTGCTAAAACCTCCGCTGAATCTTTTTCTGGATTTACTGTATGTGAAATAAATTTTACAGCATCATTACCTTTAAAAGTTTTGTACACTCTTTCTAATTGCGAATTCATAATCGGACAAATACCCTGACAGCTTGTAAAGAAAAAATCTACCACAGTAACTGATTTTTCAAAAGTTTTTCTTGTTACGGTCTTTCCTGATTGGTCAGTAAGTGAAAAATCATAAACCAAATGTCTGTTTAATGAATCGGCGTTATTCCTTAATCCTTTTTCAATTGGTTCGAAATAGGGGAGCTCACGTACTTGTTGACCATTTGCAAAAGTTAAATAGCCACCAACAATTGCAGCAATTGCAACAATACCCAAGACGATATTCAGATACATCTTATTCATAGAACAAAGGTAGTTGTAAATGAAACGAAGAAGTATTTCTATGCAAAAAAAACGCCCTCCTGAATGGAAAGCGTTTTTTTTAGTTCAAGTGATGTTTAATGGGGCTTTGGCGGTTCTGTTGTTGCCGGTTTTGGTTGTTGAGCACCAGCAGGCTGACCTTTTGGTACAGCTTCTCCACCAGTTGTTGTTGGTGGTGTTACTGGAGCTGGGTTTGGTTTGATCTGCATGGGCGTTCCTGAAATTACTGCTCCATCCTTGTATTTTAATTTCGAAACTGTTTTCCCATCTTCAGACATTTGTGTCCAAGCTCCTTCACGTTTTGCCTTTACATATTTGCCACTTTCAAAAACTTTACCACTTTCATAAGTAGTAATCCATAATCCATCTTCTGCACTATGTACATAATTACCTTTTGTTTTTATTTTTCCACTTTCATAATATTCCACATAAGCACCTTCCATATCATTGTTATGATACATCACCTCACTTGCTTTGTTACTGTTAATATGATATGTAATCATTATCCCTTCCAAATTCCCGTTTTTGTAATTTGATTCAGTATTTAATTTCCCATCCGTATAATACCATTTTGCAACTCCATCACGTACACCATTTACAAAATTTCCTTCTTCCTGAATTTTATTGTTGTTGTTATAAATTTTACGGTACCCATTCAGTTTTCCATTTTTATAAACTTCTTCTGTTTTTACTCTTCCTCCAGTAAAAAATGTACGACGCATTCCATCCAAAGAATCATCAATAAAATTTTCTTGTCTGAATATATATCCTGCGCGATCTACACCAAGAGAAACTCCATTCTTTTTTCCGCCACGATAATTATCAATGTATCCTACCATTGGTGTTCCAACCGGATAGGCAACCCAAGTTCCTTCGCGTTTTCCATTCACATAATTTCCTTCCCAATCAAAAGCGCCCATACGTTCAATCCAGAATCCCTGCTTCATTTTATTAGCATCCACTTTATTGGTATCGCCAACTCCATTTGATGGAATGATGTATTCGCAATCGGTACGTTTTACTGTTGAAGTTGTTGCAACTTTCGCTTTTGCCGTCATTTGAAAAGCAACAAAAACGACTGCGAGGGTAAGTATGTTTTTCATGGAATAGTAATTGTATTTCGGTTGGTTAGGGATGACTAAATTAAGCTTATTATTAAGAGTCTAAGCGGATTTTTCACAACAATAATCACACCATTTTTGATTTTTTAACGCTCATAAATAATTTCTAACTTGGGCGACTTCATAATGGATTCAGGCGTAACAATGGGTTCGGTAAGGGGCAATTTATCTCCATATTTCTTCTTCATTTCAGATTTTACGGAAGCGCTGGTTAGGTCTAAATCACTGAATAAGCCAGTTTCACAGATGGGAATATTAATGCTATTCTTATAAACTTTGTAAACTAATTCTGTCGAATACATAGCATCGTCGGACCAGCTGAAATATGGATCGTATTTTTTCCCTCGTTCGGCCATGCCTCCCTGTTTCAGACGTTTTGTCTTTTTCTCATTCAGAATCTGATTTGAATTCTTAAGTCGTAAAATGACCATATGACCATCTTTTCCGTTCTTTACCCATTCGCTTAAAGGTGTACCACGAACACTATCATGGCAATCGAGTACTGCATAAACCTGATCTTTCGGGCGGATAAAAATAATTCCTGCATGATTGTATTTCGATTTAGTTGCCTTTCCAAAATCGAGCGATTGAGGATCTGATAAATTAATCATAATGATGTCGCCTTCAAAGACGGACGGTAAGGCAACTTGATGAATTGTATCCGGATTTGTTGCAACTGGAGGACCAATGGTGGGTGTATTTTGAGTTTGTTGAATTTTTAGAATAGAATCTGTTTTTAATGAATCCGTATTTATTTCCTTTTCATTTCCAGTACAGGAAAAAAAGAAAACGCTTAGGATTGGAAAAATAAGATATCTCATTTGTAGAAATTTAAATGCATTTGAAAAAATCTAAAGCCATTTCTTTTTTCGGAAATAAAACAACAAAGCAACTGTAATAGCAATCATAATTCCCCATACGATTACATAACCATATGGAGAATATAATTCGGGCATGTTTAAGGGCTCAATCTTTCCTGTGATAGGATCTGTTGCTTGAAAATTCATACCATAAACGCCGGCAATAAAAGTTAAGGGAACAAAAATAGTTGTGATAATGGTTAAGGTTTTCATCACCTCATTCATGCGATTGCTTACACTGGACATATACAAATCCATCATGCCCGAAAGTAAATCTCGATAGGTTTCAACTGTGTCAATTACTCGAATCGTATGATCATGTGCGTCACGCAAATAAACGGCAGTGTTTGGGCCTATAAGTTCTGACTCGCTTCTTTCCAGATTATTTATTAATTCTCGCATAGGCCAAACTGCTTTGCGGAAATAAACCATTTGTCTTTTGATATGGTGAAGATGATGCAACATTTTCGGACTCGGGTTGTCGATAAGATTATCCTCAAGAACTTCTACTTCATCACCTATTTTTTCCAAGACATCAAAGTACGAATCAATCACAGCATCAATAAGAGAATACGCAAGGTAATCGGCTTGGCATTTTCTTATGCGCCCTTTTCCCAATCGAATACGGTTTCTGATAATATCAAAAACATCACCACCATCAGCCTCTTGAAAAGACAACACTGTATTATTACTTAGCAGAATAATCGATAGCTGTTCAGAAACTAATGCATCATCACTTTGTTTTTTAAGATTGTTATCTTCAAAAATCATTTTCATGATTGTGACAACGTAAGTATCAAAATCTTCAAATTTCGGACGCTGATTGGTGTTGGCAACGTCTTCCAAAGTCAGTGGATGAATATCAAATAATTTTCCGATTTCCTCAATAATATTTGTATCATGCACACCATCCACATTAATCCATTTCACCATTCCATCTTTTACATGTGTCAGGCATTCCTGAATATCTGTAAAATCTTTTTCAAAAAACTCGGCCTCGTTATATTCCAATAATGTAATGCGAACCTTGTCTTTTGTTTCACGACCGAGATACATTAATGTTCCTGGAGGTGCGCCTGATTTGATGGAGATGTGTTGCATAATTTTACGAAATACAAAAAGGTGCGAAATTTAATTTAAGTTCTTATAGAGATAATTTTTTTGTTGCCAATTTACACTTCTTGTTTTCCTTCCAACACAATTACAATCTCTCCTTTAATCGTTTTAGCTGAGAAATGTGTTAATACTTCTTCAACAGTTCCGCGAAATGTTTCTTCAAACATTTTTGTTAATTCTCTTGAAACGGAAACTTTTCTTTCTGCTCCATAATGTTCTTTGAATTCCTCTAATGCTTTGATTAAACGATGGGGTGATTCATAAAATACCATCGTGCGTGTTTCGTCTAAAAACGATTTTAATTTTGTTTGTCGGCCTTTTTTCTGTGGTAAAAATCCGACGAATACAAAAGTGTCGCAAGGCAAACCGGATTGTACTAGTGCGGGAACAAATGCCGTAGCTCCTGGTAAACATTCTACTTCTAATCCTAATTTTAAACATTCACGTATCAATAAAAATCCGGGATCAGAAATTCCTGGCGTGCCTGCGTCTGTAACTAAGGCAATTGTTTCACCAGCTTCAATTCGCTCTGCAATAAAGGTTACTGTTTTATGTTCATTATGCTGATGGTGCGCGGATAATGGAGTTTTGATTTCAAAATGTTTTAACAAATTTCCAGTAACACGTGTGTCCTCTGCCAGAATCAAATCCACTTCTTTTAAAATACGAATCGCCCGAAGTGTCATGTCTTCGAGATTTCCGATAGGAGTGGGTATGAGATATAGTTTTGGCATTGTTCAGTTATTCGATTGTAGGTTGTTCAGTTTTTTTAATTGTCAATTTTTTCCGACAACCGACAACTATTTCCCCCCATCTTCCCAATTTGTAAAATCTCTAAGAAGTGAAAAGAGATCTTCAAATTCAGTTAATGGTAATGTTTCTCTTCGATCGCAAGTATCGTGATAGGCTTTAATTCCTCCCAATGTATAAATGTAGAAAGAGGGAATTTTTGCCTCAGTAAAAAAATAATGATCACTAATCGCAGCCTTTCCCCTTGGCTTTACGGCAGCAAGATAATTTCCTGTAGTATTCAATTGCTGAAGTTTTTTGAATGGCGCATCATAAACGGTTGCGTTAACCACCATAATACCTTCATCTCCCGTTCCCAGAATATCCATGTTCGTCAGAAATTTAATTCTATTAAGAGGGAAAAGTGGATGCTCAACATAAAAGCGAGATCCTAATAATCCAACTTCTTCACCACTGAATGCCATAAAAACTATAGAATAATTCGGTTGGTGATCGGGCTGCGAATAATATCTTGCCAGACTTAAAAGCATTGCAACTCCGCTTGCATTATCATTTGCACCAGGGAAATAAACCGTTTTACCCATTTGTCCTAGGTGATCATAATGCGCAGTAAATACAATGAAAGAATCAGGATTAACTTTTCCTTTAACGTAACCTAAAACATTTTGTGTCCGATAATTTTTAAAAAACTTTGCACCGATTGCGAGATCAATTTCCGTAACTGCCTTAAATCCGTATTCAATTTCAATAACAGGAATAGTAGTTTGAAATTGCGAAAAATCCCACGGCGTAAGTTTATTGCATTGGTCAGTCATTGCAGTGGTTTTGATCGGAACAAGAATGCCTTTTACTGCAAGGGGATATTTAATATAGTTAGTGAGTATAGCTAATTCTTTTCGAGTACGTACTCCATTCGTATCTACTAATAAAAAGCATTTTCTAAGTTCCAGCTTTTTAAATGCTATATATTTTATTTCATCATATACAATGGATGAATCAATTTTTACAACTTTGAAATGGCCTTTTATAGAAGGAGCATCACTATGAACCAGAAAATGTTGTCCGGGCTCACACACTTCTTTCTTTCCATTTGCAAAAGTAAAAGTCATGGAAACTTTTCCTGGAAATGTATTTACAGGAAAAGCAAATGGTTGAAAATAGGACCCTGTAAGATTGAATGCAATAAGTCCGAAAGATTTAAATTGTTGTGAAATATAATTTGCCGCAATTTTATCTCCATTCAAAACATAACCTCTTCCGTGCATTGAAGGCGAAGCGAGTGTATCAATAATTTTTTTTGCGTATGCACGATCCTGCGCAGAAGAAATCAAAGTGAAAAATAAAAATAGAAAGAAGAATAATTTACGGATCGACATATTAAGCAAAACGACGTTTAACGATGGTATGAAAAATCTGAACCGGTTCACTGTCTTTCGACCATTTATAATTTACAGCCGCGTTTTCAAGAATCTTATTTGCTTCTGCTAATGAATTGGAATTATTTAATTCTGCAATCGTCACATCATATTCAACCGTATCGCCATTAAAAAGACTTCGTAGAAACATTAATTTTTCATTGAATCCAATAAATGTTTTCATCTCTGGGAATGCTTTCCCACTATTTACGGGATTAGTTTTATGAAGGTCAGGAATTGTAATTTCGTGAACCGGCGGAATACTTTTTTCTTTGTTTATTTGAAACTCCGGAATCACAGTTTCTTCGGCTGGCTTATGAATCTCCGGCCTCACAATTTCGGGAATAGGCGTGTAAATTTTTTCTACTATAGGTTCCGCTATGGGTGCAACAGGGATGGAAGGTGTCAATTCCGGAATGGCTACAAAAATTTGTTCCTTCGATTCTTCAACGGCAACTAAATTGGCTAATGCAGCAATTTTTTTTGCTAATTGGGCAGCAATTTCTGCTTGTTCATGCAATTGCTCCTCATTTTCCTCGCCGGAAAAAAGCTGCTCTGCCGAGGAAGCCGTAAATCGTTTATAAAGTTCAAGAATTTCTTTCTTGAGTCGATCTTTTGTTTCTTTAATACCTGCCATAATCGTAAACTAAAACCGCTTTTTTGGTAGCTTTGCGTAAGCTAAAATGGTACTCAAAGGTACATTTTTTCAGTCTGTAGCCCCTATAAGAAAGGTATATGTTTCTCGAAAATTCGCTTCATTCCAATAAACGTCGTGGTTCCATCGAAGTGGTCTGTGGCTCTATGTTTTCGGGTAAAACAGAAGAACTTATTCGTCGCCTTAGAAGGGCGAAAATTGCAAAATTAAAAGTTGAAATTTTCAAACCCGCAGTGGATACGCGTTATGATGAGATAAAAGTGGTTTCTCATGATGCCACAGAAATTCATTCTACACCGGTTCCTTCGTCTGCAAATATTCTGATTCTTGCTAATGATGTTGATGTAGTTGGGGTTGATGAAGCACAGTTTTTTGACATGGGACTTGTTCAGGTATGTAATCAGCTAGCAGATTCTGGTGTTCGGGTGATTGTAGCAGGATTAGATATGGATTTTAAAGGAAATCCGTTTGGACCCATTCCTGCGCTTTTGGCTACGGCGGAATATGTGACCAAGGTTCACGCCATTTGTATGCGATGTGGTAACCTCGCAAATCATTCGCATAGAATTATGGGTGGTAGTGATTTGGTGCAATTGGGAGAGATGGACAGTTATGAACCTTTGTGCCGTGATTGCTTTTATGATGCACTTCAGAAGGAAAAACAATAATATAAATTGAACTACACACTCTCCTCCATCAGCCAGATTATTGGTGCATCATCGGAATTTATTTCTTTGGATGGACCCGTGAAATCATTGGTGATTGATAGTAGAAATATTGCGAATAAGGATGGCGTTTTGTTTTTTGCTATTAAAGGAGAACGTCATGATGCACATGAATTTCTTCCCTCGATTTATGAAAAGGGAATTAGAAATTTTGTTGTAAATGAATTACCGGCAAATGCAGAAATGAATTTTCCTGAAGCAAATTTTCTTGTAGTAGAAAATACACTTCAAGGTTTACATCAGCTTGCAGCACATCATCGAAAACAATTTATTTATCCTGTCATTGCTGTTACTGGCAGTAATGGAAAAACAATTGTTAAAGAATGGCTGTGGCAATTATTGCGTGATGATTATTCTATTGTACGTAGTCCGAAGAGTTACAATTCACAGGTTGGTGTTCCACTTTCTGTTTGGCAAATGGACGAATCAAATGAACTTGCCATTTTTGAAGCAGGAATTTCTCGATTGGGAGAAATGGAAAAGTTGCAAGCCATCTTACAGCCAGATATTACGATCCTTACCAATATTGGTACAGCGCACGATGAAAATTTTTCAGGGAAGGATCAAAAAATTCTTGAAAAAATAAAATTATTAAAAGGATCCAAAATTCTTGTTTGTTGTAAAGACGACGGATCAGTTTTTGAAAAAATTAGTGAAATCGCAGGAGCGGGTAAAATTATTTCCTGGTCGAAAAAAACAAAAGCCGACTTGCAAATCGCGCGCATTACAAAAGAGAAAACGGAAACCACTATACAAGGAATTTCAAATAATCAATTTGTTTCAATTGTTATTCCCTTCACTGATGACGCGTCAATTGAAAATGCAATTCAATGTTGGACTTTACTATTGCATTTGGGATTGAACGGGGAAACAATTGCCTCACGAATGAAACAATTGATTCCGGTTGCTATGCGATTGGAATTAAAAGAGGGTGTGAATAATTGTTCTGTAATTAATGACAGTTATAATTCAGATCTAGGTTCCTTGTCGGTGGCACTTGATTTTTTGAACCAACAGCAACAATATCCCAAAAGAACATTAATACTTTCTGATATTCTTCAAAGTGGAAAAGACGAGAAAGATTTATACGCAGAAGTTGCACAATTAATAAAAGGAAAAGGAGTAAACAGAATTGTTGGAGTAGGTGAAGCCATTTCCCGTATGAAATCTGTTTTCGGTGAAATGGAAAAGTCTTTTTTTAATTCAACAGCTGAATTTCTTGCGGATTATCATACCGGATTATTTCACAATGAAACAATATTACTAAAAGGTGCGCGTGTATTCGGATTTGAAGCAATTAGTAAAGTGATTCAGCAAAAGGCACATGAAACTGTATTAGAAATTGATCTGAATGCGCTTGTACATAATTTGAATTTTATCAAATCAAGATTGAATCCAGGAACTAAGTTGATGGCGATGGTCAAGGCTTTTTCATATGGGAGTGGAAGTTTTGAGATTGCAAATGTTTTACAGTTTCATAGAATCGATTATCTCGCTGTTGCTTACGCTGATGAAGGAATTGAATTACGGAAAGCGGGAATTAAAACTCCGATAATGGTCATGAATCCCGAAGAGCAAAGCTTTGATGCGATGATTCGGTATGACTTGGAGCCGGAGTTATTCTCCTTCAGAATTTTACAATTATTTGACGAGGCTGCGAAACGTTTTCGAATGCGCAATCCAAAGCAAGTTCCAGTAGCTGTACACATTAAGTTTGATACCGGAATGCGCCGACTTGGATTTGACGAAAGCGAAATGAATGAGTTAATTGTTCGCCTAAGTAATACCCGCGACCTTGTTATTCGTTCTGTCTTTTCGCATTTGGCTGCTAGTGATGAAACCGAGCACGATGAGTTCACCCGTAAACAAGTGAAATTATTTATTGCGATGAGCGATGAATTACGGAAGCATTTTACATATCCGATTTTCCGACATATTTTAAATTCGGCCGGCATTTTACGTTTCCCAGATGCACAATTGGAAATGGTGAGATTGGGAATTGGTTTATATGGAATTGCAGCATCAGAGGAAGAACAGAAAAATTTGAAAAATGTAAGCACACTCAAAACAACTATTTCTCAGATTAAGTCAATCTCTAAAGGAGAAACAATAGGATATAGCAGAAAGGGAATTGCAAAAGAAAACATGCGCATTGCGACAGTTCCAATAGGTTATGCGGATGGTTTGAGTAGAAAACTAAGTAATGGTATAGGGAAAATGTTCATTAATGGTAAGGCGGCTCCAATTATAGGAAATGTTTGTATGGATATGTGTATGTTGGATCTGAGTGGAATTAATTGTTCAGAAGGGGATGAAGTAATAGTTTTTGGTAAAGAATATCCTATTACAGATCTTGCAAAAGATATGAGTACAATTTCGTATGAAGTGTTGACGAATGTGAGCAGAAGAGTGAAACGAGTTTATTTTCAGGAGTAAATTTACTCGGCATCGATTACAAACTAATCAAAGCGAGTTTCAATGCAATTGTGTTAATAAGGTTGGATTTATTTTTGAAAAAGAGTTCAGCATTTTCTGACAATAGATCTGCCTGCGAGTTTTCTATTCCTTCCAAAGCGGTAGCTAATTCTTTTTCACCAATGAGCGCGACAGAAGATTTTAATCGATGCGCGGTTGATTTTATTTTTGCTTCATCTTTCATTTGAATCGCAACCTCAAGCGAAGCTATATCTTCAGGTACAGATTTATGCATCAATTCAAGAATTTCCTTTTCAAATTTCAAATCACCACCGGACAATTCCTTCAATGGGTAATTGGATTGTATCGGTTCTTCAGAAGACGCGACTTCCTCAGACTTGTTGTTTACTGCATTCACTATTTTGAAAAACAGTTCTTGTGCGCGAAAAGGTTTTATCAGGTAATCATTCATTCCCAACGCAAAACATCGTTCACGCTCACCAGCTGAAGAATGCGCTGTCAATGCGATAATAGGAATACTCATTTTTAATTTATTTCGGATTATGCGGGTAGCATCATATCCATCCATTTCAGGCATTTGTAAATCCATCAGGACCAAATCAAATGTTTCTGTGCGCAAAAATTCAAGTGCAATTTTTCCGTTATTGGCAACCTGTGTAGTAAATCCAAAATCAGAAATAAGTTTTTTTGCCAATTGCTGATTGAGTGGTTGATCCTCCACAATTAAAATGTGTAGTTTTCCGGGTGAAGCTATTTGTTGTAACGCATTTTCAACTTGCTGAATATTTTCGACATTTACTTTCCCTACTGGAAGGATTACATTAAAAGTAGAACCAATTCCAACCGCACTATTCACTGTTATTTTACCTCCTTGAAGTTCCACAAGATCACCAACAATACTCAATCCTAATCCGGTACCACCGAATTTTCTTGTGCTTTCTGCACTCACTTGAGTAAAAGGTTCGAAAATAAAATTCAATTTTTCAGGAATGATTCCAATTCCGGAATCTTCAATCACAAATTCAAGATTATAATTATCTTCTGTTTCGTTCTTGATTTTGCAAGAAAAATTCACGAATCCTCTTTCTGTAAATTTCACTGCGTTCCCTACAAGATTTATTAGAATTTGAGTTAAACGCAATTCATCACCCATTACATATTTCGGAACCTTATTATCACAAACCCATTCAAAAAGTATTCCTGATTGCCCAGCATTTTGTGATAATAAGCGATGCGTATTGGACATCACAGAACGAATACTGTAAGGCTTTGCTTCGAACTCCATCTTGCCTGCGTCTATTTTTGCAAGATCAAGCACATCGTTAATCATAGAGGTTAGATTATCTCCAGCAATGTGAATCGCTTGTAAATATTCACGCTGTTCCTCACTCAGTTTTGTTTTAATTAAAAGCTCACTAAAACCTATTATCGCATTCATTGGCGTTCTTAATTCGTGACTTATATTGGCCACAAATCGATCTTTCAATACTAACGCTTCTTCGGCAAGTTTTTTGGCACTTCGTAATTCCTTTTCCATTTTATATCGGCCAGTAATTTCTACATTACTACTCAGTACATATGGATTTCCTTCTTGATCTGATAAAAGAATATTATTAAATAACCAATACGTTTTAGATCCATCCCTTAAACTCAACTGCGTCATTCCTTGAGAATGACCATGATCTTGAATGGTCTCCATGTATTTTTCATATTCTTCGTTGTTGTCCTTCCAGAATATGCCACTGATATTTTTTCCAATAATTTCTTCTGGTTCAAATCCAACTGCATGAGCTCCTGCAGGATTAATACTCATAATCATTCCCTGCAAATCATGGATACAAATCGTATGTTGTGAGTTTTCGAAAAGACTTCTGTATTGCTTTTCGGCACTTCGCATTTCATTTTCTATTCGCTTCCGCTCTGTAATATCCTGTATGGTGCCAACCAAAATTGATGAACGAGAAGCTGAGAGATTTATCGTTTGCCAGGTTAAATAAACATATTTTACATTGCCCTCAATCACAATACGAAATTCAATCTCAAAAGGAGCACTCCTTTTAAGTCCGGCCTGAATAGATTTTTTTACAATATTTAAATCGCCCGGATGAATGCTGTCCCATACGAATTGTAATGAAACAGAAAGTCCGATGATCGAGTTGGTAGAATTTGTTGTTTCTAATAGTCCCAACATATGCGCCATTTCATCCGAACAATGCACAACATCACTTTTGTCGTACCATTCCCAAGAACCAATTTTCGCCTGACGTTGTGCGGTTTTTAAAAGTTCACGACTTCTACGCAATTCACTTTCTGTCTGTTTAATTTCTGAAATGTCTTCTTGTATGGCAATAAATCGTTCAGGTTTTCCTTGTTCATCCAGAAGTGGTGTAACATGCATCTGCATCCAAATTGGTGTTCCATCCTTTTTGTAATTTAAAATGGTATCATGAAACGGTATTAATTTATTTTTTTTATCATCAATTCTTTTGGCAGTCATTTCATCGGTTTTCGGCCCTCGCAAGAACGCCGGATTTTTGCCAATTGCCTCCGCTGATGTATATCCTGTAAGTTCTACAAAACCTTCATTTACCCATTCAATGATATCGTCAGGCCCACTGATGATCACTGCTGTATTCACACGACTTGCTACAAGTGAAAGTAAATGTTCGTGTGTTAACCTTTCCTCTAATGCCGCCTTTGTTTCGTTAAGCGAGCGATTTTCCTCCGCTACTTTATTACTGAATTGTTGTAATTGTTCCTGAAATTTTCGAGTGGCATAAGACAAACTAAAAATTAAAAGAGAGCCAAGAAAGAAACGAAGAATAAACAGAGAGGTAGTAATTTCAGGATGAACAGTAAGCGAAACAGCAAATAGCGCCACAACAAAACCGAAAGAAAGATAAATTACTAAATCGCGAATAGAAATAAAATATAAACTACAAATAACATAAGCGCCAAGAAATGTTAGTGCATTGTCATGATCAAAATGATGAATGATATTCAGAAAACCTGAAAAGAGAATAAGTGCTATTATAGATAGAATTGCAAGTATCCGAATATTGGACACTGTTGCTTTTTTAGAAAAGGCAAAGGCTAAGGAGGAGCCTGCGAATAAACTTATACCAATTCGAAGGATTGATTCTATAGACAAATCTTTGAAGGAGGAAGAGGCCCAACCGTCCAACATCATACCTCCAGAAATGGAAATGAATAATATCCGTTCTGGAAAAAAAGGGCGATTAAGGAGAAGTTTTAATAGTTTCTGCATAGCCATACCAGAGACTAATTTACGCTTTAAATGGCAAAGCAATAAAAAGGATTTATCAATTAAAAAATTGATGAACTCTACTAAAAAGTCAAAGGGTGCTCGTCGTAACGAACACCCTTCTGCCGGAAGTACAAAACAGCATAACCCCTACACTTTTGTTTGCACTTCCGTATTTCTTCCACTCATCTGATCTTTTACCAAAACTTTATACATCTCCTCTACCTTTTGATCACTGTATTTTTCAAAATTAAAATCAGTATAAACCGGATGTGATGATTTAATCATAACGATTTGCATTTCTCGTTTTTGATTCGTCAACAGATCTTTATATTCCGAATCTTTCATTTTTTGGCTCTCATTCTTCCTAAGCAAATAATTGACTCGCTAATTACGATATAAAGTTGAAAAGAATTTTTCTCTTTTTTTTACAAAACCGACACAGAGATTGTAAGTGCCGATGAATGGTTATTTGTATCGGATGAATGATAAATCTAAAACAGATTTAAATTTTCCTTGCAAGAAACGAAGGATGGACTTACGTTGTAAAAAAATATTTAGGAATGGAAACTTTAAAAAACGGCCTACAATAATTTCAGTCGTTTGAATAGATCTTCCTTATGAGATCGGCTCACGGGTAAAACTTTTCCAGAAACGGTTACCGTATTTTCTTCTATTTCACTCACCTTATCGAGACGTACTATGTAGGAGCGATGGATTCTCACAAAATCTTTAGAGGATAATTTGGCTTCTATCGATTTCATAGTGGCTAAAACGGTGTGACGGGAATCTTTGGTGTGAATATTCACATAGTCCGCAAGTGCTTCAATCCATATTATATCACTAGCAGTAAGTCTGATTAATCGATTCCCTTCCTTTTTAATGAAAATGGAATCTTCGCCATTTTCATTCTTGACTTCCATTTCGCCATGAATTGCTTGAGCTTTCATTGCAGCTTTCAAAAACCTTGAATATTCAATAGGTTTCAAAAGGAAATCAGTTACATCATGATCAAATGCTTCTGCAGCATATTCTTTCTTTCCTGTAATAAGAATGATTTGAGGAATTTCTTTAAAGGTTCTAAGAAAATCTATGCCACTCATTTCGGGCATTTCAACATCCAATAAAATAAGGTCGATTTTTTTCTCGCGAATGACTTTTAAAGCCTCTGGAATATTTGAACACGAAGCCACTAACTGAAGAAAATCAGTTCTTTCAACACAGTGCTGAACACTACGTCGGGCAATTTCATCGTCATCAATTATTAAACAGTTCATGGGTTATGCACTACCAATGTAGTCAGGTTGACTGACAAAGTCAAGTAAATTTTGAAATGAAATCTTTTACAAAACGATACAGCTGAAAATCTTTTTTTTCAAGCGCGCTTTTAATACTTTGATCAAGCATTTTTCGATCAACTATTCTCATTCGCTCTTGTTGTATAATTCTCCAGGCCTTTTCAGCGTAAAGAAATGCTTTTCTTGAATTTGCCTGACCTTCCGAATTATGTTCAAGAATTGTAGTGTACAATTCATGTGCTCCTTCTGCCTTGGTTGCCACCGTTTTGAGTACTCTAGGTGTCCAGCTTGAACCTTCACGCTGATGCAATAATGTGTGAAGCGTGTTTAGAAATGTATTTGCACCATTTCTATCTGATTTGTTTACGACATAAATGTCTGCAATCTCCATAATGCCCGATTTCAAGGCCTGGATTTCATCACCTGATTCAGGGACTAGCACTAATACCGTTGTATCTGCAAGGCCTGCAATCTCCACTTCCGATTGCCCTACACCAACAGTTTCAATAATCACCAAATCAAAACCAGCTGCCCGTACCAAATCGCTCACTTCGATTGCTTTTGCAGATAATCCGCCTAAAGAACCTCTAGTAGCTAATGAACGGATAAACACCAATGGATTGGTGAAATGTTCTGCCATTCTGAGTCTGTCTCCTAGTAAAGATCCAAAATTGAATGGGGAGGTTGGGTCGACTGCAAGAATGGCAACTTTTTTTCCGACAGTTGTGAGTTCGGTGATGAGTGAACTGATTAATGTGCTTTTTCCTGCACCAGGAGGACCTGTTATACCAACAATTGGAGTTGCTTTTGAGAAATCCAAGGCTGTCAAAAGTTCTTCGGCCCCATTTAATTCATTCTCTACAATGGTGATGCCCCTTGCTAGAGCGAGCAAATCCCCTGTTTGAATTTTTTGATATAAGGCATTGATCTCCGACATCCTGACAAAGGTATGAGAAACATTTGCCTGATAAACGTATTTTTGCTTTCCAATGGGACAATCCATACAGCTTTCCGTAGTTATCATCACGTACAATGAAGAACGTAATATCGGACGTTGTCTTGATGCGGTACAGAAAATTGCGGATGATATTGTAGTGATTGATTCTTTTTCAACGGATAAAACAGAAGCGATTTGTAAAGAAAAAGGAGCTCGTTTTGTTCACCATAAATTTGAGGGACATATTGAACAAAAAAATTGGGCGATTACACAGGCAAAATTCCCGATTATACTTTCCCTTGATGCGGATGAAGCTCCCGACGAAAATTTAATTGCTTCAATTCAAAAAGTAAAATTAGATTGGATCAATGATGGTTATGAAATGAATCGCTTGACCAATTATTGCGGAAAATGGATTCGTCATTGCGGGTGGTATCCCGATACTAAATTGCGTTTATGGAATTCAGCAAAAGGGAAATGGGGTGGAACAAATCCGCATGATAATTATCAATTGAATGCAGATTCGAAAATAGGATTCCTGAATGGTGATATTTTGCACTACAGTTTTTATACTGTCGAGCAACATTATAAACAGGTGGAGTATTTCACCGACATTTCCGCAAAAGCGATGTTTGCCCAAGGGAAAAAATCTTCTTCTTTTAAATTAATACTGAACCCGTTCGCAAAATTTCTGAAAGATTACTTTTTTAAGCTAGGAATACTAGATGGATATTACGGCTATCTGATCTGTCGCATTTCCGCAAAAGCAACATATCTCAAGTATAAAAAGTTGCTTAAACTCCAGCGAGGAGTTTCTTAAAAACAGAAACATATTCTTCCGTCACTTTTGCGATTGAATTTCTTTTCAAGGTAATTTCAAAAGCTTTCTGCGTCAGACTTTCTTTCAGTTTTGTATCCGACAACACACGATCCATATTTTCAGCAAGTGCTTTCGGATTTTTTATAGCACTCAACATTCCCGCGTCGCCAATTATTTCTTTTAATCCGCCTGCAGTTGTGGAAACGACAGGAACTTTATAAATGAACGCGTCCAATACACTGCTTCCTAATCCTTCCTCTTCCGAACTCATTGCAAAAACATCAAACACGGTGAAAAAATCTTCCACATTTTCAATGAATCCCGGGAGTTGGTAGTATTCGCTAATTCCCAACTCTTTTATTTTTGCTTCTAGCTGAGGTTTCAATACACCATCTCCGAAATGAAGAAATACAAAATCAGTCCTTTTTTTCGACAATTCAAAAATTGCTTCCGCCATCGTCAGCGGATCTTTGTGCTGAACAATTGCAGAAGTGGTGGCAATAATTTTTTTTCCTGAAAACCCATGATCGTCAATAAATTTTTTTGCTCGATCAATATTGAGATTTTTTGCCTCAACAATTTCAGTAATAAGATCAATGTTCTTTACGCCGATGTTTTCAAGAATGGTTTTTATCGGTGTAGAAATAGCAATGATTTTATCGGTGCGTCGGTATTTCAACTTGGTGAAAAATCCACTCGGCACAAAATCTACTCGGCGTGTATACACCACTTTTCTTCTGTGAAAAGGTTTGGAAAGCCATGCGTGCATTTGCGAATTCCCAGTCTGCACATGGATCACATCATATTTTGAACCATTTCTGGCGAGATAAAAAAATGTTTTCAATTTGGAAACGATCGAATGAACAGGAATCGAAAGCTCTTTTGTTTTTTCCTGCAATGGGAATCCTTCCAGACAAAGTAATTCTACCTCCTGCTCAGCATCACGGAATCCCTTGATGTTGTACCAAGTTTGACGTTCTCCGCCGCGCCAGGTTTTTTCAGTATTTACTTCAAGAATTCTCATTCAATAATTAATTATCCAATTCGTCTGTACGTATCGCACTTTCTCTAGGCATTGAATATAAAAATAGTGCGTTGAAGAAGACAAAGAAATTTACACCCTGACTTGTTTCTAATGTGTCATCGTCGAGAAAAGAAAGAAAAAATACAATAAAGAATGCCAAGTACAAATAGCTTCTCCAACGTTTCATGGATCTCGGTGCATACCAAAGCGAAAACAAAAAGTAGAGTAAACCTGGAATTCCTAAGCTCACAGCTACCGATAACAATTGATTATGTGAATGCAACCATTGCCATTCCTTTCCCAGATTTGTTCCCTCTTTCTTGTATTGAGCGGCAAATGTTTTTTGTTGCCCTCCCGTTCCAACTCCGATCCATGGATGTTGTTTAATTGTTTTGTATGCGGTATTTGCCAATTCCAATCGCATCGTCACAGAATTTCCACTCGGACTAGCACCGTGCGTATAGTGGTAAATTTCCCAGAATACCTGATACACTCTTTTTTCAAGCGGACTCCGATCGGCATCTAGCGCGTTTGTTACTCCGTTTTCAATTGCAGTAATTTCCACTGCGCTGAGTTTTGAAAATGCGTCGGCATCTTTTCTCCAACCTTTTGAAGCGAGATAACGAATGAGTGTACTTGAAACTGGATTTCCATTCACATCTTTTCCGCCATTGAGCACAATTTTACTTCTCGTATTCCAAGCAGAATCTAATTCGTACCAGCAACAATAAATCTGCACCTGATTTCCGTTTTCAATCATTGTGGATTTTAAATTGTGTTCGTAAGTGTGACCTCGACTAGTGAACTTATCGAGTTTTGCTGCATCAACTGCTTGAAACGTAAAAAGTTTTGTGTAAAGTTGCTCGGCGTAAATTCCACCTACGATTCCAACAATGACGAAAGCGGGTAACAGAAACATGGCAAAAATTCTTTTCCGGTAAATGAAAGCCATCGTTACCAACAAAATATATCCTCCTGAAAAAAGAATCACTAATCCAGTAAGCGATTGCATATTCTGCAGGAACCAGATAAACCAAGCAATTAAAAATACGGCCGAAATTCTTAAAATGAAATTCTGCAATCTGAAAATCCATCTGCTCAGAAAAAAAACACTCAGTGCCGACATGAGTGAAAGACGAATCAGCGGAACAAAAAGAGATGCGTCACGAATATTGAGAATTGGTTTTTTAGGAATGTAAATTCCATTGACGACCAGAATGGTGATTAATGAACTGATAAAAACGGCAATCACAAAAATGAGAAGCAAGTATTCAAATACCTTTTTCTCCAAGGGTTGTGAAGTTCCGATCAAGAGCGGAATTAAAAGTATTGGCAATTTGATTTTTAAATCGTTCCAAGCTTCATGTGAGTCGGGCGACCAGATTGCGCCGATAAGATGCAAAACAAACAATCCCATAAGAATCGCAATGGAAGGCCTTGCACGGAACAAACGCCATTTTGCCCTGAAGTTTCCTTCTAGGCCCCAATTAATACAAATAATAAAAATTGAACCGCCGAGAAAAAATTTCCCCAGCGACATGGACGCAGCCATTAGAAACAGGCTGAAAATAAAAACCAAGCGATGGTATTTTTCTCCGAAGATCAATTTGTAGTATTCTGGTTTATGGGCGAATGTAATTAACTAATGAAGATGACGTCTGTAACGAATCTTTTGCCAATAAATTGTGTGCTCAAAAAAAGAACTGCAATTATTCTCCTCGGTGCTGAATATCTGCTCTTTGCTTAGGTTTTTCCTTCACAACAATAGTTGTTAGAATACTTTTCCAGCCTTTTGGATCCAACAAAATATCTGTAGCTTTTTTAAGATCCTTATCGTCTTTCAACGAAGCCGCAACTCTTCCTGATTCATAATAATACCTTGAAGCTATTTCAGATTCCAAAAGTACCTTGATCTCTGTTTTGAATTCTGTAAAGTCATCCGCTTTCCCGGATTGAACTTTTTTTACAAGTGCATCATATTCTATATTGGCAGCGCCAAATGAATTATTTTTTTCTGCATGTTTTTTGAATTCCAAAAGATCTTTTTCTTCACGTGAAGTATAGTCATAATCCTGTGTTTTTACCCACGTAACGAATTCATCATATTCAGCATCACTCATTCTGAATGATTCTGATTTATCAATTGCGGCATGTTTTTGCGCATAAGAAGTTGCATAAAAAAACAACAAATTCTTAACTAGTAAAGTATCGGTAAGCACGCTGTAATGTCGGTCAGGGACTTCAAGATCTGGAATTACACCTAATCCGTCCCAAACAGTACGACCATTTTTGGTTTTAAAAGCCGTAATCAGTGAATCATTAAAGCGCATTAGACTTCCATCCGGATTTCTGTGTGAATAATCGATAGATTGAACACATCTTCCACTCGGCGTATAATATTTTGCTACCGTTACTTTAAATAATGAGCCATAAGAAAGAGGAAGAGTTTGTTGAACTAATCCTTTCCCGAATGAACGTTGACCAACAATTACTGCGCGATCAAGATCTTGTAAAGCACCCGCAACAATTTCAGAAGCAGAAGCTGACCACGCATTTACCATAACTACCAATGGTATTTGCAGATCTACAGCGGTTGCTTCGGTGTTATATTTTTTGTCCCATTCTTTTACTCTGCCTTTCATCACAACAACGAGTTGGCCTTTATCCACAAATAAATTTACGATGCCAACCGCTTCACGTAAAAGGCCTCCTGGATTTTCACGTTCATCAAGTACAATAGAAGTAGCGCCTTTTTGTTTAAGGTCAAGTAATGCTTCTCTTACTTCATTCGCCGCACCATCCATAAAACCGGTTAAACGAATGTAGCCGACTTTGTTTTCAAGCAAAGTAGAGTAGGGAACATTTTTTACTTTCACTTCGTCGCGTACCAAATTAAAATCCATTGGTTTTGGTTCTCCTGGTCTTTCAATTTTAATTTTAACGGAAGTATTTGGAATTCCTTTTAATAATTTTCCAAGCTCTTCATATGTTTTTCCTTTGCAAGAAGTTCCATTAATTTCAAGGAGCATGTCTCCTGCTTTCAATCCGGATTTTTGTGCAGTAAATCCTTCATAAGGTTCAGAAATATAAAATTGATTACCAATCTGTCGAACCTGTGCACCAATACCACCATATTCTCCTGAAGTCTGATAGCGATAATCTTCAATTTCTTCTGCGCTGATATAGTTTGTGTATGGATCAAGCGAAGCGAGCATTGCATCAATTCCAGTTTTCATCAATGCACCCGGTTTAGGCTCGTCTACATATAATTTATTCAACTGTTGAAACAAGGTTCCGAAAATTTCCATGTTTTTAGAAATCTCAAATAGATGATCATCATCTTTATCTGCAAATGCAAATCCAGCATAACCACCAATTATCAAAGCAAGAGGAAGGACAATGCGGCGGATTCCTTTTCTAAAGAAGGATAAAACAGATTTGTTTTCTTGAATGGACTTTTTCATTTGAATAATATTTGAATTCAGAATTATAGCAGGGACAAACTGTGTTTTTTGAATTGAAAAAATTGCATTATGTTTTTCAAGGAACAGGATCGTGACCATGACCGCCCCAAGGATTGCAACGACCGATTCTTTTTAATGCCAGCCATGATCCCTTAAATGGACCATGTTTTTTAATGGCGTGAATACCATATTCAGAACAACTTGGAGTGTAACGACAAGAAGGAGTAAGGTGAGGAGAAATAGCACGTTGATAAAAACGAATAACACCAACTAGAATCCCAGATCCTAAGCGGCTAAAAATATTATGATTTTGTTCCGCCTTTAATTGCATCTGAAGCTTTTATCAATCGTTGTAAAGTTAAAATTATTTTAGCCTCACTCTCCTTGATTTCAAGAGGTTCTTTATGTGTAAATATGAGCATTACCCTAATCTGAATATTCCTTTTTTGCAATTCTTCATAGAAAGCTTTCTTGTTTTGACGATAATTTTCACGAAGAAGTCTTTTAATACGATTTCGGATCACTGCTTTTTTGAAATTTCGTTTAGAAACGCCAAAAGCAACTTGTGCAGGAAAAGGCATTTCCACTTCTGAATACATCCATTTTACTCGAAAGGGAAATTGGTAAAATTCCTCTCCATGACGAACAAGCGCGTCAAATGTTTTTTTGCCGGAGAGGCGTTCTGCTTTTTGAAATGTATTGCTCATTAGAGACGTGAGAAATGAGACTTGGGACATGAGTGATTTAGCTTTTCTTACTCATATCGCATGTCTCACGTCTATTTTTTATTCACTTGCTTGATGTATTCTTCAAGTGCCATGGTCATAGACGGAGTTCCTTGCTTTGGAGCATGAATGTCCAATCTAAGTCCAGCCTCTTCTACTGCTTTGGCTGTTGCTGGACCAAAAGCAGCAATGCGAGTTTTACTTTGCTTAAACTTTGGAAAGTTTTTGAATAAAGAAGTAATTCCAGAAGGAGAAAAGAAAACTAGGATGTCGTAATATACTTCAGCAAGATCGCTCAGATCACTACACACGGTGCGGTAAAGAACTGCTTTGCTATAATTGATTTTGTATTTATCAAGAATTTCCGGAATATCCTCTTTGTGTACGTCAGTGCAGGGGTAAAGAAATTTATCCTCCTTATGCTTACGAATAATTTCAATCAGATCGCTGAATGTTGCTTTACCGTGAAAGATTTTACGCTTACGGTACTGAACATATTTTTGTAAGTAGAAAGCCGTAGATTCTGAAATGCAGAAATACTTCATCGTGTCAGGAACCGTTACACGCATCTCAGAACAAATGCGAAAGAAATGATCCACTGCATTACGACTTGTTAAAATCACCGCATTAAATTCGCTGATGTTTACACGCTGTTGACGGAAGTCTTGAGAAGCAACGCCTTCTACGTGGATAAACTCACGAAAATCAATTTTTAGGCTATACTTCTTCGCCAGGTCTGCGAAGGGCGACTTGTCGGACTCAGGTTTAGGCTGAGTGACCAGAATGCTTTTGACCTTTAGGTCTGTATTTTTCGCTGCTGCCAATTGGTCTAGGGGTTTAACGATTGAAATGTGCCAACGAAAACCTTTAAAATCACGACAAAGGGTAATATTTCGAGGGTGCAAAGGTACAGAATAATAAACAAAAAGGAAACAGAAGAGTTTGCCATTCCAATGAGAATAACCCTTAAAAGCCTGTAAATCAATATTAAAGCCCAAGAAACAATTCCGGTCCAAATTAAGATTTCCGGAGGAATTTGACGTGCAAAGGCCAATAGTAGGCAGATGGGGAATAATAGAAGGCCAATGGTCTTATTAAAGAGCAGAATATTATTTACATATTCTGTTGAGGCCTGTTTGATTTGAAAAATATTTCCGAGAATTTTTGTTGTAATTATTTTGATAAAATAGACTAGGAGAATAAGTGCGGAAATAAAAGCAAAACCTGCAAGTCCATCCCGCGGAGCTTCAAAATAACCTAAAACCTGCCAGATGAAAAGAGGGAAAATCAAGAGATAATTAAGCAAAAGCAAGAGTGAAATTCTACTCGTTATTGCATATTCCTCTCGATAAATAGCACCAACGGCAGAAGCTCTTGCAAAACCACTAAATAACAAGCTCAATTTTCGGAAATCAAATACGCGCAGAATAACAATTAATGTAAATGAAAAAAACAAAATCGTTGCACCCCACCAATTCCCTTCTAAGGTTGCCAAAGGAGCAGGATTAAAAGTTTTTGTAAATGGAATTCCCTGAATTTCTGAAGAAGAAGCCTGCAACAAAAAAGTATGTAGAAAAAATAATTGCATGCAGTGTGGATCAGCCAATGCAAACTTACAAATAAGCAACTGTAACACCGACAGAGAATAGCAACTTTATAAAGCGAAAAAAGTCCGAACGAGCTTCGTTCGGACTTTTTCTAAATCAAGGATTTTTATTTTGCTGTACTAACCAATTCAGAGTGAACAGTAACAGCAATTTTTTCAGCGATTTTAGCACCAACTGCAGTTGGAACCTTAATATTATGATCTACCAAAGCGATATCAAACTTTGAATCGACAGTTGCCGTTTTACCTTTTACCAAAATAGTAGCATTGATGGTACGTGGTTTTGCAACCCCGTGGATTGTTAATGTTCCGGTAATTGTAACAGCAGTACT
Source organism: Bacteroidia bacterium (assembly GCA_038237845.1). GTDB lineage: Bacteria > Bacteroidota > Bacteroidia > Palsa-965 > Palsa-965. Next base: position 60,576 of record JBBRYH010000017.1, read on the forward strand.
TCCATCTTTAGTATAGTCTACAGCTTCATTTATCTTTCCTTTAAACGAACCCATTGGAAACTTATCGCTTTCCATGTATTCTTCATTAAAATGCTCCTGCATTAAAGCATTAGGGAAAACGAAGCCTTTGATACTTATGTTAGCAATAACATCACCTGTTTTTGAATTTAAAAGCATTGTTGCAACCGTATCGACGGCGGAAATGTTTTCAAGAGCAGTTGCTGAGAAAAAATTAATAGTTGTTTTTTTCCCTTTGTAAATCTGAGCATTCATTGAAACTGCGGTGGCCAAAATGGCAACAAGCAGTAGAAGAGTTTTTTTCATAATCTGGCGCTTTTTATAAATAGTCTATTTTGTTGTTTGCAATTATCCTGCCATAACCCAAAGGTTTGTGCTAGAAGGTGAAAGTAGCTCAAATTTAACAATTATGTGTTGATACAGGCAATGGTTGTTCGTAACAAGATCATGAAAATGACTGGAACAAAAAAACATTCGCATTAGAAAGGACCAACTTAGGTTTTCGGGAATAGGATTTGCCTATTTTTGCATCGCCTTTAAAAAAATCAATAATCCAAATTATGGCTACCGACCTTTTTCAAGCTCCCGATTATTATCAAATGGATGATTTACTCACTGACGAACACAAACTTGTCCGTGATACTGCCCGTGCATGGGTGAAAAAAGAAATTTCTCCTATAATCGAAGATTACGCGCAACGTGCCGCTTTTCCAAAACAAATCATTAAAGGACTTGGAGAAATAGGTGCATTTGGTCCATATATACCTGCTGAATATGGTGGGCACGGTTTGGATCAAATTTCCTACGGATTAATCATGCAAGAATTAGAGCGTGGTGATTCTGGAGTTCGTTCAACTGCTTCTGTGCAAAGTTCACTTGTGATGTACCCAATTTATACTTTCGGTACTGAAGAGCAAAAAAGAAAATATCTTCCAAAATTAGGAACAGGTGAAATGATGGGATGTTTCGGATTAACCGAACCCGATCATGGATCCAATCCAAATGGAATGATTACCAATTTCAAAGACAAAGGTGATCATGTGATTTTGAACGGCGCAAAAATGTGGATTTCAAATTCACCTTTTGCAGATATCGCTGTTGTGTGGGCGAAAGACGAAGCAGGAGATATTCGCGGATTAATTGTGGAACGCGGCATGGAAGGTTTTACAACACCTGAGACTCATGGTAAATGGAGTCTGCGTGCAAGTGCTACAGGCGAATTAGTTTTTGATAATGTAAAAGTTCCGAAAGAAAATTTATTTCCAACTGTCAAAGGTTTGAAAGGACCATTGAGTTGTTTGAATTCTGCACGCTATGGAATTTCATGGGGCGCAATTGGAGCAGCAATGGATTGTTACGATACAGCATTACGTTATTCTAAACAAAGAATTCAATTCGGAAAACCAATTGCAGGATTTCAATTGCAACAGAAAAAATTAGCCGAGATGATTACCGAAATCACAAAAGCGCAATTGCTTTGTTGGAGATTAGGTGTTCTGAAAAATGAAAATCGTGCAACTCCTGCGCAAATTTCAATGGCAAAAAGAAATAGTGTTGATATGGCAATTCACATTGCGCGCGAAGCAAGACAAATGCTTGGTGGAATGGGAATCACTGGAGAATATCCAATCATGCGTCACATGATGAATTTAGAATCGGTGATAACTTACGAAGGCACGCACGATATTCATTTACTGATTACAGGAATGGATGTGACCGGAATTAATGCAATAGGATAGTTTTGATTGTAGATTATCAAATAGCAGATTTCAGATTGTTGATAGTGTATTAACAATCTGAAATCTGATCATTAAATATCCTTTCCCACAATTTTTAACAAAACCTTTCGTTTCTTTTTAAACAGGGCGTTCTCTCACGGGAAATCCTTGTTTACAGGTCATTAACCAACGACCGTCACCCTTGGCACAGCGATTGCAGCCAGGATAGGTAGACGGCCGTTGTAACTTTTTTAGCCGTATGGAGTTATACTAATAAACAATACTGAACCCGATCAAGAAGTTTCACTTAAATCTCCCCGCACACCATGAAACAATTTCACTTCTTGCGAATTGCAATTTTAATTTTCCCGATGGCATTGCCATTTACTAGTAATGCACAAGATTTTTTGAACGGAAGTTTTGAGCAGAATGGAAAACTTTGTTTGATCAATACTTCCACTTCGGTATTCAATGCTAACGTAAAAAATACGCGCGCGTTTGGCTCTTATCACAAACCAGATATAGCGAGCAGCGATTGTAATTACGGAACTGCAAAAGATGGAAATTGGTTTGTAGGTATTGCTACAAATGTAAATGGTGGAATTCGCTCAGAAGCAATTACGCTTGAGTTGAGTGAAGCACTTTCAAAAGGTTCACAATATTCACTCACCTTTTATGCGCGACTTCACTCTATTGCTTCCAATATAGAAATTGGACAAAGTGTTGCTGATTCATTGGGTGGACAGGTTTTTTATACGGTGGCTGCAGAAAATGTAGGAACCGAATGGTCAGAATTTACAATTCGATTTACTGCGCCGAATAATGGGAAATATATTTCTGTTCGTGCGATCAATGCTAATCAGAATTCTGGTGTATGGTTAGACGCTTTTAAAATGCATTTAGTTTTTCAAGCGGATAATGTAGTGATGACTTCAAAAACAGAACCTGCAAAAACGAATCCCGTCGTTATAGCAAAAAAAGAATCAAGTTCTGAAATTGGATTATATCCAAATCCGAGCGAAGGGATTTTCAGAGTGAATACTGATACATCTGAACTTTCAAGTTTGATCGTTTATAATATGTTGGGTTCAGCAGTAGAAGAACATGTTGCCACCGATGATCAACCTGTGCCGAATCAAATTGATTTAACCGATCAGCAACCAGGAATGTATTTTGTGGAAATGGCTATGATGAATGGGGAGAAGGTGACGAAAAGAATAATTGTTTCGAGATAACTAGGAAGTACTGATATGCTAATGTGCTGATGAATTAATTTTCGTCAGCACATTTTTTTTTGCGTGAAGGATAGCAGCGGAAAGCCCGCAACACAACCCCAACAATACTGTTGGGGTTGGGGGAGGACTTGGAGCGGATAGCCTGACTCACCCCACAGAATTGTGGGGAGAGACACGCCCAAATTTTAATCAGCACATCCCTTTATCAGCACATTACCACATTTTTCCCCAACTTCGTGTGACTTTTGCTGATGCATGGGCTTATTACTGTAGACCACAGAATACCGGCCATGTATCTTACCGCTAAAGGGATTGCCATGAGTTTCGAAACTAAATATCACGCCAGCCGGGAACAAATTACCGCAGAGGAAGCGGAGATTGATGCCGCCAGAGGGAACCCCGCAAAGTTTGCGCCCCTGTACAATCGTTATTACGCCCGCATACTTGGTTTTGTATACCAGCGTGTGGAAACAAAAGATGATGTCTATGATATTACCGCGCAAACTTTTATTGCTGCGTTGGAGAATATCGGAAAATATAAATCGCAAGGAGTGCCGTTCTCTGCATGGTTGTTTAGAATTGCGTTGAATGAGCTCAGCAGATTTTACCGTAGATCAAAAGTACGTAAGACGGTAAATATTGATGATACACAAGTTGCAGAAGTACTCGGCGAATTGGGAGAAGAAAATACTGCCGTTACAGATGCGCGATTGATGGAAGCGATGCAACAATTAGAGCCCGAAGAAATACAATTGCTGGAAATGCGCTTTTTTGAAAAACTATCTTTTAAAGATGTATGTGAAGTTCTAAGTATTTCGGAGACTGCAGCGAAAGCGAGAGTGTACCGTTTACTTGAAAAAATGAAAATAATTTACACCGGATTACAATCATAATCTATCATGAAAAACTATAACATTAAACGAAACCGTGAACCGTTAACGGATGCCGACATTGCAAAGGGGCAGAACTTCGACGCGTTTTTGAAAACGTATTCGGGAGCAAAACCACCTTTTTATAAAACGGGAACATTCTATATGAGTGTGGTTGCAGTGGGTGTGGTGATTGCTGTTGGAAGTTATTTTCTGAGCAGCGGAAACGAAAAAACTCCTGAGCAAACTGCTTATGTGCAAGCACCTTTAAAGGGAATTGATGTTGCGGATACAGTTTTTAAATTGGATGCTGCAGAAGGTGGAGAATTTATTTACAACACCGGATCATTGATTCGAATTCCTGAAGGAGGATTTTTAGACAGCGCTGGAAATGTGGTAAAAGGAAATGTAGAAATACATTACAGAGAATTTCATAACACAGCCGACATTTTTCTAGCAGGTATTCCGATGACCTATGATTCTGCAGGAACAAGATTTCATTTTGAAAGTGCAGGAATGTTGGAAATAACCGCATGGCAAAATGGAAAACCACTGAAGGTAAATCCGGATGCGCCTGTAAAAGTGGCGCTGGCTTCCAATTCAGATGAAGCTAAATTCAATGTGTACTATTTAGACACGGTAAAAAAGAATTGGGATTTTATCGCGAAAGACAAAGCAGTTGTAGTTGGTTTTGTAAAAGATTCAGCGGCAGCAGGAAATACACCAAAAACACAAACTGCTTTATTGACACCACCTATTGAAGTGAAAAAAGCAGATAAAGCGAAACCAAGTTTTGTAATTGGATTTGAGCCAACGGAATTTCCTGAACTAGCTTCTTATAAAGGCGTACGTTTTCAAGTTGATGAAATACAAACTCCTTATGATAAAAATGATAAGCTGATTAAATGGGAAGATGTAAGTATTGAACGTAATAGTGATGGACGTAAATATACAGTGACATTTACTCACGGCGTAAAAACAAGTACTTATGTTACTGATGTAGTTGTAAATGCAGAAGATTATGCCGCGGCGAAAAAGGTGTATGATGCGAAATATTTGGCTTATCAGACAGCAGTAAAGAACAGAGATGCGCAACTTGCTAATGACAATAAATTATTGGAAGCAAATTTGTTGAATGCAGATGCTCAACGTATTTTCAAAAATGATACTGCGTTGCGTGCGGCACTTGCAAGAAGAAATTCAAGAAGTTTAAATGATGGCAAAGAAGATATGGTCGTTCGTGAATTTGTTATTCAAGGATTTGGAATATGGAATTCTGATTGTCCTTCCAGTTTACCGCAAGGAAGTCCGATGGTTTTAAAACTGATTGATAGCAGAAATAAAAAACCATTAGTGATTAATCATTTGGTCTTGGTTGAAAAAGGGAAAAATGCGATCTATACTTATTATGCAAGCGATCTTGTAAATTTCCAATTCAATAAAGATGCAGAGAATGTAATTTGGGCAGTAACAGCAGATGGGAAATTAGCAATTTGCAGTAACGACGATTTGCAAGCGATTGTAGGAAAATCACAAGCGAGTTTGACGATGACGGTTTCGGCCGAAGACTTAAAGAGCGGGGCGCAGGCAAGAGGGTTGTTGGGATTCTAAGTCGCAATTCCGTGGTGTGGATAGCAGATTTTGTCTGGAAACATTAGAATAAGAAAAATGAATCAAAACGCCTGATAGGAAGATCTCCAATCAGGCGTTTTGATTTTATATTTTCCCTTGGTGGCATCGTGCCTTTGTAATAAGCAAAATTTCAGAAGCATTTATTTCAAAGGAAGATCAAGCACAATATTCAGGCATTGTTTTTGTTATTATATACTGTGTATTCTTGAACAAAAATTCCTTAGTTTTATTCTATGAACCTTAAACACTTTTTCCTTTTCATTTTTCTCTTTTGCGGATTTTTTAAATCTAATGCGCAATCAGATACTTTAGTCGTAAAAGCCGTGCAGACAAAAGTTACTGTTTTGCCGGAACGATCCTTTTTGTATTTGAATGAAAATAATTTTTTCACTATTAAATACACCGGAAAAAATAAACTAGGGCACATGGAATTAAAAGGAGGAACAATTGAACAGAAAGATTCCTTGTATAATTTCAAAGCTATAAATGGAACCAGTGCAATTCTAGTGATCTATGAAAAATTAAAAAATGGCACAGAGAAAATCGCGCTGACACATACTTATAAATTATTCGGAAGAGAAGTTCCACGTGTGACTTTGGATGGCGTTCCGAATGATTCTGTAGCAGATAAATTTACCATCATTGCTTTGGGAAAGTTGCTTTGCAAACAGAAATATGGAAATGATAAATACACGGTGACTTCTTTCAAACTCTATATTAAAAACGGAAGTAAGTTTGATACCTTAAGTGCAACAGGAAATCAAATGACACGAGCCATGAAATACAAAGTAGATTCTATGGATGTTATGAAAAATGGTGGAATCTTAATGTTTGACAATATAAAAGCGATTGGACCCAATGGACAGGAAATAGATTTGCCGCCGCTGAGGATCTATATGCGCGATGAGAAGCATTTGCAGTTTGGGAATGGAGGGTAGTAAATCTGCTGATCTGGTAATTTTGTAATCTGATAATTTAGGTATTCAGATACAATTATTGATGTACCATTTTAAACAATTATATCCGTTTGTAATCGCTTAAACTAAGGTAGTCTTGTTTTTCTTTTTCAGATTTGCTGCCAATTTATATGTAGGCTGCTTACTTTTTATATCTGAAGAATGTCAACTTCCAAAGCTATTATTACCAAGTACGAATTGCTCGTTCAAAAAATCTATTTTATTCGCGGGCAAAATATAACGCGCGATCGTGATCTTGCGGAATTGTATGGGGTTTTAACTAAGAATTTGAATCTGGCTGTTAAACGGAATATTGAACGCTTTCCTATCGATTTCATGTTCAAGCTTACAAAAGAAGAGTATGATTCTTTAAGGAGCCAATTTGGCACCTTAAAGAATGAAGGCGATCCTTTAAGGTTGCAATTTGTAACCTTAATGAGAGGCCAACATCTGAAATATTTGCCCTACGCTTTTACTGAACAAGGTGTAGCAATGCTCTCAAGTATACTTACAAGCAAACAAGCAATTGCAGTAAATATCCAAATCATTCGAGTCTTCACCAAAATGCGTGACATAATAAATTCCAATAAAGAAATACTTATAAATCTTGAACAGCTGGAACGAAAAGTCGGGGATCATAGTACAGATATTGAAAAAATATTTTCTGTTCTGAAAAAATTAATCAATCCTGAACAAGAACCAATGGAACAAATTGGCTATAAGACAAACAAGAAATGAGAAGGAAATTTTACGTTTACATTCTGTTATGTTCAGACGGCACATATTACTACGGAATCACCAATACTATTTATCGTCGATTAGCAGAACATGAAAGCGGTTATAATAAAAGAGCTTACACGTTTTCAAGAAGACCTATAAAGTTAATGTGGACTCAGTGCTATGATCGACCACGCTATGCTTATAAAATGGAGTGGAAATATAAAAAGTGGTCAGCTTCAAAAAAGAAAGCACTTATCGAAGGAAGAATTGGTGATTTAAAGAATCTTGCTAGTTGTTTGAATCAAACTTCTCATAAATATTGGAAAGAGCGTCTCGAAGGGGAGATGGGCAGTGCAAATGACAGCGAAGTTCCTCAATCCCTCCCCATTTTTTCGAGCGAAGCAATGAATCCCGTCCCCCTTTGTCCGAGCGAAGCAATGACACCAATCACCATTTCCTCGAGCGAAGCAATGACACCAATCCCCAAATGTTCAAGCGAAGCAATGAATCCAGTTCCCGTTTGTTCGAGCGAAGCAATGAATCCAGTTCCCGTTTGTTCGAGCGAAG
>JBBRYH010000018.1:0-65970 GCA_038237845.1 Bacteroidia bacterium
CTCCTGATTCATTCCCTCTGCGTCATCAGCGAAATCTGCGTGCCCCCAACTCAAGAAGGAAATTTCTCCTGATCCATTTCCTCTGCGTCATCAGCGAAATCTGCGTGCCCCCAACTCAATAAGGAAATTTCTTATGCTAATTCTTAGTGACTTCGTGGCAAAAACAAAATCAATAAGGAAATTTCTCAAACTCCAATTGCGCCCGCTCAAAATCCTCCGGCACTCCAATGTCAATAAAATAATTCTCGCAAGGATAAGCCTGCAACCAAAGTTTATCGGCAAGCTTTGCAAAAAAATCATTCTCAATAGAAAATGATTTTCCGCTTTCTGTATTTCCTAAAAACGTTTTCTTTCTTAAAAGATAAACACCTCCATTTATCATTGCAGTACCTTTTATATCAGCAGATTTTTCTTTGAATGCAGTAATCCGATTTCCATCCAAAGCAATCGTTCCATAGCGAGAAGCATCTTCTACTTTTCGTAAAGCCAAAGTAGCATCCGAAGATCCACTCAAATGCGATTCAAAAAATTCATCCAACTTCACATCAAAAAAAGTATCGCCATTCAAAACCATCACATGCGCACCCGAACATTTTTCCATGGCCAAACGAATGCCGCCTCCCGTTCCTAAAGCTTCTTTTTCGAAAGCATACTGCACTTCAATACCTAGATAATTATTCCCAAATTCCGCTTCAATTTTTTCTGCCATATATCCTACAGACAAAATCACTTTAGAAATATTGTAATGTTTTAAATAGAGAAAGAGATAATGCAGAAATGGTTTCCCATTCACTGGTGCCATCGGTTTAGGCAAATCAGAAACCACAGAACGTAATCGTGTTCCAAATCCTCCTGCTAATATGATGGCTTCTTTTATCATTTATTTTTTTGCGTGAGGTCCGAAGGACTCCTTTGGAGGATAGCAGCAAAGTGCCTTGCACTGCGAATAGCCCGGTTCACACGCCCAGATAATTTTATTTGAAATCCGCACATTTGAAATCGGTAATCTATTTTATTTTTTTGGAAACATTTCCATCTCTACCATTTCACAAAGTGTATGTCCGAGTAACATGTGGCACTCTTGAATTCTTGGTGTATCGGTTGAAGGAATATTAATTAAAATATCGCAATTCGGTTTCATGGCTCCACCCGTTTCTCCTGTAAAACCTGCCGTAATCATTCCTATTTCTTTTGCTTTGATTAATGCATTCACCACATTTTTCGAATTACCACTGGTAGAAAGTCCGATAAGAATATCTCCTTTTTTACCCATGGCTTGTGTCAATCTAGAATAAACTAAATCGTAACTGTAATCATTCGCCACTGCAGTGAGATAAGAAGTATTGACATGCAACGCATCAGAAAAAAGAGGAGCCCGATCGTAATAAAATCTTCCTGATAATTCTGCTGCGAGATGTTGCGCGTCGGCAGCACTGCCACCATTGCCAGCCCACAAAACTTTTCCGCCATTTTTATAACACTTCACCACTTCTGCTACAAGCGAATTCAAAGAAGTAAGAATTGTATCATTTGACAACAATGAAGTTTTAAGTTTCACCGAAGCTTCTATACGTTCGCGAATAAATTTTAACTGGTCCATGTGGTTAGTCCTTGTGAAGTAAATGTAAATGATTTTGTTCGGCCTCCGAATTCTTCTAATGCTTTTGAAACGTTCAGTCGAGTAGTACCCGGGCAATAGAAAAACATAAATCCGCCACCACCAGCACCTGAAATTTTTCCGCCACTTGCTCCAGCTTTCAAAGCCGCATTATAAATAGTATCAAGAAGATCATTGGAAATAGAAGCGGCCATTTTCTTTTTGTGTTCCCATCCCATATTCAAAACTTCGCCGAATTTATCTGTCTCACCCCGCAACAAACATTCTTTCATTAACTGTGCTTGTTTTTTAAGTTGATGTGTTGCTTCAATGGCTTCCATATTATTCTGCTTCACATTTTCCATCTGATGTGTAATGATGGTTGCGGAATCACGTTTTGTTTCGGTGAAGTAGAGGAGTAGATTCATCTCCAATTCATTGATCACATCGGGTTTTAGCATCAACGGATTTACGATCACTTTATCATTGGCAAGAAATTCAAGAAAATTAAATCCTCCAAAAGTTGCAGCATATTGATCCTGCTTTCCACCCGCCATTTTCATATCGACACGTTCAATTTCAAAAGCAAGATGCGCAATGTCATATTGTCCTAAAGGTAATTTCAGCCATTCTACATATGCACCAAGAATTGCTACAACAAGTGTAGACGAAGTTCCTAATCCAGAACCTTGTGGTGCATCAATCCATGTGGTCATTCGAAATGACAATGGTTTTTTTGAAAACTGTTTTACAATGCGATTATAAACACCACATTGTAATTCAAATCTTCTATCATCAATTGGTAATTCATTTGATGCTTCATACACCCGTACATTTTCCGCACTACCTGAAACGAATTCTATTTTTCCATTATCCAAAGGCTCAAGCGTTGCGTATGCATAGCTGCTTATAGTTGCATTGAGAATTGCACCTCCGAATAAATCGGAATAAGGAGAAACATCTGTTCCGCCTCCTGCAAGTCCTAATCGTAATGGTGCTTTACTTTTAATCATCATTTGAATACAATTTTACGCAAACATTTCTATACTCCATCCCTCCGTGCATCTATGGTTGTTTTTTTGAGGAGCAGATCAATTAAGTTGTTTAGAAACACCTCACCGGCTTTTCGCTCTACACGGTAGATAGCTTCAATCCGGGCTAATTTAGATCACTTCAGTTTCTATTGTTTTTTTTAATTGGTAAAAATCTGTGATCCGCCCCGGCGACATGCGGCTGCAAATCAATTTTTCTCAAGGCTAATTTTGATCACATCAGTTACAATGTTCATTTGAAATCTGCACATTTGAAATCTGCACATTTGAAATCTGCAAATCATTTTTCCTCTGCGGCGACATTTATTTTTCAATTACACGCCGATATAAAGTCTCAATACTATCCACTATCACATCCCATCCATATTTTCTTTTTTCAGCAATTGTTTCTTTTACAAAACTTTCTTCACGATTATTTTCGTAATAATCTACAATAGAATCTGCAATTGCTTTTGCATTTGGCTGAACAACATATCCGGACTTACCATGAAAAATAATTTCTCCGAGACCCCCTACGTTGGTAACGAGAGATGGTTTGTCAAACTGCAAGGCAATTTTTGTTACGCCACTTTGTGTTGCAGAATGGTAAGTTTGCGTCACCAAATCACAAGCTGAAAAATACCATTTCACTTCATTGTCTGAAATAAAATTGGTGTGTAATTCAATTTGATTTTTTAATTGTAAGCGTTCAATAATTTCATCATAATAAGCACGGTCTTCATAAAATTCGCCTGCCACAATTAATTTTATTTTTAAATCACTAATGCGAACATCATTCATTGCTTCTAATAAAAGATCAAGTCCTTTGTAGCGGCGAATAAAACCGAAGAACAAAAGATATTTTCCTTTTTCTTCTAATTGTAGAAATTCTCGGGCTTTCTCTTTTGTTTGTGCTTCGCCAAATGAAGTATACAATGGATGTTCGGTAAAAAGTTTGATATCGGAATTAGTAAATTGCTCAAGGTCTGTCAATACTTTCTGCGACATAGTTAAATAACCATCGCAACTTTTCAGAAAATAGGAAGAGAACATTTTATCGCCAACACGTTTTTCATGTGGAATAGCATTATCAACGATGGCAATTATTTTTGTCTTTCCGTTTTTCTTAGCACGTCTTGCAATCGTTCCGAGTGATGGTCCCATAAAAGGTAACCAGTATCGTATAAGTATAAAATCAGGCTCTTCGCTTTTTATATATTTCCCAACAGAAAGCCAGTTGAAAGGATTAACAGAATTGATTTTTGATTCAATTGTAATTCCTTCTGGTGAATTTCCAGTATCATCATATTGTGTTGTTCCGGGGAATAAAAAACCAGGGTATTGAAGAGAGAAGGAAACAATACTACAATTATGACCAACTGAATTCAAGGCACGGCAAAGCAATTCATCGAAAGTTGCCAATCCACCGCGTAAAGGCCACGCAGGCCCCAGAATCATTATTTTCTTCTTTTCCAATGCTTTAGAATGGCCAAAGTTGCTACTAAATATGCAAAAATGACTCAATTTGAGGCCAAAAATACGTTAACGGCACAAACTTGTTGCATAATCCGATTGCCTTTTCTACATTTGCAGCCCTATTAAAAATCACATACAAAAGAAAAAAATGATCGTAGTAGCAGTAAAAGAAGGAGAGTCAATTGAAAAAGCTCTTAAGAAATTCAAGAAGAAATTCGAAAAAACAGGTGTTGTTCGTGAATTGCGTGATCGTCAGAAATTCACAAAACCATCTATTCGTAAGCGTGAAACAAAATTGAAAGCCATCTATAAGCAAGGCTTACAATTAGCAGAAGAGATCTAAAATCTTTTCTTCTTCCTGCTGAAAAGCAGTTTCACAATTATTAGCTATAAAGTACACACTGTCGTCCGAACTTCTTCTGAAGTAATTCGTACAATTGTGTGTACTTCTTTTTTATAGCAGTTTGTGGATAAGACTCCCGATATTTTTGAACCCTTCTTAAGCTACCTCGGATTCGAAAGGCGACTTTCTCCTCACACGCTCATTTCCTACCGCACCGATCTCATTCAGTTTCGCGATTTTCTGGCAATTTCTTATGAGAATTTGCCTCCTGCTGAAGCGAATTACCCCATAATAAGAACTTGGATTGCCTCATTGATGGATAATGGAATTTCTCCTCGTTCTGTCAATAGAAAAATTACTACGCTTCGAACTTATTTTCACTTTCTGATGAAGAATGAATTCATCACGCTCAACCCAATGCTCAAAATTCAGGGACCTAAGTCGGGAAAGCGACTTCCTGTTTTTGTGGAAGAGAAGCAAATGGGGAATCTGATGGACAAAAATGCTTTTGAAGAACATGAAGCTGATCATTATGATTCGATATTGGTAAGGCTAATTGTTGGAATGCTTTATGATACTGGAATGCGTTTATCTGAATTGATAAATCTGAAGCAATCTGATTTTGAACCTATTGCTGGAACAGTAAAGGTTTTAGGGAAACGAAATAAGGAAAGAATTATTCCATTGACCGTGGAAATGGTTGAACTTGGAAAATTATTTATCTCTGAAAAAATAAAGGAAAATGTCCCTAAAGGTGAGTATGAACACGTTTATCTTATGCAACAGAAAAACGGTAAAAAACTCTCTGAAAAATTTGTTTACACTCGCGTCAAATACTACCTTAGTCTTGTAACAACGATCACTAAAAAATCTCCCCATGTTCTACGTCATTCTTTCGCTACTCACATGCTCAATAACGGTGCTGATCTCAATGCGATTAAAGAACTTCTCGGTCACGCCAATTTATCTGCGACGCAGATCTACACGCACAATACGGTCGAAAAATTAAAAGCAGTTTATCATAAGGCACACCCACGAGCTTAATAAATATTTAATACGGATTTATATCCGAAACATTCCAAAAACAGGAGGTCCAAATGAACATTCAAATTCAATCGATTCACTTTACTGCCGACAAAAAATTGTTGGAGTTTGTAGAAGAAAAAATTGGTAAACTTTCCCATTTCTATGATGGTATTATCAGCAGTGAAATTTTCCTGAGATTAGATAACTCAGATGATGCTACCAATAAAGTTGCTGAAATAAAACTTATTGTCCCTGGCAATGATTTGTATGTAAAAAGACAATGCAAATCATTTGAGGAAGCAATTGATACTGGAATTTCGGCTTTATCGAAGCAAGTCAAACGATATAAAGAAAAACAAAAGGGAATTTGATCCAAAAACGGTTAAAAAAACAAACGTCTCGTTTAAATGCGGGACGTTTTTTTTATGTTTTACTGAATTTGGTTTTTTATTTCAGGCAATTGTCATTCGAAGTGGACCAGTAAGGCTTAAAAAAGGACCTAAAAGAGAGAAAAAATAACAATCAGATTTGTTGGGTGACAAAAATGTTATACATTTGCAGTCCTTTTTGAGGGGCATACGATTGAAAAGCCTCTGAAAGTTCTTTGAAATCAGGAGATGGACGCGTGATGGCTGCTTCGGCAACTTCTTCCGTGACTGACACTAATAGCCGGTGTAGCTCAGCTGGTAGAGCAGCTGATTTGTAATCAGCAGGTCGGAGGTTCGAATCCCTTCGCCGGCTCATTTTTTATTAAAATGACAAAGTCAATCGGAAGAAATAGAAATCAGGCTTCATCAATGGCTTCGAGGGGAGATACTCAAGCGGCCAACGAGGACAGACTGTAAATCTGTTGACTTAGTCTTCACAGGTTCGAATCCTGTTCTCCCCACAGTGTTCACCCTTGTGAAAGCAATGTGAACAAAATCTGCAAAGAAAAATGCAGAAGCGAAAAATCAGAGGATAAATGCAATTGCCTTTATCCGAAAGAAATTAAGCGGAAGTAGCTCATTTGGTAGAGCGATAGCCTTCCAAGCTATAGGTGGCCGGTTCGAGCCCGGTCTTCCGCTCAGAAAAAAAGTGTACGGTATGTCCGACGAAGCTTCAGTAAAGTCGGAACTTCCACTCAAAAAAAAATTAACCCGAAAGGGAATGAAAAGATAAAAGTCAATTGTATCTCCTGATCATCGCCGCTGTAGCTCAGTGGTAGAGCACTTCCTTGGTAAGGAAGAGGTCGGGGGTTCGATTCCCCCCAACGGCTCACCGAAGGGAATGCGACAAATGATTGAAAAAGTATTAAAGAGTAAACGTTTCGAAACAACAAATAATAAACAACAACAAACAAAACCATAGCTATGGCAAAAGAGAAATTTGACCGCTCAAAACCGCACGTTAACGTCGGAACTATCGGTCACGTTGACCACGGTAAAACAACACTTACCGCTGCGATCACAAGTGTACTTGCATCTAAAGGTCTTGCGGAAGTCCGCGACTTTTCGTCAATTGATAATGCTCCTGAAGAAAAAGCGCGCGGTATCACAATTAATACTTCGCACGTTGAATATTCTACAGCTGCACGTCACTATGCACACGTTGACTGTCCAGGTCACGCTGACTATGTTAAAAACATGGTAACAGGTGCTGCTCAGATGGACGGTGCAATTCTTGTTGTTGCTGCAACTGATGGCCCTATGCCACAAACACGTGAGCATATCCTTCTTGCACGCCAGGTTGGTGTGCCTGAATTGGTTGTATTCATGAACAAAGTTGACATGGTGGACGATTTAGAACTTCTTGATCTTGTTGAGATGGAAATTCGCGATCTTCTTACATTCTATAAATTTGATGGTGCTAATACTCCTATCATTCGTGGATCTGCTCTTGGCGGATTAAATAACGAGCCGAAATGGGTTGATAAAATCATGGAATTAATGGATGCTGTGGATTCTTATATCCCAACTCCTGCTCGTGATAAAGACAAGCCTTTCTTGATGTCTGTTGAGGACGTTTTCACAATCACTGGTCGTGGAACTGTTGCTACAGGTCGTATCGAAACTGGCGTAATTAACGTAGGTGAAGATGTTGAAATCATCGGCATGCAAGAAGAGAAATTGAAATCTACTTGTACTGGTGTTGAGATGTTCCGCAAACTGCTTGATCGCGGTGAAGCTGGTGACAACGTTGGTCTTCTTCTTCGTGGTATCGATAAAGAAGCTATCCGTCGTGGAATGGTAATCGCTAAACCCGGTTCTATTACACCTCACCATGATTTCAAAGCTGAAATCTACGTTCTTAAAAAAGAAGAAGGTGGTCGTCACACACCATTCCATAACAAATATCGTCCACAGTTCTACTTCCGTACAACAGATGTAACAGGAGAAATTGAACTTCCGGAAGGTCGTGAAATGGTAATGCCTGGCGATAACGTAACAATCACAGTGAAACTGATTGTTCCAATTGCAATGGATAAAGGTCTTCGTTTCGCGATTCGCGAAGGTGGCCGTACCGTTGGAGCTGGTCAGGTAATTGAGATTCTTAAATAATTAAGGTACCTGTTTATCCTTTGCGTACGCAAAGGGAGAACAAGATCACAGCAGATCGAAGGTGTTCCCCGCTCACAAATCGGGGGACACCTTTCGCTGCCAAAAGGACCTCCGGTAACCGTAATAAGAACGGGAATAGTTCAATGGTAGAATAGCGGTCTCCAAAACCGTTGATCTTGGTTCGAGTCCAGGTTCCCGTGCAAAGCAAGACTGAGCAATAGCTCCGAAAGGCAAAATAAATTCGCTCAGGCAAAAAGCGAAAAATTAAAATTAAGGCAATGAATAAAGTCAAAGCATATTTTCAGGAAGTTGGAGAAGAACTTCTCAAAAAAGTTACCTGGCCTACATGGACAGAACTTCAGGAAAGCGCAATCATTGTAATGATAGCAACATTGATTTTCGCTGTTGTTGTTTTTGCAATGGATTTTTCATTTAACAAAGGGATGGAAAAGATTTATACTCTTTTTCAATAATAGATTCAGTTTCGTAACCAATTAGTTCCACAGGCAATGACTGCAAAAGTCCAAGCAAAAGCAAAAGAACCACAGGTTAAGAAGTGGTATGTGTTGCGTGTTGTAAACGGTAAGGAGAAGAAGATAAAGCAATACATCGACTCTGAGATTTCACGTCTCGGTATGCAGGATTATGTTGCTCAAGTTTTAATACCGATGGAAAAGGTAATTCAGATCCGCGGAGGAAAAAAAGTAAGTAAAGAGCGAAACATTTTCCCTGGTTATATCATGTTAGAAGGTATGCTTGTGGGAGAAATTCCTCACATGCTAAAAAATATTACTGGTGTTATCGGATTTCTTGGATCTAAAACTGGAGACCCTGTTCCGTTACGTCAATCAGAAATTAATAGAATTCTCGGAAAAGTCGATGAGATGGCTGGTGCAGAAGAAACTATGCTTAACACCTTTACAGTTGGTGAGCAGGTTAAAGTAATCGACGGACCGTTTAATACATTCTCTGGTGTGATTGAAGAAATCAATGAAGAGAAGAAGAAGCTTAAGGTAATGGTGAAGATTTTCGGAAGAAAAACACCTCTTGAGCTTAATTACATGCAGGTCGAAAAAGAATAGACCTGTCTTAACTCGCTGTTACGCGCTTCCACAAATAACAGAAACAAAGTAAAAAAATCACAATGGCAAAAGAAGTAAGTGCTCTAATTAAACTCCAGATCAAAGGTGGCGCAGCCAACCCGTCTCCTCCAATCGGACCTGCTTTAGGTGCGAAAGGTGTGAACATCATGGAGTTTTGCAAGCAGTTCAATGCCCGTACGCAAAAAGATGCTGGAAAAGTTCTTCCTGTGATCATCACGGTTTATAATGATAAATCATTCGAATTTATCCTTAAACAACCTCCGGTGGCCATTCAGTTGAAAGATGCAGCTAAACAGCAAACAGGTTCAGGAGAATCCAATCGTAAGAAAGTTGGTTCTGTAACTTGGGAGCAAGTGCGTGCAATTGCTGAAAACAAAATGCCTGACTTAAATTGTTTCACCATTGAATCAGCAATGAGCATGGTGGCCGGTTCTGCTCGCAGTCTTGGTTTCACAGTTACGGGAAAAAGCCCGCTTGAAAATTAAATAACAGAAGTCTAACCTGACGGAGTCCTGAGCTTGTCGAAGGACGTTTGTACGTCACAACTTCAATTAAATGGCCAAACTGACCAAAAAAAGAAAGGCAATCATCTCGAAATACGACGCAGAAAAGTCGTACTCTCTTGTTGAAGCTGCCAAGATCGTAAAAGAAATTACGACAACTAAATTCGATGCTTCTGTAGACCTCAGCGTTCGTCTGGGTGTTGATCCAAAGAAAGCAAATCAGATGGTACGTGGTACTGTTACTCTTCCACACGGAACAGGTAAAACTCTTCGTGTATTGGTAATTTGTACTCCTGACAAAGAAGCTGAGGCGAAAGCTGCAGGCGCTGATTTCGTTGGCGGAGATGATTTTATTACAAAAATCAAAGAAGGTTGGACTGATGTTGACGTAATTATTACTACTCCATCGATGATGGGTAAAGTAGGTGCATTAGGAAAAGTACTTGGACCACGCGGACTCATGCCGAATCCTAAAACAGGAACGGTAACGATGGAAGTTGGGAAAGCAGTAAAAGATTCTAAAGGCGGAAAAATTGATTTCAAGGTTGACAAGGCAGGAATTATCCATTCTTCTGTTGGTAAAGCTTCTTTTGATGTTGAGAAACTCGCTGAAAATGCAAACGAAATCCTACAGTCGATTTTAAAATTGAAACCTGCTTCTGCAAAAGGCGCATACATGAGAAGTATTTATCTCTCTAGTACTATGAGTCCAAGTGTTGCAGTTGAAACAAAATCGCTAGCCTAATTCTCTTTTAATCGGATCATTAACTGATCATCGAAATGAATAAAGAAAATAAAACACAAATCATCACCGACCTCGCAGAAAAACTTGCTGCAAGCAAGAATTTCTATCTGGCCGATACTTCTGAGTTGCCGTCTAATAAGACCAGCGCTCTGAGGAGAAAATGTTTTGATCAGTCGATAAAACTGATTGTGGTAAAAAATACGCTTTTGCAAAAAGCAATGGAGCGCACAAATGATGAAGAGTTCAAAGCTCTTTATCCTGCTCTTAAAGGTTCTACCTCAATCATGTTCTGCGATTCAGCTGCGGCACCTGCGAAACTTATTCAAGAGTTTCGTAAAACAAATAAAAAGCCGGTGCTTAAAGGTGCGTTCGTTGAACAAAGTATTTATCTAGGAGATGAGCAACTTGATATTCTCGCTGCGATAAAATCGAAGAACGAACTTATCGGAGATATTATCGGAATGCTTCAAGCTCCAATGCGCAATATTATTTCAGGTCTTACAAGAGAAGATCGCAAATTTGACGGCGCATCAGAATCAACTGAGGAAACACCATCCTAAACGTTATTGATAATTGCTTCTGTGATTATCTACACGACTAATTAGAAAAGAAAAATCAATTTTAAATTTAAATCACAAAAACCAAATAAATAAAATGGCAGACGTAAAAGCTATCGCAGAAACGTTAGTTAACCTTACTGTAAAAGAAGTAAGTGAACTTGCAAAAGTATTAAAAGACGAGTATGGAATCGAACCTGCTGCTGCTGCTGTTATGGTAGCTGGCCCTGGTGCTGGTGCCGCAGCTGCTGTAGAGCAAACTTCATTCGATGTAATTTTGAAGTCAGCTGGCGCATCTAAACTTGCAATTGTGAAAATTGTGAAAGATGCAACTGGTCTTGGACTAAAAGAAGCTAAAGATCTTGTTGATGGTGCTCCAAAGCCTATCAAAGAAGGTGTAAGCAAAGAAGATGCTGAATCTGTAAAAAAGCTTCTTGTTGATGCAGGAGCTGAAGTTGAGATCAAGTAATCTCCTTATAGCCTGAATTTCGGTTTAGATCCTCACAATTAGACGTGAGGATCTAAGCCATTTTGTTGCTTACTGTGCTTTTATTTACGCATTAATTCCGCAGACTTGGAAACGATCAAAAAACAGCAACGTATCAGCTTTGCAAAAAGCAAAGCTCAAATAGATTATCCAGATTTTTTGGATATTCAGTTGAAATCCTTTCAGGATTTCTTCCAATTGGAAACTACCAGCGAAAATCGCCAGGACGAAGGTTTGTTTAAAGTATTCAGTGAAAATTTTCCAATCACTGATGCAAGAAACAATTTCGTGCTCGAATTCCTGGATTATTTCGTTGACCCACCACGTTACTCTCTTGATGAGTGTATCGAGCGTGGTTTAACTTATAGTGTTCCTCTAAAAGCAAAACTGCGTCTGTATTGTACAGACCCTGAACACGAAGATTTCGAAACTATTGTACAGGATGTTTATTTGGGAACAATCCCTTATATGACACCTCGTGCTACTTTTGTTATCAACGGCGCAGAACGTGTAATTGTATCTCAGCTCCACCGTTCACCTGGTGTGTTCTTCGGACAATCGCGTCACGCTAATGGAACAAAACTTTATTCTGCTCGTGTAATTCCTTTTAAAGGATCTTGGATTGAATTTGCAACAGACATTAATAACGTCATGTATGCTTACATCGATCGTAAGAAAAAATTACCTGTTACAACTCTTCTCCGCGCAATCGGATGGGAAAGTGACAAACAGATTCTTGAACTTTTCGGCCTTGCCGATGAAGTAAAAGTTTCTAAAGCAGCTTTAAAAGCGGTTATCGGTCGCAAACTTGCCGCTCGTGTTTTGAAAACATGGGTGGAAGATTTTGTTGATGAAGATACCGGAGAAGTTGTTTCTATCGAGCGTAACGAAGTTATTATCGATCGTGAAACGATTCTTGAAAATCAGCATGTTGATTTAATTGTAGATGCAAACGTAAAGTCTGTCATTTTACATAAAGAAGATGCTGCAAACCTTGATTATTCTATCATTTATAATACGCTCCAAAAAGATACTTCGAATTCTGAGAAGGAAGCTGTGGAGCATATTTATCGTCAGCTACGTAATGCTGAACCACCAGATGAGGAAACTGCTCGTGGAATTATCGACAAGTTGTTCTTCTCTGATAAACGTTACGATCTTGGTGAAGTAGGACGTTACCGTATCAATCGCAAACTAAAAGCAACAACATCTTCAGAAGTACGTGTACTTACTAAAGATGATATTATTGCAATCATTAAATATCTGATCGAGTTGATTAACTCAAAAGCAGATGTTGATGATATCGATCACTTGTCAAATCGTCGTGTAAGAACTGTTGGTGAGCAATTGTATTCTCAATTCGGTGTAGGTCTTGCGCGTATGGCGCGTACTATCCGTGAGCGTATGAACGTTCGTGATAACGAAGTATTCACACCAACAGATTTGATTAATGCGAAGACACTTTCTTCTGTAATCAATTCATTCTTCGGAACAAATCAGCTTTCACAGTTTATGGATCAAACCAATCCGTTGGCAGAGATAACGCACAAGCGTCGTCTCTCCGCACTCGGACCTGGTGGACTTTCCCGTGAGCGAGCTGGATTTGAAGTACGTGACGTTCACTATACCCACTACGGACGTCTTTGTACAATTGAAACACCAGAGGGACCAAACATTGGTCTTATCTCTTCGCTTTGTGTTTATGCTAAAATCAATAAACTTGGTTTCATTGAAACACCTTACCGTACAGTAACAAATGGTAAAGTGGATGTTAACAAGCCAATTATTTATCTGACAGCAGAAGAAGAGGATATGCGCACTATCGCGCAAGCAAATGCAGTAACAGATGAAAAGGGAAATTTCCAAGAGAAAAGAATTAAGGCTCGTTACGAATCGGATTATCCGGTTGTAGAACCTGAAGTTATTTCTTTGATGGACGTTGCACCGAATCAGATTGCTTCTATTGCGGCTTCATTAATTCCATTCCTTGAGCATGATGATGCTAACCGTGCCTTGATGGGTTCGAACATGCAACGTCAAGCTGTTCCACTTCTTCGTCCTGAAGCTCCAATTGTTGGAACAGGTCTTGAAGGATTAATTGCGCGTGACTCACGTGTATTGTGGCAAGCTGAAGGTGAAGGATTCGTTGAATATGTTGATGCAACAGAAATCACAATTCGTTATAACCGTACTGATAAAGATCGTCTCGTTAGTTTCGATGATGATTTGAAAACATACAAGCTCACAAAATTCCGTAAGACTAACCAAAGCACTTGTGTCAACCTTCGCCCGATGGTGAAAAAAGGAGACAAAGTGAAAAAAGGACAAATCTTATGTGAAGGTTATGCAACAAAAGAAGCTGAAGTAGCATTAGGAAGAAATCTGAAAGTGGCTTTCATGCCATGGAAAGGTTACAACTTTGAGGATGCTATTGTAATCAGTGAGCGTGTTGTACGTGATGATATTTTCACTTCTCTTCACATTGATGAATATGTGATGGAAGTGCGTGATACAAAACGTGGCCTTGAAGAATTAACAGCTGATATTCCTAACGTTTCTGAAGAGGCTACAAAAGACCTTGATGAAAACGGATTGATTCGCGTTGGTGCTGAAGTAAAAGAAGGAGATATTCTTATTGGAAAAATCACTCCGAAGGGAGAGACAGATCCTTCTCCTGAAGAAAAATTACTTCGTGCAATTTTCGGTGATAAAGCCGGTGATGTGAAAGATGCTTCGTTGAAAGTTCCGCCATCCATTCGCGGCGTGATCATCGACAAAAAACTTTTCTCACGTGCGATCAAGGATAAAAAAGCAAAAGCTGATGAGAAAACATTAGTCGAGAAAATCGACAAAGAAGAAGCAGTTGAAGCAGCAGCTTTAAAAGCAATTCTTGTTGAGAAACTTACTTCTATTCTTAGCGGAAAAACTACTCCTGGTGTTTTCAGTAACCTCAAAGAAGAGGTGGTTGAAAAAGGAACTAAGTTCTCTGGAAAAGTTCTTGAAAAAATCGATTTCGCAAACGTGAATCCTGCAAAATGGACAAACGATAACGATACAAATGATTTAGTAAAAGCAGTTCTTCACAACTTCAATATCAAGAACAATGATCTTGGTGGAGTTTATAAGCGTAAGAAATTTGCGCTTCAAGTTGGAGATGAATTGCCTGCTGGAATTGTTCAACTTGCTAAAGTTTACATTGCTAAAAAACGTAAACTGAAAGTAGGAGATAAAATGGCTGGACGTCACGGTAATAAAGGTATTGTTGCCCGAATTGTACGTGATGAAGACATGCCATATCTTGATGATGGATCAACTGTGGATATTGTACTTAATCCACTTGGTGTACCGTCTCGTATGAACCTTGGTCAGATTTATGAAACTGTATTAGGATGGGCTGGTTTGAAACTAGGATTGAAATTCGGTACACCGATTTTCGATGGTGCATCAATCGAGGAGATTAATGCATACACAGACAAAGCAGGTCTTCCACGTTATGGCCGTACTTTCTTAACTGATGGTGGATCAGGTGAACCATTCGATCAACCAGCTACAGTTGGTGTGATCTACATGTTGAAACTTGGTCACATGGTTGATGACAAAATGCACGCACGTTCAATCGGACCTTACTCACTTATTACTCAGCAACCGCTTGGTGGTAAAGCACAATTCGGTGGTCAGCGTTTTGGAGAGATGGAAGTTTGGGCACTTGAAGCATTTGGTGCAGCTAACATCCTTCAGGAAATTCTTACAATCAAGTCTGATGATGTTGTTGGTCGTGCTAAAGCTTACGAAGCAATCGTTAAAGGTGAGAATATGCCAACACCAGGTATCCCGGAATCATTCAACGTATTGTTGCATGAACTTCGCGGTCTCGCACTTAATGTAAGTCTTGATTAATTCAAAAACAAGATCATTCCTGCCGAACTTCATTACAAAATGATTCGGCAGGACCGATTTCAGTACATGGAGAAACAATTTCAGAATAACACGTATAAATTTCAGTAAAATAAGAAACGATTTCAGGGCATCGAAAATGATTCCGATAATACAAAAATGAAAACTAAAATCTTCTTCTACGTACTATTTTTTTCTTTGTTCGCTGTTGAAGCTTTTGCGCAGATGCCACTGGATACCACGAAAGAAAAAATAAAAGAGACAGATATCTTCAACAAGACTAGGTGGCAATTCGGCTTAAATATTAATACAGTTGAACCAATAACCGAGGCAGGTTTTGATTATATAGCAGGAGGTATAACAAGAATATTTAATCCCACAGATCTATCCACTGCAAAGGATAAATCATCATCATTTGGATTTACTATTGCTAAAGCTTAGTCGTAGACGGGAATGTAATTGACACACTCAAAATGGCAAGAGCAAAATAATTCAACAAACATCAAACGACAAACCACAAAAACAAAACACGATATGTCTTTCCGAAAAGATATCAAAATTAAAAGCAACTTCTCTACCATCACTATCAGTCTGGCTTCTCCGGAATCCATTCTTGAACGTTCGAGCGGTGAAGTTCTAAAACCAGAGACCATCAACTACAGAACTTACAAACCTGAGAGAGATGGTTTGTTCTGCGAAAGAATCTTCGGACCAGTGAAAGACTGGGAATGTCATTGCGGTAAATACAAACGTATCCGATACAAAGGAATCGTTTGTGATCGCTGCGGTGTTGAAGTAACAGAGAAAAAAGTACGTCGCGAGCGTATGGGACACATCAATTTGACGGTGCCTGTAGCTCACATTTGGTACTTCCGTTCTTTGCCAAACAAAATCGGATATCTTCTTGGACTTCCTACGAAGAAACTCGATATGATTATTTACTACGAGCGTTATGTAGTAATTAATGCAGGTATTAAAGGTGAAGATGGAATTCAATACATGGACTTCTTAACAGAAGAACAATACCTTGAAATTCTTGATACGCTTCCAAAAGAAAATCTTCAACTGGACGACATGGACCCTAATAAGTTCGTTGCTCGTATGGGTGCAGAGGCGTTGTATGATTTATTACAGCGCACAAAGTTGGATGAGCTTTCTTACGATCTTCGTCACAAAGCAAATAATGAAACTTCTCAGCAAAGAAAAAACGAAGCGCTTAAACGTCTTCAAGTTGTTGAGGCTTTCCGTAATGCAAATAAACATGTTGAGAATCGTCCGGAATGGATGATCATCAAAGTAGTTCCTGTTATTCCACCGGAACTTCGTCCACTCGTTCCATTAGATGGCGGACGTTTTGCAACATCGGATTTGAACGATTTATATCGTCGTGTTATTATTCGTAACAATCGTCTTAAGCGTCTTATTGAAATCAAAGCTCCTGATGTAATTCTCCGTAACGAGAAACGTATGTTGCAGGAAGCTGTTGATTCCTTGTTCGACAATTCACGTAAATCAAACGCTGTAAAAACAGAATCAAATCGTGCTCTCAAATCACTTTCTGATTCCCTCAAAGGAAAACAAGGCCGTTTCCGTCAAAATTTGCTTGGAAAACGTGTTGACTATTCTGCTCGTTCGGTTATCGTCGTTGGACCTGAGTTAAAATTACACGAGTGCGGTTTGCCAAAAGATATGGCAGCTGAACTTTTCAAACCATTTATTATCCGCAAACTTATTGAGCGCGGAATTGTGAAAACAGTTAAGTCAGCGAAAAAAATTGTTGATAGAAAAGATGCTGTTGTATGGGATATTCTTGAGAATGTACTTCGTGGACATCCAGTACTTCTTAACCGTGCTCCAACGCTTCACAGATTAGGTATTCAGGCATTCCAACCAAAACTGATCGAAGGAAAAGCTATTCAACTTCACCCACTCGTATGTACAGCGTTTAACGCCGATTTCGATGGTGACCAGATGGCGGTGCACGTTCCACTAGGAAATGCTGCGATCCTTGAAGCACAGATTTTGATGCTTGCTTCTCATAACATTCTTAACCCTGCGAATGGTGCACCGATTGCGGTTCCATCTCAAGACATGGTACTTGGTCTATATTATATGACCAAAGGAATGCGCACAGACAAAACCGTTACTGTAAAAGGTGAAGGTTTGAAATTCTATAGCGCGGAAGAAGCGATCATTGCATACAATGAAGGTCGCGTTCAACTTCACGCTTGGGTGCATGTGAAAATTCAAAACCACAAAGAGGGAGATAATCTAATTCCGAAAGTGATCGAAACTACATTAGGTCGAATCATTTTTAATCAGGTTGTTCCTTTCGAAGCTGGTTATATCAATGAACTTCTTACTAAGAAATCACTTCGTGATATTATTGGTGCGATTGTGAAAGAAACCGGTATGGCTAAAACTGCAAAGTTCCTTGATGATATCAAAGAACTTGGTTTCCGTATGGCGTTTAAAGGCGGACTTTCGTTTAATCTCGGAGACATTATTGTTCCTGAAGAAAAACCAAAGATGATTGCTGAAGCTAACGAACAGGTGGAAGAAGTTAGATCCAATTACAATCTTGGATTTATTACAAACAACGAGCGTTACAATCAGATTATTGATATCTGGACACATACCAATAACCGTATCACCAAACGTGTACTTGATCAGTTATCATCAGATCGTCAGGGATTCAATCCTGTATATATGATGCTTGACTCTGGTGCACGTGGATCTAAAGAGCAAATTAAACAGCTTGGTGGTATGCGTGGATTGATGGCTAAGCCTTCTAAGGCTGGTTCATCAGGTGGAGAAATTATTGAGAATCCGGTCATCTCTAACTTTAAAGAAGGTCTTTCGATTCTTGAGTATTTTATTTCTACTCACGGTGCTCGTAAAGGTCTTGCGGATACTGCGTTGAAAACGGCTGATGCTGGTTACTTGACTCGTCGTCTTGTTGACGTTGCTCAGGATGTTGTCATCACAGAAGAAGATTGCGGAACACTTCGTGGATTGATTGCAATTCCATTGAAGAAAAATGAAGAGATCGTAGAATCACTTCATGATCGTATTCTTGGACGTACAGTTGTTCATGATGTTTATGATCCACAAACAGGTGATTTAATTATAGAATCAGGAACTGAAGTAACTGAAAATTATGCTGCATTGATTGACAATACAGCTATTGAATCAGTTGAAATCCGTTCTGTACTTACATGTGAATCTAAACAAGGTGTTTGCGCAAAATGTTACGGACGTAATCTTGCTTCGGGCCGTATGGTTCAGCAAGGTGAAGCTGTTGGAGTAATTGCAGCGCAATCTATCGGTGAGCCTGGTACACAGCTTACACTTCGTACTTTCCACGTTGGAGGAACTGCATCTAGTATTGCTGCAGCTTCTAAATTGGAAGCTAAGTATGATGGTATTATTGAAATCGAAGAACTTCGTACAGTGAAGCGTAAAAATGCAGAAGGTACAATGGTAGATGTTGTCATCGGCCGTTCTGCAGAAATGCGAATCATTGATTCGAATACTAAAATTGTTCTTACAACAGGAAACGTTCCTTACGGTTGTCAATTGTACGTGAAAAACGGACAGACACTTAAGAAGAATGAACTGATTTGCGATTGGGATCCTTACAATGCGGTTATCGTTTCTGAATTCGGAGGAAAACTTGAATTCGAACACGTTGAAGAAGGTGTTACTTTCCGTGAAGAGTCGGATGAACAAACAGGTTTCGCTGAGAAAGTTATCATCGAGACAAAAGATAAAACAAAGAATCCATCAATCCGTATCATGAGCGGTTCTGATATTCTTAAAAATTATAACCTTCCGGTTGCAGCTCATTTAGTAGTTGATAACCATGCGAAGATTGAGCCGGGTCAAATTCTCGTTAAGATTCCTCGTGCACTTGGAAAACAAGGTGATATCACCGGAGGTCTTCCACGTGTTACTGAATTATTTGAAGCACGTAATCCTTCAAATCCTGCAGTGGTTTCTGAAATTGATGGAGTTGTTACTTTTGGGAAAATCAAACGTGGTAATCGTGAGGTAATGGTTGAGTCACGTACAGGTGAACGCAAAACATATCTTGTTCCGTTATCAAAACATATTCTTGTTCAGGAAAATGATTTCGTCCGTGCGGGTGAAGCATTATCTGATGGTTCTATTTCTCCTGGAGATATCCTTGCAATCAAAGGACCAACAGCAGTTCAAGAATATCTTGTTAATGAGGTACAGGAAGTTTACCGTTTACAAGGTGTGAAAATCAATGACAAACATTTTGAAGTTATCGTACGTCAAATGATGCGCAAAGTGGATATCGTTGATCCGGGTGATACTATTTTCCTTGAGACACAGCTTGCAAACAAAGCTGACTTCATGGAAGAGAATGATCGTTTGTATGGCAAAAAAGTTGTCATCGAGCCTGGTGATTCACAAAGTATGAAAGCTGGACAGATTATTTCCGCTCGTAAATTGCGCGATGAAAATTCTATGTTGAAACGTAAAGATCAAAAACAGGTTGAAGCACGTGATGCTGTTCCTGCTACATCTTCACAGATTCTTCAAGGTATTACTCGTGCATCGTTACAGACAAATTCATGGGTATCTGCTGCTTCCTTCCAGGAAACAACAAAGGTCCTCAACGAAGCTGCTGTCAATGGAAAAGTGGATATCCTCAACGGACTTAAGGAAAACGTTATTGTTGGTCACCTTATTCCAGCTGGAACAGGTCACCGTACATACGAAAAACTTGTTGTCGGTTCGAAAGAAGAATATGAAAAACTTCTTGCCGCTAAGAAAGAAGCGATGGAAGAGGAAGCATAAAATGTCCTTCTCTATAAGTTAAAGAATCCCCCTGCAGTTTTGTCGGGGGATTCTTTTTGATCATTGCATCGACTTATTTTTTTCTACCTTGTATTGTGTGAGGTACAATAGAAAAGTAGTCATCAATTTTAAATACCATTTATCGTTTCCCTTTGTTTAGTTTCAAACAAGAAGTGGAAATGGAATATTGAAAATAAAAGTAAAATTGTATAAATAAATTAAATAATAAATTATGGCAGACGATAATCAAAATCCACAACTCAATATTGAACTAAACGAAGATGTAGCATCTGGTGTTTATTCTAATTTCGCAGTCATTACTCATTCAGCATCTGAATTTGTACTTGACTTTATTCAAGTAATGCCCGGTGTTCCAAAGGCAAGAGTTAAGTCACGCGTAATTCTTACTCCTGCGCACGCAAAGCGATTGATGCAAGCGCTCAAAGAAAATGTATCACGTTTTGAGAGTGCTCATGGCGCAATTAAAGACGGCGAGTTTGCGCAAGCTTATCCAATGAACTTTGGTGGACCGAAAGGACAAGCATAAAAGTAAATTGTACTTCAATAAAAAAGGGAACAGAAATGTTCCCTTTTTTATTGAAGTAATTTCATTCTTATTTTCCTCGAATCAGCTGTACAAATCCAGTTACTGTCTCATTTAAACTTGCACCGCTTAGAATGTAATAGTAAACTCCATCCGCACAATCTGATCCACTTCCGTTCTTCTTGCCATTCCAATCATTCAAATAATTTCCATTTTCATAAATCAACACTCCCCAACGATCATAAACTTGTAACATTGTATTTGGGTAATATGATAGATTTTTGAAGACAAGTAGATCATTTGTTCCATCACCATTCGGTGTGAATACATTTGGTGCTTCAACATCACGAGGTAAAACAATTACATCTGAACAAATCGAATCGACACATCCACCAACATTTGTTGTTGTCAAACAAACATGATAAGTACCTGCGTTAGGATAGAAATGTGATGGACTTTGCTGTGTTGATGTTGTTGCATCACCGAAATTCCATAGCCAGTTTGTAACTCCGCCTGTAGAAAGATCTGTAAAGAAATAAGTACTATCCGCAAATATTACAGTGGGTGTATAAGAGAATAATGAAATTGGTAATGGAATAATTGTCACTGTGGCAATGTCAACATCTGTACAACCAATAGAACTTGTAACCGTACAAGTATAAGTTGTGGTTACCGTAGGTGTAGCAATTGGATTCTGAATAGATGGATTGTTTAATCCGGTTGCAGGTAGCCATGCGTAAGTTACGCCACCTGTTGCGGTTAAGAAGGCAGAACCTCCAACACAAATTGCAGTATCAGGACCAGCATTTGCAATTGCATTCTGAACAAATACAGTTACTGTATCATGCACAACACAACCATTTTCAATTTCAACAATGTAGGTTGTAGTTCCCGTAGGATTTGCACTAGGATTTGGACAGGAATCACAACTTAAACTTGAAAGTGGTGACCACACATAAGTTCCTCCTCCTGTAGCTAAAAGCTGAACTGTTGAGCCATTACAAACTGTCGTATCGTTTGAAATTGTTGTTACTGGTGGTAATGCAACTTCAATTGTAATAGGAATATTTGTTACACCTGCTGGGGTTCCATTGTCAGTTGCGACAATTACAATATTATTGTATCCGATATTATTTGCTGCAGC
The DNA here is from genome assembly GCA_038237845.1 of Bacteroidia bacterium. Taxonomy (GTDB): domain Bacteria; phylum Bacteroidota; class Bacteroidia; order Palsa-965; family Palsa-965. The sequence goes on from JBBRYH010000018.1 coordinate 21,821, forward strand.
AACAAAATAGGAATTCAGCGTTGCTGTATTTCCAGGCGTGTTTGAGATAATAGTAAATCCAGGCACACCTGTGGTGTCAATAGTGATAACTGTAGTTTGAGCAACTTCAGGGGAAAAGAAAGTAACGTTGAATGGTAAGGTATCGCCTATGCAAATGTGAAGTGTGTCGCAAATACTAATTCCTGAAGTTGTAGGAGGAACATTATTTGTACTTGTACAAGCATCAAAAATAAAAGTTTGATTATCTAGCCAATCGATACCACTGTTTGGTCCGGCTGGTCCATTGTATGTTCCTCCTGGCTGATTAAATGCGCCAAATTGAATATAGTTAATTCCATCTCCGGAATTTGCACCAACAATTGCGTCTGATCCGCCAAAACCACCAACACCACTAGATGCATCTCCGGTAGTCCATTGCATGTCTTTATAACAAAAAGAAACGTTTCCTCCAGGAACAATTGGATCACTTCCATTTGTAATAATTACTTGGAACGTATTCAATTTGTCTACGTGACTTCCAAAATATCCTACACTGTCCCATTGAACGACCATGTACGTCGGAGTAATTTTGTAATATGGAAGTCCACTTGGTAAACCACGTGTATCCACATCTGACCAGAAGGGAGCAACCATTACAAAAGAACCATTCGGAAATCCGGTTGCAGTAAATGTTCCATAAGGAGAACCGAATGAAATATTTCCGTTATTATTGATGTAACAATTGGTCCAAGTTTGTCCATAAAGACAAAAGGAAAAAGGAATATTAATTAATCCTGTTGATCCATCATCATTGCGGTAATCAGGCGGAGTTCCAATGGTAATGGGCACAGTACTCCAAGAAGCATCACGGGTTTGCCAACATTGACAGCTTGTAGATGCAGGTTGCACAGGAATATTCGGAGCAATAAGAAATTCCATATTAGGGCTACCATGCAAAACGGTAGGCGCAGCTTTTGCTTTTCCGTCAAGTGTACCGCTTTGCTTTTGCTGTTGCCATTGTTCTGGTGTTAATGGAGTTTGCGCAGAAGCCAAAAAGTTCAACAGCATACATGTAAATGCCGTCAATAGTAATTTTGTTTTCATTTATTTCTTAAATCTATTAAGTTTCGAAATTGGGAAAGCCAGTTTAAAGATAAGAATTCTCTTAATCTTATAGCGCATTAATCCCAAATTGGACTTTAAATTGCGATAAAAAATGGTCGTAGAAATGTCAAACAGGGAAGATTTGCTCCTATTCCATTGTTTTTCGGTTGAAAATTAAATACCCGAAATTTAATAATATACTAAATGGTTGTTTTCGCGGGCTATAATAATTCAAGCTTAAACTCAGCGGACCAAGAGGCGAATGCCAAACAATTACAGTGGTTGCCATGGAAGAAAGCGTTTTGATATATTGGAAATTGAAAGCAGGAGGAGAGGCATAAGATGCAGTAAGATTTGCATTTTGAACTATTTTCTGGTAAGGTGCAAACAGATATCCCTCAACGCGCCAATCTACTTTTTTCCCGATCATGAGAATACTTTTCAAACCTGAACCTATAAATTGATGGGCACGAAATTCGGGAATAAAGAATGTTTTGCTTTCTGGCGTAGGTTCAAAAGCTGGTGCAGTAAGCATTGTAGAAATATAATTATGAAAAAAAGGCTGATCTGAAATAGGTTGGGTGGTATATACCAATTCAGCAAAAAATCCCAATCGCCATGCCCCTCTTTCTTTGAAAAAAGTGTCATATGTAATTCGAAACTGAATCCAGTTATGCACAACTCTAAATTCATTTTCTACAATGGCAGTACTTCCTGGCACATAAAATTCTTCTCCCTGAATGAATCTCGCACGGAAAGCAAAATAGGTTCCAGCTGAAGCAAATTGTTTTCTGTTTAATGTATTACGCTCATATAAAAAATGAGTTGTAAGAATATTAAAATCGGTTCTGTCTGCAGCATCTGCAGATGTGAATATTTCTGTTTGGTAATATAAATTTCGGTTAAATGCAAATCCAGTTCCTACAACTAATCGCCCTTTATTTCTAACAGGTAAACCTGCATCCAATTCAGCAAATCGATCGATGTTAATTATAAAAGCAGGCTTTGTGTCTTCGAAAAAGGCAGTGCTGCTTCTAAAGAAATCCCAACGATTCCAAGTAATAATAGGTTCAATATAAATTGGATATTTAAATGGGAAATCAATTCGAGTTCTTATTTGTGCTGAACTATAAAGTTTTCCAAAGTATCCATTTCCGCTTATTGAAATAGATGGATTGTTAAGAATGTTGTATCGAAATCCAAAAAATCCCATGTTGATCGGCCTGTTAGAGAAATTTCCCCCAAACGAAGTAGAAACTTTTTTTTCTTTTTTAATCGTAATTTTTAAATCGTAATAACCGGAGGTCTTGTTATAATGCGCCTTAGGAAAAATTGTTTTTATTTTATCATCCGCAGCAAGCCGAAAATAACCTGGCTTCAAATCTTCAATAGAAACATGATCCTCATTATGCCGCAGTAAACGAGAAACATAAGTAACCTGTCTTTTTTTTAAGCCTGGCCCTTCGATAGAAATAGTTTCAAATATAATTTTTGGTTCTTTCGAAATAAATGCGTCACGTGCTGTAGCAAGTTGTGCAGGATCACTTCTCCTGCTGATTGATAATTTAATCTGATCCATCTTTCGAAGCGTAGCAACGTAGCCACTATCAATAACGCGCTGAGTGCTTTCAAAATCAAAAAGCCCCATCCAATCGGCATTCGGTTCAATCACAACACCATTCTCACAACGCGGATCAAAATCACTTTTACTTGTGAACATGGCACGAATCTGAGAATATAAATTATCCTCATCAGGATTTTGAAATTCAGAAGCCACATTGCTGCCAATTACAAAATCAGGAAAAAAGTCATCATACATTACATTCGCAGGAAAATTATTATACAAACCTCCGTCAAACAAAAGTTTTCCATCAACAGTAATGGGTTTAAGATAAAACGGATAAGCCATAGATGCACGCAACGCTTCTCCCAAATCACCTTGCTTAAACACAACAGATTCTTTGGCTGCAACATCAGAAGCTACACAACGAAACGGAATAAATAAACTATCGAAATTATAATTGGCAGCAGCAGCAGCAGCAGCATTTCTTTCCATTAATGCAAAGTCCAACAGCATAGGTGAAATAATGTTGGTGGGCAGATTTGTTACAAGTGCAGTATCTAAATTTAATTTAAAGGTTACCCAAGATGCATCGTCTTCTTTCTTTTTGAAATAATAAATATTATCAGGTTGAACATTTCCTGTTGCCCAACTCAAAAATTCTTCAGAGGTTACAATTTTTTCAATCTCTGTTGGTGTCAAACCTTCTGCATACATACAGGCCACCAATGCACCCATTGAAGTGCCACAGATGTAATCAATAGGAATGTGATTTTCCTCTAAAGCTTTTAGCACGCCAACGTGCGCCAAGCCTGAAGCACCGCCACCACTTAATACAACTCCAACTTTTTCATTATTTATTTGAATAGGACCAGCTTCTATAGGAGCGCGGTCAACTACCTGAGCGCTCAGGGAAAAGCCAACAATCAGAAATAAAAGTAAAATCGAAAACTGCCGTAGCATGGGTTGATTTTGATTCGGGACAAAGGTAAGTAATCCTATGCTAAAGGCGGATTACTTCATAGACGTTATTAAAGTCGAAAAGTAGCCAGGCGATTTTAACATTCTTGAGCCATACCATGAAAAAAGTTCTCCATCAACAAGCCTGATTTGAGCATTAGGACAAATGGCCTTTAATTCAAGCAAATGCTTTTCAGCAAAGGGGTATGGTTCCGACGAAAGGAAAATGACATCAGGTTTTTTTTCAATCAGCTCATTCATCGTTACCTCAGGGTATCTGCCATCTGCTTCTGAAAAGACATTTTCCAATTTGCAAAGATTAAGCATATGATCAATGAATGTTTGTTTGCCTGCCGCCATCCAAGGTTTTTTCCAAATAAAATAAGCGACTTTTTTTGGAGATTGTTCACGGATTTCATTTTCTAAAGACGAAAAACAGGAAACAATTTCAGCTGCAATTTGATCTGCTTTTTCGTCTTTATTGGTAAGCAGTCCAACTTCACGAATCATTCCAATTGCATCATTCAGATTTTTGATGTCGCTCATCCAAACCTTTTCTGTCTGCATCAATTCCAGAATTTGTTCTTGTTCGTTTTCTTCTTTATTTCCAATTATCAAATCTGCTTTAAATGATTTTATTTTTTCGATATCGAGCATTTTTGTCCCGCCAATTCTTTCCTTAGTTCGAAACCAAGAATCTGGATGAATGCAGAATTTGGTAATGCAAATCACTTCTTTTTCTAATCCTAAATCAAAAAGTAATTCAGTCTGAGAAGGAACAAGCGAAATAATTCGTTGCGGATATTGAGTTAGAATTATTTCTCTATTGAGTTGGTCGGTGAAATGCATGTGTAAAGATGAGAAATTGCGGCTTGTCGCCTTCGATACGTTCCGCTTTTAAATTTATTTTGCTCCACATTTACTTTATTTATTGTGGAACTACTCAGTCTGACACTGTTTATACTTCCTTGAAAAAACAAAAGCTATTCATGAATCTTTGATTTCTTTTTGGATAATGTTACAAGGTCTGCAAGTCTTCCTTCCATAAGTGCTTCTTTTTTTGCACGTGACCAACCCTTGATTTGTTTCTCCTGCGCAATTGCAAGATCAACATATTTATATTCCGCCCACTAAACCATTTTCACCGGCCTACGATCTGCTGTATAAGCGCCTTCATTGATTCCCTCATTATGTTCAATTAACCTTCGTGACAGATCATTCCTCATTCCTATTTAATAGGAATCGTCGAAACACAATAAAATATATGTAAAGTAACCTCTCATGACAAACCCATGTTTATAGAAATCATCTTTTGTCAGACTGAGTAGCGAAGCGTATCGAAGGCAGACAAAAGCTTAACACAAAGCCTTAATAATATCGTGGCGTGTAATTATGAAATTCGAATCTGTTTTAAAATCCCTAACGAGTACTGCAGGATTTTCTGGTGTAATCATTTGAGCAAGCGATTCTACTGGAGTGGAAATGTCCACAAATGGAAATGCTGCTTGCATAATCGTTTCTACTGTATCAGATTTTTTATCCGGATTTTTAACCAAACAATCAAACAATTGCATTTCATTTATCGAACCAACAATTCTTCCTCCATTGGTTACTGGCATTTGTGAAAAATCATTTTCGCGCATTGTCTTTACGGCATGATGAATCGGCTCGTTAAATTCAATTGATTTTAGTTGAGCTCCTTTAATAGTTGAAACAACATCTTTTGCAGTCTGACCTTTTGGTTCGAAAAATCCTTTCTCGCGCATCCAATCATCATTGAACATTTTTCCTAAATAGCGTGTTCCATGATCATGAAAAATTACTACAACTACATCTTCTGCTTTAAGTTTAGGAATCAACTGAATTAATCCAGCCATTGCTGATCCAGCAGAATTTCCGGCAAAAATTCCTTCTTCCTTTGTAATGCGTCTTGTCATAATCGCCGCATCTTTATCTGTAACTTTTTCAAATAAATCAATAATGCTGAAGTCTACATTCTGTGGTAAAAAATCTTCACCTATTCCTTCTGTGATGTATGGATAAATTTCATTCTTATCAAAGATGCCAGTCTCCTTATATTTTTTGAATATCGATCCGTAAGTATCAATTCCCCAGATTTTAATATTCGGATTTTTTTCTTTCAGATATTTTCCAGTACCACAAATCGTTCCACCAGTTCCAACTCCAACTACCAAATGCGTTATTTTTCCTTCTGTTTGCTCCCATAACTCAGGCCCTGTTTGCTCGTAATGCGCTTGAGAATTGGAAAGATTATCATATTGATTTGGCTTCCATGAATTCGGAACTTCTTTAATTAATCGAGAGGAAACAGAATAATAAGAACGTGGATCTTCCGGATCAACATTCGTTGGACAAACAATTACTTCCGCGCCAAAAGCTTTTAAAGCATCCACTTTTTCTTTCGATTGCTTATCTGTAGTTGTGAAAATACATTTGTAACCTTTTATAATTGCAGCGATCGCTAATCCCATTCCAGTATTACCAGATGTTCCTTCAATAATTGTTCCGCCCGGTTTTAATCGCCCGTCTTTTTCTGCATCTTCAATCATCTTCAATGCCATTCGATCTTTTATAGAATTGCCCGGATTAAAAGTCTCGACTTTAGCGTAAATTTTCGCTTGCGTAAGACCTTTGGTAAGATTATTAATACGAACAAGAGGTGTGTGACCAATTGCACCGAGAATGTTGTCGAAAACGAGTTTAGAAGGATTCACTTTATTTAGGTTTAAGAGACGGCAAAGGTAAGGAAACAGTGAGAAATAAGTGCTCCCAAATGAATCAATAAACCTTCTAATAACTAATTATTTTGCGCACCGTTCGATATCCAACGATCAACTGTGCGAACATCTTGTTTAGGCATTGGACCAAAGGGAGGCATATGAACAACATAAAGCGAATCACCAATAACGGCCATGAATTTTGATCCATAAACGCCGCTTCCTCTATAGGATAATCGCAAATATGTTTTTAATGAATCATAGTTTTCAATGTCTAATGCGATATTTCCGTTTTGTGATGCAACATTTGAATGACAAGAATAACAGTTTTGTCGGAAAATTGGTTTTATGCAAAGTGAATAGGAAGGATAAAGCGTATCACAGGCCTGCATACCCTTAATTTCGTCCGCATTGTCATAATGACAAGAAATCAAAAAAATAAAAATGGATAGGACGCCTAAAAATTTCATGTTGTGAAAGTAGTCAACCCATATTATGACAATATTACTTTAGAGGTTGTTTCCTGTAAACTAATGTAAATCAGGTTTTGGCTGTATAAATATTCGTTGTTTCCCATCAAATCGAATTAAATTTGTCTATGAAAAAAGCCGTATCGGCCCTTGAGGCAGTTTCAATCATTCAATCAAACGATAAAATATTTATTCATGGAGGTGCCGCAACGCCGCTTTGTTTATTAAATGCGCTAGCGCTTAGAAAAAATGAGCTGAGTAATGTTCAAACCATTCACATGCATTTAGAAGGTGAGCTCGCCATTTTTCAGCCAGGATTCGAAAATATTTTTACACCCAATTGCATTTTTATCGGTGCTGATTTAAGGAAAGTGGTGAATGAAGGACACGGGCAATATATTCCTGTTTTTTTGAGTGAAGCGCCCTTGCTTTTCAGAAAAAATATCTGGCCACTGGATGTGGCGCTTATAATGGTTTCACCTCCTGATAAACACGGCTGGTGTTCGCTTGGGGTATCAGTAGATATCGCAAAAGCGGCTGTTGACACTGCAAAAAAATTAATTGCGGTGATTAACAGAAATTATCCCAGAACATTAGGAGATGGCTTGGTACATGTTAGTCGCTTTGATGAAATTGTGGAATGCGATTCTGAACTTCCAGGTTCAGGAATAAATATTCCTGATGAAGCAGAATTGAAAATAGGAGAAAATATTGCAGGTTTGGTAGAAGATGGCGCAACACTTCAAATGGGAATCGGTGGAATTCCAGATGCCGCATTAAAGTTTTTATCATCACATAAAAACCTCGGTATTCACACAGAAATGTTTTCTGATGGTTTGCTTCCGCTTATCGAATCAGGAGTTGTAAATAATTCAAAAAAAATAAAACATCGTGGAAAAACAGTTACTGGTTTTGCAATGGGAAGTAAAAAATTGTATGACTTTGTGAATGACAATCCATCTGTTCTGTTTTTGGATATTGGTTATGTGAATGATGTAGATGTCATTCGAAAGAATCCGAAAGTAACTGCAATTAACAGCGCGATTGAAATAGATCTTACAGGACAGGTATGTTCGGATTCTATTGGCTATAAAATGTACAGTGGAGTAGGAGGTCAAATGGATTTTATTCGAGGAGCATCACTTTCGGAAAATGGGAAGCCGATCATTGCAATGAAATCAACTACTTCTAAAGGCGAATCAAAAATTGTTCCTATGCTGCGTTCAGGAGCAGGTGTTGTTACTACTCGCGCAAACGTACACTACGTAGTTACTGAATTCGGATGCGCTTATCTCTATGGAAAAAACCTTGCTCAACGTGCAAAAGCATTAATTGAAATTGCTCATCCGAATCATCGTGCACGTTTAGAGGAAGAGGCAATCAAAATGTTTGGGAAAATTTCCTAGCTGAATCGAATCGCTTTTACGGGCGTAATCCGTGTCACAATTAAGGCAGGTAATAATAATGCAAGTTGGCACAACACAAGAGTTGCAATATTTAACAACATTACATTCATCCAGTCGATTGAAATAGGAACGGTTTTAACATAGTAAGATGCTTCATCCAAGTGAACAAATCCGAACTGATCCTGAAGCAAACACATTCCAATTCCTAAAACATTTCCTATCAGCAATCCTAGCAAAATTAATTTTGAAGCGTGAATCAGAAAAATGCGAATGACACTTCTGTCTGCTGCACCGAGTGCTTTTAAAATGCCAATCATATTTGTTCGGTCTAAAATAAGAATGATCAATGCACTGATCATATTAATCATACTTACAAATAACATCAACACAATGATGATTAACGCATTTACATCGAGAACGTCCAGCCAGGAAAATATTTGTGGGGTGAGTTCTTTGATGCTTTGCGCATTCATGTTGATGTCAATCGTGTTATTTATTTCTTCTGTCGCTTTATCAATGGCTTCATAATTATCAACCAACACTTCAAATCCTGCTACTAGATTTGTGTCCCAATCATTTAGTTTTTGCACCTGTCGTATATCACACAATAAAAAGCGATCATCAAATCCATCCGTTAATCCCGTTTCATAAATCCCTGAAACTAAAAACGAACGTTGTCGCGTTGAACTGCCTCGTAAGAAATACATCCTGAATTTTTTGCCCACTTTCAGTCCCATTTTATCTGCTATATATCGGGAAACCATTACTTGATTTGAAGCAGTATCCGGCAAAACAAAACAAGCGCCTTCTTTTAAATTCTGTTTAAAAAAGTTCCAGTCAAAATCTTTATCTACGCCTTTTAATACAACTCCGAGTAATTGATCACCAGATTTAATTATCCCAGGTTTCAATCCGAAAACCTGCACATGTCTTACGCCAGGAAGTTTTTTTACCAGCTCAATCGTAGGCTGATTCCGGTTCATGGAATCGGTTTCAAAAGATTCGTTGGTGTCGAAACCCGTAATTTGGATGTGGGAACCAAAACCAATGACTTTCTGACGAATGGATTTCTGAAAACCACTCATCACGGCAAGTGTTAAAATCATTACTGCTAATCCTACTGCAATACCGCCAACCGCAACTCGCACTATGGGTTTGGACATACGTCCACCAGCGTCTGCCTGATTAAGCATACGTCCTGAAATCATTCTTTCAAAGTGGAAACGGGACATGGTCGTAAAATTACCAATTACCAATTACCTAATTACCTGTTACCCTTAAAACATTTCATCAAATCACATTTTAAACATTACCGAAGATCTTGGATCAATATTGGTCTGAAATTTGGTTCTACTAATGGTAATTGGTCATTAGGTAATCATTTTTTTTCCTACTTTCACTCTCTCGATGAAACCTCTTTTTTTTAGTTTATTTTTCTTTTTTTGTTTTACCCTTTGCGGGTATTCCCAAATTATTGTTCGCACAAAACTGAATCTTGAAAAAACGGATGCAGATATCAATACTGGTGCGGAACGAACCGAGGTTTATTTGCCATGGTTAAAAGGGAAAAATGTAGCTATTGTAGCAAATCAAACTTCAATGATTAACTCCACTTCTTTGGTGGATAGTTTGATCGCATTAAAAATAAATGTTGTAAAAATATTTTGTCCAGAGCATGGTTTTCGCGGTGTTGCAGATAATGGAGAGGAAGTAGGAAATGCAATTGATCCAAAAACGAAATTGCCAATTATTTCACTTTACGGCGATCATGTAAAACCACTTCCAAAAGATTTGAAAGGAATTGATATTGTTATTTATGATATTCAAGATGTAGGAGTTCGCTGCTATACCTATGTGACTACTATGAGTAATGTGATGGAAGCTTGTGCAGAAGAGAAAAAAACATTCATCATTCTGGATCGACCAAATCCAAATGGATATTATGTGGATGGACCGATTTTAGAAATGGCGCATAAATCATTTGTAGGTATACATCCAGTTCCTTTGGTTTATGGAATGACGATTGGTGAATATGCGCAAATGGTCAATGGAGAAAAATGGTTGGCAAATTCAGTTCAAGCAAATTTGAAAGTAGTAAGCTGCGAAAACTATGATCATTCCGATTGGTATCAGTTGCCTGTTGCACCTTCTCCGAATTTACCGAATATGTCTGCTGTTTATTTATACCCTTCACTTTGTCTCTTCGAAGGTACGGTGATGAGTGTGGGTAGAGGAACGGATCTTCCTTTTCAATTAGTGGGTCATCCAAAATTGAAAAATGCAGCCTACCAATTTACACCTGCTTCTCGACCTGGTGCAAAAAAACCGCCCTTTGAAAAGCAATTATGTTACGGACACGATTTGCATGAATTTGCTTTATTGTATGTGCGAGATTATAAAAGTGTTTATCTCTTTTGGCTAATTTCCTGTTACAAGGATATGCCAGATCAAACTACATTCTTTAATAGTTTTTTTCCTCGACTTGCAGGAACTCAATTATTAGAAGATCAAATTAAAGCCGGTAAAACAGAAGAAGAAATAAAAGCAACCTGGAGACCTGGATTGCAAAAGTTCAAAATGATAAGGAAGAAATATCTGCTGTATCAGGATTTCGAATAATTCAAGAATCATTATATTTTATTTCGAAAGCATTCATATTTGCTTTTTCTTTTCAAATTGCTCAATGAACTCCTTTTTACTTCTGATTTTGATTAACTTGCAGTATATAAATTACATCATGACAAAAAATTTACTTTTCATTTGCGCATTACTTATTGTAAGAATGGGAACTGCTCAAACCGGTCCATATTGGGCTACAGACGTTGCTCCGATTTTGTATCAGAATTGTACTTCCTGTCATAATCCAAACGGAATTGCTCCTTTTTCATTAATGACTTATGCCGATGCATTTCCAAATGCAGCTGATATGGCTACAGATGTTTCAACGAACATCATGCCGCCATGGCCACCAGATACTACATACACCCGTTTCGTTCACGAGCGCAAACTTTCTCAAGCGCAAATTCAGACTATTGTAGATTGGGCAGCAAATGGAGCACAATCTGGAAATCTTTCTTCCGCACCAACACCTCCAACCTATACAAGCGTGGTTGCTATTCCTAATCCAGATGCGATGGCTCAAATGCCATTATATACCGTCAACACTGCAACAGATCTATACCGTTGTTTTGTCGTTCCAAGTGGAGTTTCAACTACTGAATATATTACCAAAGTTGAAGTAATTCCCGGTAACAGAGCAATTGTCCACCACGTTTTGGTATATCAGGATCAAGCGAATACTTGTATTAATCTTGATAATGCAGATCCAGGTCCAGGCTATACAAATTTCGGTGGCGTGGGCTCCAATACAGCGACCTTGATTATTGGTTGGGTGCCTGGTCAGGCAATGTATTCACTTCCGCCTAACATGGGAATTAAGTTACTTTCAAATACTAATATTATTTTCCAAGTACATTATCCAGGTGGAACTTTTGGTCAAGTTGATAGTACGCAAGTAAGAATGACTTTTTCATCAGGGGCAGTGAGAGAAGTATATTTGAATCCTATCATCAATCATTATACTTCACTAACAAACGGCCCGCTTTATATTCCTGCGGATAGTATTAAAACTTTTTACGGACAAGAAACAGTTACCGCTGATGCTACTTTAATTAGTGTTGCACCACATATGCATTTAATTGGGCATAACATGACAAATTATGCAGTGACACCAATCGGCGATACAATTCCTCTAATTCAAATCAATAATTGGAATTTCCATTGGCAGGGTTTTTATAATTTCCGTCAGCCAGTTCATGTTCCATATGGAAGTATTCTGTATGCGCATGCACAATATGATAATACTGCAAATAATCCTGAGAATCCTAATTCTCCTCCACAGGCAGTTTCAATGGGCGAGTCCACAACAGACGAAATGTTTATCGTCTATTATGCTTATCTCCTATATCAGTTAGGCGATGAAAATATTATTATTGATTCAACACTTGCTGTGCAAGATCATTCCTATGCGGATCTAATAAAAACGCCACAATTGTATGATCCTTCTCCTGTTCCTTCTGTGAATGGTGAAAACATTACGGTTCAGTTTTTCCTTCCGAATAAAACAAATGTGCGAATGGAAATTATGGATGTTTCAGGAAGAATAATTTCTGTTCCAATGAATGACATTGAAACTTCTGCTGGTTACGGTAAATCAGAAGTAAATACTTCAGGACTTTCAAAAGGAACTTATTTTGTTCGTTTGACCGCAGATGGAAGTGTAAAAACAAAATCTATCATCATTCAATAAAAGGAAATTACACAAATAAAAAAGTCCAAATCCAAATTTTACTTTTGGGATTTGGACTTTTTTATTTTGATTGCTTTTTTCTTTGGAATTTTATCTATTGTTTTTTCACCAGATAATTATTCACCTCCCAACTTCCCCATGCACAAGCAGAGCCAATCAGTGCTCCCATAATTACATCAGTGGGATAATGAACGCCTAATCGCATGCGGGAATAACCGACAGTGCAAGCCCAGATGTAGGAAGGGGCAATCACATACCATTTCGGATAACACAAGCTCACTGAAGTTGCTAATGCAAATGCAGATGAGGTATGCCCAGAAGGAAAAGATTTTGATCCAGCTTCACTTTTTTTAATGATGTCGGGATACGTTACAAAGGGGCGTGGGCGATTGACCGTGTATTTTAATCCGAAAGTTATGGCGGCTGTCGTAGCTAATGAAACGCCTATGACAATTGGTTTTCTGATGTCACCCTCCTTGCGAAAATATTCATAGGCAAATAAACCCACAGGCACACCAATGATCAAAGGTGTAACAGAATTTGATGTAAATTTCATCGCATTATCCAAATGAATATTCACTGGATGATTAATGCAACGAAGAATTCGAATGTCTGCATTTTGCGCATGAACATGCACAAGGAAAATTAAAAAAGGTAGTAGAAGAATTTTTTTCAATGGATTGCTGCAGTAGATTTTTTCACCTTTCTTCCAGGGTAAACTTTCAAAGCCTCGTCCAGACATTTCATGGCGGCATTCAAATCTGTCAGATTCAAAACGTATGCAATTCGAACTTCATCAATTCCAGCGCCGGGAGTGGAATAAAATCCTGTTGCTGGTGCTAACATAACAGTTCCGCCTTCATGACTGAAATTCTCTAAAAGCCATTGACAAAAAATATCTGAATTGTCAATGGGTAATTGAGCAATACAATAGAAAGCACCACTTGGTTTTGGACAAAAAACGCCCTCTATTTTATTTAGAGCCTCAATTACGAAATCGCGGCGAGCTGTATACTCTTTCAAAACACCATCGAAATAGGACTGAGGAGTTTCTAATGCAGCCTCAGCGCCGATTTGTCCGAAGGTTGGTGGACTTAATCTTGCTTGCGCAAATTTCAAAGCGGAAGACATGACATCTTTGTTTTTAGAAATCAATGCACCGATTCTTGCACCGCATGCACTATATCTTTTTGAAATAGAATCGAGGAGCACAACATTATTTTCTAAACCTTTTAGATGCATGACAGAAACATAAGATTTTCCATCATAACAGAATTCACGATAGACTTCATCTGAAAGCAAAAACAAATCATATTTTAAAACGAGTGTCTTTAATGCTTCGAGTTCTTCGCGTGTATATAAATATCCAGTAGGATTTCCAGGATTGCAGATCATGATGCCTTTTGTTTTTGGCGTGATCATTTTTTCAAAATCAGCAATAGGAGGAAGTGCAAAACCTGATTCAATGGAAGAGCGGATTGGTTTTACAACTAAATCTGCTGCACAAGAAAATCCATTATAATTTGCATAAAAAGGTTCTGGAATAATTATTTCATCTCCTGCGTTAAAGCAAGTCATCATTGCAATTTCAATTGCTTCGGATCCGCCAGTGGTGATAATAATATCTTCGAAATTAACCGGCATGTCGAACCGCTGGTAATAGTCTGCTAATTTTTTGCGATAAGATTCTATTCCTGCGGAATGAGAATATTCAATGATTTTTATTTTTGAATTTTTTATTGCGTTGAGCATCACTTCAGGCGTTTCAATATCTGGTTGTCCGATATTGAGATGGTAAATTTTCTTCCCTTCTTTTTTTGCTTTTTCAGCAAAAGGAACAAGTTTACGAATAGGTGATTGCGGCATGTGATCCGCTTTGAGAGATACTTTTGGCATAGGAAATAATTGAACGGTAAATGTCGGAAATAAGCGAGAGATTTTACAGATTATTTAACGGGCCGAGGGGGATTTATTAGCCCTGATAGCAGTGGAAATCCCACAGTATTTTCTATTTCCGCGGGATTAATACCGCGGAAATAGAAAATGCGAGGAATTGAAACGAATAGCAGGAAAGGAGACGTTTAAACGAGCCGTAACTGCGCTCCTCCTCCTTTTTTTAGTTCGAAGAAAATTATTTTGTAGAATCTTTTGTACCCAATGCGTCTTTTCTTGACTTCAGCACCACACACTTGAAAGTAAGTGTAACGGGTGCGTTCGATGCGTTGGATTTAATTAGTACCGTTCGCTCTTGACGATCAATGGCACTTTTACTATCGTAAGTAACTTTTATAATTCCTCTTTGTCCTTTCCCAACCGGTTGTTTCGGAAAAGTAACAGTGGTGCAATGGCAGGAAACTTCAGCGTCGGTAATGATAATGGGTTCGTCACCCGTATTTGTAAATGAAAAGTCGTGCGAAACAATATCTCCTTGATGCAGCATTCCGAAATTATATTTCAGCTCATCAAATTTCATCAACGCAGGATTAGAAACCTTGAATGAAAATGCACTGATGATAAAAAGCAGAATAAGAATCCTTTTCATGGAATGAAGTTAATCTAAATTGCATTAAAGCAAAAACCAATCCCAAAACTGCTTGCCTGATTTCGAGATTGGTTTTTTACAATAATATTTATTAGTTGCCTCCGCCTGCAGGAACAGCAGGTTTTTGCTGATCAGGAACGGCTGGTGGTGTTGGTGGAACAATAACTGTACCTCTCAAATGAAGTATTACTGCCCCATCGCGATTATTGGATACGATTGTTGCCGTTTTGTCTTGTGCACCCATTTTGCCATTGGAATCGAAAACAACATGTATCGTTCCTTTTTTGCCTGGTTGAATGGGTTCAGTTGGAAAATGAGGAACTGTACAATGACAAGAACCTGAAGCGGAGGTAATAACCAAAGGAGTTTTCCCGGTGTTTTTAAATACGTAATCCTTTTCAACAATCGTTCCCTGAGTTATTGTTCCGAAATTCATCGAATCCGTTTCGAATTTCATTACGGGGGCTGTTTTGTCAATGGTAGGAGTAACCTGTGGTTGAGCTTTTAAAATTGAAGTAAAAGCAGTTGCCACAAGGGCGAGGAGTAAAATCTTTTTCATTTGCGTTTTTTTATCGGAAAATTCTAGTGAATAATAAGGTGAACTACTTGCACCAAGAACTGCGCCACATTATGTTAATTCTGAAAAAGAAAAGTCTGCATAAAAACAAAAAAGCTCTGCAGTAATGCAGAGCTTTTTCGCTTTTGTTTTAACCAAATCAGTTCCCGCCTGAGGCCGGTACGCCTGCAGGAACTACAGTGCCTTTGATTTTTACTTCTATATTTCCATTCGCAGCATTGGAGCTGACCATTATTTTTTTGTCAAACATTCCAACACGAATAGAAGTATCGTATTTTACTTTGAAAGATGCTGTTCCTCCTGGAGGAATTGGATCTTTTGGCCAGCTTTCAGGAAATGTAGTACAACCACATGCTCCTTTAATGCTTGAAATTACCAATGGAGTTTTTCCTGTATTTGTAAAAGTAAATACACGAATAGCTTCACTTCCCTGATTGACATTTCCAAAATCGATTACCTCTTCTGTAAAAGTAATTACAGGAGCATTCGGATCGGAAGCGGCAACCGGTGTTTGAGCTGACAAGCGCAAAGATGCGATGAGCAAAAACATGACGGGGAGTAATTTTTTCATTTGCTGAAAAGAATTATTAATTGTTTACAGGAGTTCCACCATTTGCTGGTGTAGATCCTGGTCCTGGAAACGGTGTTTCTGAAGGTGGCGCTTCTACAGTTCCTTTAATATGAAGGATTGCAGGAGTGTCTTTTCCTTGAAAAGTCATCGTAACCTGTTTTTCAAATGGTCCAATACGATTGGTATCGTAGTGAACAGTAATAACAACTGTTTCGCCTGGTTTGATTGGTTCCTTTGTATAAGTAGGAACAGTACAACCACATGAACCATGTGCTTCACTAATTACCAGCATTTCTTTACTAGTATTAGTTAGTCGAAATTCACAATTCGGTTCGCCACCTTTTTTGAGGGTTCCGTAATCGTTAGTGGTTTTATCCCACTTATAACCCTGATCAGCTGAAGAAGGAGTTTGAGCTCCAGTGGTAGCTGCAGGTTTTGTTACAGGTGCTGTTTTTGTAGCGGGAGTCTGTGCATTTGCGACAGCAAATCCGAAACAAAGGGCTGAAATTGTTATTAGCTTTTTCATTTTGAAAAAGGATTTTTTTAATTAGTGTTTAGGTTTTTCTGCAGTTGCAGGAGCAGCTACTGGAGTAGCTGTTACTGTTGCTGGTGTTTTTGTTCCGGATGTTTTCGGAGCAGGTGCAGGTGTTGTTGTTCCACCATTGTTTGCTGGAGCAGTCTGAGCTGGTGTCTGTGGGGCTGGTGCCGCAGCAGGTGCTTCTACATTTCCTTTAAGGTGAAGTACAATTGTTTTGTCTGTATCGTAAGTCAACGTTACTGTTTTGTCTTGTTGACCCATTTTGCCTGCAGAGTTGAATGTTACTTTAATAACACCTGTACCATTTGGTTTAATTGGCTCTTTTGGATAATCAGGAACAGTGCAACCGCATGATCCAACTGCATTGTTAATGATCAATGGCTCTTTACCTGTGTTTTTGAATTTGTACTCACGGGTAACGATATCACCTTGCTTAATGGTCTCGAATGTGTATTCAAGAACATCAAAAGTCATCACAGGTCCGTTTTTTGTTTCCATTCCGGAAGTAACAGGAGCTTGTGCTTTTGCCACAGTAATCGCAGCGATAAGGAAAAGCGGAAGTAGAATTAATTTTTTCATTGTAATGTTTTTTTGTGTTTGAGTGTTGGTTAATTTCAATGAATTACTGCCAAAATCGTGCCATAGTTAGGGTCTAAACCAATTCCGACTCGATGAAAATTATTAGCTTTACAGCCCTTGTAAATCAAGGGAATTACCGAAGATAAGTTATTTATGGAGATCCCAAAAACCTTTGAATTTGCAGCTGCTGAAAAGCACTGGTATGATTTCTGGAATAAAAAGGGCTTTTTTCGCTCAGTTCCTGATCATCGTGAACCGTATACTGTTGTAATTCCTCCTCCTAACGTGACGGGCGTGCTCCACATGGGGCATATGTTAAATAATACCATTCAAGATGTATTGGTCCGTCGTGCACGTATGCAAGGAAAGAACGCTTGCTGGGTTCCGGGAACCGACCATGCTTCAATTGCTACTGAGGCTAAGGTTGTTGCGCTTTTAAAAGAAAAAGGAATTAATAAAAAAGATCTTTCCCGCGAGGAGTTTTTGAAATATGCCTGGGAATGGAAGGAAAAATATGGCGGAATTATTCTTGAGCAATTAAAAACACTCGGTGCTTCCTGTGATTGGGAAAGAACTCGCTTTACCATGGAGGAAGAACTAAGCGAGTCTGTTATTGACGTATTTATTGATCTCTACAAAAAAGGACATATTTATCGCGGAACAAGAATGGTAAATTGGGATGTTTCTGCATTGACAGCCGTTTCTGATGAAGAGGTTATCATGAAGGAAGCAACTTCAAAACTTTATTATATCCGTTATAAAATAGTCCAAGAGGACTCCTTCGGAGAAGGAACAGAAGATGAGTGGGTAACGATTGCAACCACTCGACCTGAAACTATTTTAGGTGATACTGCTCTTTGTGTTCATCCAGAAGATGAACGTTATGCAAAATTGAAAGGGAAAAAAGTAATTGTTCCTTTAGTCAATCGCGCCATCGGAATTATTTATGACGAATATGTAGATAAAGAATTTGGAACTGGTGCTTTAAAAGTTACACCTGCACATGATCGGAATGATTATGATTTAGGAAAAAAGCACAAGCTGGAATCAATTGATATTTTTAATCCCGACGGAACTATTTCTGCTGCTGGAAAATTATATGTTGGTAAAGATCGTTTTGCAGTAAGAAAAGAAATTGTAAAAGATTTAGAAGAGGCAGGACATCTCGTTAAAGTTGAAGAGATAAAAAATAATATTGGCTATTCAGAAAGAACGAACGCGGTAATTGAACCACGTTTATCGATGCAATGGTTTGTTTCCATGAAAGGAATTTCAAAACCTGCATTGGAGAATGTTTTGAATGGAGAAATTCAACTCATTCCGGAAAAGTTCATCAACACCTATCGTCATTGGATGGAAAATGTTCAGGACTGGTGTGTTTCAAGACAACTTTGGTGGGGACAACAAATTCCAGCATGGTATGATGTAGGTGGAAATTTTGTAGTTGCCAAAACAGAAGAAGAAGCACGTGAACTATTCAAACTTCGAACTCCAAACTCCGAAATCGGAACGATAAGGCAGGATGAAGATGTAGTGGACACTTGGTTCTCGAGTTGGTTGTGGCCAATTTCTGTTTTTGATCCGAAAGTTTTTGGCGGAGGAAAAGAATACAAAGGAAATGCCGACATCAATTATTATTATCCAACAAATGATTTAGTTACTGCTCCTGAAATTTTATTTTTCTGGGTGGCGCGAATGATCATTGCTGGTTACGAATATCGCGGCGCAAAACCTTTTTCTAATGTTTATCTCACAGGAATTGTTCGTGATAAACAAGGAAGAAAAATGTCTAAGTCATTAGGAAATTCTCCTGATCCTTTAGATCTCATTACAAAATACAGTGCCGATGGCGTTCGTGTAGGAATGCTTTTATGTTCGCCCGCAGGAAATGATTTGCCATTTGATGATTCGATGTGTGAGCAAGGAAGAAACTTCTCGAATAAAATCTGGAATGCTTTCCGTTTGGTAAAAGGTTTTAATGTTGACGCTTCGATAGAACAACCTAATGTTTCTAAAGTTGCGGTGGAATGGTTTGAGGTAAAATTCAATCAGCAACTAGAAATAATTAATGATCATTATTCAAAATTCCGTTTGTCAGATGCATTAATGGCAACTTACAAATTGGTGTGGGACGATTTTTGTGCTTGGTATCTTGAAATGATCAAGCCTGAATTTGTAGATGGAAAATCATTGCCGATTGACGAAAAGACATTTTCTGCAACGCTTTTGTTTTTCGACAAACTTTTGAAAGTGTTACATCCTTTTATGCCTTTTATTACGGAAGAATTGTATCATCTACTTTCAGAACGTAAAGAAATGGATGCAATTGTTGTTGCGCAATGGCCGACCACAGAAAAGTTTGATGAGAAATTTATTGAACGATTTAATTTAGCAATTGAAGTTGTCGCACAAGTAAGAAATATCCGAAATCAAAAAAGTATTCATCCACGCGAATTAGTTGAACTGATGGTAAAGGCAGCTGTTCCTGATAATTCATTTGATTCGGTTATTAAAAAACTTTCAGGCGTTTCGAACGTAAATTATGTAAACGAAAAGCCAATTGGTGCTCAAGGATTTCTAGTAAAAGCAAATGAATATTTTGTTCCCTTGACTTTGAATGTAAATCCGGAGGAGGAAAAAGCACGTTTGAAAAAAGAACTCGAATACAATAAAGGATTCTTACAATCTGTCCAGAAAAAATTAGCAAACGAAAAGTTCGTCGCCAATGCAAAACCTGAATTGATTGAATTGGAACGTCGAAAACAAACCGATGCCGAATCAAAGATTAAAGCAATTGAAGAACAACTTTCGAATTTATAGTCTCTTCATATTTCCTTTGCGCCTTTGCGTCTTCGTGGTGAAAAATAATTTAAGAAAATCTCACTCCTGAAATGAATCGCAATCTCATTTTATTTTTTTCTTGCATATTGATCGGAGGCTGCTCCATTCTCGGAGTGCATTTTAAAATTCACAACCCACATCGCGCTGGAAAGTATCCCAAAAAAACAGTTGCACGCACCCTACTTGGAAATCAAGAATCAAAATTCAGAACTTGTTTTGATGTGCAATGGTATAATTTGAATGTTGTATTTGGAAACGACTTGTCAAAAGATCATTCCATCACCGGCGATTGTGAAATTAAAATTCTCGCCATTTCAGATTTCGATACCCTTCAATTGGATCTCGCAAAAAATATGAAGATTACCAATTGCGGCATCAATGATTTATCTGGACCGAAAACTTCTCTTGGCTATTTTAATTATAGTGATGCAAATTATTTCAGAAAAGAAGGTGCTGTTTTTGTTTGCATGCCGCATCACATTCATGCGGGCCAATCCATTTTTATAGAAATTGCTTATGCAGGCGAACCCACCGAAGCAAAACGTCCGCCGTGGAAAGGTGGATTTGTTCGCAAAAAAGATAAGTTAGATCAACCATGGTGGGGCGTTGCCTGCGAAACAGAAGGCGCAAGTTCATGGTGGCCGTGTAAAGATGTAATGAATGATGAGCCCGACAGTGTAGATATTCGTTACACGGTTTCTTCTAAATGGAGCGCTATCAGCAATGGAAAATTAGTTGATGTAAGTGAAAATGTTAAAGATCCAGGAGAATCAATGATCTGGCATTGGCATGTTTCTTATCCGATAAATATTTATGATATCACTTTTTACATCGGCCATTTCAAATTATTGCACGACACATATTACAGCGAAGTGACGCATGATACACTACAATTAAATCACTATGTGCTCGAACAGAATTATGATGTTGCAAAAACACATTTTCAGCAACTAAAAAAATACCTCGTATTTTACGAAACTACTTTCGGTCCTTATCCTTGGTATCGCGATGGATTTAAATTAGTGGAATCTCCCTATGCAGGAATGGAACATCAGTCTGCTATCGCATATGGAAATGGCTATCACGATGATCCTCGAAATGGCTTTGATTATATTATTCTGCACGAAACGGCACATGAGTGGTGGGGAAATTCAGTTACTGCAAATGATCTTGCTGATGGCTGGTTGCATGAAGGATTTGCAACGTATACAGAAGCGTTGTATGTTGAAAGCATAAAAGGTCATGATGCTTATGTGAATTACCTTTTGCAATATCGTTTATTCATTATTAATAGACGGCCAATTGTTGGAGAAAAAGGTATTCGCTATTTCGATTATCGAGATGGAGATATTTATATGAAAGGTGCTTGGGTTTTGCATTCGCTGCGGTATGCAATTGCGAATGATTCACTTTTCTTTGATATTATTCATTCGTTTTATATGGAGAATCGTTATTCAACTATTTCATCCGACAAGCTGGAAGAATTAGTGAATCGCAAAACAGGACAGGATTATCACTGGTTTTTTGAACAGTATTTGTACAACAGATTTACGCCTGAGTTGGAATATTGTGTCAAGGATGGTAGTGTATATTATCGTTGGGCGAAAACAGCACACCAGAAATTTTTTATGAAACCTAAAATATATTTCTCAGGAACTACTTATTTTTCAACTGAACAAGCGTATGCAGATCCAGTTCAATCCAAGGCCCTTCCTACTGGAAGTACAGGAGTTACTTTTAATACCTCTGAATTTCTTTATAAGGTTGTTGAAAACAAGGAATTATATGGAATGTATTTTCCAAAGACAAAAAAGAAAAGTACAAATCGTTCGTATTAAATTATTTTTTTTGGCGTGCCCCTTTGGGTCGTGCTTTCCACTATTACATGGTAACCGCTTCAATCACTCACGCAAATTTTACTTTTCATTTACAACTTTAAATGTATCCGCTAAACTTGTACGAAATGCACCCAATCCATTCGTGAAATAAAATATTCCAATCGCTCAGCGTTTCCGCGGTAGGTAAAACCATATAATCAAATTCAAATTTCCAAGGACCACTATATCGGTCAACGCTATAAGGAGAGACTTTAATTCCTGCTTTTGCAAAACAGGCCAATGATCTGCGCATATGAAAAGCGGAAGTCACCAACAAGTATCTGCCCCCTGGAACATCCTTCGCTAAAATAGGTTTTGAAAACGCAGCATTTTCATAGGTGTTTTTCGATTTACTTTCATAAATCATCACAGAGTCAGGAACGCCAAGTTTATGTAAAAAGTTTCTTACATTTTCTGCTTCCAGAATATCAGCATGTAAAATACTTCCTGATCCACCGGTAAAAAGAATTTTTGGAGCCACTCCTTTTTTCCAAAGTGAAATGGCCTGCAACAAGCGATCTGTTCCTCTAGCAAATTGCACTCTGTCGAGCGTAGGATCGTAATTACTCATTCCACCCAATACAATTATCGCATCATAAGTTCCCACTGCAGGTTCTTTTACTGCGCCAATTTCCCAAGCATACATAATGCGATCAAAAACAAATCGATTACTGAAAAGAACAATTATTACAAATGCAGCAATGCGTAAGCGTTTTTTCTTTCCTGCATCTTTTACCCGCCATGCAATAATTAGCAGGAGAAAAAACCAAGTCAAAGGCATTAAAAAGAAAG
The DNA here is from genome assembly GCA_038237845.1 of Bacteroidia bacterium. Classification (GTDB taxonomy): domain Bacteria; phylum Bacteroidota; class Bacteroidia; order Palsa-965; family Palsa-965. The sequence continues at coordinate 44,665 of JBBRYH010000018.1, forward strand.
CAAAAATTTTAGAAAGGAAGAAAAACATAGGGCAAAATTAATTACAAATTACCGATTACCGATTACAAATGATGAAATTGTTAATGCGTACTTGGTGGTAAATGGGTTGTGCCCAATTTGATTAAATGAAACAACTACCTTTAAGTATGCGATTTCGCCTTTTAAGAAAAATATTCTCCGACCTGATTTTTATTCCTCTGGTCATTTTCTGTATGCTTAATACTTCTCTTGTGGTTTACGGACTTCGAATGGGAAAAGGTCAAGTTGCAATTATTTTCAATGCTCGATCGGTGAAAGAAGTTTTACTCGATCCGAAAGTTGCTGATTCGGTGAAAGTGAAATTAAAACTTATTGAAGAAATTCGTCAGTTTGCTTTTGACAGTATCGGATTGAATCGAAATGATAATTACACCACATTTTTTGATCAACATGGGCAACGATTGATTTATGTGGTAACAGCATGTAAATCTTTTGCATTGGAACCTAAACTTTGGCATTTCCCTGTTTTAGGTGATGTTCCTTACAAAGGTTTTTTTAATTCTGAAAAAGCAAAAGAAGAAGCTTTGCAATTACGAGCGCAGGGTTTAGATATTGATATTGGCGGCGCTTCGGGTTGGTCTACACTTGGTTTTTTAAAAGATCCTATTCTTTCTCAGATGCTGGGAAATAGAGATGGAGACCTTGCTGAATTAATTATTCATGAATTAACGCACGGAACTATTTTTGTAAAAGACAATGTAGAGTTGAATGAAAATCTTGCAAGTTTTATTGGCTATAAAGGTGCCCTTTGGTTTCTGGAAAGTAAATTCGGTAAGGATTCTAAAGAATTGCAAGAATACCTTGCAGGAAGGCATGATGATGATGTGATGGAAAAATTCATGTTAGGATGCGCACATTCGCTTGATAGTCTTTATAAAAATTTCCCTGCTGATATTCCACCAGTTGAAAAATTGCATTCTAAAAGAAAAATGTTGCTCACATTTATTTTTCAATCTAAAAATCTCCCACTTGAAATGGATTCAACTTTTCCGTCGCGATTAGGGAAAAGAATCATCAAATCCGGGAATGCTTTTTTTATGCATTATGTTCGATATGGATCGAAACAGAATGATTTTGAGAGCGAATTTGAAAAGTATGATGGTGATTTGAAAAGGTATCTTGTGGCGATGAAGGTGAAATATCTGATATAATTAACTAATAGTCAGTCGTTTCATTGTCGCTTTTCCACTTCTCAAAAGGCAGACTAATTCGTATCTTGCAGTCTTTCTTAGAACAATTATGCAAGACGCAAAACCATACCTCCCAAAACACAAAATTCGCATTGTTACCGCTGCATCCCTTTTCGATGGACATGATGCTGCGATTAATATTATGCGACGCATTATACAGTCCAGCGGAGCTGAAGTAATTCACCTAGGTCACGACAGAAGTGTTGCTGAAATTGTAAACTGCGCAATTCAAGAAGATGCAAATGCAATTGCAATTACTTCGTATCAGGGTGGACACATGGAATATTTTAAATACATGTTTGATCTGTTGAAAGAACGTGGCTGTGGAAATATTAAAATTTTTGGTGGAGGTGGAGGAACAATTCTTCCTGAGGAAATAAAAGAATTACAAGCTTACGGAATTACAAGACTTTATCATCCTGATGATGGACGTGCGATGGGCTTGCAAGGAATGATAAATGATTTACTTGAAAAATCAGATTTTGCAACAGGCGAAGTTTTGAAAGACGAAGTAAAACATCTCAATGCAAAAAATCATCATGAAATAGCAAGACTGATTTCTGCTGCTGAAAATTTCGGCGATAAACATACCAGTGTAATTGCGGAAATAAAAGTACTGGCTAAAAGATCAAAAACTCCTGTCCTTGGAATTACAGGAACAGGCGGAGCAGGGAAATCTTCTTTAGTGGATGAATTGGTACGAAGATTTTTAGTTGATTTTAAAGACAAAACAATTGGAATTGTTTCTGTTGATCCTTCGAAACGAAAAACCGGTGGAGCATTACTTGGCGATCGTATTCGCATGAATGCAATTAATAATTCTCGTGTATATATGCGTTCGCTTGCTACACGACAAAGTAATCTTGCGCTTTCAAAATATGTGAACGAAGCAGTTGAAATTCTTAAAGCTGCAAATTTTGATTTGATCATTCTTGAAACTTCTGGAATTGGACAGAGTGACACGGAGATTGTTGAACATAGCAATGCAAGTTTGTATGTGATGACACCAGAGTACGGCGCTGCAACACAACTTGAAAAAATTGACATGCTCGATTTTGCGGATTTGATCGCATTAAACAAATTCGATAAACGTGGAGCACTTGATGCTTTGCGTGATGTGCGCAAACAATTCAAACGCAATCATCAACTTTGGGAAACCGAAGATGAAAAACTTCCTGTTGTAGGAACAATCGCGTCTCAATTCAACGATCCAGGAATGAATCAATTGTATCGGATGGTCGTTGATAAAATTGTGGAGAAGACTGGTGCTGATTTAAAATCGACATTCCAAATTACAAAGGAGATGTCGGAGAAAATTTATATTATTCCTCCTGCACGTACACGATATCTATCCGAAATCACAGAAAATAATCGTGGTTATGATAAACGTGTAAAGCATCAAGCCGAAGTTGCGCAGAATTTATATTCGCTTAAGAAAGTAATAGAACTTTTGAAAAAGAATTCATCCGCGGATTCTGCTAAATCGATTAGTGCCATAGAAGAAGAATACAAACGTCTTTCACTCGAACTCGATCCGAAAAATTTTAAATTGATTGAAGAATGGCCGGCGAAAGTTCAACAATACAAAAACGAATTTTATATTTTCAAAGTTCGTGACAAAGAAATTAAAGTTGAAACTCATTACGAATCTTTATCTCATACAAAAGTTCCAAAAGTTTCTACACCAAAATATTCTGCTTGGGGCGATTTGCTCCAATGGATCATGCAGGAAAATGTTCCAGGTGAATTTCCATACACTTCAGGAATTTATCCTTTCAAACGTGAAGGAGAAGATCCAACACGTATGTTTGCAGGCGAAGGCGGACCAGAACGAACCAACAAACGTTTCCATTATGTTTCTCTCGGACTTCCTGCAAAACGATTGTCTACGGCTTTTGATTCTGTAACACTTTACGGTCGCGATCCTGATTTGCGTCCCGACATTTACGGCAAAGTCGGTAATTCAGGTGTGAGTATTTGTTGTTTGGATGATGCAAAGAAATTGTATTCAGGTTTTAATCTAGCTGATCCACGTACATCTGTTTCAATGACCATCAATGGACCAGCTGCGATGTTGGCTGCATTTTTTATGAATGCTGCGATTGATCAACAGTGTGAAAAATATATTCGTGAGAATAAACTACAGAAAGACGTAGAAAAGAAAATCGAAGATTTCTGGAAAAAGAGTGGAGTAGCGCGTCCAAAATATCAAGGCGAATTACCAGAAGGAAATGACGGACTTGGATTGATGTTGCTCGGAACAAGTGGCGATAAAGTATTACCTGCTGATGTTTATCAGAAAATTAAAACACAAACCCTAACACAAGTACGCGGAACTGTACAAGCGGATATTCTAAAAGAAGATCAGGCACAAAATACTTGCATTTTTTCTACAGAATTTTCACTTCGTGTGATGGGTGATGTGCAACAATATTTTATTGATCAGAAAGTCAGAAATTTTTATTCTGTTTCAATTTCTGGATATCATATTGCTGAAGCGGGTGCAAATCCTATAACACAACTTGCCCTTACTATTTCAAACGGATTTACATTCGTAGAGTATTATTTGTCTCGCGGAATGAATATTGATGATTTCGCTCCGAATTTATCTTTCTTCTTTTCGAATGGAATGGATCCGGAATATTCTGTTCTTGGTCGTGTTTCTCGTCGTATCTGGTCAAAGGCGATGAAATTAAAATACGGCGGCAACGAAAGATCTCAAATGTTGAAATATCATATTCAAACTTCAGGTCGTTCACTTCACGCACAGGAAATTGACTTCAATGATATACGTACAACTTTACAAGCGTTATATGCAATTTATGATAATTGTAATTCGTTGCATACAAATGCATATGATGAAGCGATTACAACTCCAACTGAAGAAAGTGTTCGTCGCGCGATGGCAATTCAATTAATCATCAATCGCGAATTAGGATTGGCGAAAAATGAAAATCCAATGCAAGGATCTTTCATCATTGAAGAATTGACAGATCTTGTAGAAGAAGCAGTTTTAACAGAATTCGATCGTATCAGTGAACGTGGTGGTGTTTTAGGAGCGATGGAAACGATGTATCAGCGTGGAAAAATTCAGGAAGAAAGTTTGTATTACGAACATCAAAAGCACAGTGGAGAATATCCATTGATTGGTGTAAATACATTCCTTTCCTCAAAAGGATCTCCGACAGTTCTGCCGAAAGAAGTAATACGTGCAACCGAAACTGAAAAGCAATATCAAATTGAAATGGTTCACAATCTGCAAAAAGCAAATGCAGAAAAATCAGATGAGATTTTGAAACGCTTGCAAGAAGTTGCAATTAAAAACGGAAACGTATTTGCAGAATTGATGGAAGCGGTAAAATATTGCTCGCTAGGTCAGATCACTGAAGCTTTGTTTGAGGTTGGCGGACAATATAGAAGAAATATGTAGGACAGCCAATCCTGAGCTTTTCGAAGGGTGGGTGGACAATATAGAAGAATTATGTAATCATTTTTTTTACAAATTAAAAGTGAAAACAACTTGCTAGTCTGTGATTCCATTTTTTGGTCCCATTACTTTTCTTGCCCATTTTCTTTTTTAAGCGTTTGCTCCATTTGGCAAGCTTCTTTAATTGTTTAGTCCGGTAGTTATAATGTTTTTGTGATCCGGTACTTCCGCTTACGGTATTTGAATTCCCATTTGAATTATTTTTATCGAGATCATTGTTATTTTGATCCACAGGATTATTTTCCTGATGTTGCTCCAATGACTTTTTATATTCTTCATCTGCTAATTTCTGTGCAGCATGACAAGGGCAATCAGGATTTCGTGGATCGTTTAAATCGTATTTGACAATATTTGTATCTGGGTTAAATGCAATAGTGCAGGAAGAAGCTGTTTTTGGGGTAATGCAAATAATAAAAATAAAAAGCAATGCTGAACACGAACGAATCATTCGCTTCTTGCAATTGCTTTTTATTTTGAAATTGAACTTCACCTTGCTATTTGTTTTGCTGCAAAGACACTAAGGCGCGAATGTCCTTAGTGTCTTTTAGTTTTTTATTTATTGAACATTCTTTCTGATCGTTACTTTATTTACTGCACTCCATGTTTTGAATTCATTGGTGTAGTACAGATATGCAGAGGAAGCAGGAGCATCATAAGTACCTGGAATTTCAGCTTTCAGATCAAGATTAATTTCTTTCACTGCATTTGCGTCCATTCCGCGATAATAAATCGCCAGATTATTTCCTTTCATCTCGTAATAATCAAACACTTTTTTCTCTTGCATTTCTTTCAACTGCCAAGGTTGTACAGTAAATCCTGCAGGAATTCCAATGATGGTCATCGTACTTGGAATTTCTTCTTTCTTACGGTTTGTAAGGATGGTTTTCAAACGTACTGTTTCGCCAACTGCTGCATTGGTAGTTGAAAGTTCTGTTGTCAGTCCCAATGCACATTCCGGATTCGAATTAGGTAAGGTTGTGTTATAATTCACCGCAACTGAATAAGGAAGTGGTGTTTTAACTCCTACGAATTTCACTTTTACGGTGTGTTCACCGTCACCATTTATTGCAGATTCTAAACTGTCAATTTCAATTGCACCTTTGTCGCCGGCTTTGTAGTTTCTAGTTTCTACTTTTTTATTGTCGACATAAATTTCAATTGTTCCATCTTCAGTTGTTTTCTTATTAAATTTTGCAAATTCTGTAAGAGCTTTCAAGGCAAGAATAGTTCCTTGTGTTGAACTGAATACGCCTGACCCTGCTCTTGAACCCACTAAGAATTGAACAGCATTCGTTAATGCAGGCATATTCTTTGAAGGAGATTTTAGAATCGCAAGAATTGCAAGTGATGTTGTTTCTGTTGTTAACGATTGTCCTTGTGAATAGGTGATGGAATGTGTTTTTCCTGTCCAGCTACCATCTTTCGCTTGTAGTTCCAGTAAATTATTCATTGCTGCATCTCCTTTATTTACATCGCCCATTGTATAAGCGGCATCAGACATCATCGCCAGCATGTATGGGTCTTTGGTATCGTTTGCAATTTTATACGATGCATCAAATTCTTTTTTGATATCTGTATAACCAGCTTCTGCCAATGCGAACACGATATAGGAATTCATTATTTCATTTGAAATCTGTCCGAAATTATGGTAAGCATGTCCTTCGCGTTGAAATCCACCTTTGCCATCTTTATGACTCATGAGCCAGTTTGCAGAACGATCTACCATTTTCTGATCTACATCTGCACCTGCTTTTTTCATGTCACTGAATTCCATCAAACCATAAGCTGTTAGTCCTTCATGTCCTGGATTTGCTCCGAACCATTCGTAGCCTTTATCAGGAGCTTCGAAAGTTGTCAGACGTTTGTATCCGCGGTTCAACAAATCAGTAGCGTAGGATAATGTTTTATCATCTTTACTATCTGTAGTATGCAAATAATCCAAGACCATGGCATTTGGATATGCAGAACAAGAAGTTTGCTCAAAACATCCGTAAGGCTCTTGTAAAATTCCAGCAATACCTGCCATCAAATCGCTTACCACATTAGGGAAAGCTGTGAATTTAATATGGAGAGAACCTTTAACAAGATCACGCGCATTGAATTTAAATTCTTTTTCTTTTTCCTGGCCTGAGAATGATCCTGCAACAGGAAATCCCTTCGGCGCAATTTTAATGTGTTGTACAAATGCATCACCAAGTCCACATGATTTAAAGGTTATTGTAAAATCTCCACCACCCATTTTGTCCAGCACTTCATAATCCATGTAAATCGTTTTTGCTTTTCCCGGCATGATGGTTTGTACAGAAGGAACTTCAACTAATGATTTCATTCCATCAGGAGCGGTGATGGTAAGGAAACCACCTAAAGGTCCGTCTGTATTATTTTTTAAGGTTAAGGGAATAGAAACATGATCTTCAGTTGCAACTTCCACTGGAACTTTAGCACTCATAGCAAATGGGAGTTGTGTAAAGAAATTCTGTTCTGTTCTTCCTACTGAACCATTATTGCCAATTCCTTCTACCGTTGTTTTGAAAGAAGTAATATCATCGGAGGTATAAAATTCTACTGTTTTTTTACCTGTATTGTCAATAGCAATATTCGGATTCCAATAAATTGTATTTCTGAAATCTGTTCGTGTTTCTACTGTTTCATTTTTAGCATACACAGGTGCGGCAAATTCTCTTTTGAGATAATAAACTGTAGTAGCAACAGGAATATTGTTATTATCTAATTCTCCATCATCATCCTTTGCTTTAAAGAAGCCAGCACGCTGATCAGCTTCTGCGAGTTTAATTCGATCTTGTTTTTCTTCTTCAACTTTTTGTTTTGGCTCAGCATCAGCAGGCACTTTTTTATTTGCCTCTTCTCTCATTGGTGCATTTGCTGCACGGGATTGAGATGGCTTTTTAACCGCAGCTTTGTCTTTGCCAATTCCTTCGCCATTCCATCTGTTTGCTTTTGCCTCAGGAGGACCTGCGTTCATTACCACTGCAGAACCAGAACAAACTGCCATTGGAACCAATTGAATTGCATCCATTTCAACCGCTTCTGAATTTCCTGTTGGCCACGCATAAGAAAGCTGTCCATTATTTTCAGGGTACAGATAAAATGTCTGCCCTTGCGCGTAGTTCGAAATGGTTGTTGTTTGTGAAGTATAATTCTCATTTCCGATGGTTAATGTTGTCGGTTTAGAAAGATCTAATCGTGTGAAGGTGAAATTTCCATTTTCATCTGCTTGATATTCGATTCCATTATTGATTTGCAATTTCGCATAGGGTACCGGTTTAGAAGTATAAGCATCAAGCACAATGCCTGATAAAAGAGCTCTTTCACCAGGGAAAGACACAATCGGTAAATTGTCTGACATCACTTTATCCCAAGTAAATCTTCTCCATCCGGAAGTCATCAATAAGTAATCCAATGAAAGATCTGATTTAGGTTCTTTTTTATCGAAATAAAATGAAGGTTCTTCTACTTTATCGGTTAAATCTTCCTGTAATAAAAGTTGTGAAAGAATATTACCCTGTTTATCATCGGCAAAGGAAAGTAATTGGTCATTCACAACGGCCATCGAAAGATTTGCAGGCATTGGAACACCTCGTTCATCTTTTACATTTACAGTCATTACTACTTTTTCTCTTGGAAGATATTTTTCTTTGTCTGTAGTAACTGACACATTCATTTGTTTGTCTTTGTTTACAAAAGCCAAACGTTCTGCACGAGGAAGACCTTTAGAATCAAAAATGGTAATTTGTGCAACACCTACTGGAAAGGCAACAGTGGGAAAAATAATTTTGTTGCTTCCTTTGTTTGCATTAATAATTGTGGAATAATATATTTTACCACGAACCTGTGCAATCAATGAAAGTGCTTCTGGTTCTGTTGCATTAACGGTTACCGCAACTTCTCCTTTTTTCATATAATCAATATGCATGACATATCCTTGTGCTAAAGCAGCTGGTAGTTCATATGTAGATGTTATTCCTTCTGGCTTAGTGATTTTTACATGATATTTTTCATTCGGCTGCGGCGTAAAAATAAAGGAGCCCATTCCCATATGATAACTTGAGAATGACGCTACTTGAGAGCCTTTTTCAGTCACAACAATTCCTTCTACATCTGCAGGTTTTCCAAATTCATTCAGTGCACGGAATGCAACATTACTTTCTAGACCATTTACAAGATCCCCACCTTCAGGAAAAAGTGTCATGGAAATTTTATTCATTACAATCGGAATGGAACGCGAAATACTTTCTGTCGAGCCATTATAATCAATCATGATATTTAAAAGACCGTCATTACTTGTAAGATTAGTCGGCAGTTTAAAGTGAATGAATTTTTCTCCGTTTTCATCGGTAGATTCTGTTTTCTCGAGAATTTTTTCACCTGCGATACTTGTCACATAACGAATTGTATAATTTGATAAAGGTTTATTCTCATTGGTATTCAAATTTAATTTTGCGATTACTTCGTCTCCGGCTCCAAATGCTTTTTTCTCAAAATCAAGTTTCATTTTCAGATTGGGAAGAATAATATCTTGTACTGTAACTTCTTTTTCAAATTTATTGTCAAGACCTTCATTCTTCATCCAATTTGTATAGGCTCGTACTTTGTATTGCCCGCCTAAGGCTTCTTGATCCAATTGAAAATCTCCTGCTGCAACTCCATTGTTTGCAATAAGATTAATTGTTTTTTCAACCGTTCCTTTAGGACTGATTAATTCAACATGAACGATATCACTTTTTTTGGATGACTTTAAGGTCTGACCATTTCTTACAAAAATCGAAAGCCACATCGTTTCTCCAGGAGAATAAAGTGGTTTATCCATCTGAACATATATGCGATCTTCTGGCAATTGTTTTGTGTAGGCATTTACTTTTTCTTTTACTGATTTGATAAAATCATTTTCCATTGCTAATTGGTAATACCCTTGCGGATACATCCAGGCAATAACAGAAAACAGCGTTGCAGCTGCCGTTACAATAATCAGTCTTTTTTTAGTAGTTGAATTTTCCATGATACATATTTTAAGGTAAAAATTTGCGTTTCCTACCTTAGGATGCTTTGACAGAAGAAATTCCACAAACAATTAATATTTTTATCTGCTTTTTATGAAAACCACTGAAATCAGGCCTTTTGGGGCAGGCTTCAGCAGTTTGAGACAATTGAAATTTAATATTTGTTTAATTTCAAACTATTAATAAGTATGAATTGTGGATTTTGAATGATTCCTTCATCTTAATTAAAATCATCGCAAATGCTTCGTTTTCTATTCCTCTTTTTTATTTTTCCTTTGCTTTGCATTCCTGCCTTTAAAATCCTTGCAATATCTCCAGCTGAAAGTCAAGACACTTGTTTTTATTCGATAATTGTTCCACCCGATATCGATTTTCCCGAAACACCCTACTTTGATACTACCATTCAAAGAAGTAAAACCTGCAAGATTCATGTTTTGAAATTGCCTTCCTGGGGAACAGAAACTGAATATACAATGAGCAGAAAGGATTCAATTGCAAGTCCATTTAAAAAGATAACAATGGAGCATGACAAAGGATTTGGATTGATCGACATTACTGACTTTCCTTCTGGGACCTATGAAATGCGGTTGAAGGCCTGCGGGAATGGCGGAAGTTTCACGATTCGAATTAAGTAGTAATGGTTTCGTATCTTCGTTTCAAATAAACCAAATGAAGCATATTTTCTTTTTCTTATTCGCGTTCGGAACTATTTCCGTTTCTGCTCAAACCAGAGAATCGCTGTTGTCAGCCGCTTTAAAAAATTCAAATGCAAGTGACACTGCATTCTTTATGCGCGATTCTGTATTAGCACATTTCTATTATGATGCTGAATCTGATTCTATGATTTTGGCAGATTTGAAAAGGCAGAATTATATTTCTCAAGCTGATGTAGTTTTTATGACTGCTCAATTGAATGCTTATAAACCGCATACTTGGACTTCGGATTCAATTCCTCATGCGCAAATTGTCCCTTCGTCTAAAACTCCCCCCGCAGCAGCATCATTTAAAAAATCAGTGAAAGCTTGGCGTGCATATTTTGCATCGTATAAGTCCGGTTATTTTGATGTGTCAGAACCAATTTTTTCAAAAGATGGAATGATGGCTATTGTATATGTAAGTTTCCAATGTGGTGCTAATTGTGGAAACGGTGGCGCAACGCTTTATAAATTTGAGAAGGGTACATGGAAGCCTATTAAAAATCTATTCTCTTGGGAAAAAAAGCCAAACTAACTTTTGAAATTTATTAAGCATACTTTTTTTAAATAGAATTATTTTATGAAACGATTTCTGTTTTTAATATTTGCTTGCATTACAAGCATTCGACTTTCTGCAGGAATGGGATTTTTCAACACGCTATTTGGAAATGGCGATCAAGAATTTGTTTGTTATTCAAAAATTCACAGGAATTATTATCTAGTCATATTTGCGGCCGTCATTGCACTTGGCCTAATTGCATTTAGCCGCTACAGAATAAAAAAGAAGGCAGCTGAAAAACTATCAAAACAAAATTTAATCATTGAAGAACAAAATAAGGACATTCTGGATAGCATTCGATATGCATCCAGAATGCAGGAAGCGTTAAAGCCAGAAAATAGTATTGTTCATGCGATTTTGCCTGAGAGTTTTTTCTATTTGCGACCAAGAGATATTGTAAGTGGAGATTTTTATTTTGTTGATCATTGCAAGGGAAAAATTATTCTTGCAGCTATTGATTGTACGGGTCACGGTGTGCCGGGTGCTTTTCTAACCTTTATTGGAAATAATGCCCTGCGAAAAGCCATTGAAACAACAGGTCCTGAGAATGCTTCAAGAATTCTGGATCTCATGAACGGTGAAGTAAAAAACACCTTAGGACAAAAACGTTCGGGAAATGAGTTGAATGATGGAATGGAAATTGGATTATGCATTTATGATCCTGCTACCCACAAACTTGAATTTGCAGGAGCTGGAATTCCGTTATCAATATTTCGCAATGGAGTTTATGAAGAAATTAAAGGTGCGAAGTGTACCGTGGGATCCGTTCAGTCGCATGTTGAAACAGCTCCCCCAATTCATATAATACAACTTTCAAAAGGAGATTCCTTTTATCTCGGTAGTGATGGAATATCAGATCAATTCGGTGGTGCCGACGGGAAAAAATTTCGTCGTGAACAACTTAGAAATGTATTAACCGAAATACAACCTTTGAAAATGAATGATCAGAAGATAAAATTGGAAGAAACCATGAGCAATTGGATGAAAGGCTATGAGCAGACGGATGATATGATGTTGATTGGCGTGAGAGTTTAGTAAAAGATGTGAAATATTCAACATTCCTTTTTTGTACCTTTAAACTATGTTAAGAATTGCTCTTATCAGTTTATTTGTTTTATTCCTCTCAGGGAACAAGCAACTTTCCGCGCAATGCATCGACAGCACTCATATACAATATGGAGGATATTGCGATCCACAATGGATTCCTGTTTGTGGATGCAATGGTGTCACCTATAGAAATGATTGTTTTTCAAGAAATGCAGGATTAGTAAGTTGGAATTACGGCATTTGTGATGCCATTGATTTTGATTTTAATCCTAATCCTCCTTCAAATGATGGTTACATCGACATACATGCCATTATGCGTACTCCTGGTTATATGAATGTGCAATTAGTTGATCGATTTGGCAGAATTTATTACTCCACAGCATTTTCAAATATTTCTGATTTTACATTTCAGATAAATGTAAAAGGCTTTCCTGCAGGAATGTATTTGTTGAATCTTTGGTGCAATGATGGATTCAAAGTAAAGAAAATTGTAGTTATAGATTTTCAGTAGTTGAAGCGACCGACTCAGGTCGTTGATTTCTTTTTTTTATTGATTTATGGAATTCTAAAGCTGTTTGCATCTTTTGGGTAGATCCATAAAAATCAGCCTATGCAAACTGTAATTGCTATACTACGACAACCAGCCTGGCAAATTATTTCCCATCCAATAAAAAATGTACTTAACTGGTTCAAAAGTGACGCACGTCATTATCAGGTTTTATTTCAATTAACATTTTTGCTCTATGGAATTTTTGCCCTAGATTGGGAAATTTCATTGATACGATTTAATCTTGTGATTCTTTCCAGCTTAGGCATTCAGACTTTATTTATTTTATATAAAACAAAAGACTGGACTGGATTAAAAAGCGCACTCATTACTTCCTTTAGTTTATGTCTGATGTTAGAGGCAAATAACACACTCACTTTTGTAATTGCTACAACACTCGCTATTTCCAGTAAGTTTTTTCTGAAAATTAATGGTAAACATATTTTCAATCCTGCCAATTTCGGAATAATGGTCACCTTGATACTAAGTGGCGATGCGTGGATTTCTCCTGGTCAGTGGGGAAGTAATGCAACTTTGATGATGTTAGTTGGATGTACAGGGCTGGTGGTTTTATTACGTGTAAAAAGATTAGACACTGCTTTCGCATTTATAATTGCATTCCTAGGATTAAGTTTCATTCGTAATATTTTATATCTCGGTTGGCCAATGGATTTTTTCTGGCACCAATTCAGTACCGGATCACTTTTACTTTTTGCATTCTTCATGATAACGGATCCGATGTCTACGCCTTCCTCAAGAATAGCTAGAATTATTTGGGCAACAATGGTTGGCGCACTCACTTGGTGGATTTCCACAAAAATGTTTGTGCACACAGCACCGCTATGGGCTTTGTTCTGTATGAGTCCACTCGTTCCTGTATTCGATCGTTTCTTTAAAGAAAAAAAGTTTCAATGGACTGAAAAAACAATCAGTTAAAAAAAGTCAAGATTCCTGCTTGGCCCACTTATCAAAAATATCATTTACAAAGCATATCAATCACTAATCACCTCTGCCTAGGCGGACTCCAATTGCCAAAATAAAACTTCTTACAAATTAAATTACAAGATTACTAAATTACCAGATTTTAAAAATATTTTCCTATGAAAAAATTAGTCTTAACAATCATCGGCTTTTCCACAGCATTTACCGGATTTACGTTTTGTGGATTCTATGTCGCTAAAGCTGATACAAAACTTTTTAATAAAACCTCGCAGGTAATTATTTGCCGCGATGGAGAAAAATCTACAATCACCATGTCCAGCGATTTTGAAGGTGATGTGAAAGATTTTGCAATGGTCGTTCCAGTTCCAGTTGTTTTGGAGGAAAAAGATATAAGGGTAGTTGATAGAATACTTTTCGATAAACTGGATGCTTATTCCTCACCACGATTAGTCGAATATTATGATCAGGATCCTTGTTACACAAATCGTTATTATAATAACTATCCGATGTCAATGTCTGGTGCAGCTTCAAAGGTGGTAATGGATGATAATATGGAGACCGAAAAAGTTACAGATAAATATCATGTTAGCATTGAAGCAAAATATACGGTTGGAGAATATGATATTTTGTTGCTCTCTGCTAAAGAATCTGGCGGACTTGAAATGTGGTTAACGGACAACGGATATAAAATTCCGACCGGTGCAAAAGAAGTGTTAGACCCCTATATCAAAAGCAATATGAAATTTTTCGTTGCGAAAGTGAATCTTGGGAATTATACGAATAATGGTGCAGTTCCTCTTCGTCCGATTCAAGTGACTTTTAACTCTCCGAAATTTATGTTGCCGATTCGTTTAGGCATGGCAAATTCAAATGGCGATCAAGACATGATAGTATATGCGTTTTCAAAAACAGGAAGAATTGAAACTACGAATTATCGTACAGTACAAGTTCCGACCGATATGAAAGTTCCATTATTCGTTGCCAATGAATTCGGAGCCTTTTACAAAGATCTTTATACTCGTGCTTGGAAACGAGAAGAAAAAGATGTTGTATTCTTAGAATACGCTTGGGAAGTAAGTCCACAAATGCAAGCTGTTTATTGTGATCCTTGCGTTGGAGATCCTCCAATGGTGCAAGAATTAAAAGATGCAGGTGTAACTTGGTTATCTTCTGAAGGACAGGATTATCATACAGGCGGAAATGTATATGACGGAAAAGTTTATTTCACGCGACTTCATGTTACATATAGTCGTTCCACTTTTCCACAGGATTTAATGTTCCAAGAAACTCCAAACAAAACTGATTGGCAGGCACGTTATGTTTTAACACATCCAGCCTCAGGAAGTTTTGATTGTGAAGGCGGACAAACCTATCTCTATGAATTAAGAAAACGTCGTTGGGATGAATTGTATACTTATCAATGGTTAACGGGACGTGATATAAATACACATCTTGATTATCCGATTGAATACAATCAATATCTCAAAAAGAAAGATCATAAAGACGAAGGAAATGTTGCTCCTTATATTTTTACAAAACCTGGGAATATTCCGAACGGAGGAGGAGGAATGGGTGTCATTTTCCTTTCGATGGGAACACTTCTGGCGATTTTCTTTACGCTTTCCAGAACAAGAATAACAAAACCAACTATAGCTTAATTTATATTGCCACGGGATTATTCCCGTGGCAATTGTTTTCAAGAAATATTCTGATTTGTTTTTTGTAATTTGGTCCTGCCAAAACAAAACTGTGAGAATTTCTGTTGCCCTTTTAATTTGTCTACTACTCGCCGGATGTAAAAAATATCCTGATGGTGGACATCCTGGTGGTTTGAAAGATTTAAGTGTTAGAATTCGTGGTCAATATAGTATTCTCACTTTTACTGTTGATGGATTTGATTCCTTGCCACAAATGAAAACGGATCCTGATTTTTGTACGGCCTATCAATTTGAATTAGCATTTGATGAAATTTTAGGAAAGACAGTGAATAGTGAGTGTGCAACATTTGGAAATAATTATTGGGGAATTACGGATGACAAAACGCAACTAAAAATTGCCTGTCATTTTAATTCAGGTTCAGCTGGACTTTATCCAATTGAATTCAATTCCTACAGCGTAATCTTATGGGATATTTTACGATTCAAGAATAATGAATTGTGGCTGAAGACAAATTTAAATGGTAAAGAATATGAGTTGAAGTGTGAGAAGAATAATAAATAAAAAAACGCCCCTTATTTCTAAAGAGCGTTTTGGTCAACCCACATAATTTTTTTTCACTTTATATTTCATCTCCACCTTTTAAATTTTCCATCCGCACATCTGAAATTTGCAATCTACACATCTGTAATTGTCAATCTTTCTTTTCTGTTTCACAGGAATCATCTCCCCATCCACAATTTCCCCAACCTTTTTTGAATTTTTCCTTTTCTTCCGGACTCATATTCGCCATTTTCTCTTCCCAACGTTTTTTCCACATTCCACCACGATGACCTTTCCATCCGCGATGTCCGCAACATCCACCACGTCCGCCTTTGTGAAATCCTCCGAAGAGAATCTTAGCAAGAATCAACATTCCGAATGCTTGCCAGTACGTAATCATTTTAAGTCCGAAGACTGCTGGCATCAGCCAGTTCCATAAGTGCATGGTGATGTATCCGAATCCCAAAGCTGCAACAGCAACCAGTATCGCAACACATAATCCTTTTAAAATCCATTTCATTTTCTTTAGAGTTATTAGTTATTTGTTATTAGTTAATAGTGAAGTTTTTGCGACTAGTTTTTCTAATAACTAATCGCTAATAACTAATCACTGATTCATATCATCATAGAGCTCCTTCAAACGTTCCCGTAAAAAAAGAACTGCGTATCGTTTTCTAGAAAGAAGTGTATTGATTGTAATTCCTGTTTCTTCGGCCAGCTCCTTGAAGGAGCGTTCTTCAATTTCATTTTGAACGAACACCCATCTTTGTTCTTCAGGCAGCTCGTCGAGAGCCAGGGTCAATTCACTCATGATCACTTGACGTGCATATTGAGCTTCTGGTCCTGCCGACGCGTCCGGCAAAAGATCATTCAATCCCAATCCTTCGTCACCATCATCGTTCACCCTTTCATAACGCGCCTCGAGCGATTCCGTGCGACGCTTTCTGAAAAGATCAGCAATTTTGTTTCGTGCCACGCGATACATCCAACCCGACACCCGCTCGATCACATTGTCGACCCGCAAATTCTCAGTCAACTCAATAAAAACATCCTGCAGGATATCTTCTGCATCTTCCGTTTCCGGAACACGTTTGCGGATGAACTCGAACAAGCGCCGTCTTTCCTTATTGACTGTTTCAGTAAGAAACCGGTTCTGTTCTGCGGCCATTAGTGTCTGATTGTGTACCACTTCCTTCATGTTTATAGTGTAGGGTCGTGGTGGTGAGAAGAATATTTTATAAAGGTCAACTTTTTTTTGGAAAGGGACCTATTTGGGTTGGTTACTGGGTAAGATTGGCCTTTTAAGGACGAAATATTTAATTGCAAAGGGGACCAGAAAGGATATTTAACAGCATTTTTCTTTACTTTACATAGCTGTAAGTCGACTTTCCAGTAAGGTAAAACCAATATTTATTGCATTGCAAAAATTTACTTGCATTTTATTCCGTTCAAAACGAAAAAATACTCGAAGGGCACCGAAACTACTGCTTCTTCTAATAGGTTCGTTATTGGGTTTAACCAGTTTCGCTCAAGGTTGCAGTGATGCGGGTCTTTGCTCTTTCGGGTCACTAAATATTTTAGGATTCAAGTATGTCAATATTCCTGCTGATGAAGTAAAGCTTTCACTTGTTGAGGTAGAAGATCCTGGAGTCGACACACTTTTTGTAAGGCATACAAGTCAGGTCATTCATGACACGATTATAAAAAAAGTATTTGTTACGGATACGCTTAATGTTTCACCCCTGAATAGTTTCGAGTTTAGTTCTTATTACGGATTGGGTGAACACAATACATTAATTATGATCAATCAGTTCGAAGGAAACTTTAATCTGATTGATAAAAAATTATATGCCCAGGTAAAGATTCCTTATGCAGCGATTTTTGGCAACCTTGGTACAAACAGCGGTTTAGGTGATTTGACTATGAGCTTAAGCTACTTGCCTTATAAAAGAGCGATGAGCAACCTGAGCCTTGCGCTTGGGGTAAAAATTCCGGCAAATTCTTCTGACCTTTCCCATAATGGTCGACCCTTGCCCATGGTGTATCAAACCAGCCTCGGAAGTACAGATCTTTTGTTAGGAGCACGGTTTACCTATAAGAAATGGGATTTTAGTACGGGCTTACAGCATTCTTTTAATTCCAATTCGAATCAGTATCTCCATCTTTCAGGAATTTCTGACAGCGTGATATATAACGGCTATTTCGAGTCACGCAATATCCGCCGCGCTGACGATGTCATTTTCAGAATCAATAGAAAATTTCAAGTAAAAAATATCCAATTGAATACTGGACTGCTATTTATTTATCACATGGCAAATGATGCAATAACAGATTTCGATGGTGAACGAATTAAAGCAGTGGGGTCGCAAGGATTAACATTCAATTTAAATTTGGCTGGAAGCATCCCTTTAACCAAGCGGATGAAATTTACTTTTGTGTTGGCCAAACCCGTTATTCAACGTAAATATGTAACAGATGGACTTGCGCGCAGTTTTGTTGGTATCGTCGGATTGCGATGGAATTTTTAGAGTAATGAATTAAGTCTTTATTACAAATTGAAACGCCTCCTCAATAAAACCCTTACTGTTAAACAAATTGCAGCAATAATTATTATGCCAGCTGCACTTATTGGTACTACCTGGGCATTCATGACCAACGGCGCACCAGTTCTTGAAAAGAATAAAAAAATTGTCGCTGCTAGAGATTCTACCAATCAACAAATTGAAGTTGCTCAATTGGATACTTCAGCAATGGGTCTTCTTCTTAATTATGTTGATTCAATAAATAACGCACCCGAACTTTTCGGCGGCAGTTGGAGTTATTATCTCACTGATGTAGACAGCGGAAAAGCAATTGTAAAAATAAATGTTGATCACGGCATGGAACCGGCCTCTGTCATGAAAGTGGTTACAACAGGAACGGCACTTTCAATTCTTGGACCCGGTTTTCGATTTACAACTTTGTTACAATACGATGGAACAATTGAATCGAGAGTACTAAACGGAAATATTTATATCCATGGTGGCGGAGATCCTGCATTGGGAGCGCCAAGTTTTGGGAGCAGTGTAGATGGAGTAGTGAACGGTTGGGCGCAGGCAATAAAAAGATTGGGAATTGATTCAGTTGCTGGTTGTATTATAGGAGATGCGGAATCATACGATCGAGATCCTGTTCCCGGTGGATGGACATGGACCGATATGCAAAGTGATTATGGAAATGGTCCTGCAGGATTAAACATCCGTGAAAATTTATTTGACCTTCTAATTACTGCAAGTGGAAATGGAACCGTCATAAGGACTACGCCGCAAATTCCCGGAATGAAATTATATAATCAAGTAGTGCATAGTCCTGGAGTTGGAAAATCTTACGCCTATGTAATGGGCGCACCGTTTCAATTTGACAGAACCGCAATTGGTGAAGTTGCAGCTACACTAGAAGAGAGAGGTGCTATTCCTGATCCTGCTTTATTCTGTGCGCAGAGTTTAAAATCACAATTGAAAGAATATGGAATTGGAACACGTGACTCTGCTACAACTTTACGCTTGATAAAATTGAATCACTTGAAAGTTGATGCAAAAGAAGGAAAGAAAGTAATTACTTCAAATTCTTCTCCTTCACTTTCCGATTTAGTTTATCATACGAATCAGGTTTCTCAAAATTTTTATGCGGAAAGTATTCTGAGAGCAATTGCCTGGAAACAAAATGGCTTCGGCTCAACAACAGGTGCGGTGAGCATTATTTATAATTTCTGGAGAAATCACGGTATCGATCTTCGTGGAATATGTATGGTAGATGGTTGCGGACTTTCAAGGTTGAATTCTATTACAACACATCAATTGGTTGAAATGCTTCGCGTGTATGCAAAAGACCCTGCAGTGTTTCCCTCTTTTTACAAATCACTTCCTGTTGCTGGTGAATCAGGGACCATCAGAAAATTAGGAATTGAAACCGAGGCCGAAGGAAATCTTCATGCTAAAAGCGGAACAATGTCAAGAGTGAAGTCCTATGCAGGCTATGTAAAAACCAAAAGTGGGAAAATGCTTTGTTTCGCGATGATTGGAAATAATACGCTTTGGAGCGAAGTACAATTGCGTGATAAATTTGAAAAACTTTTTGTTTTGATGGCAAAGCTGCCTTAGCTAACAAAAACGAAATAGTATACAAAAATTCGCTTTCTAGTTCTAAAAGTCCGCCGGCAAAGTCTTAAATGATTTTACATCCGAATCATGCAGGAAAAAGTTAATTCTGCTTTTCGCCTTTTTATTCATAGGATCATAAAAATAACGGAGATGCGTTGTGTCCATCGTAAGTTTTCGATAAAAAGCTGCACTTTGTTGATAGGCATAATATCCTTCCGACATAATTACTTGAAAATCGCTTTCTACAACCCAATCATGATGACCGTTTTTCATCATTCCGCCAAGCATTACGTCGATAAATTTCCAACCTGCCGGATGATTTCCACCTGATTTATAATCACCGCACAACGGAAGAAAACGCATTTCGGAATTACTTGGTTTTGCAATTCTCAAAGTTTGCAAATCCGGATTACTCTTTTGCATGATCTTGATTCCCGGTTGATCTAATGCTACTTTCACAACTAATTGAAGTAATAAAAGTGCTGCCTTTGAAATAGGTTCTTCATCCATAGTACTTAAAACGCCCAACAATTTTCCTAATCCTTGGCCAGTATTTAATAATTCAACCCCATTTGCACATGCAATTGTTGCAACACGCTCAACCTTAAAAACTGATTGCGTTTTTATAATGATACATTTTCCAACAAGTCCACCACGACTCGTTGTAATAATATCAATTGTTTTTGTAAAAGTGCCTAGCGGAGAAAGTAAATTGAAAAGTTTGTCTGCATTTTGTTGTGGCGAATCAACGATGGAAGGATGATCGAATCCAATAATCTGTTCGTATTTATTCTCGACGAGAACGTCGCTCACTAGCCAGTCATTTTTTGTTTGGGCAGCAGTTGGTTTTCCTGAATCATATAAATCACCGTATGATTTTTCAATACTGGAGATTGTACCATGAATCAGCAGCAGCGTTTTTTTATTTTTATCGATTTTGACTGCAATTTCATTCTCAGGTATTGAAATGAATTTATTTGTGCTACTATCAAATAGTTTAATTCCATAGGCATTATCGAGCTCACGCAATTTATTTTTTACCTCGCCTAAGTTCGATCGTAATGTAATTTCACTTTTGAATGTCAAGACCTTTATCACCGTTTGAAAAGGTCCGTCCATTGACTTCTCAGGAATTTCAAATAGGTAAGTGATTCTATCTTTTTTGCCAATAGGATCAACTGTTTCAGGAAGTATATATTCAAAAACTCCTTCTTTCGATTTTATGTCACTTAGTTCTGTATGTTGAAGAAAAGTTAATGCATGTTCTCCTTCCTTAATTACTATTGTTAATCGAACTCTTCTAGAATTAGGATCATTAGAAAATTTAAGATCTTTGAGCGAAATAAATTTTTCAGTAACGCTCGATAGATCCGGATTAAGTCCCGTGTAGAGTTCTGCAAGATTTTTAGCTTCTTGATTAATTTTTCGTCCGCGATCTGTAAAG
>JBBRYH010000019.1:0-64026 GCA_038237845.1 Bacteroidia bacterium
GATGGCTCTCCGCATATCCAACAAGTGATTGCTGGAGCGCCGGCCCTTCACATTGGATTATCAATGTAAATGTTGCAACAAATACAGGAATCAGCACGACAGTCGGGGTCAATTATTAATTCTGTTATTACCTGCCGGAATATTCCTGTAAACGCAACACTTGCAATTTTAAAAGGCAATCAAACAACAGGATTTATTCAAGTTTATCCGGCACAGAATTTTTCTGTGGCAACTTTATTGACGCCTTATCAGAATCAGAGAAGCTATGCGGGAATAAGTGCTGATCATGTTGGAACAACTACTGTCAGTAGTAATCTAGTAGCCAGTTTTACCGGATTATCAATTGGGTTTGGAAGTAGCTATGCCAATACTAATATTTTTGATAATCTTGATTATGGGGTGTATGCCTTGTATAGTAATGTGACTGTTGACAATAACGCTTTTCAATTTCTCACAGGATCTACTACACTAAACCACTCATCAACCCCTGAATATGGAATTGGTGTTTACGGATTTGCAGACGGGCATCCAGGATTAGAAAAAGTTTTTATAGTTGGAAATGGCGCTTTTGGAGTTAGAAATACATTTTACGAATGTAATCGCGGTATTGATATTAACGCTTATCACAAGACTACCGTTTTTAAAAACCGCTTTAAATCTACTCAGGTATATTCAGCATCACCACCATCAACACAGAGTGCGGTTGGAAATTATGCTGCCTTTATCAAAACAGGTCGATATATCAGCATTGATGTTACAAACAATGATATTGTAAACTGGAATATCGGAATTGCGCTTATCGGCGATGTAGTCATAAACAGCCAGACACAGCAATTCAAATTTTTCGGTGATGCAAGAATCAGTGATAACCGTGTGTGTCCGACTGAAACTAATTTTGGAACTATTACGACACAATGTATTCGTCAGGCGATCACCGCTCAGAACATTATTCCTCCTTGTGCGCCTTCCTGCCTTCAAACAAATCCGTTTGGTCGCCTCTATATCAATGATAATGATCTGAATAATGTTTTTAATGGCATTTCAGTTCAGGGATGGCTAAGAAGGCCACAGGTGGCAAGCACGGTTACAGGATCGCAAAATATTTATTTGCGTTATCAAGCACCAGCTTTCTTAAATACTTTTCCTCAAGCTGGCATTCGTATAATTAACTGTGATGCTCCCGTTGTTTACGATAACCACATTAACGGAGCATCGCAAAATTTGACAAAAACGGCTGTGCGTGGTATTTATGTTACAAAAAGCGCGGCTTCGATTGTAAAATGTAATGACATTACAAGCGTTGGTCAATGTATGGTTTTTGAAGGAACCAATGCGAATTCTATTGTATTCAAAAATTACATGTATACTTCACAGGATGGGCTTGTGTTGCTGAATAACGGAAAGATCGGGCCACAAGGTTCCGCGCCTATACCGTTCCCGCTACCAAATGGAATTTCAAGTGATAATCAATGGATCGGGCCGTTCAGTCATGCAGCGACTTTCACAAATAATACACTTGCTCCAAATACGCATTCTCCTTTTTATTACAGGAACAATACGCTGATTGAGCATCCAACAAATGCTTTGAATGTAACATGGTCAGGAGGAACACCCTCACTTGATGATTACAATGCTCCCGGCTCATTCGTTCAAGTACCACAAGCTGCACAAGGAACAAATTGTAATCTTCCTCCATCTCTTGTTTTAGCAGGTAACGGATTGCCCAATCAGCGATTAGCATTACAGAACATTGTGCTTGACACAACTACTTCGGATTCTACTGAATTATGGTTGAGAAAACAGCAGGTTTACTTTATGCTACGTAAAGATCCAAGTTGGATGAACAATTCTGTTCCCCTTCAACAATTTTATGCTGCAACACAACCATCAGCTATTGGTACATTGGATTCTGTTGATGTTGAGTTATCAGATAACAACCTTGCATCAGCGAGTGCAGTTAATGGAACTCTAAATGCTCAATCTCAGGTTCAGCAAAATCAGCGGGATGTAAATAGCATCTATGCTTCTGTAATGAATGGTAATCCGGCAACAGCACAACAGGTAACTGATCTGTGGAATATTGCCTACCAATGTCCGCTTACAGGCGGAAATGGCGTGTATCGCGCACGCACGTTGTTATGTTTGATTGAAAATGAAATACTCTTTTTTGAAGATTCCTGCGATGCTCCTACACAGGGCGCAAGGATGATTCAACAACAAGCGCAAGCTGAAATTTCAAATAACAACAACTGCAAAGTTTATCCTAATCCTAACAATGGGGAAATGATATTAAGCTATAATTCAGGTGAACAGCAGAAAGTTTCCTTCACTATTTTCGATATGACAGGAAGAGAACTTTCGCAATACGATTTACTATCGGGTTCACAAGTAATGAATATTAATCTTACCGGACTTGCAGCAGGAATGTATTACTACGTATTCTATGTTGACGGAAAACCGTCTAAGTCTGAAAAAATTATTATCAATAAATAATTCAATTTTTCGATCTCGTAGGGAGGGGTGCTGTAACGCATCCCTCCCTATATGTTAAAATGATGTTTATTTTTTGTACCTTTCAGTAACAATTCATTTATACAATGACACGAATAGGTAGTCTGTTTGTCTTTATTTTTCTCTTATCTCCGGTATTATCTTTTGGCCAGTTAAACTTGGTCAAAAATCCAGGATTTGAGGATACGTTGCAATGTGTCGGAGGAAATAGTCAATTTCAGGGGTTTGCAGCAAATTGGAGAGGAACTGCTGGGGACTATTTTAACTCAAATTGTCAAGGATATTTAGTTGAAGTGCCATATAATGTCTTCGGCTATCAATTTCCGAGGACAGGAACTGCTTATGCGGGAATTTATTGTACTGTCGTAGATACTTATTACGTTCACGAAAATGTACGAGATTATATTCAAGGCGAATTAACATCACCTCTTCTTGCTGGAAAATACTATTGTGTAAGTTTTTATGCCAATCAGCCAAACATCGAACGTTATGCCACGCCCATTGGATACTATTTTTCTCTGGATTCTTTAGCCTTTAATCAATATTGCTTGAGTGTGCAACCAGACTATATGGATACATCATTGCTGTTATTAAGCGATACGCTTAATTGGACATTGGTAACAGATACTTTTTTAGCTAATGGAGGCGAAAAATATCTGACAATTGGAAATTTCTGGAACGACACAACCTCCCCTATTCTTGATGTTTATCCAACTGCTCCCGCGTCAAATCAAGGTTCCTATTACTTTATTGATGATGTATCCGTAATGGATTGCGGCTGGTCAGGAATTGCTTCATTAGAAAATCCTTATGAAATAAATCTTTTCCCTAATCCTTCTCATGGAAATATGCAACTCAACGGAAATTTCCCTTTTTATTCACAGCTTCATGTGTACAATCTTCTCGGAGAAGAAGTAACCGAGCCAGTCACTATTCCAAAAGGATCGCAGAAAATTCCTATTCTATTAAACCTCGCGGCAGGAATATATACTTATCGGATTGATTCAGAAAGCCAAATATTGCACGACGGGAAAATTGTGATTACAAATTAGCCGCTAATGAAAACACTTTTACTACACCTTTTTATTTTTACTTGCAGAACTCTTTCGGCACAATCAAAAGTTGAAGTTGATATTGCAAGCCCCAAACCTTCCATTCTTATTGACGGTGTTAACTGCGTAATCGGAAATACTATTTACAGTTGCACTCCAAAAACTTGCGATGCCCTTTATATTATGGAGGGTGACTCTGTGGAGTTTTGCACCAACAATCAAATTGAGCTTAATCTCGATTCCGCTTATTGGATGCAATGGAATTTTACAGGGAGCAGCAATTACACAAATGCCGTTACAGATTCATTTCCGACCAATACGCCATTCTGTTATTATCCTAAATGGACGGAGGCTGGAAATTATACAGTAAATATTTTCTATAATGGATGGCTCTCCGCATATCCAACAAGTGATTGCTGGAGCGCCGGCCCTTCACATTGGATTATCAATGTAAATGTTGCAACAAATACAGGAATCAGCACGACAGTCGAAAATGATTTTACCTGTGAAATTTATCCAAATCCTGGTAATGGAAGTTTTCAGCTAAAAATTTCTAGTCCCGAAATTGTAAAAGAGATTTTTGTTACAGATATTTATGGGAAGAAAATTTTTACTCAACAGAATAAAAATCAAATAGACCTTTCTAACTTTTCTTCTGGAATTTATTTGCTGAATATTATTACAGAAAACGGAAATTTCGTAAAGAAAATCATGCGAGAATAAAAGGACAAGCCTAAAATGGAAAACTATAACTCCAAAGATATTTCTTAGCCTTAGTTCTTTAAAAAGGTGCGGTTAAAATGACCGATTCCAAACAAGGCCAAATAACATCCAAACAAGTGCAAAAAAAATGGAGTTGGCATAAAAGCTACGCAGTTGCACCCCACCTTACTTTCCGCTTGCGTCCAAAGCCAATCACGTAAGGCATCTCCACCATAATCCTAATTAATTATTAATCCTCCTCCTGCTTCGCTTCCCAAACCTTAATATCATTTACATATTTCTCTTTGTAAATAACACCTTTCCCTTTCTTCACATAATACATCATTCCATTTTTCTTTTCGTTCAGGTACGAACACATTTGAGTCGTATCACCCAATGGCGACATTAACGCAATTGTTCCATTCGGTTTTCCAATCGGGCAATACAAATACGTTTGCCAGGCTGCAGGAGCACGAGGATCTTTACTCTCTTCGATTTGTATAGAATAAAACTCATCTGAACTCTGCTCAAGACTTCCTATTTCCTGCAAATGGATGATATAACAAATGCCACCCAAAGAACGATAGATTTTAATATACTTAGCAAGTAAAGCTGTATCCTGTGAGGTTCGTTTTACATCTGCACTATCGCACTTTGTAAAATCTTTTCGCTCCTCCTGTTGTTTTTCAATTTCCTTAGATTTTTTTTCACGATCCTTATCAAGTTTACCTTGATTTTTTTCATGACGCTTATCTGCCTTCTTTTTTTTCTTAGCAACTTTTGCAGAATCAACAGGCGCTTTCTTGGAAGTTTTTTTTGTTGTATTTGCTTTTTTCTTCTTCTTAGGCTTTTTACGTTTCTTTTTTTTCTTTTTTAATAATTCCACCTGCGAACCAGCCGAACGAGCAGATCCTGACGCTTCTTTCCATTGAAAGGAAAAAAGAATTCCAGAGCTAAGCAACAGCAATAAAAACAGACGAAACTTCATGCTAACTTTATTCAATTAAAATTACCTCAAAAAATCCAATTCTCTAAATTCCAAATATTTTCTAATACAATCGAAACAATTCACCTCTAAGTAGCAAAAAACTAATCACCAATTTACCTCCGCCTAGGCGGAAACTAATAACTAATAACTAATCTCTAATCTCTAATAACGAATCACTAATAACTAATCACTAATAACTAATAACTAATAATCCTTAAGGTAACATTAATTTAAATGAATTCCCAGCGTTCATTCCAGTAAGTGCGATAGGAAAATGTTTTGCTTCAAAATTTCCCATATACCAAGGTCTATTTTTCGGTACCAACAATAATAATCCTTCATCATCTCCTAAAGCACTGAAATCCTCAGAATTTATTTGTCTTGCAAATCCACTTAGTCCGTGCGACATTTCAATCCATTGACGCATTGCTCCTACTTCATCGCAAACTATTCCGATTTCAGAAACGCTAATAATAGATTTTGCAGAAAATTTAGGTGCATTACCAGCAGGAGAAATTGAAGCACGAGCAATTAGCTCAACGATATTTCCCATAGGATCAAAAAAGTAAATCGACTTTGCTTTCCAATTGGGGAAATCAACGATATTTTTATTACTACTCTTATCTGGTATCAAATCTATTCCATGACGATCGAGCCATTGCATGGAAGCTTCTAATTGATCGGGACGGATATTAAATGCAAAATGGTAGCGAGCATCTTTATCTCCCGGAATAAAATTAATTCTTGAATGGCCTGCGCGAAATGAAAAACCATCACTTGCCGAAATCGCTTCGATCTCTACAAACCCTAATTCTTCCGAATAGAATTTCTTTAGTTCTTCAGGGTCGCCGGTGGCAAGTGTAAGTTCTGTGATTTGCATTTTTTTATAATTTATTTCGCCACAATGGCACGAAGGCTCAAAGAAAATATTTTGTGTCTTCGTGGCAACTATTTACCAGTGTAAAATATCTTCCCAAAATTTAGAATAAAATACCTCATTCTCTTTTATTTTTATTTTGCCAAAAAGATACTAACTCACTAAGAAAACATTTTGTGTCTTCGTGTCTTCGTGGCAATTATTTTTCATTGTAAAATATCTTTCCAGGATTCAAAATCAAATTAGGATCAAAAAGTTGTTTAATCCCACGCATTAATTCCAAACGTTTTTCGTCAATCGCGATTTTCATATACGGCTGTTGGACCAATCCAATGCCATGTTCGCCAGAAATAGTTCCTCCAAGCTTTACACACAATAAAAATATTTCTGTAATTCCTTTTGGCAATTCCTTTTCCCAAACTACATCCGATAAATCCCCTTTGATAATGTTCACATGTAAATTTCCATCTCCCGCATGTCCGTAACAAACCGATTTGAACCCGTATTTTTTACCAATAGATTTTACACCGCTTAATAATTGTGGCAGTTCGGCTCTTGGTACTACAGTATCCTCTTCTTTATAAACTGAATTGGTTTTTACTGCTTCCGCAACTTTCCTTCTCATTTTCCAAAGCATTTCCTTTTGTGCCGCAGTATCAGCAAATAAAATTTCTCCTGCTTCGAATTGCGACATCACATCAGAAATTTTTTCAGCATCCTTATACAAAACATCCATATCATTCCCATCCACCTCAATCAACAAATGCGCTTGTATTTCATCTGGAACAGCAACAGTAATATCTTCATTATATTTCCTCACCCAATCAATCGCATCACGTTCCATAAATTCCATTCCAGAAGGTGTAATGCCAGCACGAAAAACGGCACTTACAGCCTCACAAGCTTTTTCTGCAGAATTAAATGGAACCAACATCACAATATTATTTTGTGGATACGGAATCAAACGAAAAACAATTTTTGTTATTACTCCTAATGTTCCTTCGCTGCCAATCATCAGATGTGTGAGATTGTATCCTGTTGAATATTTCAAAACATTTGCACCTGTCCAGATAATTTCTCCTGTGGGCAAAACCATTTGCATATTCAAAACATAATCGCGCGTTGTTCCATACTTAACTGCTTTTGGTCCGCCGGAACTATGAGCGAGATTTCCTCCCAAATAACAAGAGCCTTTCGAAGCAGGATCGGGCGGATAAAAAAGACCTTTCTCTTTTACTGCATCTTGAAATGCTTCATTGATGACGCCTGGTTCTACAGTTGCCTGCAAATTCCGTTCATCAATTTCCAGAATCTGATTGAAACGTTCCATTGACAAACAAATACCACCATAAATCGGCAAAGCTCCACCGCTCAAACCGGTCCCTGCTCCTCTTGGTGTAACAGGAATTAATTCTTTATTTGCAATAATTAGAATTGCCGAAATTTCTTCTGCAGTACGAGGACGAACAATTACAGCAGGTTTGAAAAGAAGATCTTCTGTTTCATCACGACCATAACGTTCTTTGCGCTCCTCATCTTCATGAACAAATTCAGCACCAATGATGCTTTTGAGTGCGTTAATTATCGAAGGGGAAATGGAATTATATTTCATCCTGTTCATATACCGTTAATCAAGACCGTTCACCATTGAGAATAGGTCTGTTAAATTTGATTCTCTTTTGCTTAATTTGTACAAAATTACTCCTATAACACGGATAATACTCATCTCTATGAAACGATTTCTAAGCACAATTTCAACAGTATTACTTGGATCAATGGTTGCTGTTTATGCACAAACATCAATCAGCCTTGAAGACATCTATAAGAAAAACACATTTAAAGCAGAATTCGCAGGGGGAGGTATTTCCATGAATGATGGCGAACATTATTCTGCATTTGGTGCAACAGAGGATAATAAAATGGAAACTGCTTTAATGATTTATGAATATAAAACAGGGAAATCTACAGGAGTTGTTTTCAGAATGAGCGAATTAATTCCTGATGGTCAAACCAAACCCGTTGAAATGGCTGATTTTAATTTAAGCCCAGATGAAACTAAAGTTTTGATTGCAACGGATCAGGAACATATTTATCGCTATTCTACAAAGGAGAACAATTTTATTTTTGACACTAAAACAAAAAAAATGTTTCCTCTTTCTGCAAATGGAAAACAACGTCTAGCTCGATTTTCACCAGATGGAACAAAAGTTTCTTTCGTAAGAGATAATAATATTTTTATTGTTGATTTAGCTACAAAATCTGAAACACAAGTAACAAGAGATGGTGAATGGAATAAAATCATTAACGGTGGCACGGATTGGGTTTATGAAGAAGAGTTTGCTTTACCAAATGGTTTGTATTGGTCGCCTGACAGTAAAAAAGTTGCCTTCTATCGCTTCGATGAAAGTCGCGTGAAAGAGTTTCAAATGACGATGTACAATACAGGATTATATCCCGAGCCTTATTCATATAAATACCCAAAAGCAGGTGAAGAAAATTCTATTGTAAGTATTTTTATTTATGATGTAACCAATAAAATCACAAAAACAGTAGACATCGGTGATGAAACTGATCAGTACATTCCACGTGTGATGTGGACAAAAGATCCGAATACATTAGCTTTTCTTCGCATGAATCGTTTGCAGAATAAAGAAGAATTACTTTTTGCAAATGCAACAGACGGAACTTCAAAAGTTATTTACACAGAAACAAGCGATAAATACTTAGAAGTTTATGATCCAATTGTTTTTCTTCCTGACAATAAATCTTTTCTATGGACCAGTGACATGGACGGTTGGGTTCATGAATATCAAATTGGAACGGATGGAAAAATTATCAAGCAGATTACAAAAGGAGAATGGGATATAACTGACATTTATGGTTACAATGCAAAGACTTCTACATTATTTTATCAGTCAGATGAAGGAAATGCAACTCAACGATCTGTTTATTCCATTGCGCTTGATGGTTCAAAGAAAAAGAAACTATCAAAACGTGAAGGAACAAATTCTCCGAGTTTCAGTGAGGGAATGAAATATTTTATTAATACCTATTCGAATGCGAATACGCCTTATTATTTTACTGTCAATTCATCAGATGGAAAAGAAATAAAAGTATTGCAAGACAATTCGAAACTCGCACAAATTACTGCAGGATATGGTTTTTCAAAAAAGGAATTTTTTACGATGAAAGATCGTGATGGCGTTTCATTAAATGGATGGATGATTAAACCCAATAAAATGGATCCAAATAAAAAATATCCAGTACTTCAAGTGGTTTATGGTGGTCCCGGCAGTAATATGGTAAATGATTCATGGGCTGGAAGTGCATTATATTGGCATGAAATGCTGACGCAGCAAGGTGTAATTATAGTTGCAGTAGATAATCGCGGAACAGAATACAGAGGTCGTGATTTCAAAAAATGCACTTACGGACAAATGGGCAAATTAGAAAGCGCAGATCAGATTGACGTTGCAAAATATCTTGGTGGTCTTCCCTTTGTAGATAAAAATCGCATTGGAATTTGGGGATGGAGTTATGGCGGATATATGGCTAGTTTATGTTTAGCTGTTGGAGCTGATGTTTTCAAAATGGCAATTGCAGTGGCACCCGTAACGAATTGGCGTTTTTACGACTCTATTTATACAGAACGTTATATGGGATTGCCAAAAGACAACGCACATGGATACGATGATTTTTCTCCGGTTAATAACATGGAAAAATTAAAAGGAAAATTGCTTCTAATTCATGGAACAGGTGACGATAATGTTCATTTTCAAAATTCTATTGCCTTGGTAAATGCTTTGATTGATGCCAATAAGCAATATGACTTCTACATGTATCCCGACAGAAATCATGGGATTCGTGGTGGAAATAGTTCACTTCACCTTTACACTAAGATGACAAACTTTATTCACGACAACCTTTAAATAATTACTAATCAGTTCTTTAAGGTGTCGACTATAAAGTAAATATTTTAATATTCTACTAACGCTCGACTCGTAACTCAGAACTAAATAATTATCTTCGCAACGCTCCGAATGGGGCCTTCGGACAACTAAAACCAACGAATATTAAATTATGAGCGGATCTACATCAAAGGGACATCCAAAAGGTTTATACGTTTTGTTTGCCACTGAATTTTGGGAGCGATTTAGTTATTATGGAATGCGAGCAATTTTCTTGCTTTTCATGACCAATAAACTTCTATTTGATAAAGCATATGCTTCAAATATTTATGGAAGTTATACAGGACTTGTTTATTTAACTCCACTCATTGGAGGATATGTTGCTGATAGATATTGGGGAAATAGAAGATCCATTTTTGTTGGTGGAATTTTAATGGCGATTGGGCAATTTACATTATTCGCTTGTGCATCATTTCCAGCAACCTCTTCAATGGCTCCGTTACTATTATGGACTGGACTTGGTTTCTTGATTTTCGGAAATGGATTTTTTAAACCAAACATTTCAACAATGGTGGGGCAGATGTATGCTGAAGGCGATAATGCCAGAAAAGATGCAGCTTACACCATTTTCTATATGGGAATTAATGCGGGTGCTTTTCTTGCGCCTTTGGTTTGTGGTTACCTAGGTGAAAACGTAGATTTTAAATGGGGATTCTTTAGTGCAGGAGTTGGAATGTTGGTTGGACTTACCATTTTCTACTTTTTGAAAAATAAATATGTGGTTTCTCCTACAGGAGAACAATTAGGAGTTGCACCTAACAAATCAAAAGATACAGCACCAACAGAATCTGGTAAAACAGGATTCAGTGCAATGCAGATTGTAATTTTGATCTGTAGCATTGTAGCAGCTTTTAGTATTATTCATTGGGCATTGGGTGTTGACTTCTGGGGTTCTGCAATTTATGGAATGACACTTTGTTTGCCTTTTGCAATTCTTACGGATCGATCACTTAGTAAACTTGAAAAATCACGTTTGTGGGTTGTTGTTATTATTATGATGTTCGTTATTTTCTTCTGGATGTGTTTTGAGCAGGCTGGTGCTTCACTTACCTTCTTTGCTGACGAACAAACTAACCGCTCCATTTTTGGTTGGATGATGCCAGCTTCTTATTTCCAGAGTTTCAATGCTGGATTCATTGTCATATTGGCTCCTATTTTCGCTGTATTATGGGAAAAACTTGCTAAGAAAGGATTTGAACCATCAGCTCCAATGAAACAGGCAATGGGTCTTGGATTTCTTGCCCTTGGATTCTTATTTATCTCTTTCGGTACTGCAGCAGATCCTTTAATGAAAGTTTCTATCATGTGGTTAACAGGATTGTATTTCCTTCATACCGTCGGAGAACTTTTCTTAAGTCCTATTGGTTTATCAATGGTAAATAAATTGGCTCCTGGGCGATTCACTTCATTGATGATGGGAATATGGTTTATGGCTATTGCAACAGGGAATAAACTGGCAGGTACAATGAGTTCTCTTTATCCTGATCCAAAAGCTACAGGTCCACATCCAGTTTTCTTAGGAATCACAATTGACAACCTACATACCTACTTCATGATATTCGTGGCGTTCTCGGGTGTAGCCGCAATTGTACTCTTCATATTGTCGTTCCGTCTCACCAAAATGATGGGTGGAATAAAATAAAAAAACAGATTGTAAATTTGCAGATTCCAGATTCCAGATTATTTTTAATGGGATTTGGAATTTGCTTTTAATGGCCATCTGAAATTTGAAATTTTCCAATCTGAAATCTAATCATGGCAGAAGAAAAAAAAGAATTTAAACCCTACATCTCCGCAGAAACCATTATGCCGGAGTTTACTTTCCGTGCGGTTCTACTAGGTTGTATTTTTGGTGTCATCTTCGGAGCAGCAAATGTTTATCTCGCACTCAAAGCTGGATTAACCGTCTCTGCTTCTATTCCGATTGCTGTACTTGCAATTTCGCTCGGAAGAAAATTTCTTAAGACAACTATTCTTGAAAATAATATAATTCAGACAACAGGTTCTGCAGGAGAATCAATTGCTTCAGGAGTTGTGTTCACGCTTCCAGCTTTTCTTTTTTTAAGTGCAGATGCTCATGGTGAAGTTTATTTTAATTATTGGACTATTTTATCGCTTGCAGTAATCGGTGGATTGCTTGGAACCTTAATGATGATTCCTTTACGTCGCTCATTGATTGTAAAAGAACATGAGAATCTTCCTTATCCGGAAGGAACCGCCTGTGCACAAGTATTAGTTGCCGGCGACAAAGGAGGAGATTTTGCAAAGACTGCTTATTTAGGATTGGCTGCAGCAATTGCTTATGCATTTCTTCAAAAAGTTTTTCATGTCATCGCCGACGTACCAACTTATCTCGTCAATCAGAAAAACAAATTCATGCCTTCGGCTAGAATTGATTGCGAAATTACTCCTGAATATTTAGGCGTTGGATATATTATCGGACCGAAAATTTCTGGACAATTAGTTGCTGGAGGAGTTTTAGCTTGGCTTGGATTAATTCCTTTGCTTGCATTCTTATTACCTGGTGATGTTATTGCAGCGCAACAAATAAAATTAGGTTTTCTAAGTAGTCTTGCAGATACTTCCGGTGGCGCTGGCGGATGGGATCCCATCACACATACATTCGCAGATACTGCGGAAGCTGTTTACCGTGCTTACATTCGTCAGATTGGTGCCGGTTGTGTTGCGGCTGGTGGATTTATTACACTTTTTAAAACGCTACCTACCATCATTTCATCTTTTAAAGAAGGAATGACTTCTATAAAAAATCGTGAAGTGTCTTCCTCCAAAAAAAGAACAGAGCGTGATTTATCATTAAAGGTTACTTTATTCGGTTGCGTTGCTTTGGTATTTATAATTGCTTTACTTCCAACAATTCCGATTGCAGGAATAATGGGAAAATTATTAGTTGGAATTCTTGTTATTGTTTTCGGATTTTTCTTTGTGACCGTATCAAGTAGAATTGTCGGAATTATCGGCTCTAGTAATAGTCCCGTTTCCGGAATGACAATTGCGACAATTATGGGAACCTCACTTGTATTTATTGCATTTGGATTTACAGGCGCAATTTTTGAACCTACTGTTCTTGTTGTAGGAAGTTTAATTTGTATTGCAGCCGCAAATGCAGGAAATACTTCGCAAGATTTAAAAACAGGATTTCTCATTGGCGCAACACCAAAATCTCAACAGATTGCATTATTTATCGGCGCCATCGTTTCTACTTTTGTAATTGGATTAGTGGTTCATGTTCTGGATACTCCATCACCCGAATTACTTTCAAAAGGAATTACCCATGCCATCGGACAAAAAGGTTTGGAAGCACCACAAGGAACTTTAATGGCAACATTGATTAAAGGTTTACAATCACATAATCTCGATTGGCAATTTGTAATGACTGGCGTTTTCCTTGCCATTACAGTCGAATTGATGGGAGTAAATTCACTTTCCTTCGCAGTAGGAGCTTACCTCCCACTTTCAACTACACTTCCAATTTTTGCAGGAGGTTGTGTTAAAGGAATTGTAGATTGGAGAGCAAAACGTAAAGGAGAAGAACCTGAAGAAGGCGAACTCGGCAAAGGAAGTTTATTTGCAACCGGACTCGTTGCAGGAGGCGCACTCATGGGAGTAATTGTTGCCATTCTAACAGTTTCTCCTGCTGCAAACAAAGTGTTGATGGCAGTAAGTCTGCAGAAATATATGCCCGAAGGTGGAATTTATGGATTACTAGGTGTTGTTTTCTTTATTGGACTTGCATTATTTCTATACCGAACAGCAACTAAGAAAAGCACCTCCTAATCACTGTTAAAATTGAATCCATATTTGGCCTGATTTTCGTAACTTCGTTTGTAAGAAAATAACTCATGAAAAAATACATCATTCTTGGAAGTGCAATTGTTGCTGCTTTAGGCTCCTTTGTGTTGTTGAGAAATACCGCTTCTGCAGTAAAAGTTGAAGAACCTTCAGGTATTCATTGGTACTCTTTAGAAGAAGCTCAGAAACTTTCTGATGCTGCACCTAGAAAAATATTTCTTGACCTTTCTACAAGTTGGTGTGGTTGGTGCAAAACCATGGACGCAAATACATTCCGTAATCCAACCATTGCAAAATATATGAATGACACTTATTACTGTGTTCATTTTGATGCAGAAACGCACGATACCGTAGTTTTTAATGGACAGAAATTCTGGAATCGTGGCGGTGAAAACCAAAGAAGTGCGAATGATTTTGCAATTACTGTTTTGCAAGGTAGACTCTCCTACCCTTCCTTCGCTTTCATTACTAAGGATAGACTTTCTTTTACTATCATGCAGGGTTATCAGGCTCCAGAAGCATTCGAACCTTATTTGCATTATTATGGCGAAGAAAAAGAAAAGGCAATGACGTACGATGCATTTCTAAAAACTTTTAAAAGCGAATTGCCCGCAGCAGACAAAAACCAGCCGACTCCTGTACCGGCACCACATTAATTCTAATGGAAGATCAATCGAATTTTTCAATGGAACATACCGTTCCTGATCTGAAAGAAAGAATTGTCGCAGTTTTAAAAGCGAGAAATCTTACTTACGCTCAGCTTGTGGATTATATCGGCGTAACAGAAAAGTCTTTGGATGATGCGCTGGAGCAAAACACAATTGAAATTCGAACGCTAGAATTAATTTCAAAAGAATTAAGAATTCCCTTATACAGTTTCTTCCGCAATCCAAAAGCAGAAGATGGTACCGAAGAACATCCTTTCTACAATGTAAATATCTGGGCGCCCGAAGAAATTCACCTGCGTACAGAAAATGAAACACTGCGCAGTGAAGTAGAAAGACTTCGAATGGAAATTGCCAAGAAAGAATTATTTATTCAAGGCTTAGAAGGTCAACTGAAAAGTAAAGCCTAATTTTCTAGTTGTTTTGGAGCACAACATTTCCTTTTCTAGAATCATTTCACCTGCTTTCCACTTTTACTCCGCTTCACACAAAATGTTCGAATGCGGGGTAACGTTGCAATCAGGGCTAGTGAGAAACTTCAATTTTATTTATAAGCAAATTTGAAATATCATTTATTGAATCTTCAAACGATCCATCAATTCCTGTTTTTTTCTTCTCGATACTTCAACTTGTGAACCATCAGACATAATTATAAAACCACCATCATTTTTCATGAACTTTGTTAGATGGTCAAGATTTATAATGTGCGTTTTATGTACTCTTACAAAATTTAAATGATTTTGTAAAAGTTCTTCATAATCCTTCAAAGTTTTAGAAGTATGATATTTTCCACCAGAAGAAGTTATGATATAAGTGTAATTACTGTCACCTTCTAATCGCACAATTTCCTTAACAGAAACAAAACGAATTTCATTTACTCCATGTACAGTAATGCGTTGTTGATCCAATGGCAATTTCAAATTTTCACTTAAGGCATTATATTGTAGCCTAAGATCATTCTTCTTATTCATTCTGTTTTCCACCCGTTGAACTGCATTTTTTAATTCTTCAATCTCAACTGGTTTAAGTAAATAATCAATTGCACTATAGCGCAAGGCAGGAATCGCATAATGTCCGTAAGAAGTAACAAAAATTATTTCGAAACTACTTTGTTTCGTTTCATCTAATAATTTAAATCCATTTCCACCAGGCATTTCTACATCAAGAAATACTACATCAGGATGAACAGCATCAATCAACACTTTTGCTTCATCTACTCCGCCAGCTGCACCTAAAACTTCCACAGATGGGCAAAAACGCTGCAGTAATGTCTTTAAGACTTCTCTGCTTTTTGGTTCATCATCAACTACAATTGCTTTCATCATTTAGTAAAAATAGTTTTTCATTTGAATTAATCCTCGTAATCTGTGAGTTCAATATTTATTACAACTTTTGTTCCAACAGCATTACCCTTATTATCTTTCAAATCAGTGATCAAGATAGTCGGCTGATCTAAATGTTTTTCTTCGGAAAGTCGCAATCGCTCCTCTGTAATTTGCAATCCATAGGACTGTCTTTTTTCTTTTCCTTGTTTTAAACTAGCTGCTGCTGGTCGACCTATTCCATTGTCTTCAATAGAAATTTCTGCATAGCCGTCCTTTTTCAAAAAGGCAATTTTCAACCAAGCATGCCCTTCTTTTTTAGTTAATAATCCATGCCAGATTGCATTTTCCACAAAGGGTTGAACCAACATTCCCGGAATTTTTATATTCTCATCTTTCAGTTCTCTGTCTACATAAATTTCAAAAGTAAACGGACGTTCAAAACGCAGTTGCTCCAGTTCAATATACAAATTCAACATTTTCAATTCCTGTTCTAAGGAAATGGTTTCTGATTGCGATTGGTCGAGCACCATTCGGATCAAACTGGAAAATTTAGCCAGATAATTATAGGCAGATTCACTTTCGTTTTGCAATACAAAATGTTGAATGGAATTAATTGCATTAAAAATAAAATGCGGATTCATTTGTGCCCGCAAAGCAGACAATCGTAATTCAGCAATTCTTCTTTCGGTTTCTGCTTTCTCTTCCACACGTTTTTGTTTTCTTCTAACAGTGAAAATTGCTCCAGCCCAAACCAAAAGAATCAATAAAACAATCACCACAGAAAGAAACCAAATAGTCCGATAAAAGGGAGTTCGAATAAAAAAAGAAAAAATGGCAGGATGATCGCTCTGTTGTCCATCCGCATTAACTGCTACTATTTCAAGTTGATAATCTCCGGGAGACAGCGATGAAAAACTGATTTCTCTATTGGCTGTTGTAATCCATTGTTCATCGCCACCAATCATCCTATATTTATATCGAATTCCTTCAGGATCTCTAAAACTAACTCCTTCAACAAAAATTCGAATTGTTTTATCTGAAAAATCAAATACAGACAAGGTATCTAAATTGCATTCTTCCTTACCAAATAAAACTTTTGTAATATAAATTGGAGGAGCAACAGTATCTTTCACAAGATCATTTACTCCAATCCAACAAATCCCTTCATTGCTTCCCATCCATAATATTTTATTATGAAAAATGATAAATTTTACTTCATCACTCAACAATCCATGTGAAGTATTGAATGATCTTAATTTTGCTTTTCCTGTAAGAGGTTCGAAATTGCTCAAATAAGTGATACCATGATTTGTACCCACCCAAATTCCATTTGCTGGATCCAGTGCTATAGACCGGCAAGTATTTGCAGCCATGCCGTCCTCTTCACCGAAATGCCATTTCTTACCATTACAAATTGCAAAAACACCTTCACCTCGAGTGGCAATCCATAAGACACCATTTTTGTCCTGACAAATCCCATCAATTCTTGCTTTTACACCTGTTGAGGAATCGCCCATATAAATAGGTAAGTTCCCTACCATTTTCCATAATCCATTGAGGGCACCCAACCAAATTGTTCCATCATTTCCGTAGCAAGCAGCAGTAAAACGGATTTTTGTATTTTGGGTGCTGTCAATATTAAAATTGGAATTCACAAATAATAAACTGGCAGGTGTAAAAAACATAATCTCACCAGTTGTAGGATTTCGAATTACACCTTTAAAATGTCCTTTACTTTTGATGGCATTGACGACTTTTAAAGTTGAATCGAATAATTGAATCCCAGTAACACTTCCAATAATTGAATCACCTATTGTCAAAATTGATTCTGTAGGCAAAGTGGTATTAACTGGGGAATTATAAGTATAAAGTCTTTGTTCTCCTTTTTTTTCTGGATTGAACAATGAAATAGTTCCGTTTGGCAGTCCAATTACTAATTCATTTTTTCTGAAAGCAGCCACACTTTGCACATTCGATTTTGCAAGTCCTTCTGATGCGGTTAAATATCCAAATCTGATATCAGGCAAATAATAAACTCCATCGCCAACAGTAGAGAACCAATAACCACGTTCATTGTCTTCAAAAACACAACTAACTGTTTTTCCAGCAAGATATATTTTAGGTTCAGCAGTAATATCTCCACCAGGAATCATTGCAGTCCCACCGAAGAACATAGAAATCCATAAATTATTTTCTTTATCATCACCTACTGTAACGATAGGGGCAGAAAATTCTTTCATGATTATTCCGCCAATGGAATCAATGCAATACAAATAGTTATCGATAGAAAAAATTAAATTTCCACGATGATCCTTGAAGCATTGGTAATAAGCAAAAACACCTTTCTGAGAATTAAAATTGATTGTTGAAATTATTCCATTATGAAAAAAGTTTGCCCATTTTCCATTCGGCTCTATTGCTGCATAATAATTATTTGATTTTTGTGTCGTAGTCCATATCATTTGCATTTCCTGCGCTACTCCAGAAGGCTTAACAGGTGTAATGGAGCCATAATTATCCTCAGGGACAAGTTTGAATAAACCATGCGTAAAAAATCCTCCTATTATGATTCCTCCGTTTTCATCCGTTGACATACAAAAACTACTTTTCTGACCATTGCTATATAATTCAACTAATTGATCATTTGCTTTAATAGGATTGAACTTTTTTCCATCAAAATAACTTAAGGCTCCTGAAAAGCCTTGCGCCCAAATTTTGCCTTTGCTGTCTTCGGTCATTTTGAAAACAGTATTATCCGTCAAACCATTTCGAGTAGTAAAGGATTGGAAATTATATCCATTATAGCGACAAACGCCAGCATCTGTGCACATCCACATATACCCCATTTTATCCTGAAATAATTTATAAACTTCAGAACTAGGTAATCCATCTCTAACTGTAATATGTCGGAAACCACCCGGTTGCTCAACTAATTGACCATTCAATCGGAAAAAGGACCCGATTAAAAAGAGAAGGATAAACTTTATTTTTACGGTAGGAAAATTCACCTGTACAAGATAGTACGATGATTTGGATTTGAGATCCGTAAAATAAAGCGAAATGAAGTAAATATTATACTTCTATTTAAGGCCATTTCGTGTTTTTTGTAAACTAAAAAGCCCCGTATTTCTACGGAGCTTTTCGGATGGCCAATGGGGCTTCCCGTCATTCTTATTATTTAAATTCTTGTGACGGGATAAACTTCTCGTCCCATGATATTCTTAAAATAAAAAGCCCCGTATTTCTACGGAGCTTTTCGGGTGGCCAATGGGGCTTCCCGTCATTCTTATTATTTAAATTCTTGTGACGGGATAAACTTCTCGCCCCATGATATTCTTAAACTAAAAAGCCCCGTATTTCTACGGAGCTTTTCGGATGGCCAATGGGGCTTCCCGTCATTCTTATTATTTAAATTCTTGTGACGGGATAAACTTCTCGCCCCATGATATTCTTAAATTAAAAAGCCCCGTATTTCTACGGAGCTTTTCGGGTGGCCAATGGGGCTCGAACCCACGACCCTCGGTACCACAAACCGATGCTCTAACCAGCTGAGCTATGGCCACCATGTAATCTTAATAAATGCCTGTATTCCGAAACTGTTTTTCGGCGCAGGAGTGCAAAGATACTACTTCCTCATTTCCATGCAAATCATAAAGGCATCTAAAATCCGTAACTTTGAATAGAAATGATTGAACATCTGAAAGAACCGGTAACCTTGAAAGTTGAAGGCATGGATTGTGCCAACTGCGCTCTTGGTATTACCCGTAAATTAACGAAGAGCGGACATAACGATGTGCACGTGAATTTTGCCACTGGTGAAGCCTCCTTGGTGATGGCTGATAATTGTGAAATAACTGATGTAGTACGTGATATTGAAGGACTTGGCTACAAAGTAGTAACAGAAGAATCACAAAAAGGATTTCATTTTGGTATTGCTCAGAAATTCTGGTTTTGTCTAATTTTTACTGTTCCATTGTTTTTTGGCCACATGTTTTTGCCCCACGACTCCATTTTAATAAGTCCATTAGTACAACTATTGATCTGCCTTCCAGTTTTTTCTGTTGGTTTCTGGTTTTTCGGAAAAAGTGCTCTTGGATCATTAAAAGCCGGAGTCCCGAATATGGACGTTTTGATTTTTATTGGTGCAGTATCTTCATTTGGATATTCAGTGGCAGGTATGTTCATGATTTCAGATATGCATTTGGTTCACCAATATATGTTTTTCGAAACTACTTCTACCATTATAACCTTAGTCTTACTTGGCAATCTGATCGAACATATTTCTGTCAAGAAAACAACTTCAGCAATTGATGATCTTTCTTCCTTACAACCCGAAAAAGCAAAACGCTTCAGTATTAAAGATGGTAAGGAATTTTTTGAGGAGATTCCTGTTTCCGAAATCAGAAAAGATGATATTCTATTGGTAAATTCTGGTGAAAGTTTTCCGGCTGATGGTGAAGTTATTTCGGGAATTGGAACTGCAAATGAATCGATGATTACCGGAGAAAGTATGCCGGTGGATAAAAATTCAAAATCAAAAGTAATTGGCGGAACAATTTTGTTGAGTGGTCCCATTCGAATGATTGTAAAACACATCGGAGCAGATTCCGTACTGATGCAGATTATTTCAATGGTAAAAAAAGCCCAGCAAGAAAAACCTCCTGTTCAACAATTAGCTGACAAAATATCCGCCATATTCGTACCAATTGTTTTAGGTATTTCAATCGTAACTTTTCTACTTTCCTATTTTGCATTTCATATCGGAATGCAAAATGCGATCATGCACAGTATTGCTGTATTGGTAATTTCCTGTCCCTGTGCAATGGGATTAGCTACTCCAACAGCAGTAATGGTGGGTGTTGGAAGAGCTGCAAAAAATGGCATTCTTATTCGTGGTGGAAGAACCTTGGAACAATTAGCCAATATCAAAACAATCGTATTCGATAAGACAGGAACCTTGACAACAGGTAATTTTTCAAATTTGCAAATTGAAGTATTGGGTAAAATCACTGAAAAGGAAGCCAAAGAAATAATTTTATCTCTTGAACAACATTCGTCTCATCCTCTTGCAAAGTCTTTAGTAAACATACTTAGTAAAGAAACAAAACCATCAGAACTTATTTTTGAAAACATTTCAGAAGAAAAAGGAATTGGTCTAACTGCAAAAGATTCTTTTGGAAACAAATATGCGCTTGGATCAGGAAGACTACTCCAAGGTTCAACAAAACGTAAACATGACATTTACCTTTTAAAGAATGATGAAGTACTTGTTGGGATAAATCTGGAAGATGAAATACGGAAGGAAATGAAAGAATTGATTTCATTTCTTCATTCAAAAAATATAAGAACTATTCTGCTCACTGGTGATCGTGAGGAAAAGGCATTGTTTGTAGCTCGTGCAATTGGAATTACTGAAGTTTATGCAGAACAATTGCCCGATCAAAAGTTGGAACGCATTTCTCAATTATCAAAAGAAAGCAAAACTGCAATGGTTGGAGATGGTATAAACGATGCTCCTGCACTTGCAAGGGCAGATGTTGGTATTTCTCCAGGGGATGCAACCAAAGTTGCTATGCAATCAGCTCAAGTAGTATTATTGGGTTCAGGAGAACTTTCTGGACTTAAAGAGGCATTGCTTATTGGCAGCCATTCTTTAAAAACCATTCGACAAAATCTTTTCTGGGCATTTTTTTATAATGCAGTAGCTATACCAATAGCAGCTTTCGGTTTATTAAGCCCAATGATCGCAGCCTTATCCATGGCATTTTCGGATGTCATCGTCATTGGCAATTCAATTCGATTGAGAACAAAAAAATTATCCTGATCTATGTTTCAGATTTTCCGTGAATTATTTAAACCTGCATACTCCTATCTTACAAGAGAGGAATATCGGGAATGGATATCCGTTAAATCTGCTTGCAGAAAAAAAGCAAAAGGAACTTCCGTTACGTTTTCCATTGCAGGTTTTATTGTAACAGGAAATGACGCTTCCGCTTTTCAACATCAATACGAAGAGATTTTTGTGAATCGTTGTTTTGAAATTGATTTCAATAAAAAGAATCCTTTAATTTTTTGTTGTGGGGCAAACATAGGACTCGAATTGTTTTTTTTCAAAAAGCATTTTCCTGAATCTCGCATTAAAGCGTTTGAAGCTGATCCTGAAATTGCCTTGATATTAAAAGAGAATGTTTCAAAAAATAATTTAGAACAAGTTGAAGTTTTTGCATCGGCAGTATGGAATACTGAAGGCGAAATTTCATTTCAATCGGATGGAGCATTAGGCGGAAAAACAGGAAGTGGAAATAAATCTGTTCAAACAATTCGGCTTGCAAATTGGCTGGCTCAAGAATCACATATCGATCTGGTAATAATGGATATTGAAGGAGCAGAAAGCCTTGTTTTAATGGATTGTCGTGAGCAACTTTCTAAGGTAGATAATCTGTTTGTAGAATGGCATGGAGCTGAAATAGAAGAGCAAAAACTGCCTGAATTCCTTTTATTGCTGACTTCTTGTGGTTTTCGTTACCGATTGAATAATAAATTACCGATTGCACCGTTCAACAACCGAATCATAGAGAATGGTTTCGATTCAATGGTCGAAATTTATGCTACTCGCCACTAATGCAAGAACAACAAAAACATATTCTATTTATTGCCAGCTGGTACCCGGGAAGGAACGCTCCAGCACTTGGAAATTTCATTCAGCAACACGCACATGCAGCAGCTTTAAAAAATAAAGTTTCAGTTATTTATGCTTCTGCTGATAAAAATAGGGTTGAAGGCACAAATGAAATAGAACAAACTCATAGTGGAAATCTTTCAGAATTCAGAATTTATTACGGAAAAATAAATTCTACAATTCCTTTACTTTCAAAATTAAAAAAGCGAGAAGTATATCGCGAATCAATTAAGAAAGGCATTGAAATCGCAATGCAGAAAAATGGCAAAGCTGACCTACTTCATTTGCATGTCATTTGGCCTGCTGCTGTTGCTTTATTACCCTTGCTCGAAACATTAAACCTACCACTTGTCATAACTGAGCATTGGTCAGGATATTTGCCAGAAGATGGTGCTTATAAAGGATTAATTCAAAAAAATATTTCAAAACGAATTACTGAAAAGGCAAAAATTATTACTGTTGTTTCTCAAAAAATGGCTGAAGCAATGAAGAAACATGGGTTGGGCGAATCCTTTACCATTTTACCAAACTGCGTCAACACAGAAATATTTAAGTATCAAAAAA
The DNA here is from genome assembly GCA_038237845.1 of Bacteroidia bacterium. GTDB lineage: Bacteria > Bacteroidota > Bacteroidia > Palsa-965 > Palsa-965. The sequence continues at coordinate 23,142 of JBBRYH010000019.1, forward strand.
GAAAAGAGGAAACGAAAGGAGTAAAACTTTTACATGTGTCAATGTTGGTAGATCGTGAAAAAAATATTTCGGGACTCCTTCGAATGATGAAGTCTATTGAATCCAAGAGTAATATTACATTAGAGATTATTGGTGAAGGGCCAGAACGCAACAACTTCGAAGAAATTGCTACCAGTTTAGGTCTGCTTAATAAATCCATATTTTTTAGAGGATTCGGAAATCCTGAAACGATTGCTTCAGCTATGCAAAATGCTGATGCCTTGATTATGTTCTCTCATTTTGAAGGAATGCCGGTTACTATTATCGAAGCTCAATGTTGTGGACTCCCAGTTCTTGCAACTCGTGTAGGTTATATTCCACAAATGGTTAATGACCATCAAGGAATTCTTGTCGAAGCAGGAAATGAAATTGAATTAAAAAATGCTGTCCTAAAGTTTTGCGAAATAAAAAGTAGTTTCAATCATCAACAAATAAGCAAAATTGCAAATGATATTTATAGTATAGAAGCAGTAGGAAACGAATTGAATAGAATTTATTCCTCCGTGGTTGGTTGAAATAATGGGAACAGTAAACAAAATAAAAATTGCCATCCTGTGCAAAAGCACAACCTTCGAATCATGGGAGGCTGATTGTTTGCGTTCGGTTTTGTCGTTGGAGAATTGTGAAGTAGTGTTGTTGGTTAAAGAAAAGGAAAGTGTTGTTAATCAAAATAAATTTTCTTTCAAAAACATTTACTGGAGATTTTTCAAACGATTCAGATTAAAAACTGGAATTTATGATGCTGTTTCGTTGGAATCAGAATTTAAAAATGTACCGGTAATTTCATGTTTGCCAGAATTAAAAGGAAAATATTCACAACATTTTTCTTCTAATGATATTGAACAAATTAAAACGCACAAGCCAGATGTAATTTTGAGATTTGCTTTCAACATTCTTCGAGGAGAAATTTTGACAGTTGCAAAATATGGCGTTTGGTCTTACCATCATGCAGATGAACAAATTATTCGTGGTGGTCCTGCAGCTTTCTGGGAAATCTATCATAACCATTCAGCAACAGGTGCAATTCTTCAACGATTAACCGAAAAATTGGATTCCGGAATTATTCTTAGAAAAGGGCATTTTCTTACGCTAAAACATTCCTACAAAGCAAATCTTGAGCAACTCGTTGAGGGTACAAAAGATTGGATGAAACAAGCACTCATCGACATTTCAAATGATCAGTCACCAGCCTTGAACGGAATTCCTGTAAACTCTGCTGCTCCTGTATTTTATTACCCCGGAAATTTTCAAATGTTGCGTTTCAGAATCAAAATACTTTCAAACAAATTGAAATTTCATTGGATTGGTTTATTCCAACCCGAACAATGGAATATCGGAATACTTGAACAGCATCCGGAACAGTTACTGACCAATGGAATTTCAAATGAAATAAAATGGTTGCCACAACCCAAATCAAATGAATATAATGCTGATCCGTTTGGTTGGATAGAAAAAGGCAAACTAAAAATAGTCTTTGAAAAATATTTTTACAAAAAGAGAAAAGGAGTTTTGTTCATTTCTGATAATGAAGGAAATGAAAAAGAATTATTAGAGGCAAAAGTGCACCTCTCCTACCCTTATGTCATCGAGCGCGAAGATGCTGAAAAAGAAAATAGAATTATTATTCCTGAAAGTCATTCTGCCGGAAATGTTTTCTGTTTTGATTCTGCTAATCCTAAAAATGGGAAATTGTTATTAAATGTTCCTGCTGTCGATTCAACTCCAATAAAATATAATGAACAGTGGTGGTTATTTTGCACTATGGAAGGGCAATTCAGCAATTCAACCTTGCATCTTTTTCATGCGAAAGAGTTTGAAGGTCCGTGGCTTCCTCATTCCAACAACCCTGTAAAAATTGATATTCGCTCTTCGAGACCTGGAGGAACACCATTTATTGTAGATGGCAAATTATACCGTCCCGCACAGGATTGCAGCACTACTTATGGGGCTGCGATTGTTATACATCAGATTACAGAACTTACCACAACTTCATTCAAAGAGGAATTCGTTAAGCGCATTGAACCTAACAAAAATTGGAAGTTTAATAAAGGAATTCATACCATTTCAGTTGCTGGAGATAAGATACTTATTGACGCAAAACGCAACCACTTTAATTTTGATAACTTCAACTGGATTTTGAAACGGAAATTTAATCGCATCTTCAACAAATGATCCGCAGCATATTTACTAATTTCTCTGCCCGTCTTGCTGTTGCCGTGCTCAATTTTGTGATGATGTTGTTCATTACCCATTTTCTGGGAAAAGAAATTTATGGTCAGATCAGTATCATTGCTCTTAATGTATTTTATATTCATATGATCAGTGATTTGGCCGGCGGACCCTCACTGGTTTTTCTTACCCCAAGAGCAAAACTAAAATCATTGCTAATTACAGGAAGTGTTTGGAGCGCAGTAAATTCACTAGGAATTGGAGCACTTTTAATTTACTCAGGTATTTTCCCTATGCTATATGGAAAGGAATTACTTATAATAGGACTATTGATTTCACTGCATTCTTTAAACCAAAATATTTTATTGGGACAACAAAGAATCAAAGCCTATAATTTACTTTTTGTCCTTCAAGGAATTTTGCAAATACTTTCATTAGTCGTATTTATTTTCTTTTTCCGACAGGCAGATGCATATCCCTATATCTATGCTGCATTAATTTCTAATCTGCTTTGCTATTTTGTTGGATTATATCTTGTGCACAAAAATGCGCCTCAGCCAAAAATTATTGAGAAACGACCATTACTCCTTGTTCTTTTTAAAAATGGTTTTTATACACAGGCCGCAAGTATTTTTATGGTATTACCAAAAACTATAAGTTTTAATAATCTTAAAGAAGTATTGCATGATGGCGAAGGTTCAATTGGAATTTTTAACTCTGCCTCTTCCCTCACTTCTGCCATTAGTTTATTTGGCGCAAGTGTTTCTTCTATTGTTCTTGCAAAAGTTTCGAATCACGAAAATCATTCAGAAGCACGAATTGTTGTCATTCGATTGGCCAAACTGAGTTTACTATTGACAACTATTGCAGTTTCGATGTTTCTTTTGTTGCCTGCAGAATTTTATAGTTGGTTACTTGGAAAAGATTTCTCTCCGGTTAAATCCATTTTTGTTACTATGGCTCCTGGAATTATTTTTGTCAGCCTTGGTACCGTTTTCTCCCATTATTTTTCCGGTGCAGGGCAACACATTATGAATTTTTTTAGCGGCGCAATTTCTTTGCTAGTTGCTTGGTTAGTTACACATTATTTGATTGTTCATTTTGGTATTGTGGGTGCTGGAATTTCAGCAACTATTACTTATAGCGTCATGACACTATTTATTATGACAACATTTTTCATAATTGGAAAACAACCTTTGAAAGATCTAGGAATGCTTATGCCAAGGAAAGGTGATGTTGCTTCATTAATAAATATCTTTAAAAAGAAATAGATGTGCGGAATTAGCGGCATACTAAAATTTAAAGGCTCTTCCACAGAGTTACTGGATGCTGCCCGAAAAATGAATGCTACAATTCGTCATAGAGGACCCGATGGAGAAGGATTATTGCTTGTAGATGAATCAGGAGAAACGCTAACTGCTTTTACAAATGATACACCGAATGAAATTTACACTTCAAATTTCCCCCATTCCCCAAAAACTGCCGCTGGTCAAATTACTTCTGCTGCAAAATTTATTTTCGCTCATCGCAGATTGGCTATTCAGGATTTAAGTCCTGCTGGTCACCAACCACTTTGCTCACAGGATGAATCACTTTGGATTACATTCAATGGAGAAATCTATAATCATATTGAATTGCGTTCAGAATTAGAAAATCTGGGGCATTCTTTTTTTACAAATACTGATACAGAAGTTATTCTCGCCGCTTACAAACAATGGGGAAAGCAATGCCTTCATAGATTTAACGGAATGTGGGCTTTTGTAATTTGGGATAAAGAGAAAAATATTCTATTCGGTTCCAGAGATCGTTTCGGCGTAAAACCATTTTATTATTACAAAGATCAAGAAGTATTTTCTTTTGCTTCTGAGCAAAAAGCTTTTTTGAAAAACCCACTGATAAAAACAGAATTAAATACTGCTGCAGTCGCTGATTATTTTGTGGCTGGAGAAATTGAATACGAGAAAGAGAGTTTTTTCAAAAACATTATTGAACTTTTTCCGGGCAATTCTTTTGAACTATCAATTGGAAATGGAACTTTCAATCAAGAAATTTGGTATGCTCTTCCTGAAAAAGAAGATAAAGCTGACTTTTCAGAAAAACAATACAAGGAGTACATTGAACAAACTCGAGAATTGTTAGTCAATGCGATTCGTATTCGTTTACGTGCTGATGTTCCTGTTGGTTCATGCTTGAGTGGTGGAATAGATAGTTCTACTATTGTTGGAATAATTGGAGACTTGGTTTCTAAAAATGAAAATGTAAACATAGGTGATAAACTAAAATTGTTTACTGCCGTTTTTGATGAAGTAAAAATTGATGAGCGCAAGTGGGCAGAGCAGATGGTTAATCGTACTGGCGGCGAATGGCATACAGTACAACCAAAACCTGAAGAGTTTATCCGTGACATAGAAGAATTAATGTATTGTCAGGATGTTCCGATTTGGAGTACAAGTACCTATGCACAATTCCGAGTTATGAAACTTGTACATGAAACTGGTATTCGAGTAGTTTTGGACGGACAAGGTGGTGATGAATTATTTGCTGGCTATTTTCCATATTATATTCCATTTTGGAATGAATTAAAACAAAGTGGAGAAAACGCAAGACGGAAAAGTGAAATTATTTCTTTTGGCGAGGGTGGATCAAAATATCGAATTCGTGAGAAATTAAAACAACAAGTAATTCCTTCGCTCCCACTCAAAATGCAAATGAGTATTCAGAAAGGATATTTTCCAGATATGAATTATCTGAATAATAATTTGATTGCTGAATTTATTTCAAACAGAAAACAAAAACCAGTTTCCAAAACTTTAAATGAAGCATTGCGTTCAGAATTTGTGAATACACGTTTAAAGGGATATTTGAAATGTGAAGACAGATGTTCAATGTGGCACTCTGTGGAATCTCGCACACCTTTTTCAGAAGATCATTTATTAATTGAAGCCGTTTTTAAAATGCCTGGCATGATGAAAATTAAAGATGGCGTTACCAAATATATTTTAAGAGAAGCTGCTTCTCCTTTTATTCCAGACAATATTAAAAATCGTCGCGATAAAATGGGTTATGCAACTCCAAACAATAAATGGATTTCAGATTTAAAAGATCAGTTTCGTCCCTATTTTGAACAGGATTTTGAAGGAATTATTGATAAAAAGAACTTGCTTCAGGATTATGATTCATTTTTTAGCATTCAAAACAAACCTGAAAACGGTCGAGTTTTTAAGTTTATGGCCTTTGCCGTTTGGAAAAAAACAATGGGCATGTAAATTCTATTGCAAAATTTGAATTCTTTAAGAATCGAATTTCATAGATGGTCGTTATTATCCCTAAATTTGTTGCATGAAAAAGTTTATCCTTCCAATTGCTGCTGTTGCATTTTCAATAGTTGCATGTCACCAATCCTCTAGTTCAACAGTCGCTTCGCTTGATGCCAAACATTTTGCTGCAACTGTTGATTCGCTGCAGGATGAACAGTTAATTGATGTTCGTACGTCTAGTGAATTTTCTACTGGACATATTGACGGAGCAAAAAATATTGATTGGAATGGTTCCGATTTTGCTGAGCAGGCGAAATTATTGGATAAAAATAAACCTGTTATGGTTTATTGTCTTTCTGGTGGAAGAAGCCAAGAAGCGGCTAACTTTTTCAAAACAGAAGGATTTTCGAATGTAATTGAAATGGAAAAAGGAATCGTAGGATGGAAATCTGAAAATCTACCTTTAACAGCTGCTGAGAAAGTTGAAACGCCAACTGAATCTAATGAAACTGTAAGCACTGCTGCTTATTATCAAATGGTCAACTCTCAAAAGGTAGTTTTGGTTGATTTCAGCGCGGTATGGTGCGGACCATGTCAACGATTAAAACCACGTTTGGAAGAATTAGAAAAAGAAATGGGTTCTAAATTTCGTTTGGTAAAATTAGATTCTGACCGCGATGCAAAATGTGCAGACTCTATGAAAATAACTGCATTGCCAACCTTAATTCTTTATAAGAGCGGGAAAGAAATCTGGAGAAATGAAGGTTTATTGGAAAAACAGGAAGTGGCAGATCAAATCAATAATGCCGCAAAATAAAATTTAGCTGAATCAAAATAAAAGTCCAAATTCCAAACTGAAAATAGTTGGAATTTGGACTTTTTAACTTACTTAATATTTATTTCTTTCCCTTTTTATCTTTTTGTCCACCGACAAAATCCCAATGCTTTTTAACTTTTTCCTTTTTTGAAATCTCTACACTTCCTTCGATACTATATCCATCAATCGTTCCAGAAATTTTTACAGTTTCCTCCAACTTATTTGTCATTTCCCCTTCGAACTCTACATAAAGCAACTCTTCATCATTTCCTTCTTCAGTATAAGTAGAATCCTTACTCAATTCTACCGGAATTGCATCACTTCCGGCATTTTGTTTAAAAAACTTACTTCTGAATTTACTGCCTTTAATCTGGATAACATCCTCTTCAGGTTTGCCAGATTTACCTTTTTTATTTTCTGTGATTGTAATTTTGTAAGATTTATTTTCAATATTAGAAGTGTCCTTGCCGTCAAAAACAAAGGATGACATCATAATAAATAGAATTCCACTTAAAATTAGGGTTGTTGTACGCTTCATTTTGGTTTTAGATTAATGGGTAAAACAAAGTTAATAATTCAAGTGAAGAATATGAAATTTCCGTGCCAAAAATTGGCTAGAAATCAATTTCCCAAGATCATAACTTAATTTAGGAAACATACTTTTGATTGAAGGAAAACACCATTGTTGACTTAACTTTGAAAGAACATACTTTTATAGAATGATTCCATTAGCTGAACGACTTCGCCCAAATAGCCTTGATAATTACATTGGGCAACGACATCTTGTTGGTGAAAATGCTGTGCTTAGAAAATCCATTGAATCTGGGAATTTACATTCCATGATTTTGTGGGGCCCTCCTGGAGTTGGAAAAACAACGCTTGCAAACATCATTGCAAAACAACTTAAACGACCTTTTTATTCACTCAGTGCAATCAATTCTGGGGTAAAAGATATTAGAGATGTAATTGATAAAGCTAAAAGTCAGGCTTTCTTCGGAACAAACCTACCCGTGCTTTTTATTGATGAGATTCATCGTTTTAGTAAATCACAGCAAGATTCACTCCTTGGTGCAGTAGAAAAGGGAACTGTCACTTTGATTGGCGCTACAACTGAGAATCCGTCTTTTGAAGTTATTTCAGCTTTACTTTCCAGATGTCAGGTTTATATTTTAAAACCTTTGGAGAAAGATGATTTGCTTCATCTCTTGGAAATTGCAATGCGCGATGATGAGTTTCTTAAAAAGAAAAAAATCCAAATCATTGAACATGAAGCTTTGCTTCGATTATCAGGTGGTGATGCCAGAAAATTATTAAACGTTTTTGATTTAGTAGTAAATGCTTCTTCAACTGAGGAAGTAATTATTACCAATGAAATGGTGCTGGAAAATGTTCAACAGAATCTAGCGTTATATGATAAAGACGGTGAACAACATTACGATATTATTTCAGTATTTATTAAATCCATTCGAGGAAGTGATCCAAATGCTGCAGTGTATTGGTTGGCGAGAATGATTGAAGGTGGTGAAGACCCATTATTTATTGCACGACGTTTACTGATTCTCGCATCAGAAGACATTGGAAATGCAAATCCAAATGCTTTACTAATGGCCAATAATTGCTTTCAAGCTGTAAATGTGATTGGCTTTCCTGAATCAAGAATTATATTATCTCAATGCGTGACATATTTGGCATCCTCTCAAAAAAGTAATGCCGCTTATGTTGCAATAAGTGATGCTCAAAACCTCGTAAAAGAAACTCGAAATCTTCCTGTCCCACTCCATTTGCGAAATGCACCAACAAAATTGATGAAGGATCTCGGCTATGGAGCAGATTATACCTATAGCCATTCCTATACTGGAAATTTCTATGCACAAGAATACTTTCCTGACGAAATAAGCGGAAAGAAATTATATGAACCAGGAAATAATCCGAGAGAAAATGAATTGAGAGCCTATCTCAAGAAATGCTGGGAAGAAAAATATGGGTACTAGAACTAGTTATTGGTTATTAGTTATTAGTTATTGGTTATTGGTAATTGGAGTTCTCCTTGGCGGAGGTGATTAGAGCTTCCTAAGCTGAAGTGATTATTGACTTGGTGATTTCTAGTTCAATTTATAATCTTCGATCAAATCAATCCTCGTGATCTTCGGCATGAGCTTTCATGGGTTCATAAACCATCATGTAAACAAGTCCGACAACAAATCCTCCGAAAGCTTGTTCTATTCCTTGCCATGTTATATCTAAAACAAGATATTTCAAATCCATGTCCTTGTTAAATGTGACATGAACAACTGTAGCAAGTATATACACTAGAACACCACATGCAAAACCAATTAATGGCCCACGGATCAAAGGATTTCTAGATATTTTATCGAAAAATGGAATTAAAAATGCTCTGCTGACCAAAAATCCAATAAATAAATATGCAATAGCAGCTGAAGTCAAATAAATTGCAATGGGATAGGTAATTTGTTCATAGTCATATAAAACAATACCATGCCACACATAAGAAAGACCAAACATCAAGAGTGACGTAATGATCCAACCAATGATAAATCGTTTTCCGTAAGTTGTTCCGGTGCTCATTTACGATACAAATTTACGAAAAAAGGACTTGATATGTTTCAGAATAGCCTTGAACGGGTAAGAGAAGCTGATTTTCACTTTCAAAAAACCTATAATTCGGTTATCTTCGTCTAAATATGAAAATCGCTAAAAAACTGTTTAATTGGCTATGCTTTGGTAGCCTAATACTGGGCATAAATTCATGTCGAAAGGATGGAGGACCTTCCTGGAATACAGGAATCATATTGCCCATCGCCCATGCATCTCTTTCTATTGACAATTTGATTACCGATACCCTTCTGACTACGAATGCAGATGGCTCCGTTAAGTTGGTTTATTCAACCCAGTTTTTGGGTTTAAACACTGATACCTTATTCAATATCCCTGACACAACCATTTCAAGTCCCTATCATATTCCATTCGGTTCATTATCGGCTGCTCCAGGCACTTTGTTAACACCCAATACTCCTTCACAAACCGCATTCAATGCAAATGCAGGTCAATTGGTTTTTGGAATTATGGATAGAGGTTTAATGTCGTTGCGTCTTCAAAATGATATTCGTAAACGAATGGTGGTTCGCTACCAAATCCCATCAGCATCAATTAATAATATTCCATTTGACACAAGTTTTATAGTCGGGGCAGCAATAGATTCCTTACATCCAACATTCTTAACGGCAATTTTAAATCTTGCGGGATATTCCATTGACTTCACAGGAACCAATCATGACAGGGTAAATACAATTACTATATTATTTAGTGCAACAATAGATCCGACAGAAATTGGGAATACAATGATCTATCCAAGTGATACTGTTTCAGCAATCAATACATTTTCTGGCATTCATCCGTTTTACCTGAGAGGATATTTTGGCAATCAAACTATTCAAATTGGACCAGAAGAAACTGGTTTTACGCTCTTCAAAAAAATTGAAAGTGGCTCTATAGGTTTGGATTCGCTCACCATATCAATAGATGTAAAAAATTATGTTGGAATGGATTCTCGATTGACAATCAATTCTGTTTGGTCCAAAAATTCAAGAACAAATTCAACCGTCTATCTTACTAATCCTGCCGTTTTCGGAATTCCTTTTAATATCAACCGTGGAGTTTATGCAAGTACTTGGGGTGATGTAATACCGAGTGTTTACAATTGGAGTTTTGATAATAGCAATTCCAACGCCAAAGCACTGGTAGAAAACTTACCTGATAAATTAGGATATGATGTAACGTTGATTACAAATCCACTTGGAAATGTTTCAGGGAATAACGATTTTCTCTATTCGTCACACGGAATTGACGCTACGTTAAATGTTGAAATGCCGTTGAATCTTTTCGCAAATCAATTGGTCGTTGCTGATACCATACTTCCTGACTTTGCTTCCATTACCAATCGAGAAAGTGTTTTGAAAGGTGTGCTGACTTTAAACGCGGCGAATAGTTTCCCATTTAGCGCAACAGTTGAATTGTATTTTATAGATATACTTGGAAATGTTACTGGTAGTGTTGTAGCACAACCCAACACAATTGCTTCCGGTCCTGTTACACTCGTAAATAATTATTTTGTTTCGCAAGGGTTTTCGAATTCACAAATCCTGATCCCTTTGAATGAAATTCAGACGCAGGCATTTTTAAATGCGAACAAAATTATTTTCAAATCAAAATTTGATACGAATTCAAATCCGACTTACGCTAAAATTTATGGTTCTAATAGATTAGATATAAATCTTAGTGCAGATTTCGATTATCATGTCGGCAATTAATTATGAAAAAGATTTCTAACCCTTTCAAATTAGTGTTATTTGCGACCCTGTTTCTGCCGATGATTTCATGGGCTCAGGATCCGATGCTGTTTATTTATCGTCCTCATTGGCCACAGAATTCTGCTGAACTTAGAAATTCAATTTCATTTTCAGGAGAATATCAAGCTGGATCGGATGGTTTAACCAATTCATTTGTAAATGCACTTTATAAAGGTGATTTTTTAGATTCTGCAACTAAAGCGGAACAGGAATCTAAATTGCTTCCAGTAAATCGAATCGGAATGTATGGATCTTACAACATGGCTTATTGTTGGAGAATGAATCCAGATTCCGCTAAATGGGAATTTATGGTAGCTTATCGCGATCGACAATCCTTATTCGGATTGTTTCAGTCAGATGCTTTTCGACTTGCATTCGAAGGAAATCGTGCCTACAAAGGCATGACTGCAAATCTTGATAATACTAGAATGACCTATTTACATTGGCAACAATTACAATTTGAGGCAAAATATCTTTCTCCTGATCATAAATCAGATGCCACATTTGGATTTTCTATATTGAATGGACAGCAATTGCAGGAAGTAAATGTTGTAAAAGCATCCGTTTTCACAGCGAGCGATGGAAGTTATATAGATGCAAATAGTTCAGCATCCTATTTTAAAAGTGATACTTCGTCAACAAAATTTGGAAGTAGAAATGGTTCAGGATCTTGCTTTAATTTTCGCTTCAACGCTTATTTCGGCGATTCAACAAAACATTTTCAATCGCAACTTTCCTTTATGGTCCAGGATCTTGGATTTCTTCGATGGAATGATAAATCACTAATTTATTCGGTTGACACAAGCGTTCATTACACAGGAGTTGATGCAGGAAGTTTAATTGTTAATGGCTCCTCACCTTCCGATGTGCCCAATGCAGATTCGATAATTGGCCAACCACAAAATGGTCAGGTAATAACTTTTCTTCCTTTAGGAATTCGATTACGTTACACCATTTTTTCATCCAAATCTTATTGGGGTGGAATAGATTTACGTGCTTGGAGTTATTCGGATGCAATTCCACAGATCACTCTATTTGGTGGATGGCATACACCTAATTATAAATTTAATGTTAGTGGAGGGGCAGCTTGGGGTGGTTATGCAAGGCTACAAATTCCATTGCAAATTGGATATGAACCATGCAAAAATTTTGCACTTATTCTCGGTACAACAAATGTCGCAGGATATATTGTTCCAAAAAATTCACATGGTCAGGGATTATACATGAATCTTTCTTTCGCATTTTAATACGAAACGAGTATGAAAAAAATATTTCTTTTTGTTTTTATTTGTTGTGAGATTTTTGCGAACGCACAATCCTCAATTAAGTGGGAAAATATTTATGGCCAAGCAGGAAATGAATATGGCTATAGTGTCAAATCCTGTTTAGACCAGGGATACATTGTTGCTGGTAGCTCAAGTAGTACAGGCATCAGTGACGGCTATGTTGTACGTGTTGACAGTCTTGGATTAATAATGTGGTCAAAATATTATGTAGGAAATAATGTAGATGTAATTAGAAGTCTCAAACAATTACCAGACTCGGGCTATATTATGGCTGGTTATTCTAATTCTAATGGAACTCATGGTGGATATGATGGTTGGGTTTTGAGAACAGATAAAAATGGCGATACACTTTGGACAAAATTTATAGGAACAACGGATTGGGATTTTTTTTATGAAGTGACTTATACTTACGACAGCGGATTTGTTTTGTGTGGAGGAACCTATGGGGCAGGTGCTGGCGATGAAGATATGTGGTTTGTGAAATTGGATTCACTTGGAAATATTCTTTGGGAAAAAACCTATGGGGGATTAAAGCAAGACGAAGCAAGAGGAATTATTGAAACGGGTGATTCACTAATTGCTGCTGCTGGATTTACCTTTAGTCGTGGTGATTCACTTGGTGATAGTTGGGTTCTACGATTGACTGCACTCGGTGATACGGTGTGGACGAGGACCCTAGGACAAAATATGAATGAAGACAAAGCTTGGGGAATTTGCGATTTATATTCTTTTGGAAGAATAATGATTGCAGGAGAAACCTCAGCGGCGTTTGGTGACCCAGACGCATATTTTCAGTCAATGGATTATAATGGTACAACCAATTTTATTCAGGTGAATGGTGGGCAGGGAAGTATTGATTGTTATTCCTCAATTGTTACTCGTTCAAATGGAACTTTTGGTGTGCTTGGTACAACTGAAAATGTTCAAGGCAATGGTCATGGGGACATGTACTTTTATCATAACAGAGATTTTCCGGTATATACCAGCTTCGGTACTTTCAGTGCTGAAGCCGGAAATAGTATTGACCTGACACATGATGATGGATATATTTTATGCGGCTACACCGAGGGCTTTAATCTTTTTGTTCCTAATGTCTGGTTAATTAAAGTTGATACTTCCGGCCTATCATCAGGAGTTCTTTCTATTCGAGAATTACCTTATCCACTATCATCAGGATCAACTTCTGCTTTTCCAAATCCGGCAACGGAAAATATCGTTATTGTATTTGATGCTACAGCACCGATAGCAGGAAAGTTAAATGCTGACATCTGTGATCTCACAGGAAGAAAAATTACAACCATTTCCTCAAACGAATGGCAGATTAATTCTTCACGATCAGCTTCCTGTACATTCATAACTTCAAACCTTGCCAATGGAATTTACCAATATCTGATATCCGATTCTTCTGGCAGTAAATGCTCTGGCAAATTTATTGTTGCGCACTAATCAGTCTATAAACGATTTTCAGAATAATGAATCTCCTAGAAAACCGTAGACAGTTCAATTTTATTTCCTTTCAACGGATTACTGGGAACCTATTCTTTATTGCGATTTTTATTTATGCAATTGTTTATGCGGTTGAACGGGTGACATATGTTGATTCTGCCTGGCTCTTTTACCAAGGAGTTAATTATGAAAATTTCTCATTTTCATTAGAAAGATTTGGAGCTTTTTTTTCCGAATTACCGTTGTTTTTTGCAGTTAAGCTTCACCTTCCATTCAAATGGCTTGTGTATCTTTTTTCACTAAGCTATCCCGTGATCTATTATTTAGTTTGGAGAATATGCACTTACCGTCTTCAAAATGGAATTGCAGGTCTTGTAATACTTCTTGGAATGATCATGGGCGTAAGAGAAACTTTTTTACATACTGTTACAGAGACTCATCAGGTTATTGTGTACAGCGCTTTATTTTTTGCGTTACTTGAATTTGAGTTTAAGAACAATTTCCTGAAAAATATACTGATTAATACGACACTCGTGTTGGTCGTTTTTACACATCCATTTGGAATATTCACCAGCGGCTTTGCCCTACTCTATGAATTCACAAAAACAAAAACAAAAAAAAACATTCTTACACCCACAATTCTATTATTACTACTCACAATCGGATTTTTTATTTATCTATGGACAGGCACAACTTATAATTCAGTTCAATTTGCTCATATGAAAAATGCCTCTTTGTCCGTACCAGAAACCCGCGACACAAATGCAGCTATAGATTTCCTTTGCATGCACTTCAAACATTTTTATTGGCTACCCGAACTTGTAGGATTAATTATCACAATCTTTTTAATCGTAAAAAAAGAATGGTTGAAATTGACCGCTCTTTGTATCTCTGTGGTTGGATATATTTTAATTGCATTTGTTACTTTCCGCGACGGAGATTCAAGTATCATGCTTGAACGTATATTTCTTCCAGCATTTTTCATGATTAATCTCGCATTTGCAGATTTCTTGGTAAATGGGAAAAGCATCAACAAATGGATATCAATGGCCTTAGTTATTTTTATATTAGTAAACGGCATTCACTATATAAATACTGGATGTCTTTTTTACAAAAAACGTGTTGATTATCTTGATCAGATTGTAAAGGAAGGGATTTCAAAGGGTAAGAATTTATATTTCCTTTCGGATGAGAAGACGGACATGAATCGAATTCTAGTACAATGGGCACTTGGAACAGAGACGCTTATTTATTCAAAATTTAAATATGATAAATCTATCAGTATTGTTTTAAAAGGCGAAACTTGTAGTTCTGGTTATTTTCATACCAAACCAAATTCATGCCAGCCGATTTCTGAGTTGAATGCGCGATATTTTCAATTTTCAGCAAAGGAATATGTGGAGTTAAAATAATTATTAGATAACTTAATATTTATTTACACGTTCCAAAACTGCACTTTTTCAGAGCCGAATTTCCTATTCACCAATATGGTAATTCAATAATCCAGCAATTGGTGTTTCTGTTACTCTTCCTAATCTTACCCCCTGCTCTTCTGCAACTCTTCGCAAAATATTACTAAAATAAAATCCGACTGAACCTGTAACATGCAACGGCCATTCATGTGCCTGTTCATATCGAAGGAGATGATGCGTGAAGAATGATCTGAAATTTTCTACTACCAATGCTGAACATTGTGGATGCTCTATATTTTGAAAAATAAATTTTGCGTACGAAGCAAGATATCTGTTTGGAAATGGTTCCTTGTAAATTGCATCAAGGATTTCTTTGCGATCTATTGAATAACGTTTTGTGAAATTTTCCCTGAGCTTCACTTCCATATCCTCATAAAGAAACAAACGCAATAAAGCTTTTCCTAAGGTTACTCCTCCACCTTCATCGCCCAGTATATAACCTAGTGAAGGACGATTTTCAATTATATTTTTTCCATCAAAACTACAAGAATTTGATCCCGTTCCTAAAATTGCTGCTATTCCATTCTCCGGACCACATAAGGATCGAGCCGCACCTAATAAATCTGATTCAATTTCTATTTTGGAATTTGAAAACAAAGAAATCAAAACATTTTTAAGGATAATTTTTTTGTCAGAAGTTCCACAACCAGCTCCATAAAAATAAATTTCATCCGGTACGTTTCCATTCAGCTGAACAAGCACTTCTCTTTTCATGCTTTCAACAATATTTTCGGCAGATACCAAATAGGGATTATACCCTTCAGAACGAAATGCTAATATTTTTTTATCGGAATCAATATAACGCCAATCCGTTTTAGTCGATCCGCTATCTGCAATAAGAAGGTTCATGCAGTGAAGTTAAGATAACTTCCTATTTATTCAACTCAATAATAATAACCTCGCCCGATAGTGTTGCTGGGTATTTTTTAAGTGGAAGTAATGCGGGTGATTGAGTTACGTTTCCTTCTAAATCAAATGAGCTTCCATGTGCAGAACAATGCAATCCAGTCCCACTTAAACTTAATGGTTGCTTTTCATGGGTGCATTGCATAAGTATAGCAACAAAATCATTTTCCGACTTCTTATAAAGTAGAATATCATTTTCTAAAGAGAATACGCGAATAAGAACAAATGGTTTTTTATCGTTGAATGAATTTAAAGGAATACTAATTTTTTTATTTGTTTCAGTTGCTTTAACCATCGGAACCGTAGCACAACTTTCCAACAAAGTGGAAACGAATCCAACTCCGCCAAGTGCAATACATAAACCACATGTTTTTTTAAGAAAATCTCTTCGTGTATTCATTTAGTAACTGTAAGCGATGCCAAGATTAATAAATCCATGCGAAGAATAAAATTGTTGACCAGGAATAGTTGGATTTAAAATAGCATTGGGTTTACCGGTAACTCGTTGAACAAAGTCGGCTTTAATTGCAACACCTTTAATCGGAAGAAAACTTATGCCTGCAATAATATACTGTTGATTTAGATATTCATCTTTTATTCCATTACCAGACATTTGTGCATTCAGATCCAGCATTTCATACCGTGCAAAAACTGTAAGATTTCGCTCTGATTTGGTGCAATGGTTTAGCATATTATAACCCAGTTCTGCATATCCACCATACATCATTGTTGCAACATTATTTCCATAGGCAGCATTAATTTTTTCTGCGTCTGGAATGGAGATTATAGTGCCGATAATTTTTGCATTGAAACCATGATGCAAGTATTGAACATTCGCCTCCCCAAGAATAACCGGAGTTCCAAAAGGACCAGCCTTTAAATTAAACGTATCTGCGTCTGCTGGTGAAAGTCCGGCTGATCCTCCATAATAACCTGAAATTTGAAAACGAAAGGAATTAAAATAATATAAGACAGAACCTGTTATTGCAATATTAGTAGCTGTTGCTTCTCTTCCTTCAAAACGTCCTTCACGAATCCCTTTTCCTTGTCCGAATTCGGAAGAATTTAATCCGTTGAATACGCCGAATGAATAATTGAATCCTTGTAAACGTGGCGTTTGTCCATAAATAGCAACTCCAATTTCTCTCCATGTAGATGGAATTACAATCGTTTCTACAAATGGTCGATCAACACCATTAAAAGTTGTTGGTAAATGATTCTCATTGATGATTCCTATTCTAGGAATGAACAATCCTGCATTTAGATAAATATCTTTCGAAATATTAAATTTCAAAAACAATTGCTCGAAAGCCACTTCACCACCTGGTTCTCCGCCAGCAACCTTTGCATCTTCCACTTCCAATTCTGAAAACAAATAAATTTTCTGATTGAATCTGTGTCCTAGAAAAATAACATTGCGTGTTAAGTTTGCTTCTCCAGTTTTATTTCGTAAATCATAAGTAATCTTCGCCTCCCCATAACCAGAAATAACTGTAGCCCGTTCATCTTTTACAAGACCTGCGTTTAATGAATCTTCTCGCGTCAATACTTGCGATGAAAGTGTAAAAGAAAAGCCGAAGGAAATTATTGTTATAAATTTGTTGCGCATAAAAGGATAAATTTTAATTACACACCAAAAGTAGAATGATTCTAAATAAGCAACAATACCTTATTTTAGGTAAACGTTCAAATGTGATGAAGATCATCTAAGTCCATTCAAGGAATTATAAAAAACTTTCCATAAACTTTAAATAAAAAAAGCCAGTAGTAGATACTGACTTTTCACTATTAAAAATGATATTTTTAGTTGGTATTAAACAGAAAATGATTTGGAGAAACTATATTATTACGGATAGCAAACAAAACTAGACCCGCAGTATTATTGACACCTAATTTTGCCATAATATTTTTCCTATGCGTAGTTACAGTATGCGCACTCAGAAATAATTTATCTGCGATTTCTTTATTTGTAAATCCTTCTGCTACCAATTGAATAATCTCCTCTTCGCGCTCTGATATTTTAAATCCATCACAAGACTGAAATTCAGGTTCCGCTAATACTTCATCATTGGCTTTTAAAACATCATTTAAAATCTTACCACAAAAAAATCTTTCTCCCGCAGCAGTGGAATGAATAGCCTCTATAATTTCATCCTTCTCACAATCGCGCAGCAAATAACTTGTAATTCCAGCACTCAATGCATCCGCAAGCATCCAACGGTTCGGTTTGTCTGAAATTGAAAGAAAATTCACCTTTGGAGCTAAAGTTTTAACTTTTCTAATTGTATTTGCACCGAAAGTTGAGTCGTTATGATCAATGATTATTACACCTGTTTGAAAGGAAGTAGCAAAAATTATAAGATCGTCGCCAGATGAAGCTTCACATTGAAAGATTAGACTCTCATCATTGATTACCAATGTTTTAAGACCTTCTCTAACAAGATAATTTGACTGTGCTATAAGTATTGGAATGGCCATATGCTTATTTAGACTAATTTAAAATAAGGAGAATCAAAGGTAATCGATAACAGTTATACCACAAGAAATATGAACTCTATTTTTTCACAAAAGCCTGCTCGGGAATGTTAAAAACATTGCCTTCCTCCCCTAAATAAGTTTCCTGGAATTCTGTTCTGGCTTCCAACAATAATGGATTCAAATCCACATAACGGACAGAAAAATGGCCAATTATTAGTTTAGAAACTTTTGCTAATCGTGCAACTCTCCCTGCTTCTAGCGCAGTGGTATGATAAGTTTGTTTTGCTCTCTCTAATAATTCATGCAAAAAGGTAGCCTCATGATATAACAAATCTATATTCTTCAATGCAGCAATGACACGATCATCAAAACGAGTATCAGAACAAAATGCATAAGCTCTTGATTTTTGACGACCTCTTGTAATGCGATGATTTGGTACAAGCGTACCATCTTCCAAAAGCACATCTTCTCCATTTTTAGCATCCAGAATTTTAGCTAATGGAATTTTGTAGAAAGCTATTTGTTCTTTATCAATGGAAAAAGTTTTTTCCTTTTCTCGGAAAATAAATCCGACACATGGAATTCTATGGTTTAAGGTAATTGTTTCAACGGAGACAATTTTATCTTCAAAAATAATTCCTGGTTTCTCTGTATCAATTTCATGCCAATAAATTTCATATCCGAAAACCGTTCCTGAAATTTCAAGCTGAATATCTATGATTTTTTGAAGTCCATTAGGAGCATAAATACTGATGGGAGTTTGTCGACCCAAAAGATGCAAAGAAGATAATAGTCCCATCAATCCGAGATAATGATCGCCATGCAAATGGGAAATGAAAATATGATTGATACGTTGAAATCGAATCTTAAATCTTCTCAGTTGTATTTGGGTCGCTTCTCCACAATCGATTAAAAAAAACCGCTCAGCTACATTAAGTAACTGAGCGGTTGGATTTCTTTTTGCTGTTGGAGTTGCTGAGCTGGAACCCAGAATTGTTACTTCAAAAGCTGAAGCCATTAGTGTGCAACCGTAATTCTGCGTGTTACAACAGCATCTCCCAAACGGAATGAACAAATATATACTCCTGTAGATAAAGATGAGGTTTCGATTGAATAATGATTGTTTCCTTTGGTTGCAAAAACAGATTCTTCTTTCACCTTAGAACCAAGAACATTGTACATCGTGAATTGAACATTTCCACTGTTAGGTGAAGAGAATTTGAAATCTGTTTTTGAATCAGAAGGGTTTGGTGTATTCTGATAAACTGCGAAATTGATATTCTCAATGTTTGGAACACTATTCGCAGGCATAATTCGCAATTTATAACCTGTAATTGTAGATGGTTGTGGAGCCGGAATGGTAAATACAACAACAGTAGCAGTAAAATAAACAGTTATTGGATAAATTCCATTGGAAGCTGGTCCTCCAACTTCTTGACCTAGTGTAGGCATTCCTGTTAAAGCAACACATCCATATCCTGTTCCAGGAGGAGTAGCAGTTGGTGTTGTAAAAATTCCGTTTGATGGAGTTGGCAAATATGAAAATCCTGCAGGTAAACCAACAACACTATCAATGTGAACTTGTGTAATTGGAAATGTTCCAGGGACTGGGCTAGTAACTGTAGTGTCTGGTTTGATGTTGAATTGAAGATCTGTTACATACGATGATGCAACATAACCAATAGGAAGATTAACGATGGTATCAGGGTAAATACTATAATCCGTTGGACTCAAAAAAACGCTTGTATTTATAGTACACTGTGCAAAAGCTACAGTTCCAGAAATTAAAGCAGCGACTAATAAGTAGATTTTTTTCATAATAATGTTTGAGGTTTATTCTCCAGCGCCTTGCTCTACATCTTCAGCAACTAGCCGATCGATGGCAGAACTAAGGTCTGTTGTTATATTTAAAATACTATCTAATTGAGAAATTGAGATTAACTTTTTCACAGGCTCTTGCAATCCTGTAACAACTAAAACTCCATTCGCATTTTTGCAAAGTCTATTAGCAACAAGAATCGAACTAAGTCCGGAAGAATCACAATAACGTGTTTCTGTAAGATCAATAATCAGATTTTTAACTCCGTCGGCGTTTAGCACTACTAATTCAGACTTTAGCGTAGGTGCTACCATTGTATCCAACTTCTCAACTTGAAGTCGAATCAAGGTGTAACGCTCACTTCTTTCTACTATAAATGGTTGACTCATACATTGCAAAAATAATCTTTTCCCCGTAGTTGCAAAGCATTAAAATCAATGAAATGCAGTCTAGGAGCCGAAGAAGGTAGAATTTCTTGTTTTTTTAAGGAAAAAGTTTAAAAAAGCAGGTCCTAATCGTCCGATCTGCCCGCAAGAAGATATAAAACAGCCATTCTGACAGCAACTCCATTTTCAACCTGATCAAGAATAATTGACTGAGCAGAGTCTGCTACTTCACTGGTTATTTCAACCCCTCTATTAATCGGCCCAGGATGCATTATGGTAATTTCTTTGCCCAAGCTATTCATGATTTCCATGTTCAATCCATACTGCATGGTATATTCTCTTAAAGTGGGGAAAAATTTAATGTCTTGCCGCTCCAATTGGATTCTCAACATATTTGCAACGTCACACCATTCCAAGGCTTTCTTTAAATCATACTCAACTTTCACTCCCAAGGATGAAATAAATCTTGGCATTAATGTTCTTGGTCCGCAAACCATTACCTCAGCACCTAATTTTTGGAGACAGAAAATATTTGATAGTGCAACTCTTGAATGAAGAATATCTCCAACTATTACAATTTTTTTTCCTTTAACGGTTCCATGTTTTTCTCTTATGGAATAAGCATCCAATAAAGCCTGAGTAGGATGTTCATGCGCACCATCGCCCGCATTTACAATTTTAGCATCCACATGTTTAGATAGAAAAACGCAAGCACCAGGATTAGGATGTCGCATGACTACCATGTCCACCTTCATAGCGAGTATATTATTGACTGTGTCAATAAGCGTTTCACCTTTTTTTACAGAGCTATTCGAAGCTGCAAAATTTACTGTATCTGCCGACAATCGTCGTTCCGCAAGTTCAAAGGAAATTCTTGTTCGAGTAGAGTTTTCGAAAAATAAATTTGCAATAGTAATATCTCTGAGGGAAGGAACTTTTTTAATTGGGCGATTAATGACTTCTTTAAATTGATCTGCAGTTGAGAGAATAAGCTCAATATCATCCGGCGTAAGTTGCTTGATGCCGAGGAGATGTTTGACGCTTAATTTTCTGCTCATATTAATCGTTTGTTATTAACCAGATATGATCTTCTCCTTCATTTTCTTTCCAATCTACTTTTACTTTTTCAGATGAAATGGTGTCAACAGTACATCCTACATACTTTGCCTGAATAGGCAGATTTCTACTAAATCGACGATCTACCAAAACCATTAACTCTACATCCTTTGGTCTACCAAAAGCCATCATAGCATCTAGTCCAGCACGAATAGTTCTTCCTGTAAACAAAACATCATCAATCAATACAACATTTTTATCTTCAATTATGAAATTAATATTGGTTTGATTGGGAACTAAATCTTTTTTTCTGAAATCGTCTCTATAGAATGTAGCATCCAATTCTCCATAAAGAATTTTATCCTTTTTAAGAATTTCCTGTAATGTGTTTTTAATTCTTTTGGCCAATAAAATTCCTCTTGGTTGTAAACCAATAATAACGGAATCAGAAAAATCGTCATGTACTTCGATCAACTGGTGGCAAAGTCGGTTGATCGTTATCGAAAATTGCTGAGGATTGAGAATTATGCGTGGTGCCATACAGCGAATCAAAGGTAAGTATTTAGTACAAATAAGAATATCAACTTATTAGACATTACAAACACATCCGAAAATTTGAAAATTATCTTCTTTTAATTTCAAGACCATTTCTGGGGTCCAGAAACAAAGTGTCCCTTCTCTCCCTTCGTCCGGGTTCCGGAAAATCAATGAAAATAATCTTTTCATCAAAAACCAATGGGACCTCAAAACTCAAATAGGCCATTTTTAATGGATTAAATAGTGAATCTATTTTCCATTGTAAAACCCCTGTATTAACATTTACTTTGCCAACCATTCCAAGAGTGGTGAAATAAGCCATTTCTCCATCAACTACTACGGGGCCCATATTTGTATAGGGAAAAGAAAGCTTCCATTCAGGTTTAGATACCCCCTGTTTATAAAGCCCAAGTTTTGTTTTCTGACCTTCATAATCTGTTTCTTGCCAAATCACAAAGATTCTACTCTCTTTCCAAGGTAGAATAAACATTTTATCTACAAGATATTCTTCTTTCAAATCGGCAAGAGGAATTCTTTCCTTCGAATTCGGGTGTCCAAGTGAGATAAAACCTCTGTGGCTTGAGTAAAATAATGAGTCTCCAATTTTACAATAGGATTCATCATACTGACTGCGATTTGTTTTAATTAAAAGTACAGGATAAATCAATCCACCTTTTTGCTCTGATTTTAAATTTCTCTTCTGAACTTTTGGAGCCTTTTTTTCAATTACCTTATTTTGTTCATTGGAATTTCCACAGCTAGTTAGCAGCAATGAAATCAATAATAAAATAAATAAATTGCGAATCATTTGAATAACTTATTCTGCAAAAGTACAACTGCGCTAATTGATTTTGCAAAGATCGACTTTATCGTTGATTTCTATTGTGAATTTGTTGAGCCGCACGATATTGGAGGTATCGTTGTCGAATGACAGTTGCCAATTCAAAATCTGTTGCTGAGCGTAAAAATGGTTCAGGGATATTGAGATAATTAATAAATGAATCGAATTCATCCTCCTCCAATTCTATAACTCCAGCCCTAACATAAGTTCGAAATAGTTCTTTGAGTATTTCTCTTTTTCGATCATCATTTTCAAGTATAGCTACTGCTTCTCGCGACTTTCCATCTCTACTGAATCGCTCATATAAATAAGTAATTGGACTTGAAGCTGCATCAACAATACCTACCGTTTGGCGAGTTTGAGCTTTTCCAATGGCAGCTCGTTCCTTCTGAATCTGACTTAAATCTTTTATTGGATAAATAGCAACTGGGGTAAGGTTGGATGTTTTTATTTGCAAGGCCAACCGAATTGTATAGCTTTCTTTTGTAATCGAATCTGCAAAACAAATACGTCTTACTTCGTATCCTCCAGAAGTGACAAGGAAAGTATCCGTCTTTATTCCTGTAATTAAACATGCCACACCCGGTGCACTCGTTTGTCCTGTGCTAGTACGTTTATTTAATATGATGGTTGACAAAGGCAACAAACTGTCTTTTTTATCAAAGACAAAAGCCCGAACTGAAATTGGTGGAATAGAAACTGTTTGAGACTGGAGTAATGTTCCAGTCAAAAGAAAAAAAACAATTGGTATAAAAAAAGTGTGTTTCAATAGTATAAAGATACCACTTTCAAAAAGATCAACTCGTGCGTTTTTTGAGCCATCTATAAAGACGTGAGGGATGTGCAGACTTTGATTTTTTTTGCTTTTCAAATGAATACGGATTAAACTGAATCCCTAAATTGATTGAGGTATCTGAAATACTTATAAGATCTTTATCCTGAGATGCAAATCTCATTCTAAAATCTGCATATCCGTTAAAACATTTTCCAAAAGGATGTGAAAAGCCGGCTCCCAGATTTCCACCGACCCAATTCTGTTCAATGAGCTTTCCGATATACCAGGTTTTGTCATCCGTTACATCTGGGCCAACAAACGTTCCTTTCCATTGCATATAAGTTAACCCAAATAGAAAACGGAACTTTAGGTCATTGGTTGTCGTTCCCATCAACATATTTCCATTAAACTCTGTGTTCCAAGCATTAATATTTTCAAAACCTGGACTACTATTATGTTTAAAAAAATACGAATATTCTCCAGACCAATAAAACCAAGGTTTTGTATAAAACCCAATTCCCACATTTATTCCGGGTTTGTATTGACCACGTATTTCTTTACGATTATTTATTACAGAATATGAAAAAGCAGAAGAAACCGCTAAATGTTTTCGAAATTTCGGAACATAGGGTTTGGCTGGTACAATAGCCGCTTTTGTGTTTTGTGCCTTTAAAAATCCGAAACACAAGAAAATCGTGAATATGGCTACGCAGATTTGTTTCATGCTGCAATTTAGTACTATAATCTTTGCATTGGAATCCAAATACATATTTGGAGCTTTCCATTGTACAATTGGTTTATTATTCGCTAATGTTTAGAAGACTTGGATAAATAACACACATGTACTATTTCAGAGGTTATATTCTGAGACTATATTTGACCGTTAATAATTCGATTATGTTAAAAATAAAAATTCTGATTCCGATGATCTTGCTTTTTGCAATCAGCGGCAATGCGCAATTAATTATAGGATACACTGGAGGTCATACTGGTCTGCGGGATCTCAACCGAGAGATTTACGTTTATGATCAAATCAATGCGCATCAACTTGATAAACCTATGCATGAGTTGCATTGGTTTCAAGGCCCTGTTGTAGGTTTCCGTACGCCTGGCTCTCCGTATTTTGAGTTGACCTATAATCGGAAAAAGGCGAGGACACAATCTGTCTTCACCGATTCCACTTCGGGTCAAGAATTTAACCGACAGATCAAAGTATATTCCAACACCTATAATTTCGGGTTTGGAGTTAGAGCTGACGGATGGTCGTTTGGTGGAAGCATGGATTTTGGCCGCTTTAAAGGTTTTGGCCGTCGTGGCCCAAGTGCATCCATAAATGACACTGCTTGGACTAGATTATTTGTAGTGGATAACACTCGGATAATTGGAATCTCAGTTCGTTTGTATTTTGCTGCTACGTTCTGGGTCGAACGAACTGTTGGAATTTTAACTGTTCGATTATATACACAACCTCTTGCCTTTAGACAACCAATGGATGGACTTGACAATTGGTTTTTCCCTAACAGGTATTCTGCAGATCCAGGAGGCGGAGGTCATATGGATTATGCATCGCCAAATGAAGAGAATTTTTTGAATTCAGGAATTTCAATTTTTCTAAATATAGGAGGGAACTAAAATGAGAAAGCATGTTTTTTTCATACTTCTAGCAGTATTTCCTTTTTGTTTAAATGCCCAATTAGGATTTATGTTCTCAGTTGAAGCCGGATTTGCAGGATCAACCATAAAATCAGCACAGATTCCAGCATTCCTCGCTTACTATAATGGAACTAATGGTAGTCAGGGTTTGAGCCAGCCATTTAAAGAAAAAAATGGAATGGCGACCGGCAAATATTTTGGTTTTACTGTTGGAATGGGTGGCCCAGAATGTAAAGGAACGCTTATTATTGACCGTTACATAATGAACACAGCAAAAAATGAAGCCCGCTTTACTGATGGTTCAGGTCGAAACATCTGGACAGAAATTAAAGAAACTTCGTCGGAAGTAGGAGTTAATTTTTACCAAGGGAAATTTGTCGCCGGATTCGAAATGGTTATAGCATTACGTTACGTTTCCGTTTATTCCGAATTTGTTTTTCCCGACGGATCAACAAGTATGGGCAATGATCATTCACTTAATGGAGTCTACCAAGATCTTACATTCGGACCAGGATTGGGAATTAATGTTGGTTATAAAGTTTTGCCATTCCTTGTTGTTGCAGCAAAATCAGATATGATATTCAGAGCTACAAAACAGCATCCAGAATATCATCAATTCAGTGATCTTCAAAACTTCAAAACTGATGAAAACCTTCCTGGTGGAGTAAACGATGATGTATGGGGTTTACGTTTTGGAATTGGTTTAACTTTTTTACTCTCTAGTAAAGATGAATAATATGAAAAAGCTTTTATTTCCATTTATTTCGGTTCTTTTTGTTTCGTTAGTGCTTGTTGGTTGTGATAAAGCTGACGTTAAAATAAAAAGGCTCTACCATGGTGATGGTACTTGGACTATTGAGAGTTTAACAACCGAATATTTTAACGCAGCGGGGATTACAGTTGATTCAACAATTGTAGATGATTCTTATGGTGAAATCGCTTTTTTTAAATCGACAACCTTAGATGCATTATGGGATTATCATTTCTGTGTAATATACCAGAAGGATGTGGTGGGAAAATATCATGAATATCCTTGTGGAGCCTATTTTGATGGGGTACGAGCAAACATAGAAGACAATGTTTATCCTGGAAATTGCCCTCCAAAATTCCTAGGACTCTGGACGGTAACAGAAAACAACCGCAGAAAACAAGTATGGACATTGTTTTCACTAAGAGGAGATTATACCCTTTATTCAAAAACTACATTAAAAATGAAGTTTAAATAATAATATATAGTTTCTGAAAAGGCATGGAACTTGGACTACTCAAATTATAGCCGACTTTCTATGCCTTTTTTGCATTTATAGATTTTTACCACTCGAAACGAAAAAAGACTATTTTTGCTATCCAACAGACTCCTTCGGAGCAACCTAAACTGGAAAGAAAAACACTCCTATGAAACTAAGATTCCTGCCGGTATTTCTACTTATTCCGGCTTTCGCCTTGACGCTTGGATTAAATTCTTGTGGTAATGATGGTACTGTTACTGGTACTGATTCTACTGGAAGCGACTCCGCAGCTGTTACATCAACTTCTGATACAACTTCATTTGACCCTGGAGTTCCTTCTCCGAGCGAAATTTTCGCTTTTATGAAGGCTGCTGGAAACACAAATTCTGCTGTTGATAAATTGAATTCTCCTGAAAACGAGGAAAAATATGATAGCAAAAAAGCTCAATCTTTAAATCTTGGCATATATTCTGCAGACCTACTGTATTGCTCCACATTTAATGTTAGCAATAAGGTAGTTTCTTACTTCGGTGCCTGCATGCGCATGGGAGATAAATTGAAGGTTGCAACTAACTTAACTGACAAAGACAAGGAAAGAATCAGTAAGAACGCCGGTAACGGAGATTCTCTGGTTTCTATTTCAAATGACCTTTATTTATCGTCATTTGAAAATCTTGAAAACAATCAACGTGGAGGCGATCTGAGCCTGATGCTTGCAGGTGGATGGGTGGAAAGCCTATACCTTATGAGCAACATGGTAAAAGATTTTGAAAAAGACAAAGGAACAGTTGAACGTATCAGCGATCAGAAATTGTCTTTGGATAATCTTGTTGAATTTATGGGAAAACACGCCGACAATGAAGATGTAAAATCTGTATTAGCTCAGATGGTAGAACTTCAAACTGTGATGAATGAAGTTACTGCTACTGCTAATGCAAATAGTACTTCACAAAATAAAAATGGCAAACGCGTAATTGGTGGTGGTTCAAAATCATCTATTACAAAAGAACAGTTTGAAAAAATAAAATCTAAGCTAGCTGAAATAAGAAACAGTTTCATTAACGCACAATAATCGATTTTTCAATTTCAAAATATACTACTATGAAAAAGTTGCCAATCTATTTGATGCTCGGTGCAATGGTTTGCATTAACATTCCTCTTACTTCCCAAGCCCCTTGTGTAACTTATCACAGAGGTGCTGGTTGTAGTCAAGCTTCAGAAGTCGGATTTATTTATAATTCACAGTCTAAAAGCGGAATTTTCGCTCGTGGAACAACTTCTAAGTTGAAAGCAGTATTCTATACTGGTTTTGATTATTCTATTTCACTTTGCGCTGACAAGCTACTGGGAGATCAAATCGGAATGGTTTTGTCTGATGCAAAAACAGGCGAAGTATTATATGATAATGCAACTGATAACAAAGCTGGTCATATGGAATTTTCTTGCGAAACAACACGTAACATGTTTATTACTATTACGATCCCTGGAAGTGGCCCTTCACGTGGCAAAACAGCAGATGCTGCTTGTCTTGGGATCCTTATTGAACAAAAAGTTACTCCAAAAGTTGGTTTCTAACCGTCTGTCATAATTCTTAAAGAAAGTCCCTCCAACAATTCTGTCGGGGGGACTTTTTCGTTTTCTTTGTCCTTCCTAAAATTGAAACCTATGTTTTACAAATTTACAATTGCAGTTGCCGTTGCAACTTTATTAATTGCAGGAACTGAAGACAAACCAAAAAAATGGGATGTAAGCAATCCTCCGGGAGAATATAAAGAAGTTTCTTTCACTCTTAATGAAGGAACTTGGATGAATTTGGATGTAAGTCCAGATGGAAAAACCATTGCATTTGATTTATTAGGTGATATCTACACCCTTCCAATTACTGGTGGAACTGCAACTCCATTACAAACTGGACATGCTTGGCAATGTCAACCTCGTTATAGTCCTGATGGAAAACAAATTTGTTTTACAAGTGATGCCGCAGGTGGAGATAATATCTGGAAGATGAATGCGGATGGTTCAAAACCTACACAGATTACAACTGAAAGTTTTCATCTTTTAAATAACGCAGTTTGGACTTCAGATGGTGAATATGTCATTGCAAGAAAACACTTCACCTCTACCCGATCAATTGGAGCCGGTGAAATGTGGATGTATCATACTACAGGAGGTGATGGGGTCCAGCTAACACAAAAGAGAAATGCACAGCAGGACGTAAATGAACCGAGCATGTCGCCAGACGGAAAGTATCTCTACTATAGTGAAGATATGTACCCTGGTGGTGCTTTCCAGTATAATAAAGATCCAAACAATCAGATCTATGTTGTAAAAAGATACAACATGAAAACAGGAGAGATCGAAGACGTTACAGGCGGACCTGGTGGAGCTTGTCGTCCTCAAATATCACGTGATGGAAAAACACTTGCATTCGTTCGTCGTGTACGTGAAAAGTCTGTGCTTTATTTACGCAATCTCGAAACGGGTGAAGAATGGCCGATATTCGATGGATTAAATAAGGATCAACAGGAAGCTTGGTGTGTTTTCGGAGTCTATACAGGATACAGTTGGATGCCCGACAATAAACATATTGTAATTTGGGCTAAAGGGAAATTAAATAGCATTGATATTGCAACTTCCAAAGCAACGGACATTCCTTTTTCGGTAACATCTTCCCATCATATTTACAATGCTAATCGTTTTCCACAAACGCCTGCTCCTGATCAATTCACTGTTAAAATGATTCGTGGTGCAGTTACTTCACCTGATGAAAAAACATTAATTTTTAATGCCGCAGGATTCCTTTGGAAAAAACAATTACCAGATGGCAAACCGACCCGTTTAACTTCAGGAAAAGATTTTGAATTTGAACCATCCTTTTCTGCTGACGGAAATAAAATCACTTTCGTATCCTGGAATGATGAAAATATGGGAGCTGTAATGTCCATGTCCTGGAAAACCTCTCCATCAGCATCAAAAGTTACCAATGAAAAAGGAATATTCAGAACTCCATCCTTTTCTGCAGATGGAAAAACAATTACTTATTGGAAAGAAGAAGGAAATGATCATCAAGGTTATGCATTCAGTGTAAAGCCAGGAATTTATACCGTTCCGGCTTCAGGAGGAAATGCAACATTTCAATTTTATAATGGAGCACAAAAGCCAACTTTCTCTCAAGATGGAAAATCTATTATTTATTATATTGACAATGGTGATGGAAAAGAATTAAAATCATTTGACTTAGCAGAAAAAACACATACTTCTATTGCTTCATCAAAATATGCATGGGAAATTGTTCCAAGTCCTGACAATAAATGGATTGCTTTCCGTGCCTTATTCAAAGTGTACGTTTGTGCATTCCCTGCTTCAGGAAAATCACTAGAATTGGATAAAGACATGGGTTCTGTACCTGCAACTTGTGTAACACGTGATGCAGGTCAAAGTTTGCATTGGAGCGCCGACAGTAAAAAATTACATTGGACGATGGGTGACGGATATTACTCCAGAGAGATGAAAAATTCTTTTGGTTTTGTTTCTGGTGCTCCTGATTCTCTTCCAGGAATGGATACCACAGGAATCCGTATTGGTCTTGAATTAAAATCAGATAAACCAACCGGAACTATTGCAATGACCAATGCACGAATTATTACAATGGATGCAAATAATTCAGTAATTGAAAATGGTGTGGTGATTGTAAAAGAAAATAGAATCATTGCTGCAGGAAAAACAGGCGAAGTTCAGATTCCTGCAGGAGCTAAAGTGATTGATTGCGCTGGCAAAACCATTATGCCTGGTATTGTTGATGTGCATGCGCATCTTGGAACTTTCCGTCAAGGTTTATCGCCTCAACGTCAATGGAGTTATTATACAAATCTTGCATTTGGAGTAACAACCACACATGATCCTTCTTCAAATACAGAAATGGTATTTTCTCAATCAGAAGCAGTGAAAGCAGGGAATATGATTGGGCCTAGAATTTTTTCTACCGGATGGATTCTTTATGGTGCAGAGGGAGATTTCAAAGCAACCATAAATAATTATAATGACGCAAAATCTGCAGTGTATAGAACACAACAGTGTGGTGCGTTCTCGGTTAAGAGTTACAATCAGCCACGTCGTGAACAGCGTCAACAAGTAATTACAGCTGCTCGCAATCTGAAAATGGAAGTTGTTCCAGAAGGTGGATCTTTCTTCTATCACAATATGACTATGATTCTGGATGGACATACAACAATTGAACATAACATACCTGTTGCTCCAGTTTATGATGATGTAATTAAATTGTGGGCTGCAAGTGAAACAGGTTATACTCCAACTCTAATTGTTACATATGGTGCAATGAATGGAGAATGTTATTGGTATGAACATTCCAATGTTTGGGAAAATAAGCGATTACTTACCTTCTACCCTAGAGGAACAATTGATTCTCGTTCAAGACATCGTGTGATGTCTCCTGATGAAGAATATCAAAACGGATTTATTCTTGTTTCTCAATCCTGCAAAAAATTGGTGGATGCCGGTGTAAAAGTTAATCTTGGTGCGCATGGTCAATTGCAAGGACTTGGTGCTCATTGGGAACTTTGGATGCTAGCACAAGGTGGAATGACAAACATGCAAGCACTTCGATGTGCAACAATGAATGGCGCATGGTCACTCGGTTTGGATAAAGAACTTGGTTCAATTGAAGTTGGAAAACTGGCTGATATTATTGTTCTTGATAAAAATCCATTAGAGGATATTCACAATTCACAATATGTCCATTACACTATGATTAATGGAAGACTTTATGATTCTGAAACGATGAATGAAGTTGGAAATACAACAAAGTCAAGAGGTAAATTCTGGTGGGAAGCGAATATGTATAGTCCAACTTTCAACTGGCATGAATCAACCCATTCTTTTATGGAAGACGCATGTGGTGATTTAGATTAATAATAATATATAAACCATGATTCAAAATCCAAATCCCAAAGGCATTTTTAAAATTGGGATTTGGATTTTTCTTTGTTTGTAAAATCAGCTTTTGTAATTTTAGAATTCTTATGAAAAACCTATTCTTCATCTCCTATTCACTTCTGTTATCTTCCTGCATTTTCGGACAGGATACAACAAGAGTTGTTAACCATTTTCGTGATGGAAAGGTGTATGACACATACCTTCGAAATTCAAATAGCGAGAAGGAAGGTGCTTATATTCAATATTCACGTTTTGGAAAAAAATATATTGTAGGGCAATATCAAAATGGAGAACCAAAGGGAGTTTGGAATTATTATAGTTCCGATACTTCCGGTGTTTTAGTTCAGACTTTAAATTTCGATTCGCACACAGAATTTTTTGTTGATTCCAATAAAGTCACTTCTTTAATTTGTGGTCCAAGATTTTTTGGTGGAAGAATGGCTCAGAATGAATATATAGCCCATCATATACAGAATGAATTTTCCAATGAAGAAAAAACAGTTTACAAAGGACAGGTGTTTGTTCTATCATTTTCTGTAGACCCCAAAACTTTAAAAGTAGTTGGAGTTACAGTTGATGACCCAACAATACCTGATCTATTTGAAAAAAAATTATTAAAGATTGCTTTCGACATGCCTACATGGCTCCCACCGGTTTGTAAGGAAAAAAGTGAAGTCTGGAGATTTAGTGTTGCGGTAGTTTTTTAAATTTTATGCACGATCCAAAATCTATACTTAACCAATATTGGGGCTTTGATGAATTTCGTCCTTTGCAGGAAGATATTATCAGAAGTGTTTTGGATGGGAAAGATACGCTTGCACTTTTACCGACAGGTGGTGGTAAATCAATTTGTTTTCAGGTTCCTGCTTTGTGCACCAATGGAATTTGCATTGTTGTGTCACCATTGATTGCCTTAATGCATGATCAGGTAGAAAACTTAAAACGAAGGGGCATTCCTGCAATTGCCATTACTTCCTCTATGCGCAAACGCGAATTAGACATTGCGCTGGACAATTGTGTATATGGTAAAATAAAATTTCTTTATCTCTCTCCTGAACGTTTGCAAACCGAGCTTGCCCGTGTTCGAATCGGAAAAATGCAAGTGAATATGATCGCCGTAGACGAAGCTCACTGTATTTCACAATGGGGTTATGATTTTCGCCCACCTTACATGATGATTGCAGATCTCCGTGAAATTTGTCCCAATGTGCCAATTCTTGCTTTGACGGCAACAGCAACTCCAAAAGTTGTGGAGGATATTCAGGAAAAATTACTTTTCAAAAATAAAAATGTTTTCCGAACAAGTTTCGGCAGAAGTAATCTTGCATACATCGTTAAAAAAACGGAAGATAAAATTTCACCCCTAATTAAACTTGCTACGCAGGCAAATGGAAGCGGTATTGTTTATGCAAGAAGCAGAAGAAAAACAATGGAAGTTGCTGCTTTGCTTTTTAAAAATAATATTTCTGCAACTTTCTATCACGCTGGATTAACTGCTGAGGAAAGAAGTCTGCGACAACAACAATGGCTAAGTGGGCAAGCGAAAGTAATGGTTGCAACAAATGCATTTGGAATGGGCATTGACAAACCGGATGTTCGTTTTGTGGTTCATTTAGATTTACCGGAAAGTCCTGAAGCGTATTTTCAGGAAGCAGGACGTGCTGGAAGAGATGGGAATCCTTCCGGAGCTTTGTTGTATTGGAATCCAAAAGATGTAGATGATTTGGAACGCAATTTCGAGGCTTCTTTTCCTCCTCTTGAAGAAATTAGGAGAACATATCAAGCACTTGCAAATATGTATGAAATACCTGTAGGCTCAGGTGCAGGAATGACCTTGATTTTTGATCAGGAAAAATTGTGCAAAACCTACAAACTAGAAGCAATTAAAGTTTTTAATAGTTTAAGATTTCTAGAAAAAGAAGGATACATAGCAATCAGTGAAGCCGTTTTTACTCCGGCACGTTTGAAAATGATTGCCAACAATGAAATTCTTTACAATTTTCAGGTTCAAAATCCTTCTTTAGAAGAGTTCATCAAAACACTTTTGAGAATGTATGCCGGATTATTTGATGAATACATTCGTATCAAAGAAAAAGAAATTGCTAAACGAACAAATATTTCCGAAGCAGAAGTAATTCATCTTTTGAAAGATCTTGAGAAAAAAGATTTATTGAATTATATTCCTCAAAATGATCGACCGTTATTTACTATGTTACTTCCAAGAGTAGATGCAAAAACGCTTTATATCTCACCAGAACATTTGATTGAACGCAAAAAGGTTGGTGCAGCACGCGTAAAAGCCATGAAGGAATTTATTGTCGATGATAGTGTTTGCAGACAATCGAGGTTATTAGCTTATTTCGGAGAAGAACATGCAGCAGATTGTGGCAAATGTGATGTTTGCAAAAAGAAATCAGATAAAAATAAAAAAATAAATCGCGAAGAAACGGCAAAAATTATTCTAAGTATACTAGCAAATTCCCCAATGAAAGCAGCAGCAATAGCAGATCATTTTAAAGAATCAACGGCTGATGAAATTACTTTTATTGTTAGACAATTGTTAGATTCAGGCAGAATAAAGTTTAATGAAAATCATCAGTTAATTATCGGATAATATTTCAAAAATGGCTGAAAAGCGAAAGTTCATTTCCTCAAAACCTGAACCACTAAAGAATATACTGAACGGCGATTTCGTTTGTCTATTGGCAAAGGCTTTTAAAAAAGCTGATCCAAATTTCGATGAATCAGGTTTTCAGAAATCTATCATTGATAAATCCTGGAATTCAAAGGAGTTAAAGCAGCGCATTCGACATATTTCAGATACAATAAATAAGTTCCTTCCATATCCCTATCGAAAACAAATTGGAATTGTAATGAAAGTTGCACCTGCTTTTCGTGGATTAGGTGCTTTGGTATTTCCGGATTTCGTAGAAGTAAATGGACTCAACGATATAGAAACGTCATTAGATGCATTGGAAATTCTTACCCAATTTTCAACCGCCGAATTTGCAATACGTCCATTCGTTTCAAAAGAACAGGAATTGGTTTTAAAAAGAGTAAAACTATGGGCAAAGAATAAAAATGAACACGTCCGTCGTTTAGCTACAGAAGGAATTCGCCCTCGTTTACCTTGGGCCACTCCCCTTCCCCAATTTAAAAAAGATCCAAACAAAGTAATTCAGATTTTAGAATTATTGAAAAACGATTCCAGTGAATATGTTAGAAGAAGTGTTGCAAATAATCTGAACGATATAACTAAAGATCACCCGCAACTCGTACTGGAAACCGCAAAACGCTGGATCGGAAAAGCAGAAGAAACTGATAAATTATTAAAACATGCGTGTCGTACCTTATTGAAACAAGGTCACGACGAAGTCTTGGGAATATTTGGATTTTCTAAAAATGTTAATGCAACAATTGAAAAACTAAAAATTGAAAATCCAAAATTGAAAATCGGAGATTCCCTTTCGTTTTCCTTGGAAGTAAAAAATCAATCTAAAAAATCACAGCTTTTAAGGATAGAATATCTTATTTATTTCATGAAGAGTAATGGAAAGCACTCCAAAAAAGTATTTCAACTCAGCTCTAAACATTTCGACCCAGGAACCATTACCTTCCAACGTAATCATCGTTTCAAGGATTTTACAACCAGAAAACATTATCCTGGAGAACATTTCATTGCTATTTCTGTCAATGGCGTTGAAAAATCTAAAGCAAAGATTTTACTCTCAAAATAGATCACTTTCGTACCTTTACACAATTGGTAAACTGCTCCGCGGGAGTCCTTCAAGATAATTTATAATTTGTAATTTTTTTATGCCATTAGAACGTTCAAGAGTAATACTCTCTTCCGGTAAAGATCAATCGCCACGTCGTTTTCATCCATGGATATTTTCGGGTGCGATAAAAAAAATTAAAGGACCTGTACAGGAAGGTGATATTGTTGATGTTTATTCCAATCAGGAAGAATATTTAGGGACAGGACATATTCAAGATGGCTCTATTGCAGTACGTCTTTTCTCCTTCGAAGCAATTGATCCAAAAATTGATTTCTGGAAACAGAAAATTCAAAAAGCTTACGATTACAGAAAAAATATTGGTTTGGCTGGAAATAATAATACAAATTGTTTCCGTCTGATTTATGCTGAAGGGGACGGAATGCCAGGCCTTATTGTTGATTTTTACAATGGTGTTGCAGTACTTCAGGCTCATTCTATAGGATTTCACATTCAGCGACAGGAAATAGCAAACGCTTTGAAAGAAGTAATGGGTGATAAATTGAAAGCTGTTTATGATAAGTCTAGCGAATCACTTCATCGTGATGGAAAAGATTATCCTAATTCATATTTGATTGGGGAATCAACAGGTGATGGTGAAATTATTGAAAATGGAAATAAGTTTTATGTAGATTGGGAAGGCGGACAAAAAACAGGTTTCTTTATTGACCAGAGGGAAAATCGTGAGTTAGTTGCTAAATATTCCAAAGGAAAAAAAGTAGCCAATACGTTTTGTTATACAGGCGGATTTTCAGTTTATGCCGCTAATGCAGGTGCATCAGAAGTTCACAGTGTTGATTCTTCAAAAAAAGCAATGGCACTTACCGATAGAAATATTGAATTGAACGGTATAAAAAATCATACTTCTTTTGCTATGGATACCTTTGACTTTCTCGAGGGTAAAGAAAATGAATATGATGTAATTATTCTTGATCCACCTGCTTTTGCAAAACATATGAGTGCAAAACATAATGCAGTAATGGGATATAAAAGGTTAAATGCTGAAGCCCTAAAAATTATTCGTCCAGGTGGAATTCTTTTTACTTTTTCTTGCTCACAAGTCGTGGATAGAAGATTGTTTTATGACACCATTATGTCGGCAGCAATAGTCGCAAAAAGAAATGTTCGTGTTATGCATCATTTAACGCAGCCAGCAGATCATCCTGTAAATATATTTCATCCAGAAGGTGAGTATTTAAAAGGCTTGGTGCTTTATGTTGAATAGCGTACAGCTTTATGATTTTTTGATTGAATATCCTATTTTTGTTAAAAGACCTACACTATGAAAAACAAACTGATTCTTGCAATTCTTTTAATCGGCACAATTTTATTTTCTTGCCACAACGTAAAAGAAGTTGTTACAGATAAAGCTGATCCAAATTATAATTATTCTGCGAATGGATATATTAAAGGATACGTCACAGATGTTCAATTGGATGGATGTAAATACATGATCGCATTACCTGATAGTGCCAACAAAAGAATTGAACCAGATGAAATCGCCCCTGCTTTTCAAAAGGATAGTCTTTTAATTTGGGTAAAATATACTCCCGAAGATCGTATGTCTGTTTGTATGGCTGGACAAACTGTAAAGATTGTTGATATCCGAAAAAGATAATCTTTCCATTACAGAAACGAAAATAAAAATTGACGCTCTCAGTTTTGACAAACAAATCACTTCGAATTGTATTTATGGGAACTCCGGGATTTGCTGTGGCAAGTCTGGAAAAATTAGTGCTTGAAAAATACAATGTTGTTGGTGTCGTAACCGTTCCTGATAAACCCGCAGGACGCGGACAAAAATTACAAGAAAGTGATGTTAAACTTTTTGCCCTTCAACATAATATTCCGATTCTTCAACCGGATAAATTAAAATCGCCAGAATTTCTTGATCAATTAAAAGCATTGCAACCTGATTTGCAAATTGTAGTTGCCTTCAGAATGTTACCCGAAGTAATATGGCAACTTACTCCTATGGGAACTTTTAATTTGCATGGTTCCCTTCTTCCTCAGTATCGCGGTGCCGCACCAATAAATCGGGCTGTGATGAATGGAGAAAAGATAACGGGTGTTACCACTTTTTTTCTGCAACATCAAATTGATACAGGTAATATTATATTTCAGGAAGAAATTTCTATTGGAGAAAATGATACCGCTGGTGAAGTCCATGATCGAATGATGGTTGTAGGAGCCCAACTTGTTGCAAAAACTGTTGATGCAATTGCAATCGGAAATGTTCAAAATATCCCACAATCTTCATTGATAAAAACTACTGATATAATTCATGAAGCACCAAAAATATTCAGAGAAGATTGCAAGATAGATTGGAATTGTTCGGCAATTGAAATCCACAATCATATAAGAGGATTGTCTCCTTATCCTGCCGCATGGACAAATCTATATTGTGAAAATGGAACAGAATTGATTTTAAAAATTTATCGATCTGAATTAATTTCAGATGTTACAATAAATTTACCAGGAACAATTTCCGAAAATTTCATAGTGGCAACAGGTGCTGGCACAATCCGAATTTTAGAAATTCAGGCTCCTGGAAAAAAGAAAATGCCTGTAGCCGATTTTTTGCGAGGTTTTATTTTAAGCAAAGGCGATTCCCTGAAATAGCTATAAACAGAGGCTTGCAGCGTGTCGAATCGCTGAAAGGTGCGTGGAACATAGGAAAAACAAGCCATTATTAACAAAAACTCAGGTTTTATAAACAATTCAGAGCATTTAAGTTTCGGAAAACTTGCGTAATATCTGATTCCGACTATATTTGCTCAAGACAAAAATAAAATTCATCC
The DNA here is from genome assembly GCA_038237845.1 of Bacteroidia bacterium. Taxonomy (GTDB): domain Bacteria; phylum Bacteroidota; class Bacteroidia; order Palsa-965; family Palsa-965. The sequence continues at coordinate 61,205 of JBBRYH010000019.1, forward strand.
CAACATATTCTTAAACCTAAAACACACACCAAATGAACAAAGCAGAACTTATCGAATCAATTGCAAACGAAGCTAAAATTTCTAAAGCAGATGCAGGACGTGCTCTCGACGCTACCATCGGTTCTATTAGCAAAACATTAAAAAAAGGAGATAAAGTTTCTCTTGTTGGATTCGGAACTTTCGCAGTTACAAAACGCGCTGCTCGTACTGGACGTAATCCTCAAACTGGAAAAGCAATTCAAATCAAAGCTAAAAAAGTTGCAAAATTTAAAGCAGGTTCTGAACTTGCTGCAACAGTAAATAAATAAATAAATAAGCATTTCAGATTCACGTTTATTCGTGATTTGAGAACCCTTTCATGATTCATGAAAGGGTTTTTTATTGGTTGATTCTGGATATTATTTTTGGAACCTATTCTCCCCGCTTTCTTACCTTTGAGAAAATTATAAAATTGCAATGAGTAAAGCTGATAAAATAAAAAATTTCAATCCAAATGATCTTGGTGATCCAAATGCAAATATTTACGGATTACCCTTCACTTGTGAAGAAGCTGATGTCGTAATCCTACCTGTTCCATGGGATGTTACAGTATCATACAGTGATGGAACATCAAATGGACCTGAAGCCATCTTCAACGCTTCCTTTCAAGTTGATCTTTACGAACCTTCTATTAAGGACGCATGGAAGATTGGTGTTGCAATGGACGAAATTTCGGATGAAGTAAAAAGTAAAGCTGAAGAACTTCGTGAAGAAGCTAAATCATGTATTGATGCATTGACCAATGGAATTAATGTAACCACAGATCCTATTACTAGCAAAATTTTAAAAAATGTAAATGCAGGTTCTGATTGGATGAATGCATGGGTAAAAAAACGTTGTTTGGATTGGATGAACAAAGGAAAGCTTGTTGCGTTACTTGGTGGAGATCATAGTACACCATTTGGAATGATGCAAGCGCTTGCAGAAAAATATTCCTCCTTTGCAATTTTACAAATAGATGCACATGCAGATTTACGCAAGGCATTTGAAGGATTTACATATTCACACGCTTCTATCATGTATAATGCGCTTACTATTCCTCAAGTAAGCAAACTCGTCCAAGTTGGTATTCGTGATTTCTGTCAGCAGGAAGCTGAACTTATTCGTGATAGCAATGGCCGTGTGCAGACATTTTTTGATCGTGATTTGAAACATGCGCAATACGAAGGAAAAACTTGGGCTGAGCAAGTAGATGAAATTATTGCAACACTTCCTGAAAACGTTTATATCAGTTTCGATATCGATGGATTGGATCCAAAACTTTGTCCAAATACTGGAACTCCTGTTGCCGGTGGATTTGAATTTGAGCAAGCAGCATATTTAATTGAACGCATAGCAAAATCAGGCAAAAAAATTATTGCTTGTGATTTGAATGAAGTTTCTCCTGGCGAAGATGAATGGGATGCAAATGTTGGAGCAAGAATGTTGTTTCGAATGTGCAATTTAATGGCGCTCTCTAATGGAAAAGCTGCACATGGATAATTATAAGCAGGAGTTATATACTTTTCTAAGTGGATTTATCACGGATGAACGAAAAGGTAAATTCGAAAGTGTTATTCAACTTCGTACACGATATATTGCTGTGGTGGTTGAGGATGTTTTTCAACCCCATAACGCAAGTGCTGTTTTAAGAAGTGCAGAATGTTTCGGTGTGCAGGATGTTCACATCATTGAAAATGTAAATAAATACAGTCCAAGTTCAGACATTTCTCTTGGTTCCCACCAATGGCTTACGCTTCAACGCCACAGAGCTTCTGAAAACAATTCACTTTCCTGCATTCAGGCATTGCGAGCTAATGGCTATCGAATTGTTGCGACAACTCCTCATACAAAAGATTGTTTAGTAAGCGAACTTGATTTGTCGAAAGGTAAAATTGCGCTTTTTTTCGGAACGGAAATCGATGGACTTTCTGATACTATTATGAAGGAGGCTGATGAATTTGTAAAAATTCCGATGTCTGGATTTACAGAAAGTTTTAATATTTCTGTTTCGGCAGCGATTTGTATGTATGAATTGACAAAACGCCTAAGGGAATCTGATTTGAATTATGAATTGACAGAAGAAGAAATGCTCGATATTAAATTAGATTGGGTGAAAGAATCTGTAAGAAGTTCCGATTTGCTTGAAAAGGAATTCAGGAAAAAAAACGGGTTGGAAGAGTAATAAATCAATCCTTATGTTAAAACTAAGTTCCATTTTGTTTTTCATTTTCATATTGACTTTCTCTGGAACTGAAATTCCAAAGAATGAAGACGGAAAAGGTTTTGTTTCTGATTTCAACATCCTAGTAACAAGTCTAAAAGAACTCCAGCCAGTACTATATAAAAACATTACCAAAGTTGAATTTGACAAGCAAGTAAAAATTGTTTCAGAACGTCTACTTACTACTACAACTCGAAATACAGCTATTTACATTATACAGGAATTCTTTTACAAACTGGGCAATAGTCACGCAGGTAATGTTTCTGTCTATGGTGACCTTGGGGTTACCAAAGCGCTTCCAATGAGTTTTTATGTTGTGAACTCTGAACTATACATAAAAAATTATCCAGCAGATACTACCTACAACGGAACAAAAATCATTTCAATTGGTAACACAAAAGCAGAAATGCTTATTGACAGTCTTAAAATATTTTTTCTAAGAGCCTGTTTAAATTTATGTTGAAAATAATATTATGGGTAAAATAAATCGATTGAATAAGTTAATTTATTTGTTGTTCACCAAAACTACAAATAATGTATCCAACCGATTTAAGTAATACCCAGTGGCAATTTATAAAAA
>JBBRYH010000020.1:0-62002 GCA_038237845.1 Bacteroidia bacterium
AAAGCACAACAGAGTGTTGAGATTGCTGAGCGTACTGCGAATGCAACAGTGAAAAAAGCGGAAGGTGATGCTGCCGGAGTAAAACTTGCAATCGGAGCGGAATCGGAAGTAATTAAATTGCGCGCGTTTGCGGAAGCGGAAGCAACCAAAGCAAGAGCGCAGGCAGAATCAGAAGCGATCAAATTAAAAGCTTCCGCGAATGCAGAACAGATTACTGTTACAGGTTCTGCTGAAGCGGGAAAAATTCTTGCCATTGGTAAATCAACTGCAGAAGCTTATGAACTTGCGGTGAAAGCATTGGGTGGAGAAAACTTCACACGTTATAAAATCACCGAAGAACTTTCGAAAGGTCATGTGAAATTAATTCCTGATATATTGATCGGTGGAGGAAACGGAAATGCCATGGACGGATTACTCGGATTAAAATTAATGGAGTTAATGAATCCTGATAAAAAGAAACTCCCTGAAGTGAAAAAGGATGATGGGAAGAAGGAGCCGCCTAAGGTGTCTTAGTAAAAAATAAATCAGAGGCTTTTAATTTCCCTCCGGCAGAATTGCCAGAGGGAAATTGTTTTATACTCGCGGCTAAATTTTGAAAATGCAAATACTGTTCTCTAATACAAACCAAAAGAAAATTTGTTCATAAAATGTAATCCCCAAAAATGATTGTTGGGTGAAATTTCAATTCATTGCTATGAAAAAATTAGTATTCTTTTTTCTGCGGTTATGTTCCAAAATAATAAATTCACAAGTTGTGGACACATCGCAAAAAAAATATTCAATTGAGATTGGCTTGACGCAACCTTTTGGCGGAAGTGTAGAGTTTCACTCCTGTCTTGAATAAAATTCAGTACCGGGATAAAATTAACTCTGGCAACTGAACCGTCGTATTCCCTATTTACAGATACTTACATTGACACTGCGGGTAATATTACAGGCGGAGTTAAAATCACCTCCCACTTTGACAACCCTTTTACACTTGCCTTGTATTACCTTTACCAAAGATAAATGACTGGAAATCCGAAACTATTAAATCCTGAACTCTGGATTCAATTATACTCCGATGAGTTATTTGCTTATGCCATGAGCAAAACTGATAATTCAGAGCTGGCAGAAGATTTGGTGCAGGAAACTTTTCTTGCCGGTCTAAAATCTGCAACTAATTTTAAAGGAAACAGTTCCGAACGGACCTGGTTGTACGCCATTCTCAAATTCAAAATTGCAGATCATTATAAAAAAGCATCCACGAAATACGAGATTTCTAATTCTGCAATAAGTAATGAAAATGAATCTATATTGAATAATTATTTCAATGATGATGGAGAATGGAGAGATAATGCAATTCCGAAGAACTGGGGGATTGATCTTTCATCGGCCCTTGAAAACAAGGAATTGGGCGTTGTTTTGAATAACTGTATTGGAAAACTGCCTTCCAATCAGAAGTCGCTGGTCATACTCAAAATGGTGGAAGAAAAAGAAACTGACAATGTTTGTAAGGAATTGAATATTACTCCGACTAACTTCTGGGTGATCATGCATCGGGCAAAGTTGCAGTTGCGGGATTGTCTCGAAAAAAACTGGTTAAAAGCTTAAGACAATGAAAAAGTTAATGAACTTAATTGTTTTGTCATGCAGAAAGGCTACTTATCTTTTAGAGAAAAGCCTCTTGTCGCCATTGCCGTTTATGGATCGGTTGCAACTTAAAATGCATTTGAAAATATGTGATAAATGTGCAGCATATCAGAAACAGAGTCTTATTATTGAAGCTTTGCTTGAGAAAGCAGGGAATATTTCTGATTTCTCAAGCTATAAGTTTTCTTCAAACGCAAAAGAACGGATTGGAAAGGCTTTGACAGCAGGCCAAAACGAAAGTTGAACGGATCTCTTAATAATTTCTTCAGAAGCAAGCATCCATATAATGGGTGTTTTTTTGAAATTCTTTTCAAGAACGTGTAAGGAATTCAAAATGAATCCGACTATCTGTATAGAAACGGACTTACAAAAATTTGATATGAAGAAAAAAATAAAAATTATACTGATCAGTTTTCTTGTCATTCTGACATTCGGTTCCGCTTACGCCTATTATTTATGGAACATGCCACATCTGGATGTGCAGGCCGAAAAGACTGATTTTACAGTTGAGGCACCCAGTCTTGTGAATGAATATTTGCAAGACGAGAAAAAAGCAAATGCAAAGTATCTGGGTGATGATGGGAATTCTAAAATATTTGTCGTCAAAGGTGTTGTAAAGTCTATTGATAAGGATATGAACAATCAGACCACGATACTATTACAGCGTAAGGACGACAAGGCAGGAGTGAAATGTTTTTTTATGCCGGCAACAAGCAAAAATGCAGAAACGATTAAGGAAGGAACGACTGTAAGTATAAAAGGAATTATCCGTTCAGGAGCAAGTTATGATACGGATATGGAGATTTATGAAAATGTGATTCTTGAAAAATGTGATTTAGTAAAGTAATAATTACCTAAAAAAATTAATCTATGAAAACCAAATTCAAAATTGTATTGTCCCTGATTGCAATGGCAGGATTATTCAGCTTCACTATTGTCGAAGATAAACTGATTAGTAAAAAGACGCAGGCGGATATTTTTTCTCATACCGATGCGGAAGATATCAAGGCTGTAAATTATGCATCTACATCCACTTTGAATGAAGTAACAGGTGATATAATTGTTTCAGTGCCGATGCAGAGCTTTGAATTTGAAAAAGCATTAATGCAAAAACATTTTAACAGTGATAAATTTCTCGATACTAAGGTTTTTCCGAAAGCAAAATTCAAAGGAAAAATCACTAACCTGAAAGATGTAAATTTTGCGAAGGATGGAGTTTACAACGCAACTGTAACCGGAGAAATGACCATTAAAGAAATAACAAATCCTGTAAATGAAAAAGGTACCGTGACCGTAAAAAACGGAACCGTAACAGTGGATACTAAACTGGTCATTGTGCTTTCAGATTATAAAATTGCATTTGAAAAAGGAAAGCCTTCAACGAATGTTGCTAAATCGATTGATGTGACATTTAAAATTGAGTACTGAACCAATTACCGATGAATATTCTTAGAAATAAGCGTTGTTTCTGTAATGTTTGGCTTTCCCGTTCGACTATCTAAGTATAGATCAAAAATCAAAAAATGAAACTAAGAAATCTATTTGTTTTGGCAATAGTGTCTTTATTGACTTCTTCATTTAGGTCAGATACTATTGATACAGAGGGAATGTCCTATCCCAAACCGGAAGGCATTAACAATCTGTTGTTTTATATCCAACGGACCATAAACGCCAATACGATTGTTTATGTTTTAAATGAGGATGAAGATGGAAATCTGGATGAACTAAATCCGATCAAAGTATATTGGATTAAGTATGCAGAAAAAGGAAAGATTGATCCGCTATCTTATGTCCAGCAAAATTATGCTTACGGTGTAAAATCACAGATTGTCAACAAGGAAAAACACACCTTCATGTTTGAGTTTGTTTCTTACAGCAAAAAAACATTCTATCTGATGAGATCACAACTAGACAATAAATATCATGTTTATGCATCCATCAATAATAAAATGGCAATTGTAAATAATATTCAAGTGAAAATTGAAGGAGGAACATTCTGGGTTCCTAATGTAAAATATGTAGAAGTAAAAGCATTTGATCAGACTACCAATACAGAAGTAACGGAAATCATTAAACCCTGAACCTCTTAAACAACTAAAGTTATGAAACGACATATTATCAATAACCTTGTTGAAATAAATGAACTCCTTAAAGGATTGTCTCAGGATCAATATAATCGTAAACTTGAAATTCTAACCAATGCCTCTATCGGCCAACACATTCGACATATTCTGGAATTTTACCAATGCCTTTTTTCTAGTGAACAATCGAAGGAAGTAAATTACGATTCCCGTCAGCGCGATCTGAAACTGGAAACAGATGTTTATAATGCCTCCGAGATGACGGAAAAAATTATCAATGCGTTGCAGGATATTAAAAGTGATTTTCTTGTCACCTTTATTGCAGATTATTCTACAGAGGAAAACAAACAACCGGACAGGATTCAATCTTCTTTTTATAGGGAACTGGCATACAATCTGGAACACAGTATTCATCATCAGGCACTGATAAAAGTGGCGATTACTGAAATGCAACTGACTTCTCTTGTGAAAGAAACATTTGGTTATGCGCCTTCAACCATCAGACATATAAAAATATGTGCACAGTAACTTTTGTCCCCACCAAAGATGGCTTCTTTCTTACTTCCTGTAGAGATGAGAAGGCAAGCAGAAATACACTTCCGCCCGAAAAGCATACCGTCAACGGTATAGAACTTATTTATCCGAAGGACGAAGCAGCAGGTGGTACATGGATTGCTTCAGATTCATCAGGAAGAACAGCTTGTTTGCTAAACGGTGCATTTGTAAATCACATCAAAAGGAAGGATTATGTAAAGAGTCGTGGGTTGATTCTTCTGGAGAGTTTTCAATATAAAAATGTGTTTGATTTTTCTGAATGCGGAAATCTTGAAAACGTAGAACCTTTTACATTGCTGACCATTAATTCTTCTTCCGAAAATCAAATTGTTTTTTTTGAGTTCAGATGGGATGGTGTAAAAAAATATTTAAAAAAACTAAATACGGATGAATATCAGATTTGGTCTTCAGCAACATTATATACTCCGGAAATACAGGCGGTAAGATTGCAATTGTTTAAAGATTGGATAATTGGACACAGTGAATTTGAGGATTGTAAGATTTACGATTTTCATAATAAAAAACACGGATTGAAATCCTCAGACGATATACTTATGAAAGGAGATGGCGATCTTATGACATTAAGCATCTCTCAGGTTGAAATGAAAAATTCAGTTTTCACTTTTCGGTATTCTGATTTGTTGCAGGGAAAAAAGTGTAATGTTAAACTGAATAAAGAAATTGTTGGAAATGTATAATGGAATTGCAATCGCACTGGCCTGGCCGGAAACGCTTTGTAAACAGGCAGGAGCTTGGTATGATGTGCCGCTGAAATGGTTTCGGATTAATAATGGAAACTATTATAAAGTGGGGCATGCTGCTATTGTATTAATTGAAAAGACAAGCGGCAATTGTCATTATTTTGATTTCGGTCGTTATCATGCACCTTATCAGTACGGCAGAGTCAGAAGTGCTTTTACAGATCATGATCTGGAAATAAAAACGAAGGCGGTCTTTTCGGAAACTGATAAGCTACAGAATTACAGTCAAATTTTACTTGAATTGTTTTCGAATGAATCCTGTCATGGAGTAGGCAACCTTCACGCTTCTTCGTGTGATGTAAATTTTGAAACTGCATTTGAACTGGCGAATGAAATGCAGAAAATCTCTCCAATTCCTTATGGACCTTTTTTACCGAACGGAACTAATTGTTCACGATTTGTAAACTCGGTTTTACAAGCGGGAAAACCGAGTTGGAATTTTCGCTTTGCCCTTGCCTTTCCTAAAACAGGGAGTCCGACTCCAATAGGAAATGTAAAAGTATTATCAGGTTATTGCATTATTGCTCACGAAAGGAACAGGGAAAATGTTCGCCCATCTCATTTTGTGAATTTAAATAAATTTAAAAGTGAGACAATCAGCAATGTATCATAAGGTGATGCCGGCGCCTGCACGACCATCCCATTTGCCCTCCGATATTCATTGGTTAAGTGGTGAAGGTTGCGGATCATGGTTTCATATACAATTGTCTGATGACTGGTTTGCAATTTCCCGATTCAGTCCAGAAGGAAAATTTGAATGTGCTGGATTGTTTGAGCAGATTTCGGGCGACCCCATAAACTTAGAGGTAGATTTTGCCTTTACATATTTAAGTCACTGTGCCGAAGTAAATATTATTCAGAAGGATCAGCAAATGAAATTTAAACAGGCTCGTAGATGTTGAGGTTATTAGCAATTTTATTTTTATCGGGAATAGCTTTATCACTTAAAGCACAAAATGACTCCTTGATTTTTTTGAAGGTAGGTGACAAAGCTCCTGTATTTAAAGTATTGGGTCATGACAGCACAGTCCTTGATTTAGAGGCAATGTTCAGCAAGGGAAAAGTAGTTCTGGTTTTTTATCGTGGGGGTTGGTGTCCGTATTGTAATCGTCATATGAGCGATTTGCAGGATAGTTTGAGTCTCATAACGGAAAAAGGCGCTTCGCTGATAGCAATTACTCCGGAAACTGAAACTTCCATCGATCAGTCAATTTCTAAAACAAATGCTTCTTTTGAAATTATACACGATAGTGCATACGTTATTATGAAAGCCTATGGTGTTGCTTTTAAGGTAAATGAGCTGACAATAAAGAAATACAAATTACTTGGCATTGATCTTGATGAATCAAATGGAAATACGGATCATATTCTTCCGGTTCCCGCAACAGTGATTATTAATCGGGATGGAACAATTGCCTTTATACACTTTGACGAAAATTATAAAAATAGATTGTCTGTTAAAGAAATATTAAATAAACTCTGAGATGAAAACTATAACTATTGCAGCATTGCTGATTGGTGAATTTGTATTGTTCGGATTTCGGGCACATACATCGAAAATTCAAACTGAAGAGGGAATCCATTTCTTTACTGGTACCTGGCAACAGGCTCTTGAGAAAATACGGGAGATGAAATGGAAATGAACTACAGCATCTATTAAGAGGCAACCTATTTTCTGATCTACGTCATCTATTTAAAAAATGTCGATGCCGGATTAAATATTCATTGAGTCAGTTATGGGAATATTTTAACCTGTTGAAAATTTTTGTCGCACAAAAACAAATATCTAGTCGTCCTTTAAAAATCCCTTTTCAAACCTGAAAATATTTTTCTGAGCATTTTGTCTGAAAAGCAAAGAAAAAATAAATTAAAAAAATTCAACTAAAAGAGTTTTATCCTTTTCCAGAGGTTCATTATCCGTTTGAAGTTTATTGCTGATGCTTCCTTTAATTCTTATATCGCTGGTTCTTACACAGGAAACTTTGATTTTGATCCAGGCCCTGCAGTTGTTGCTGCAAATGCAGGATCTCAATCAAATGGGTTTATGGTTCGATTGGATGCCTCGGGAAATTATTCACTAGGTCTTCATTTCAGAGGAGATATTCAAGATGTTTGGACGGCGGTTACTACAGACGCCTCTGGAAATATGTATATAACAGGATATACCAATAGTACAACCGTTCAAGCGCCTCATGTATCTCTTAACGCATTATGGGGACGAGAATGTTATATATTAAAGTATAATGCAGCAGGGACACTTTTATGGAGTAAAAAGATTTTCGGTCAGAACGGCCAGCTCTTTACTGATGTTGCAGTGGATGGAACTGGAAATGTATATGCTCTGGGATATTTCAACGGAGATGTTGTGAATCCAACTAACACAGGAAATATATTTCTTAACAATGGGTCAAATTATGATGCGATGATTTACAAATATGATGGCTCAGGAAATTTTTTATGGGCAGATGCATTAGATGGTGCAGTTAGTTGTTATGCGAGGCGTATAGCATTAGATGTATCAGCTAATATTTATATTGTTGGAGGATTTACCGGAGTCACTGATTTTGATCCTTCGTTAACGACCACATCAAATACCACCTCCGCGGGATTATATGATTTTTATCTAGTAAAGTTGGATGCTTCAGGAAATTTCACTGGCAATTTCCAACGCTGGGGAAGTGCAGGAGATGAAACTTCTGGAGATGTAGCTGTTGCAAGTAACGGAGATTATTTGGTCACTGGTTCTTTTACAAATACAGTTGACTTTAATACAGGCCCAGGGGTTTCAAATTTAACTTCACTAGGGTCTTATGATGCTTTTTTAGCAAAATATTCCTCTTGTGTAATGCCTTTACCTCCTACAATTACTTCGCCCGTGCCATCAAATGGAAATGTTTTAATGTGCGCTGGAAGTAATATTTATATTTATGTAAATTATGTAGGAGGAGTAACACATACATGGTATAATTCGAGTCAAGTCAATCAAGGTAACGGAGATAATTTTCCAACAGGAGTAATAAATTCAAATACCATTTTTTATGTTGATGCAGCAAATACATGTGGAACTAGTGCTCAGACCTTGGTAAACATTGTTACAGGAATTACCACTCCAACAATTACAACCACTACACCCTACAACAATTGCGATACAGGTACTGTATCCTTAAATGCAACAGCTAATGAAGGAACTATTAATTGGGACAGTGCATTAACAGCGGGAACTTTACTTGGAACAGGGGGAACTTACGTTACACCTTCCATTTCTACCACTACAACTTATTATGTTTCTGCTACCGATAGTGGTTGTACTATTACACCACTCGCATCAGTTGTTGCAACCATTAAACCCATTCCAACCATCACCACTTCTGCTGGTGCAACAATATGTGGTTCGGGAACGGCAGTACTTACTGCAACACCAAGTGCCGGTGTGGTGAATTGGTATTCAGCAATGACGGGGGGTGTTCCGTTTTTCACAGGAACTTCTTACACGACACCTAACCTTTCTACAACAACAACTTATTATGTCGATGCTTACTTAAACGGATGTACAACACTATCAAGAACTGCCGTGTTAGTAACAGTAAATCCAATTCCAACATTTATTAGCCAAACCTCTGCAACTATTTGTGGTTCTGGATCCGCTATTCTTTCTGCAAGTTTTAATTCTGGAATACTAAATTGGTATACACTTCCGAGTGGAGGTTCTTCAGTTAATACCGGAAACAATTACACAACACCATCAGTTTCTGTAACAACGACTTGGTATGTTGATGCAACTCTGAGCGGATGTACAAGTGCAAGAGTTCCCGTTACATTAACGATCAATCCATTGCCAAGTGTAATAAGTGCAATCGGTGGCCTTCGTTGCGGAACAGGAACAGTAAATATCTCCGCGACAGCAAGTGCAGGAATTATAAATTGGTTTACAACACCAAGTGGTGGTTCTCCAATTGGAACAGGAAATAGTTTTACTACTCCGTCCATTTCGGTTAGCACAATATATTATGCAGAAGCGCTGAACAATGGTTGTACATCTGCATCACGCACCATGTGCCCAGCTGATGTTTATCCTTACCCAACAATTACTTCAACTGTAACAGATAGTATTTGTTCTTCGGGTTCTGTTACTATTTCTGCAACCGCTTCTGTTGGTACATTGGAGTGGTATACAAGTTCAACTGGTGGATCTCCAATTGCTTTTGGAAATTCGTATACAACACCAACACTTTCTACTACCACTACATATTATGTGGATGCAACAAACAACGGTTGTTATGCGAGTGCGAGAACTCCCGTAACAGTAAATGTGCATACTCCCGTTTCACCTTCAATTACTATCACCGCATCAACCACTACCACATGTTATGGTGATACCACATTCTATTCTAGCTCCGTAACAAATGCTGGAAATTCTCCGACATACCAATGGTTTATCAATGGTCTTTCGGTTCCTTCAGCTACATCGGCAAATTATTTTAACCAATATTTAATGGACTACGACACTATTTCTTGTGTAGTCTATAGCAATCATTGGTGTTCGGCTGCAAGTTCAGCAACAAGTAATGAAATCGGAATGGCAGTTGGATATTCAAACAATGTTGTTTCTGTAAACATTACAACATCCAGCACAACAGTTTGCAGTGGAGTCAACGTAACTTTTTATGCAAACGCTGTCGCACAAGGGCATAATCCAATTTATACATGGTATGTGAATTCCACACCAGCAGGAGGAAACGTTGATACCTTTAATACATCAAACTTAAATACTGGTGATATAGTAAGTGTTTAAATGTTGAGTAGTGATGTTTGCGTGTCTCCGAATACTGCTACTTCAAATAGCATTACGATGACTGTATTACCATCTACTATTCCGAGCGTCTCTGCTTCGGGAACGACCAATCTTTGCGCAGGGCAATCTTCCTCCTTCACGGCAAGTATCATTGGAGGCGGATCAAATCCACAGCTACAATGGTACTTAAATGGATCAGCTATTGTTGGAGCAACAAATACAACATTACCATTCCCGAATCCGCTTAATAATGATTCCATCAGTGTTGTATTGATTAACAACGACGCTTGCGCTATTCCGAATTTTGATATGTATTCTTTTACACTTACAGTTAATCCTTTGCCTGATACTTCTGTAAATGTGAATTTCGGAATTCTCTCAGCGGTTGTAGGAGGAATAAATTACCAATGGATAAATTGCACAACAGGAACTCAAGTAGCAGGTGCTACAAGTCAGTTATTCACGCCAACAGTTGCAGGTTCTTATGCAGTCATCGTTTCAAATTTCTCAACCGGTTGTTCTGATACTTCATCTTGTTATACAATTACGAATGTAGGTATTCACGAATCTGATTTTGGCACAGGTCTGATTTCACTTTCTTCTAACCCAACAAATGGAGAAGTAACTATAAGTGTTCCTACTGAAATTCAAAATGTTCAAATTACTGATTTGACAGGGCGTGTTGTTTTCGAAAATCGAAATGAAATTTCGGGTGCTCATACAATGAAAACCGATCTAAGTAATTTGCCTGCGGGAATGTACATGGTGATTGTAAAAACAAACAATCAATCCTTTACTACTCGATTAATCAAAAAATAAAATTTAAAGGCCGTGTCAAAAGAAAGTTCAATCCCTTTTTTGGAGGGCGACAAGGTACTGTATGAAGACAAAGAATGTGTGATTAATAAGATATGGGCGCGTGGCAAATCAAGTATTTTCTACGACCTTGAATTGGAATCGAAATCGGAATCAGAGAGAAAACTTCTTGTCTCTGTTCCGGCATCGAAAATAAAAAGATTTTTTTCAGAGAAATAATCTGGGGGAAGAAACTATCAGGACAATTTATCCGTCAATAATTTAATCTCAATTACCGGAGAAATTTTTTCGTAGAGAATATGGAATACCGCATTTGTGATCGGCATATCCACTTTGTATTTTGAATTAATTTCCTGAATACATTTTGTGGCGTAATATCCCTCTGCAACCATATTCATTTCCAACTGCGCCATCTTCACAGAATATCCTTTTCCAATCATGGCGCCGAACATTCTGTTTCGAGAAAACTGAGAATAAGCAGTAACTAGTAAATCACCAAGATAGGCCGAGTCATTAATATCACGATCAATCGGGTGAACTGCTTTTACAAATCTGGAAATTTCCTGAATGGCATTTGAAATTAATACAGCTTGAAAATTATCGCCATAACCAAGTCCGTGACAAATTCCACTTGCAATCGCAAATACATTTTTTAAAACTGCGGAAATTTCAGTTCCATAAATATCATCTGAAACGGCTGTTCGGATGTAACGACAAGAAATTTTTTCTGCAACATATTGTGCAATATCATTCGACTGAGAAGCGACGGTGAGATAAGAAAGTTTTTCAAGCGCCACTTCCTCTGCATGACATGGGCCCGTAATTACACCAATGTGCGAATAAGGAACATTGAATTCCTGATTGAAATATTCTCCAACAATTAAAAGTGGGCCAGGAACAATTCCTTTAATCGCAGAGACAACAATTTTATTTTCAAAATCTTTTTTCGACAATCCTTTCAAAGACTCTTCCAAAAAAGCTGCTGGCACTGCCATAATCACGATGTCGTTATTTTTAATCGTTTCAGAAATATTAGAGGAAAGATCCAAATGATCCAAATGCAATTCAACAGAACTCAGGTAACGCGGATTGTGACGAAATTTTTTGATGTACTCAATCGTCTCTTCGTTACGAATCCACCAACCGATTTTGTGATCGCTTGCTCCCTTCACATTATTGCAAAGCATCTTTACAATAGCTGTTGCCCAGCTTCCTCCTCCAATAACTGCAATTTTATGACTCATGGTACGAATTTACGGAAAAGTTAGAGGAGAAGTGAGATTAATGAAGTGAGATTTGTGATGAATGCTTTATTCGAAATCTGGACGTGGGCCATAAATGCCAGTATGTCCTTTTAAGGTTTGTACATCAAGATAATTTAGTAGAATCGGCTTACCATCTTTTGAATAACAAAAGAAACTAACCGTGTCAGTAGACAAGAGGTCTTTAGGTAATCGCAATCCGAAATAAACATTCTGCCATTTCCCTTCCTCCATTAAATCCATTTGCGTGGAAGATTCAAGTCCATTCCAATACAATTGTTTTCCATCTCGATCAAATTGAATAACTAACACAGCAACGGCTGAATTGAAATTCTGTTTCATGCCGATCGTGAATAATATTTCGTTATCAGGATTTTTCAGAATATCGCCAACCTTCATTTTTAAGGAAGGGCTGTATAAACAAGAGCTATCTAGTAGTTCAACATAATTGGAAGATAACTTCTGCGTCCATCCATACGAATATGGAGAAGTTATGGTGTCGGTTTTGATGAGAAAAGAATCTTCTAGGAATTTTTTGGAGCCTCCAAGCCACTTTGAATTTTGTTTCGTATCCAATTTCACCGAATAAGTGGATTCAGGATCCAATTCATTTATCGTGTGAAACATTACATCGCTTTCTATTACAGTTCCTGCATTTTTTGATTTTGCAAAACAATAAATTGCTGAATTATACCAAAGTTCCTTTCTAATCAAATAAGGAAATTTTTCTTTTATAATCGGCAGTATTTCCAATGGAGAATATTTCGTGCTCCATCCATAAACAAAAAAAGAAGCATTAGAATTCTGTACCATGTTTTTTAATTCCAACAAATCATTTCCTCCGTTGTTAGAAGTACTTAATACATTTATCGCCTTTTTATTTAAACGTTGATAATTATATTCAATCATAAAAGGTCCATCCACATTATATACTACATCTACGTTCTTTTTACCGAAACGTTCTTGCCAAGCGGTTGTATAGGAAACCAAATCGTTCAATCTACCGAAATGTTCCATTAAGCGATAGGGCTTGTAAATAGTTACATAACCTAAAAAAGTGAGTGAAAATACAATAGGAATAATTTTAGCTATTTTATTTAATTCCATCTCAGGGAATCGCGAAAACAAAAACATTAGCAAAAATGGGAATGAAAATAGCAAAACAGAATCCTGCAAAACCGGGTTTTTCATTGTAGAATAAAAATATCCAATGAGCAAAGGCAAAACCCAAAGTGCTAAAGCCAACAACTGAAGTTTTTGTGGTCGCTTGTAAAATACAATTGCTGAAATACCACAAATACCAAAAACAAACCACATCAATCCTCTCGATCCATCAAAAATAAATTTCAAATGATCCAACACAAAACGTGGTTCCGGTTTTCCCAACCAACCTCCCGGACCTCCTATTCCACCGATTTCCATTTGAGAAAGTGTTATGGAAAGGTGCGGAACAAATAACAAAACACCAATCGCACAAGCCAACAAATAGCGCATTCGAATTTCCTTCGCCACAAAAAATATTCCTGAAACAGCAAGCAATGTTGTCGTAAGCAAACTAAAATAATGCGAATACGCAGCTAAGGCAACAGCAAAACCAAAACCAAAAATGTCTTTTTTACTTTGTGATTTATTATTCACAAACTTTGTCCAGAAATACAACGCCAACATCGTGAAAAATAATCCCGGCGCATAGGGACGAGCCAACTGGGAATACATCAATGGGAATTGCAAAAATGCCATTGCCGATGCCGTAATTATTCCTGTACCACTCGAAAACCATTTTCGCGCAACAATTCCGCTTAACCAAATACTTCCTGTGCCAAACAAAACAAAGGGCAAACGAATGGCGAATTCACTTATGCCAAACCATTTTGTACAATACCACAATAAAATTTGCGTAAATGCTGGATGTCCATCAGGTTGAACACCTCCTTTTATCATTTCAGAAAGAGTAGAAAATTTTAATCTGAAAAGTGCACTTGCTTCATCCGCAGTAACCGATTCTGAACCGATTCCATTCATGCGCAATAAAAATCCGACAAGTGTAATTGTCCCTAGTATATAGAGAAATTTTTTGTCGGGATTTTTTTCAAGTTGAACCATTCTTGTCAGGCTGAGGGGTTTTTTCTCTTGTCAGCATTCGATACAAATCATTACACTGCCATTCATTCTGACAGGAAAAAACATATCGAGGCAACAAGATTTAAAAAATCTCTGGTCGCATTTGCGGAAAGAACAAGACATCCTGAATCGAAACATTGTTCGTCATCAACATCGCCAAACGATCAATTCCAATTCCGATTCCTGCAGTCGGCGGCATTCCGTATTCCAACGCGCGTAAAAAGTCATGATCGATAAACATCGCTTCCGTATCTCCACGTTCCATCAAACGAACTTGCTCTTCAAAACGAGCACGTTGATCAATAGGATCGTTCAACTCAGAATAAGCATTTGCAATTTCTTTTCCATTCACCATCAACTCAAAACGTTCAACAAGTCCTGCTTTGCTTCTATGCTTTTTTGTGAGCGGTGACATTTCAATCGGATAATCTGTAATGAATGTTGGCTGAATATAATTTCCTTCGCACTTCTCTCCGAAAATTTGATCAATCAATTTTCCGCGTCCCATTGTTTTATCATGCGGCACTCCATGATTTCTACAAACAAGAATTAATTGTTCTTCGTTCATTTCACTCACATCTTCTCCTGTGTGTTCTTTAATCGCATCGCAAATTGTAATACGTTTAAACGGGGCCGAAAAATTAATTACAGTTTCACCAACAGTAACTTCTTTTTTTCCATGAAGATTCATCGCAATTTTTTCAATCATCGATTCACAAGACTTCATCATCCACTCGTAGTCTTTATACGCAACATAATATTCCAACACTGTAAATTCCGGATTGTGGGTGCGATCCATTCCTTCATTGCGGAAATTGCGTGAAAATTCATATACGCCATCAAATCCACCAACGATCAAACGTTTCAAATAAAGTTCATTCGCAATTCGTAAATAAAATGGAACGTCTAATGCATTATGATGTGTAATGAACGGACGGGCTGCAGCTCCTCCAGGAATTGCTTGTAAAACGGGAGTGTCAACTTCTAACAAACCTGTATCATTCAAATGCTCACGCATCGTGTTAATCATTTTTGTGCGCTTCTTAAATGTCTCTCGCACTTCGGGATTAATAATCAAATCCACATAACGCTGACGATAACGAAATTCAGGATCTTTCACTTCATCATGTGCATTTCCTTCGTCATCTACTTTTACTTGCGGAAGCGGACGCAAAGCTTTGCTCAGAATTTTAAATGAAGTAACGTGAATAGAAATTTCTCCAACCTTCGTTGTAAAAACATATCCTGTGATTCCAATAATATCACCAAGGTCCGTAAGTTTTTTGAAAATCTGATCGTAAGTAGTTTTATCTTCTCCCGGACAAATATCATCGCGACGAATATAAATCTGAATTCTTCCTGCCGAATCTTGCAATGAAGCAAAACAAGCTTTACCCATATCGCGTAACGTCATCAAACGTCCAGCAATGGAAATCTCTTTATAATTTGTACTTTCCGGAGTAAAGTTTTCTAAAATATCTTTTGAAGTTGCATTGATCAGAAATTCAGGTGCGGGATAAGGATCAATTCCTAATTTATGAAGCTCCTCCAGTTTTCCGCGACGAATTAATTCCTGTTCCGAAAAAGAAGTTGTTGAAGTAGTAGTTTCCATGGACTGCAAAGATAGAAAATGAGGAGCAGAAGTATTGCAGTTTTTTATGAGCATTTATCTCCGAAGGAGTCATCTGGACCTGCCATACAGTTGACTGAGCTCCTTTCTGTCAGGGCTATTTAGAAGCATAACCTAATAAATAACCAAAAGGTTTCTCGCAAATCAAATTGTTCGCCAAGGAAAGATCCGCGCACTCTCCGCGAAATCCCCGACATTTGCGAGAAATCTAAATTATTTTCCACACAACATCTCCTGCATTACAACAAACTTCTCGGAATAAATAAAACCTCCATCGCCAAAAAGATCAGCGCACTCTCCGCGGAATCCCCGACATCTGCGA
Source organism: Bacteroidia bacterium (assembly GCA_038237845.1). Taxonomy (GTDB): domain Bacteria; phylum Bacteroidota; class Bacteroidia; order Palsa-965; family Palsa-965. The sequence goes on from JBBRYH010000020.1 coordinate 15,973, forward strand.
GAAATCCAAATTATTTCCCACTCAACATATCCTGCGTTACAATAAAAGTTTCAGAATAAATAAAACCTCCATCCCCACAAAGATCCGCGCACTCTCCGCGAAATCCCCGACATCTGCGAGAAATCCAAATTATTTCCCACCCTACATTTCCTGCGTTACAATAAACGTCTCGCAATAAATAAAACCTCCATCGCCAAAAAGATCAACGCACTCTCCGCGGAATCCCCGACATCTGCGAGAAATCCAAATTATTTCCCACTCAACATATCCTGCGTTACAATAAACGGTTCCGAATAAATAAAACCTCCATCTCCATAAGGTAAATTCAAAATATAAGACCCAGGTTTTGTAACAAGAATCATTTCAACCTGCTTTTCTCCCGTACTCCAATTTCCAGATTTTACACCGCCACTCGTATGTAGCAGAATTCCTTCCACAGTTTTCGTTGCATGAATCACCGGACGAGCAATCGTAAAAGGTAATCGATCATATCGATAACATCTGTAGGATGCCAAGGAATCTGCAAAAGAAAGTTCAAATACTTTTTTTCCGTTCTTGTCAACCAACACTGCAAGAACATTTTTACTGTTATTTAAAATCTTCGCGTAATTAATCAAAGTTGTTCCGTTCGACATTCTTCTTGCGCTGCCTCCCGCTTCACTCGTCATGCTCGCATCATACGTATAATCCCAAACTTTAGTAGCGCTATAGTTCCTTTCATCTATTTTATATTCAACTGCACGCGCACCATGTTGCTTATTTCCTACTGCATATCCATTATCGAATAACATCAGATTTCCATTCGGTAAATAACGTGCATCATGTTGTCCATAAAACGGAAGGGAGTCATTCAACAACCTGAATTGATTATGTGCACCACCGAATTTCCAGATTATTTTTCCTGTCGTGTGATTTATTTTGATAATCTCGTTTGTATTTCTGCAGGAGGCTACAATATTTCCATTCGCATCCATTGCTAGCGAATTAATATGTGGCAAACTCACACTCATCGAATCCGTCAGAAAAAGTGGATCGCAATCGGTCACCTTATAAAAATCAGCTGCATTCCATTGAAAAACAAGTTTGTGATTTTCATCTAACTCTTGAATTACATCAGCTTTCAACTTCCCGTTTTTACTTCCAGCCAATTCTTTTTTCATGAACATTTTATAGGCGCCTAAATCCATTGGAGTAATTTTCATACCGATTAATAGAAAATGTCCATTTGGAAGAATGAGAAAATCGTGCGAATCAGTTTCTATGCCATTGACACAGGAAACGGAATCAACAATTTTAAACAAAGAATCCATCAAATAATGTTTCCCATTTGCGTAATAAGAAATTCGTCCGTCGGGCTGAAGGTTAAAATCTCCGGCGGTTTTTGTTTTGCGGCAATAGAGGACTTGGCCTTGAGCATCCAAAATTAGTTGTTGGCAAGGAGTGGGATTTAATTCTTTACGAACTTTATAAGTATGCAGAAAATAATAGCCGCTACTTAGTGTACTATCGCTGATATTTGCATTGAAGGGAGTCACCTGGCTGCAAGCAGAAAAATAAAATGAAAATGTAATGAAAAAAATAACAGTCCGATTAGAAAATAATTTCATGTTTGCCAAATTATAAATTCTGCTACTGATTAAAGTGTTCCTTCTGATTTATCTTTTGAAAAATAATTCCAAACCAATTTCCCTTTTGCATTGCCTACAACCGCAACAATTTCTTCCAGCGATTTTTGCTTCATCTGTTTCACCGATTTAAATTCAGTCAACAATTTCTGTGCCGTGGTATCGCTGATTCCTTTTATCTCGGTCAATTCAGTTTTTATAGTCCCTTTACTTCGTTTTTTTCTGTGATGCGTTATCCCGAATCGATGTGCTTCGTCGCGAATCTGCTGAATAATTCTTAAGGTCTCCGATTTTTTATCGAGATACAATGGAATGGAATCATTTGGATAATAAATTTCTTCCAGTCGTTTTGCAATTCCTATCACAGCAACTTTTCCATGCAATCCCAATTTTTCGAGACTCGTCATAGCAGCGCTCAACTGACCTTTTCCTCCATCAATGACAATCAATTGTGGCATTTCAAGATTCTCTTCTTTCACACGCAGATAACGACGGTAAATTACTTCCTCCATCGTTGCAAAATCATCCGGACCTACAACAGTCTTCACATTAAAATGTCTGTAATCGCGTTTACTTGGTTTCGCATCTTTGAAAACGGTCATAGCAGAAACAGCAAAGTCGCCTTGGAAATTTGAATTATCAAAACATTCAATGTGCCGAGGCTCTTCCGTTAACCGAAGATCTTTCATCATCGTAGCCATAATTCGTTTCGAATGTCGTTCTGGATCCACAAGTGTAGCCTGACGTTCTTTATCTTTTCTGAAATAACCCACATTCCTTTCCGATAAATCAAGCAGATGTTTTTTATCACCGCGTTGCGGAACAAAATATTCTACTCCCGGAATTTCAACACTCGGAATAAAAGGAACTATTACTTCAGTCGACAAACTTGAAAATCGTTCGCGCAAATCTACAACTGCCATTTGTAATAAATCATCATCTGTCTCCTCCACACGCTTTTTCATTTCAATAGTATGGCCTTGCACAATCGCTCCATCAATGACTTTGAAAAAATTCACATAAGCAGATTTCTCATCCGACTGAATCGAAAAAACATCAACGTTCGTAATCGTAGCACTTACAACTGTCGATTTCGCCTGATAATTTTCTAGTGCTTCAATTCTTTCTTTTAGTTCTTGCGCCTTTTCAAATTGCATGGAACGGACAAAATCATCCAACATTACTTTCAGATGTTTTAGTACCGTACTAACATTTCCTTTCAGAATAGATCGGATATCAGCAATGCCAGCATCATAATGTTCTTCCTTTTGTAATCCTTCGCAGGGCCCGAGACAATTTCCAATATGATATTCTAAACAAACTTTGAATTTTTTTGCTGCAATATTTTTTTCTGTCAGCGCTAATCTACAATTCCGCAGTGGATACATTTTTTTTGTAAGATCCAGTATTGCATGCATCACCCTTCCACTTACATAAGGCCCGAAATATTGTGAGCCATCACGAATTACTTTCCGAGTTGAAAAAATTCTTGGAAACCGTTCATTCGTAATACAAATCCAGGGAAATGTTTTATCATCCTTCAACAAAACATTATAACGCGGCTGATATTTTTTGATCAGATTATTTTCCAGTAACAATGCATCGTGTTCTGTATCGACTACCAAATATTTTATGTCAGCAATCTTACGAACAAGAACTGCTGTCTTCGCCTGCTCATGATTTTCTTTCGTGAAATAAGATGAAACTCGTTTCTTCAGATTTTTTGCTTTCCCCACATACAGCAACTTTCCCTCAACATCATAATACTGATACACGCCCGGATTATCAGGAATTGCTTTAAGAATAATCTGTAAATGATCCGGAGCTGCCATTGAGAAGGCAAAGATAAGGAGTTGTCGGTTGTTGTCACACTTCGATACATTCCGCTTTATTCAGAATTTCAATACTTCGCTGTTTCAATTCAAAAAGCGGAACACTCATTATGACAAGACGAAGATTTTTTGTCAGACTGAGTGTTCCGCTTTGTAATTTCTGAATTTTACGAAAATATTTAATAAGTGGAATGTATCGAAGGTCAAAAAAAACTGGCCTAAAAAAAATCGCTTCTTCTTCAGCGTCAACAGAAGAGAAGCGATTTTGCACAAACACCTATCAGGGCTCATTCCGATAGATATTACCAACCAATATTAATAGCTCGGACAATTATCTAGTCTGTATTTTACTTTTGGTTTTTTGCAAGCGAAGGAATAGCCCATCGTAATTTCATGGGAACCCGCAGATGCATTTGTCAATTTAGAAACAGTTACATCATAACTATAACCCAATCGTAATTGATTTACTTCTACACCTAATAAAACAATAAATGAATCATCGTTACGATACCAAAGTCCACCTACAATTGTTCCGCGACGCACGTACAATCCTAAATTGAGTTGATTAAAATCACCTTGTTGTTGATACAAAATGTTTGGTGAAATAACAGTTTCATCTTCGTAACGACTTGCTTTATTTAAAGGAATATTTGCACCTGCGTGAACAGTGTATTTTCTTGGCAGTTTACTTACTCCGCCTAAAAAAGATTCATTTGGCTCAAGAATATGATGAACAGCTGCACCTGCAAATAAATATTTAGAAGAAATTAAAAAACCACTTGCTAAATCAAAATTTCCAACAGATTGTTTGCCCGGCGTTTCATTTGTTTCATTTACAAAACCCCGTTGTTGATCAATCTGATCGCCGAATGTTAATTTATTCCAGTTCAACGATTTTTGCCAATACCCTGCTTGTATCGCAGCAGAAATAAATGTTGTTCGGTTGATGATAATTTTTGGCGCATAAATTAATCCTACGCCGGTTGTATTTAAAGTTCCTCCTGCAGCACGATCATTCATGATGGTTAATCCGATGCCGCCTTTTACTTTATAAGCAAGACGATCAACAGAGGCATTGACTGTTGAGTAAGTTCCGTAAATGCCGGGCCATTGCATACGATAAGTAAGATTCACCCGCGGACAAACTTTATTTCCTGCTAATGCCGGATTTAAATAAAGTGGGTTCGCATAAAATTGCGTGTTTTCTGGATCTTGTGCAATTGCGTTTAAGGAAACGAAAAAGCCGAAAATCCCTAATAGAAAAATCTTGTAGGAGTGTGTCATGATATGTGTTTTAATCCGCCGTAGCGGGGTGATGCCAATTAAAAGACGAGTATCATGTACAGAGGTTGCCTGCAAAATTGAAAAATGTGCAGATAGAATAGATTTACAGATGAAATATTTATAAAAGGAAAAACGCAACAAATGTTGCGTTAGATAGATTTTCCTAAATAAAATTTTTATTTGCAAGTCAGCAAATCTTTTCCATCAGCATTTACCTTAATGCTCCATATCAAAACCAGTTGGCTCTCCTTCAGTCGGGGCTCCGTCTTTTGTGGCTTTGGCAGTTGAATCGCTTTTAGATTTAGAAGATTTCTTTGAAGTAGAATCTCTTTTGATTTCGATTTTTCTGATTTGTCCATTATCAGAATCATAAAACACATTCGGAGCAGGATCAACTACGGGTTGCGTAACTAAATTCTGACTTTCTTGTGTATTATAAATAAATCCTTTTTTAGGATCGATCTGATCGCCGAACAAAAGCTGATTTTTATTTTTGCGTTTGTTTTTTACCGAACCATCTGCATTTGTCAATGCATTTGTTTCAGGAGCAGCGTTTGTTGATGGAACTACATTTGTTTTTTCATTGGAAGAAACAGCAATTGCCGAAAAGCCAAGTGAATTATTAGAAACAAATGTATTCTGATCTGCAGTAGCTGTTTTACTTTCTGCAGTTGGAGCAGAAGTATTAACCCGAACATTCGGATTCTGATTTGCTGTGGGTGGTGTCGCCGAAATCTGTTCCTTCGAATTATTTGCAGAAGAATTTCCAGAATGATTTACAACTGCAAATGCGATTGCGGAAAGTCCGACAATGCCTAACAGCACTAAAATCGAGTTCAATGAAATTTTCCATCTGAATGAGAAGGAAGAAGATTTAGGGAGGTTGTCCAGCGAACGGCTCATAGCGTCCCAGTCAGCTCCGTTGGCGGGAGCCTCATAGTCGCTTAGCCGGTCGTGTACCGCCCGGAAAAGTTTATCATCGTGTAAAGGTCCGTTCTCCATCTGCTTGTTTAATAAGGTTATTTAAATTTTTCTTGAGTTGGAAGCGGGCCTTCGCCAAATTCGATTTTGATGTTCCTTCACTGATGCCGAGTTGATCTGCAATTGCTTTATGTGGTAAATCTTCCATCACATAAAGGTTAAAAACAGTTCGGTAAGCAGGACTCAGCTGACTTATTGCATTCAGAATTTGTGCTTCTGAAAGTTCATTCATCAGATTTTCATCCTCTATCTCGTCACCAGGATCGGGAATATCTCCTTCGCGCGCATAAACTGTCGAGACGATCATGTATTCATGTTTGTTGCGCCTCAAGTGGTCGACCGCAGTATTTACTATTATTCTCCGCACCCAACCTTCAAAGGAACCTTTAAAGGCAAAGTTGCGAATGGAAGTAAATACCTTGATAAAACCTTCTTGTAGCATATCGCTGGCCTCGTCGCGATTCTTGGCGTAACGAAGGGTAACTCCCATCATTTTACCATAGAATCGCTTGTAGAGCGCTTCCTGACAGGCTCGATCCTGTCTGAGGCAACCGGCGATAAGTTCGTTTTCAGTCATGTGGCGGCAAGGTATCCGCGTTCTTGTACGTCTATATGACGGCAAAAGGTTATAGGGGTTGCCCGAAAAATGAGAAAATCAGCCCTTTTGGAGGGAAAAATGCAGGAAAAATGGAAATTTTGAGACTGGATCTGGTAATTAAATAATCTTGTAATCTTGTAATTTAAAGTGAAAACAAGCATTTCTAAATATATTCTCATTTAAAAACAAATTCAACTCTTCTGTTTTTGTTTTGATCCGAACTAATTGGTTTTGAAGAGCCATAACCCTTGATGATAATTCTTGATTTTGCGATCCCCTTCGAAATGAAATAGGTTTCAACTGCTCTTGATCTTGCCTCCGAAAGTTTTTGATTCTTTTCAGGAAATCCCCAATTCCGCAATACAAATTCCCGCTGCTTCCTGCTCCGCTCTTTTCTTGGATGGATGTATACTTCTACCACTTGGAATACCATCAATGGTAATTTCTATGGTATACGTTTTGAATTGTCCCGCGCCGGTTTCTTCCACCACATTAAATCGTAATTCTTTTCTTCCCTTCTGTGCCCACTCAATTAATTTACTTTTAAAATCATTATCATTTGCTTCTATTTCATCAATGTCCATGTGGTAACGCAGGATATTTTCATTGATAAATTTAGAAGTGAAAGGATATCCTTTGTCAATATAAATGGCTCCGATTAATGCTTCGAATACATCGCCATTTAATGAATTACTTCTTCCCGCTAAACCGGATTCTGCAACGATAAAACGATCCACTCCGAATTTTACTGCGAGTTTTCCCAACGAATGTCGACTTACAATTCGTGATCGCATCTTAGTCAGAAATCCTTCGTCTTTGAAAGGAAATTTTTTAAAAAGGTAATCTGCAATCACAGAACTCAAAACCGCATCTCCGAGAAATTCCAATCGCTCATAACTTTCTCGTGGCGTTTCATTTGGTTTGGTTTGATTGGCCGCTGAACTATGCGTGAAGGCTTTGCTATAAAGCAAAATATTGCCCGGCCAGAAACCAAGCAGATTTCGTAATTGTCCACGAAATTTTTTTTCCTGACCATTTGAAAAAAGTGCTTGCAGTCTTGCTCTCACAAAATAAATTTACGAAAGAAAATGGAAGTGGGGGTGATTGGTGATTGGTGTCCGCCTGGGCGGAGGTTATTGGTGAAATATGTAAACTCCTACAAACCTCTTATGCTTTCGAATATTTCTTAATCACCACAGCAGCATTATGTCCGCCGAAGCCGAAAGTATTGCTGATTGCTGCACGAACTTCGCGTTTCTGAGCTTTGTGGAAAGTCAGATTGAAGCGTGAATCAATTTCAGGATCATCCGTAACGTGATTAATAGTTGGCGGAATAATATCGTTTTTCACTGCAAGAATTGTTGCCATCGCTTCAATTGCTCCTGCTGCTCCTAACAAATGTCCTGTCATCGATTTTGTAGAACTGATATTCATTTTGAATGCCTGCTCTCCGAATATTTTTTCAATCGCTTTTAATTCGGCGATATCACCTAGCGGAGTGGAAGTTCCATGGGTGTTGATATAATCAATATCGGTAGGTTGCATTTCAGCATCTTCCAATGCACTTTGCATTACAAGTGCTGCGCCTAATCCTTCCGGATGGGGAGCAGTAATATGATGTGCATCCGCGCTCATTCCTCCACCTACAATTTCAGCGTAAATATTTGCACCTCGTGCTAAAGCATGTTCTAATTCTTCCAATACAATTGCTCCTGCACCTTCACCTAAAACAAAACCATCACGATTTTTATCATAAGGGCGAGATGCGGTTTCAGGGGTGTCATTCAACAAACTCATTGCGTGACATGCATTGAATCCACCGATTCCTGCTTCACATATCGCAGCTTCAGATCCGCCTGTTACAATTGCATTTGCTTTTCCTAAACGAATGTAATTGTAAGCGTCAATGCAAGCGTTCGTTGAAGAAGCACAAGCAGAAACACAAGTGAAATTTGGACCATTAAATCCAAAACGAATTGAAATATGACCGGAACAAATATCCGCGATCATTTTCGGAATGAAGAATGGATTGAAACGTGGAGTTCCTTCGCCTTTTGCAAAAGCAAAACATTCATCTTGAAAAGTTTGAAGTCCGCCAATGCCAGATCCCCAGATTACACCAACACGAGTTTTATCAATGGAATCTCCATTGAGTCCAGCATCGCGCACTGCTTGATCAGCAGCGGCAATTCCGTATTGGGAATAAGGATCAAGTTTGCGACCTTCTTTTTTCTCAAAATAATCATCGGGATTAAATCCTTTTACTTCGCAAGCGAATTGCGTCTTAAACTTCGAGGGATCGAAACGGGTAATTCTTGCTGCACCAGATTTCCCGGCCAGAAGATTATTCCAATAATCCTGTACAGTATTACCAAGAGGCGTAATCGCACCAAGGCCTGTAACAACAACTCGTTTCAGTTGCATACCCGGATAGTTTTAGTGACAATAAAAGGAACTCCCTGCACTCTTTAAAAGCGTCGGAATTGCGAATTACTTCGCGTGCTCCGTGATATATTTAATAGCTTCTCCAACAGTGTTGATCTTCTCAGCCTGATCATCAGGAATAGCAATATTGAATTCTTTTTCAAATTCCATAATGAGTTCAACTGTATCAAGAGAATCAGCACCAAGATCATTGGTGAAGCTTGCTGTTTCAGTAACTTCTTTTTCGTCAACTCCTAATTTGTCAACGATAATGGCTTTCACTTTTCCTGCGATTTCAGACATTGTAAGCTGTTTTTTGGTTTAATATGGGTGCAAAGATAGTTGTAACGCTAAAATAACAAAGGTTTTGTTACAAATAGTTCATTTATAGGCTATTAAAACATCGGACAGGGACTTTCGGGCCAATTCTGGCACTTTACAGTCCTCAGAAGGGTACCCAACGGGTATCAAAAGGAAGGGTTTTTCATTTTCGGGACGGCTCAGAATTTCACACAAAAAATTCATTGGACTCGGGGTATGTGTTAATGCACAAAGTCCGGCGTTATGAATTGCTGCAAGTAAAAATCCACACGCAAGTCCGACAGATTCGTTTACATAATAATTGTTTTTCTTTTTTCCATCTTTTAATTCATAAGACCGGCGGAAAACAATAATTAATACAGGGGCAATTTCTAGAAATGGTTTTTCCCAACTTGTTCCTAAGGGTGCAAGATCTTCCAACCATTCTTGCGTCATTCTTCCTTGATAACTTTCAAATTCTTCCTGCTCTGCAGCTACTCTGATTTTACTTTTTATTTCAGGATTTGTAACCACGCAAAACGTCCACGGCTGTTTGTGTGCGCCAGAAGGTGCCGTACTTGCTGTTCGAATTACATTTTGCAAAACTTCAGTTGGAATTTTCTTATCGGAAAAATCTCTGATTGTTCTTCTCAAATCCATCCATTCATAGAAGGATTTACTTCGTTCAATCATTTCAGCATTCGGATAGCTTTCGTGCGAATAAGAAACAAAAGGGAAAACGTTGGCCATAAATTCATTTTATTGGAGACTTAAATGTAACAAACAAAATATTTTATCTCAATTAATATTTTCATTCAATTGCTCTGGCTACTTTCGTAAAGCTAATTCATAAATAAAATTGCCCATGTCAAATCCAAAATATTCTTCACTCGTAAAACATTGGTCACTTGATCAATCCATAACATTTTTAAACCATGGTTCGTTTGGGGCAACTCCGAATATTGTTCGTGAGGAACAAAGGAAATTCCAGAATGCATTAGAAGCTGAGCCTGTACGTTTTTGTGTTCGTGAGTTAGAACCGCTTTGGGATAATGCAAGAAAAATCACAGCAGAATTTCTTGGAACCACAGCATCGAATTTGGTTTTCATGAAAAATACGACCATGGGCGTGAATACCATTTTTCATTCCTTGAATTTAAAGGAAGGGGATGAAATTCTAACACATGATCATGCGTATGGGGCTTGCATAAACACCATAAAATATTATGCAGAAAAAAATAAATATAATCTACGTATTGCTAATATTCCATTTCCAATAAAGAGCGAAGATGAATTGATTGATGCAATGGTGAAAGAGATTACACCGAAAACAAAATTGCTTTTCATTGATCATATTACATCAGCCACAGGAATTATTTTTCCTGTAAAAAAGCTGACAGAAATTTTCAAATCAAAAGGAATTGACGTTTTTATTGATGGCGCACATGCACCTGGAATGGTAGACTTAAACATTGAAGACATCGGTGCCGATTATTACGTGGGCAATGCACACAAATGGATTTGTTCACCAAAAGGTTCTGCCATTTTTTATGTTCACCCCGACAAACAAAAAAATATTGTTCCCTTGCAAATCAGTCATAATTATGATCGCAGTGATTCGTGGGCCAAACAATTTTTCTGGCCGGGGACAGATGATTATACTTCTTACGCTTCTGTTCCGAAAGCGATTGAATTTATGGGAAATATTTTTCCGGGTGGCTGGGATGAATTACGAAAAAACAATAATGATCTTACCTTGCGTGGAAGAAAATTGATTTCCGAAAAATTAGGGACTGAATTACCTGCGCCGAATAACATGATTGGTCATCTTGCCAATATTCTTATCGGTAAAACAGAACTTCCTCCTTATGGGTTTAATTATTTTCATCCGATCCAGGAAGCCTTATTCCATAAATACAAAATAGAAGTCCCGATTTTTACTTTTAAACGAAGCGATCCTAAAGCCTGGGTGAGAATTGCGGTACAAGCATACAATGACATTTCTCAATATGAATACCTGGCTGAAGCTTTGAAAGAAATACTAAAGTAATTCACAAACCAAACATTGACCCATATCTTTACACTGTGAAACGCATTGCCATTTTTGCATCCGGAACCGGAACCAACGCAAAAAACCTAATCGAACATTTCGAATTACATCGAGATGCACAGGTTACTTTGCTGGTAAGTAATAAAAAGGATTCGGGGGCGATAAAAATTGCGCACGATCATGGCGTAGAGACCCTAGTTATTTCAAAAGAAGATTTTTTCTCAGAAAATTCCATCGTAAATAATTTGCAGGATCGCGGAATTGATCTGATTGTGCTTGCAGGATTTCTTTGGCTTATTCCTCCCGTTTTGATAACAGCTTTTACAGATCGTATTGTAAATATTCATCCTGCCCTGCTTCCAAAATTCGGAGGGAAGGGGATGTATGGCAATAAAGTTCATGAGGCTGTACTTGATTCAGGTGAAAAAGAAAGCGGAATCACAGTGCATTATGTAAATGAGCACTTTGATGAAGGAAGACATGTTGCACAATTCCGGTGTGAAGTTTTTCCGGAGGATACCATTGAGTCCTTATCGAAACGCATACACGATCTGGAGCATAAACACTATTCGCAAGTAATAGAGCGGCTGATAAAATAGCTCATCAAAAAACCTAAAAAAAAGTAACCAAATGAGGTTTGAATCCCCTATTTTTGCAATCCTTATCAAAAAGGGCCTATAGCTCATTCGGTTAGAGCAACAGACTCATAATCTGTGGGTGCTTGGTTCGATTCCAAGTGGGCCCACCAAATTTTGAAAAAGCACTGTTCAGTTTACAGTGCTTTTTTTTATTTTAAACAACCTGTTTATGATTTGCTGCTACATTATTTTCAGTGAAAAACTAAATCACTTTTGTAAATCGTCAGCATAATGTGGACTGAATTTAGCTAAAATTAAGAGAGTGTTTCCAAAAACAATTAAATTTAACTACCATGGAAACCAAGAAGAAACAAACCACAGAAAATTACATCAAAGAGATCCGTAGAAAAACCAGAAGAGTTTTCAGTTCGGAGCAGAAGATTCAGATTGTGATGGAGGCATTGCGGGCAGAAATGTCAGTAGCTGAGTTGTGCAGAAAGTATTCAATAAACGAAGGACAATTCTACAAATGGAACAAAGAGTTTTTAGAAGCAGGTAAGAAACGGTTGTCCGGTGATACAACAAGGGAAGCTACGAGTGATGAAGTTGTAGAGCTACGAAAGGAAAATCTCAAGCTCAAAGAAATGATTGCTGATCTTGCTTTGCGATACGACATTGTAAAAAAAAGATTGTCCGTAATGGATTAACTGTGAAATTCAGAAAGTACATGAGATTTACAGCATCCGAAAAACAGGAAATCATTCATCTGGTTACCAAGAGTGATCTTGGAGTGAACAGAATACTTCGTGAAATTGGTTTGAATAAAAGTACTTTTTACAATTGGTACAAAGTTTATTCAGATCACGGAGTGGATGGTTTAGCGCCTGCGGGAAGAACTTCAAACCGACAATGGAATAGTATTCCACAGGAGCAAAAAAACCTTGTGGTGGAACTTGCTTTAGATCATCCGCAATTATCTTCCCGTGAGCTTGCGTACAAACTCACAGACGAGCAATCGATTTTTATTTCTGAATCAAGTGTGTACCGAATTTTAAAATCACGCGGACTGATTACTTCACCTTCGCACATTTTTCTTTCAGCGGCAGATGAGTTCAGCAAGAAAACTGCCTTCGTTCACGAAATGTGGCAGACCGATTTTACGTACTTCAAAATTCTCGGATCGGGTTGGTATTATCTGAGTACGGTTCTCGATGATTACAGCCGCTACATCGTGCACTGGGAAGTCTGCGAAGGAATGAAGGTGGACGATGTGAAAAGAACCGTTGACAGAGCGATTGTGAAAGCCAGAATCGTTACCAAACAAAGACCGAAACTTTTGTCTGATAACGGATCGTGTTACATCGCAGCTGAATTGAAAACTTATTTGAAAGACAATCACGACATGAATCAGATTCACGGTCGCCCTTTTCATCCGCAAACGCAAGGAAAAATCGAACGCTATCACCGCACAATGAAAAATGTGGTGAAACTTGATAATTATTTTTGCGTGGAAGAGTTAGAAAGAGCGCTTGAAAAATTTGTTCTCGTGTACAACAATGAAAGGTATCACGAATCACTTCAAAACTTAACACCTGCCGATGTTTATTTTGGACGTGGAGAAATGATTTTAAACGAAAGGAGGAAAATAAAAAATGCCGCTTTTATAAATCGAAGAGCAGCGTATGAAAAGTTTAAAATGAAACGAAACAGAAAAATTAAATTAACTTTGAATTAACCAAAAACACTCTCTAAGCTAAAGTTCAATTTAGTTTGACGACGGATACAATTGATTGTTTTACGGTTTTCAAGCCATTTTATTTTTCCTTGGAAAAATAAAACTAATTTTGTTCTTGAATGGATAATATCTACACCTCTGGTACTTACTTAGAAAACAACAAAACCTGGCACGAGGAACATGCTCCGCTGAAGGCTTCATTGATTTCGGAAATCATTAAAAAAAACAATTTGTCACTCGACCGTATTTGTGAAGTGGGTTGTGGCAGCGGGCAGATTTTAGTTGAATTACAAAAACAACTTCCTGGAAACACTTCTTTCGATGGCTATGACATTTCTCCACAGGCTTTTGAAATCTGCAGCAAAAAAGGAAATGAAAAAATAAGATTTCATCTGGAAGATTTAACCACAAAAGAAAATGTCCATTTTGATGCAATTCTGATCATTGATGTAATTGAACATATTGAAAATTATTTTGAATTTTTGAGAAAACTTCATAGCAAAGCAGACTATTTTATTTTTCATATTCCCCTAGATATGTTCGTCTGGACTTTATTCCGCGAACAGATGCTGATTGAATCCAAACAACGCGTAGGTCATATTCACAATTTCACGGAAAAATTCATCAAAAGCATTCTCACGGATCTTGGTTTTGAAATTGTTGATTCGTTTTTTACAAAGCCGATGTTTGATTCAATGACCACGAAGCAAAAGATCGTTCACTTCCTCAGACGATGCCTATTTCGTATCCATAAATCATTTGCCGTAAAGACTTTAGGGGGGTATTCCATCATGATTTTGGCGAAAACCAATGTTAAATAAAATTTCTTCGAATTTTATTTTCCAATTATTTAAAATATTTAACCTTTCCCGAACGACTGACCTCGTAACTTTGTCCACTCTATGAAAAGAGCTCCAGGCTTCATTGCTATTCTTATTATGATCGGCTTCTTGTTGCTGATTGACTATTACGTTTTTTCGGGCGTTCGGGCCATTACATCAACACTTGAACCTCGCACACGTAAAATTGTTCATTGGATTTACTGGGGAATCAGCATTTCTTTCTTCGTGTGGCTGGGATTGATTTTTATTTTCGTGAATACTCATGGCGGGATTCCTAAATCAATTTCCGTTTTCATCGGTCTGTGGGCGTTGTTTTTTGTTCCAAAACTTCTTTTCGCCATTTTTCTTCTCGGAGAAGATATTTATCGATTGTTCCGATCCCTGTTTGCAGTAGGACATAATGTAATTTTCAATGAGGAAGCAATGGCTTATGGCACGAGTCGTAGAAAATTTATAAGTGTCATTGCCGCTGCAACTGCTGCAATTCCTTTCCTTGGCATTTTGCATGGCATGGCCGCTGGTAAATTTAAATATCGAGTGTTAAGAGAAACAATTTATTATCCTGATTTACCTGATGCGTTTGATGGATTTACAATTACGCAACTTTCAGATATTCACGTTGGAAGTTTTGATCCCGATTCAGACCGTCAGGAAATTGAACGGGCCATTGCAATGGCAAATGAACAAAAATCTGATCTTTTTGTTTTTACTGGGGATTTGGTCAATAACATGTCTTCGGAAATGTTGCCTTGGATGAATGAATTTTCAAAACTTAAAGCTCCATACGGACAGTATTCTATTCTTGGTAATCATGATTATGGTGATTACGTAGAATGGCCATCTGATCAAGCGAAACAACAGAACATGGAGGATCTTTATGCCATTCATGCCAAGCTTGGATTTAACTTAATGCGCAACCAGAATACTGTAATTGAAAAAGATGGTCAAAAACTTTCTTTAATCGGTGTTGAGAATTGGGGAACCGGTGGATTTACAAAAATGGGAGATCTTGACAAAGCTCTTGTGGATGTTCCTATTGATGCTTTCAAAATATTACTTTCACATGATCCTTCACACTTTGATACTGTTGTAAGTAAACACAACACACATATTCACCTCACTCTTTCAGGTCATACGCATGGCGGACAATTCGGCGTAGAAATCCCGGGAATCAAATGGAGTCCTGTTCAATATCGTTATCCGCATTGGGCTGGATTATACGGAGAGAATGGAAGAAACATTTATGTGAATCGTGGATTCGGTTTTTTAGCAATGCCCGCACGTGTGGGAATCTGGCCGGAGGTTACGGTATTGACTCTGAAAAAAGGAAATCCCCCTGCTTAAACGCGAATTCCTACAACCAGAACATCATCTACCTGCTCAAGTCCGGATCTCCATTCTTCAAATCTTATATTCAGATTTTCTTTTTGCGTCGAAAGCGGAAATGAGGCATTCGCAAGAATTAATTCCTGCAACTGCTTGTACTTGAATTTTTTTCCTTGAGGCCCACCGAATTGATCAGGAAAACCGTCTGAGAACGTATAAATGATATCTCCCTTTTGTAAATCAAAGTTGTTTATCGAAAATGGTTTGGGATCGCCCTGATATTTGCCAATTGGCATTTTGTCGGCCGGGAAAATTAAAATAGACCCTTCTCTAACAATCCAAAGTGGGTTGTTAGCAGCGGAAAATTCCAGTTTTTTGTTTTTTTCATCAAACATAAAAAGTACTCCGTCCATTCCATCCATAACACCCATATTCAAATCATTTCCACCATCATCAGGATTGAGCGAACGGATAATTTCTTCTCTCAGCATTTCCAAAATTTCATTTGTTGCACGTTTCCCTTTCTCAATTACAATTTCATTCAAAAGAGAAACTCCAATCAGACTCATAAAAGCGCCGGGAACTCCATGACCCGTACAGTCGGCTGTAAAAAAGAATAATTTACCGTCCACTGTTTTACTTGCCCAATAAAAATCGCCACTAACAATGTCTTTCGGTTTATTTAATATAAAATAATCGGGCACATTCTTTTTCAAATATGCATCAGAAGTAAGCATTGCTTTCTGAATACGTTGGGCATAATTAATTGAATCGGTAATGTTTTTATTCTTCTCTTCTATTAATTCATTTTTCTGTGCCAATGCAAGATTTGATTTTCGTTTTTCACGATAGCCCCAAAGAATAAAAAGCGCAAGGGCAAAAACCAAAACAAATCCCACAATAAAAACATTCCGTTGACTCTCTCGTTTCGCAGCCTCTGCCTTCTTTTCACGGATTTCCGTTTCTTGAAGTGCTTTGTCTTTATTCAGCAATGCAATTGTTTTATCTTTTATTTCAGTCTCAAAACGTGTTTGCATTTCCGCTATGTTTTTATTCGATTCTTCATTCAAGATAGAATCCCTAAGAGAGGCATAAATACTCTTAAATGAAAATGCAGATTTAAAATCTCCCTGAGCAGCATAAATACCGGAAAGGTCATCGGCAGATTTACTTGCTAAGTCCGTTGTGCCGAGCTTCAATGAGTTGTTATATGCAAGTTTGTAGCTGGCTATCGCATCTTGCTTTTTTTCTATAGCAGCGTAAATATCTCCCATATTGATAATAGAAATAATAGCACCTCTCTTATCTCCAATTTCTTCCTGCAATTTAGCCGCTTCATTTATTTTTAAAAGTGCGAGATCGTTTTTTCCCATCATGAGATTGGCTTGCCCGATATTATCTAAGCATGTTGCAATTCCACTTTTATCATTCATTTCTCGCTTTACCTCCAGCGCAAGTTCATTGTAATAAATAACAGAATCATAAACAGCCATATCACCATATATTTTCCCGATATTAATTAAAGAAGAGGCTGTACCTCGCTCGTCTTTTGCTTCTTCAGCAACTTTGATAGCGCGTTTCAAATTAGTCAACGCCAGATCAAATCGCTTCATTTCTGAATACAATAATCCACAATTATTAAGCGCACTTACTAAACCTCTAGAATTATTCTCTGCTTCAGCTATTCGTTGAACATTTAAGTACGCTTCAAGTGCTTTGTCATACCTTGATGTTTCAAGATAAATTGAACCCAAGGTATTATACGCGGCCAATTGCATAGTGGGGATTTTTAATTCATTGAAAATAGAAATGGACAGTTGAACGTATTTCATTGCACTGTCATAATCACTTTTCATCATCCAGGAATAACCAATGTTATGCATGCACCTACCTTTGCCGGATTTAAAATTTAATTTTTCTGCAAGTAAAAGATTACGCATTCCCAAACGAATTCCGCTGTCGGGATCATTTCTGTTTAATTGCCAGATAAGTCCATTGGAAATATTTACCCGGTGCGTATCTTCTCCTGTTAATTTCAATAACAACAAAAGGGAGTCAATCTTTTTGGTTAGCGGATAGTGAATAGGTAAGGATGGAACAGAATCCTTAACCTCAGAAATTTTGGATTGCTTATTTTCACCACATCCCAGGAGAAAAACAGCACTAACAAAAAAACAAATTAGAACTAAACCTATTCTCATGCAAGCTAACATACTAAAAATATGAATAAATTAATCGAAGCAATTCTTTTCTTAAATCCGTATTCCAACCACTAACACATCGTCAATCTGATCGCGGTCGCCTTTCCAATTTTCAAAAGCTTCCAACATAATTTTTTTCTGCTCTTTCATCGACTTTTTGTGATTGGCTAAAAGTAATTCGCGCATTTGTTTATAGCCGAACTTTTTATCTTTTGGTCCTCCGAATTGATCCGCATACCCATCGGTAAATAAATAAATGGCGTCACCCGATTCTAATTCTGTATCATGATTCGTAAATGGTCGTGGTTCACCAGGGAAAATTCCAACTGGAAATTTATCAGGTTCGGCTTCATCTACTTCACCATCACGAATTAACCAAACTGGATTATTTGCACAGGCCGCAATCATTTCCTTTTTCTTGCTATCAAAACTGCAAATGGCAATGTCCATTCCGTCCTGACTTTCACTTGAACCACTGGATTGATGCAAAGCACTTATTACTTTTCTCCTCAACTCATTTAATATTTCACCAGGATCTGTCACACCTTGGGTACCTACAATTTCTGAAAGAAAAGATGAACCCATAATACTCATGATCGCTCCAGGAACGCCATGTCCCGTTGAATCAGCGACAGCAAGAATAAATTTTCCATCCTTTTCTGTTGCCCAATAAAAATCTCCGCTAATAATATCCTTTGGAATATATAAAACAAACATTTCACCAAGCCAATTTTCCAATCGTTCTTGAGCAGGCAGAACTGCTTCCTGAATTCTTTTTGCATAAAGAATACTATCGGTAATATCTTTATTTTTTGTTTCAATAACTCCTTTCTGCGCAGTAATCAAATCGTTTGCGACAACGAGATCAATATTTTTTAGTCTGTAAATTTCATTTTCCTTTTCCATCCGCTCCACATTATACCTGATCTCAAGTGTGTGCGTTTTCATATTCATGTCGGCAGTAAAAAGTTCTTTATCGAGCGCCTGACTTTTCTCTAACATTTCAAATGCTTCTTTATATTCGCCTTTAGCTTTCAACATTTGCACATAATCCGTATAGATCATTGCATGTACTGTTTTTGCTTTTGATTCATCTCCCATCCCCAAAGCTTGCTCGTATAATATTTTCGCTTCTTCCATATCTCCCATCTTCCAATAAACGGTTCCCAGATTGTGAATCGACCTTGCGATGTCATAAACATCATTCAATCGTTTTTTTACTTCAAGGCACCCTTCAATATTTTCTTTTGCTTCTTTTAATTTACCTAATCGGATATAGGCAATTCCGATATTTCCCATTGCACTAGCATAGAGGGCTTCTTCATTCAATTCAAGGCAAAGCACAATACTTTCCTTCCATGCTGCAATGGCCTTCACCCAATCTTCCCGTTTCCCATAAGCATTTCCAAGATTTACTTTTGCAATGGCCTGTAAACGTTTTGCACTACACTCCACTGCGAGCGTATAACTGCGTATCGCCAACTCCTCCGCTTTCTCAGAATTTCCCGAGCGCTGATATAAAACACTGAATGCATTTAAAGTATTTGCTTCACTTGCCTTATCTCCTGTTTCTTGAGAAAGTCGAAGCCCCTCTTCAAAAAAATCAATTGCTTTTGAATAATCTCCAAGGTTGGCATATATTTTTCCTAATTGATTTGTGCAAAAAATAATGTCCGTTGGCAGATTTAATTCTTCATAAACTACATTTGCTTCTGTTAAATATTTTATCGCGAGTGGATAATCTGCTTTTAATTCTGCAACACTTCCTAAATAGCGTATAGCTCCTGCACGAAAAAAATGATTGTTATTTTTTTCTGCAAGTTTCAAAAGTTCATTTGAATGTTTCTGAGTTAGCTCAGTATCCTGATGTCGGATGAGTTGAATAATTTGCAACAACAAAGCCATGCTCTCCTGTTCCGAACCAGCATTCAATAAATCTCTTTCAAGTTCTTCAACAGTGGTCATGGTGTCAGCTATTACTGAATTCGGATACCAATAATCAGAATGTCATCGGTCTGTTCAAAATTGCCGCCTGCAGGAGTAAGGTGCCCCATCCAATCATCCATTGCATTTATGATTGCAGTCTGTTGATCCTTCATCGGCTTACTTGAATTGGCAACTAATAATTCCTTCATCTGTTTGTATTTGAATTTTTTTCCTTTGGGTCCTCCGAATTGATCAGGAATTCCGTCCGTGAAAATGTAAATACAATCGCCCGAAAATAATTCTATTCTGTTATTCTTAAATAATATGGACTGCTTCAAATAAGCACCGATAGGTTGTTTGTCCCCATCTATTTGTAAAAGATTTCCATCACGAACAATATATAATGGATTATTTGCGCCAGCGAATTCAAGAATTTTTTTCTCGAAATTTATGGCAGCTATCGCAATGTCCATTCCATCCTTAATGGAAAAATCATCGTCAGCTTTTTGTTTCAACGTTTTTATAACGCCTCTGTTTAGGTAATCAAGTGCCGCACCTGGATTATTTACATCGGCTTCTGTTATTGTCTGTTCAAGTATCGTATGTCCTACTATACTCATGAATGCGCCCGGAACGCCATGGCCAGTACAATCAAGCGCAGCAATTATCGAAAGTTTTTCTTGAACTCCATTAGGAGGAGTGGTCGTTACCGTAGCAGCCCAATATAAATCTCCACTAACAATATCCTTGGGTCGATAAAAAACAAAATGATCTCCCGCAATTTTAGCCATTTCTTCTTCGGTAGGCAGAATTGCTGTTTGAATTCGTTTTGCGTAATTAATACTATCGGTAATGTCTTTGTTTTTTTCTTCAATGATATCCTGCTGCACCTTGATTTCATTCTCCATCGCGATGCGCTCTCTGATATCACGTGCATAAATTACAATGGCAGGTCGTCCTGAAAATGGCGCAACCTTAGCACTGCATTCTACTGGCAGATATTCTCCAGACTTTGTTACAAAAGGAATGTTTTTAAATATCATCCCTTTTTTCTCCCAAACATCTGCAACAACGCTTGAGCTTTCTTCTAACATTTCTTTAGGATGAAGATCGAAAAGTGATTTTTTTTCTAATTCTTCTTTAGTGTAACCCAACATTAAAGCTGCGCTTGGATTAGACTGATGTACTTTGCCGTTGACGATATCAATAACTAGCATTGCATCATTCGCTTGATCAATAATACTTTCGTAATTGTGAATCTGTTTATCAAATAAATCAAATTCCTTTTTCATTTTATTCTTTGAACTTATTGCTATAAAAGCAACAATACTTAAAATCAAAGCGAGAACTGCGAAAGCAATGACTGTGTAAAGCATAGTTAGGTATTTGCCGAAAGTGCTTAATTCAATTTATCAATAATAGGAAATATCATTGAAGGATTTAGAAATTCTCCAACTTTATCGGGACGTGAAACATAACGCACTACTCCTGTTTTATCAACAAGAAAAGATGCCGGTAGTGGAATTCCCTCTTCATACTTTTCTGCAAATGCATTATCATAATCATCCAATTGAACACCATATTTCATGGCAGTCTTTTGGCCTTCATCCGACAAAACTTTAAAATCAAGGTTCAATCGTTCCACCATTTCTCGATTTACACCAACAGGATCTGGACCAATCGATAAAACAAAAATGTTTTTAGTTTTAAATCGCTCAGCTTCTTTCTGATAAGTACGCAACATCATATGACACCCAGGACACCAGTCGCCTCGAACAAAAATTAATAATAGATGTCGATCGCCATGGAAATCTGAAAGACTTACAGCATTTCCGTCTTGATCAGGAAGACTAAAAGGAGGAGCTGGAGAATCAATAGCAACACGATAACCTTTCATAGTACCCGTTAATAATTGCTTTTTGTCTTTTATGATTCCCCAAGTAAAGATGCATCCAAAAATGAGTGCGGGTGCGGGCACAATCCAGCTGATCGTATCAGTGTGGCCGATCATGATTCCTGCAATGTGAGAGACGAACGCAAGCAATAAGGTGGAAATTTCAAACCATGTTTTACCAGTATATCCGAAAAATCTGAAAAACATAATTCTTCCGAACGTTGCGAAGGTTACAAAGAACATTACAAGTACTAAGAATGGAAAATGTTCGAATGGAAATTCTAAAGCCACGCCAACCATTAAGCCGGTAAGAATTTGGGTGAAAAATTGAAGGCGTCCAGTGAATTTTGAAAATTCTTTCATGGCGATGATATATCCACAAATAGAAGTGATGGACGCGGCTAATGACCAATGCCCCAATAATAAAATTGGAATCGAGGCAAGTCCTGCCAAAAGACCTACTAAGGTGTAAATAGGGAGTTTTTTCATGAGTACTGTAAATATACGTTTTTCATGTTCCATCAGATTTCTCCTAATTTTGAAGATGATTAAAAATATAATATTTGACCTTGGAGGTGTGCTGCTTAACCTTGATGCGGGGGCCACAAAAAAGGCATTTGAGGATTTGGGCTTGATTGGTTTTGATAAGCACTTTACGTTTGCTCAGCAGTCCGGTATTTTTGATGCATTTGATTGTGGGAATATTTCGGAAAATGATTTTCGGTTACATTTGAAAAGTTTTCTGCCAGATACTGTTACAGATAATCAAATTGATTCGGCATGGAATGCCATGCTTTTGAATCTACCCAAAGAGCGTTTGGATTTATTAAAATCGCTTGGGAAAAAATACCGTTTGTTTTTATTAAGTAATACAAACGAAATTCACATTGCTGCATTTTCAAAATATTTGAAACGAGAATATGGCTTCTCCGATTTTTCTGATTATTTCGAACATTGGTATTATTCCTGCCGAATAGGAAAAAGAAAACCGCATCAGGAAATTTTCGAATTTGTATTGGCAGAGAACGGATTGATTCCTGAAGAAACATTATTTATTGATGATTCACTTCAGCATGTAGAAGGGGCAAGAAAGGTGGGGCTTCATGCTTATCGACTTCTTTCAAACCAAGATATTATTTCAATTTTCAAGGATATTGATATTATAAAATCCTTATAGTAAAAACCTTTGCGAGTAATTTATTTTATCTGCTGACAAAGTTCAATCAAAACACCATTCGAACTTTTTGGATGCAGAAAACAAACAAGTTTATTATCTGCACCAAGCTTAGGTTCTTCACTTAAGAGAATAAATCCTTCTGCTTTTAAGCGCTGCATCTCTGCATGGATGTCTGCAACGTCAAAAGCAATGTGGTGAATCCCCTCGCCTTTTTTAGCAATGAACTTTGCTATTGGACTATCCGGATTTGTTGCTTCTAATAATTCTATTTTGCTTTCGCCTGTTTTGAAAAAGGAAGTTGTTACACCTTCACTTTTTACTTCTTCAAATTTGTAAGGAGTGGTTCCTAAAAGTTTTGAAAATAATTCGTTTGAATTTTTAATATTCAAAACCGCAATTCCAATGTGTTCTATTTTATTCATAACATAGGCTAAAAAAACAATCCCGCTTTTAGGGCGGGATCGTCGTTAGAAAATATTTTCAGAATTATTGTTTGAAGAATTCAGCAGTTGCATTATCGTAATTCAGGAAGTAACCGCCTTTTGCAAGACCAGTAACATCGATTGAACTTCCGAATCCTTTTTTAACAACGTTTCCGTATTGATCATAGATTTCCCAAAGAGTTTCACCACCTTCAAACGTGATTTTGTCTTTTGCTTTAATAGGGAAGAACTTAATAGGAGTTTTTGTAGAAGTACATTTTGCTACTGGAGAGGTACGAGCTTGACCACTATAATCAACCTGCTTAACACGGAATTGATTTTCTCCAGAATGTGTAACGACTTTAAAAGTATAATTATTTGGACCTGCAGTACCTAGACCGTCAACCTCTCCTACTTTCACCCATTTGTTCCAACGATATTGTTCAATAACGAAGGTAAGTTTCCCTTGCTCTGCAGTGGTTGTCCACTTCAGCATTTCATCACCGCAATCAATTGTAATAGCAGAAGTAACGAAAGTTGATTTTGGTTTTAATACTTCGGGATTTAAAACTTTCGGTTTGCAATCGTCTTTGTGGAAAATTTTTATGGTAACAGGATCTCCGATTTTCAATTGGAAATTACGAAGATCAACTTCAAATGCACTTGAACCAATTTCATCTGTAGTAACCTGATCGTTTACACGAACCTCATATACACAGAATCCAACTCCTCCGTTTGCAAATGGATTTTGGACATAAACATTCTTCCCTTGATATGTGCCTTCAAGCAATATCATAGATTGAGAATATCCTTTAAGCACAAGCAGAAAGGTAATCGAGAGCAGGAGGAGTAGTTTCTTTTTCATCATTTTGAGTGTGCAAATAGGGGGAGCACCTCTTAAATTTGACGGGCAATATTAGCAATGTTATAGGACAAATTAAAATAAAAGGTGAAGAATTTTCGATAAATGCTTCTTTTTGTTCGTCGGGGCTAGTGCTCAAATCCGACGTAAAGAGGTGGAAATAGGGCTATTGAAGGCCAAAAATGCCGTGTTTTATGAGCAAAAAAAACTTTTCAATCTGCCGTTTTTCCTAAAATGTTCGATCCTTAACGACGAATTTGTATCTTCGCCCGATAAAATTGCTATTAAACCTGCTATCATTACATTACTATGAGAAAATTTTTGCTTTTTCTCCCTATTGCACTTTTTGCTATCTCCTGTGGTAACAATGGAGATTCTGGCGTAACCCATAAAGATGGTGTTGGTGGTCGTATATATGGAGGAACTCTTCGTTTTAATGAAAACGATAAACTTTCATCTCTATTCCCTATTTTAATTACTGATGCAATTTCTTCTCATGTTGCTTCGCAGATTTATGAAGGACTTGTAAAATTCGATCCTCGTACCTTACGGATTATCCCAAGTATTGCTGAAAAATGGGAGATCGATGCAACTGGAACGGTTTACACTTTTCATTTGAGGAAAGATGTAAAATTTCAAGATGATGCGTGTTTCACTGATGGAAAAGGCAGAGTAGTAACGGCAGAGGATTTTAAATATTCTTTTGAATTATTATGCCGTGATAGTAAAAGCAATGCCAATTTCATAACATCCTTTAAGGGTCGTGTCGTTGGTGCAACAGATTTTTTCAATGCTGGAGAAAGTTCGAAAGCTGGTTCTTTAGATGGGGTAAAAGTCATTGACCCACAAACCATCCAAATTAAACTAGAAAAACCCGGTATTTCATTCCTGAGCATTCTTGCTAATCCATGTGCAAGTGTTATTCCTCATGAAGCCATTGAAAAATACGGCGATCTAATGCATGTTGGAACAGGTCCTTTTATGGTTGCCAACATTGCAAACGATACTAGCACAATTGTATTAGTAAACAACCCTAATTATTACGGAAAAGATTCTCTTGGAAATCAATTGCCATTCCTAGATTCTATTAAGATTTCTTATGTAGATAACAAAAAAGCAGAACTTGATTTGTTTCAACTTGGTCAATTAGATTTTGTTTGGGGTCTTAGTTCTGAAGCAGTAAAAACATTTGTTCCGCAAGTCATCGCCGATTTTGAACAAAAGCCACCTAAATTTTTATTGGATCACTCGTCTGAATTTGTAACACAGATGTATCAATTCAATACTGCGCGTCCACCTTTTGATGATGTTCGTGTACGTCAGGCGTTCAGTTATGCAATTGATAGAAACAGAATTGTTGACGAAGTACTTGCACGCGAAGCTTATGGTCCTGGTATTAATGGAATTTCTCCTCCTGCACTTCCGGGTTACAGAGCTAGTGAAATTATCGGTTATGAATTAATTAAAGAATCGGATGATTCTACAAGAATGCAAAAGGAAGCTGAGCGAGCAATGGCACGTAAACTACTTTCTGATGCTGGTTATGGTCCAGGCAAAAAACAATTTCCAGATATTAAATTAGTAATTAATAGCGGTGGAGCGCGTAACACAATGGTTGCTGAAGAAATTCAGAATCAATTACGCGAAGTGTTGAATGTAAACATGGAAATTGCAAATGTTTCTTTTCAGCAAAAATTATCTGATGAGCGATTTGCAAGAGCTGATATGTTTCGTTCTGCATGGGTAGCAGATTATCCATCAGCAGAATCTTTCTTGTCACTTTATTATGGCGCCGATGTCCCAGATAGCACTTCATCACCTTCCTATCCGAATACAAGCCGCTATCGTAATCCAGAATTTGATAAGTTGTACGATGCAGGTCGTTCTGCAAGTTCACTTGAAGAAGCGAACAAACTTTTTTTCCAAGCAGAACAGTTAATGATGAATGACGCTCCCGCACTTATTCTTTGGTACGATGAGAATTATCGTCTCACACAATATCACGTGAAAAATTTCTACACAAATCCGATGCGTTTTCTTGATTTCTCTCAAGTTTATTTTAAAGAGGAAGCTGGAAAAGCGGGCGGAAAAGATACTACGGCAAAACATTAATCTGAAAAGAAAATAATACAACCCCTGTCCGCTTCGGCGCACGGGGGTTTTTATTCAGTACTAATATCTACCTCGCATGAAAAATAAAACTTCCTGTTTACTATTCCTGTTTTTATTGCCGACTCCGTACTTCTTACGTGCCGGTGACAATGAACAAAAAATTGAGGCGCCAATTAAATCTGTCGTCGTATATCTTACAGGTGTTGAAGTGGTACATGAAAAAACAGTTTCATTAATGCCGGGAAGAAATGAATTGCATTTCGTTGGACTAACTTCAAAATTAATTCC
This sequence comes from Bacteroidia bacterium, assembly GCA_038237845.1. Taxonomy (GTDB): domain Bacteria; phylum Bacteroidota; class Bacteroidia; order Palsa-965; family Palsa-965. Next base: position 42,430 of record JBBRYH010000020.1, read on the forward strand.
GAAAAGTATTCAGTTTGTCGCATCAGGAGAAGTATCCCTTTTGGCAATCAGTAACAGAATTGATTATATCTACGGACAAAAGAAAAATGATGTTCGTATTGATCAACTGAATGATTCACTTGCATTATTGAGTGATGGAATTGCAATAACTCGAGGTCAAATTGAAGCTTATGAAAAAGAAAAACAAATGTTGGATGCTAACCGAAGTATTGGCGGGGCAGATAAAGGGGTTTCAAATGCAGAGCTTCGTTTGAATGCTGATTTTTATTTTTCACGCATAACAGAGATCAATACCGAATTGGTAAAGCTTCGAAGAAAAGAAACGAAGCAACAGGAAATCGTAAATCGCATTTCTTATCAGGTTAATGAAGCGAATCAAAGAACCAATCCTCCGATGGGAGAAATTATTGTTTTAGTAAATGTTAGCGCTGCTGCTAAAATGGATTCAAAGATTGAATTGCATTATGTAGCAAGTGATGCAGGATGGGCTCCGAGTTATGATTTGATTGCTGAAGATGTTGGAAAAAATATTGATTTAAAATATCGCGCAAAAGTTTTTAATAATACAAATGTTGATTGGAAAAATGTGAAGATGAAGTTGTCAACTTCGGATCCTATGAAAAGTGCCGCAGCTCCTACTTTGTCTAAGTGGGCATTAAGTTTTGATAATGGAAGTACCTATAATTACAACAATAATAACTATCAGCAAAACGCCTATGGCGGCGCTCCTGGTCAATCGTTAGAAAGTCAGAATCTTGCTAATGCATCCCCTGCTCCTGCAACAAATAACAGAGGTGCGATTTACGATTATGACGGCGGTAAACAAGAGGAGGCAAAACCTGCTGTCGTCTATAATCAAATTCAGGTTTCGGAATTAAGTGCCGAGTTTGACATCAAATCACCTTATGATATTCCCGCTGATGGTAAACCTTATATAGTCGATGTTACTTCTTATAATCTGCCTGCAACTTTTCAATATAGTTGTGTGCCTAAAGCAGAGAAGGAAGCATTCTTAATGGCGCGCATAACAGGTTGGGAAGACCTTGATCTTGTAGAAGGTCAAGCGAATGTTTATTTCGGAGGAATTTATGTTGGTCAATCTTACATCTATACACGTTCGGTAGATGATACGCTTGATCTTTCTTTCGGTCGCGATCAGAAGTTGGTGGTGACAAGAACAAAGATGAAAGAGTTTAACAACGAGAAAACTTCTGCCGTTACCAAAAAGGAAACTTACTCTTACGAAATCAATGTAAAGAACACCAGAAAAATTCCTGTGATTGTTGAATTACAAGATCAGATTCCAGTTTCACAAGACGCAGAAATTGTTGTAGAAACTCCGGAGATTTCAAAGGGAATATTAGATCCTGCAACTGGAATTATTACATGGAACCTGAATATTCCTCCTGGAGAAACACAAAAAATTACCCTGACTTACACCGTAAAATATCCGAAGAATAAGTCGGTAAAAACAAAAAAGTACAAAACGGTTTCAGCCCCAAGTTTCTGACCTTAAATTCCGAGTTCGAATTTTGAAAGATCATTATCGTACACTTGGTGTTGCTTCAAATGCAAGTGAGCAGGAAATAAAACTTGCTTACCGTAGGCTTGCCAAGCGTTACCATCCTGATGTGAATGCGGGAGCAAATGGTGCAGAAGAAAAATTCAAAGAGATTACCGAAGCTTATTCTATTCTGTCCGATTTCGGACTTCGAAATAATTATGATTCAAAGCGCAATCGTCCTTTGTTTTATGAAGCAGTATCTACTCCTGAAAAAAAAGACCCGCGAAGAAAAGAATATTCAGAAGAAGAACTCGAATGGGCAAGAACGCGTCATAAAAAAAGAACATTAGCGAATATTGCCAGAAGAAAAAATATTCTGAAAGGAATGGTTATCACTTTTATTCTTTTCATGGCTTCAAGTGCTGGGTTCGAATATTGGATTGAAAAAAAACGCGAAAAAGAATCACGGATAATGACGCTTCGACTTGACTCGTTATTAAAACAAAGCAGGAATTATGAGAAAACTGAAATCGAAAGTATGGATTCGCCATTCGATCCGATTTTTGGGGCCGGAGTTTATGTGTCGAATTCAAAAAATAAATTTTACGTTTTTATGCCTTTTTCAGATGCTGTAATTTGTGCAGTACAAAGTGAATGGCCATTCAGAACTATACGAAATGAATTTATTCATGCGCAAAATGGTTTTGTAATGAAGGGAATGCCAGATGGTGAATATTATTTCAAACTATATACCGGCAAAAAATGGGATGTGAAGAAAAAAAATCTCGACGGAAGGGTCCGAAGAATCCTCGGTGGATTTACCAAAGATGAAATGTTTTTTAAAGTTGAGTCAAAGCCCTATCGACTTCAAAGTGATTTCAAAAAGAATCGTGATACAATCACATTTGATACGATCACAATAAGTCCAAGAATCTTAAAATTAACTCCGATTACAAAAGAGGAGTTCTTTGATCCAGGGAAATAGGTGATTCTTTTACAAAACATAGCAGATTTTTCTTTTTCTTAATTTAAAAAAGTCCACAAATAGGCCATAATTGTCATTTTTTGTGGCTTTTGCGCTCATTTTCGGCAGTTTTATTGGATTTTTCGTGATTATCTCCGTTTTCTTCCAAAATTGTAATTGTAATTGCTCCACTTTGTAGTATTGATAATGCGTATAAGGTTCAAACTCTAAACTTTACCCGTACCTTTGCACTCCTTTAAACAAAGACATGCCAGAAATCAGAAATATTGCCATCATCGCCCACGTCGATCATGGTAAAACAACCCTTGTTGACAAAATGCTTTTACAAGGAAAGCTATTCCGAGATAATCAGGAATCAGGAGAATTAATTCTTGATAACAATGATCTCGAAAGAGAGCGCGGAATTACTATTCTTGCTAAAAACGTTTCCGTTGTATATAAGGGAATAAAAATAAATATCATTGATACTCCTGGTCACGCGGATTTCGGCGGGGAAGTTGAACGCGTACTCAACATGGCCGATGGCGTTTTAATTCTTGTGGATGCCTTCGAAGGACCAATGCCTCAAACGCGTTTCGTTTTGACGAAAGCTCTTGAACAAGGTAAAAAAGCAATTCTTGTTGTCAATAAAGTTGACAAACCAAATTGTCGCCCGGATGAAGTGCATGATGATGTATTCGATTTATTTTTCAATCTCGGTGCAACCGAAGAACAATTAGGATTCAAAACTGTTTTCGGTTCTTCGAAACAAGGTTGGATGGGTCCTGACTGGAGAACTCCTACTGATAATATTTCTCACTTGTTGGATGTGATCATAGATTATTTCCCGAATGCGCCACAATATGAAGGAACACTTCAATTACAAGTTACTTCTCTTGACTACTCTTCTTTCATCGGACGAATTGCCGTAGGACGTGTTTATCGTGGTGAAGTAAGAGAGAACATGCCAGTGTCGCTTGTTAAGCGCGATGGTAGTGTAGTTAAAACACGTGTGAAAGAATTATTCGTTTTTGACGGTCTCGGAAAAAAGAAAACAGATTTAGTTGTTGCTGGCGATATCGCCGCTGTAACAGGAATTGATGGATTTGAAATTGGTGATACAATTGCAGATTTCGAAAATCCAGAAGCATTGCCATTGATCAATATTGATGAGCCTACAATGAGTATGCTTTTCACCATTAATACTTCTCCCTTTTTCGGTAAAGAAGGAAAATATGTAACCTCACAACGTTTGCGTGATCGCCTTTTCAAAGAACTTGAAAAAAATCTTGCGATGCGTCTTGAAGAAACTGAAAGTCCTGATTCGTATTTGGTTTATGGACGTGGTATTCTTCACTTATCGATTCTTATCGAGACTATGCGTCGTGAAGGTTATGAAATGTCATTAGGACAACCACAGGTTATCATTAAAGAAATTGATGGCGTTAAAAACGAACCTATCGAGATTCTTACTATTGATACACCGGAAGCAACAACCGGAAAAGTAATTGAATTAGTAAGTCAACGTAAAGGCGAAATGTTGGTGATGGAACCGAAGGGTGATTTGATCCACATGGAATTTGAAATTCCTGCACGCGGAATTATTGGATTAAGAAATAATATTCTTACTGGAACAGCTGGCGAAGCAATCATTGCTCACCGATTTAAAGCTTACGAGCCTTGGAAAGGTCATATCCCAGGAAGAAATGCTGGAGTTCTGATCGCAAAAGAAAAAGGAACTGCAGTTGCCTACTCTATCGACAAACTTCAGGATCGCGGATTTTTCTTTGTGGATCCAGGTGATGACATTTATGGAGGACAGATTTTGGGACAACACATTCGTCCGGATGATCTTGTAGTAAACGTTACCACCGAGAAGAAGCTTACTAACATGCGTGCATCTGGTAGTGATGTAAAAACAAGTATTGCACCTGCTGTAAAATTTTCTCTTGAGGAATCTATGGAATATATCCAGTCTGATGAATATGTTGAGGTAACACCTTTAAGCATTCGATTGCGTAAGATTTATCTTGATCCAAATGAGCGTGATCGTAACAAGAAAAAAGTTGCTGCTCAATAATTGAATTTGATAAAAGCGAAAAAGCCTCCTGAATTGATCAGGAGGCTTTTTTTATGTATTCGTTTTCCGAACTATGATTTTGGTGCTTCCGCAGCAGCAGGGCGAGCACGCAGTGACTTTGCGCTTTCCATCATCTTGTCAATATCTGCTTTATTGAATTGATTTTCTGTGTTGTTGTTATTATCGCGGACCATGTAGGTCTTATCTCCAATTTTAGCGAGATGGATAAAATGTTGCATGGATAGATCGCCAAATTTAGTTTCCCATACTAAGTTAAAGGAGTCGGCAGTAATAAAATTGCTGTTGCCTGCATCAGCGGCAGCGATCAACTCTTTTTGTTTTGCAAGATCAGCATCTTCAGCTGCAGCAAAATTTACAAGAATATCGAAATGCTGGCCGATATGGATCTGCGCACCGGTTGGTGTTGCACTTGAATCAAGTGTTGGAAAATAATTGGAATCGGGTACATTAATTTTTACAGGATACCCCATGTGTACTAGATCCACTGCCATCATTCCTTTAGGGACAATGTCTTCAGTTGTTTCTGTTTTGTTGCCCGAACAAGCTGTCCAGATAATTGGCGCGGATAAAAGTGCAAGAAGAATAATTCGTTTCATGGTTTTGGATTTATGTTTTTGCTTCGCTTCAAAGATAGTAAAGTGGAGTTCGAAATACGAAAGGAGGACGAAAAAGTACGAAAAGCTAAAGTTCCGTGAACAATGAATCAAGAAAACAGAAACCGAATGTTGGAATTTTTGAATACAAATTGGATTTCAACTTTCGTTATTTGGGCCTTTGTTTGCACTTCTTCCCTATATAAAAAGAAAAAGTCCCGGTAAACCGAGACTCTTTCTTCAAAGCTTTGAAAAGAATTACTTCTTTTTAGCTGCTTTTTTAGCTGTTTTTTTTCCACCTTTTTTAGCGGATTTCTTAGCTGCTTTCTTTTTAGGAGCTGCTTTTTTGGTTGCTTTCTTTGCCATGGTTTTTGGTTTTGAAAAATTTATTTGCGACGAAGTAATAAAAAATTATGACACGAATGAAAAAATACATGTCGTATTTTTCAACATTGTGTTGTTAATAAGCATGAAGTGTGTAAACTACGCTTCATATTTCAATTACATTTTTTCTTGCACGATGTTGATTTTAAAATTCAATTTCAAAAAAAATAATTCTCTCAACGCCTTTATTCATCAATGAAGCAGAAGATATGATGAAAAATAAATTTTACTTTTTAATTTTTAATTTGCGCGATAATTGAACACAAATAATGCGATTAAAGGATCAAAAAATAATTTTTATTTTTTTTTCAATCTGGCCAAATAAAATCCATCACCATCGTCTGAAACTGGATTTATCCTGATTTCTTCCTCAATTTCCCAGAATTCTGCGTTTGATTCCATGAATCGTTTTATCTGATCTTCTCCTTCGCATGGAAAAATACTGCACGTTGCATAAACTAGTTTGCCGTTTTGCTTAACGAGAGAAGAATATTCAGAAAGAATTTCCTGCTGCTTTTTTACCATTTCTTTGATATCATCAGGATATAATCTCCAACGTATATCTGGATTTCTACGAAGAACTCCTGTTCCTGTACATGGAACATCCAACAACACGCGATCAAATGTTCCTTCTAACTTTTTAATTACATCAGGAGTGTTGATCAATTTTGTTTCTGCAACATCAACACCATTTCTTGTACATCTCGCCCTTAACTCATCTAATTTGTTCTGAACAACATCTAAAGCAACGATTTTTCCTTTGTTATGTAACAACGTCGCGATATGAAGTGTCTTGCCTCCATTACCTGCACATGCGTCTGAAACGCGCATACCAGGATGAATATCCATAAATGCACTTACACGTTGCGATGCGATGTCCTGGACTTCAAACAAGCCTTCGTGGAATGATTCTAAAGAAAAAACATTCGCATATACTTTTACAATCAATGCATCAGCAGAATCATTGTGCATATATGCTTCGACTCCTTCAGCCTTCAGTTTCTGAATCAACAATTCACGTTTGATCTTTAAAGTATTTGTCCGCAAATAAAGTTTTGGCTCTCTATTCAACTCCTTTGCCAATTTTTCCCAATTCTCTTCACCCAATTGTTCCACTGCAAATGCATCCAACCAATCCGGAAATGATTCTCTTAGTTTTCGAACTCTAACATATTTATTTAATCGTTCGGCAACCGGACCTACTAGATTCGTTTGTTTCTCTCCAACATAAATTTTCTTCCAAGCATTATAAGCTCCGATCAATCGTTTAACCTGTTCTAAGGTTTCAAATTTATCTTCACCTAAAGCAGTCACTAAAGGTCTCCAGAAACGGATAATTCCATAAAATCGGTTTGCAAGCTCTGCACGTTGTTCTTGATCCCGGATTTTATATTTCCGAAAAGTTTCATTTAAGGCCCGATCAGCAGTATTTCCATCATCGATGAAATGTGCGAGGGTTTCTAATAATAATGCAGGAATTCCGAGCGGACTCGCTCCTTTAGGTGTTGGTGCTTTGTTTGCCATCGTCACAAAAGTAGTTTATAGTTCCTGTATTGCAGTATTTCAATTTTGATTAAAAGGTTATGTCAGAAAAGAAGTAAGTCTTACTTTTACGTTCGAATGATCAAAAACTTTATCCATTTCGAAGAAATTTCTTTTTTAGGATTGGAACATTTTCGTGATCCGGCAACTGTGCTGACCAATATTTTACTTTTCATTGTTGGTTTTGTTTGTTTTCTGCGACTTTCAAAATTTAAAAATAATTCTACGGCATCCATAACTAGACAGGCTCGAGGTTGGAGATTGTTTTTCCTATTTTCTTCTTTTGCTTTTTTATTGGGGGTGCCCATTCATGGGTTTTCCTGGTACATTCCCGAGCAAACGCATTTTTATGTTTGGCTTTTGATGGGTTGGATCCAGAATCTTGCTTTGGTTTTTGCACAATTTGCAACTTTACAACACTATTTTCCTAAACAAGAAAAGTGGATTAGACCATTAATACTGGTTCAATTTGTTTTTTTCTGTTGGCTGATGTTTTTCATTCGACGATTCGGAGCAGTTAATGTGGATGCCGCTCTTGCACTTTTGCCTATTGCAATCTGGAATTTTTTTCTTCATTCAAAAAACAAATTAGCAAGCGGACTGGTAGGATGGGGCGTTTTCTGTGCATCACTAGGTGGGGTTGTAGTCGTTTTTAAATTAATGCCTTCTCCTTGGTTTACTTATAATGATATCGGACATCTAATATTGGTTGTGAGTCTTGTTTTGATGTATAAAGGATTAGTCAAAAATTTTATCAGCTTCTCCGCAGCTTGATTCCGGTCTTCCTTTCCCCTACTTTTGATCGATGTCATTATTAAAAGCAATTCTGAAATTTCGATTATCGATTTTTGCTGTTCTATTAATTTCCATCACTTTTATTTTTGTAAAATTCCGACAAGTAGGTACTGTGGAACCTTTTATCCGCGATTCGTATGCTTTGAGCTGGGATAATTACGGTTACTATTTACATCTGCCCGCTTTAATTATTCACCATGATATTGGAATTGAAAATAAAGTCTGGATAGATTCGCTTAATACTAAATACCAAAAAGATCGTCCCTTTTATCAGGTAATGCCCGGACAAAAAAATCGTTTGGTGAATGTTTATCCGCTTGGATTTTCGATTTTCAATTTGCCATTTTTCCTTGTCGGGCATCTTTTTGCAAAACTTTCAGATTATCCTGCTGATGGACTTTCGCCGCCTTACCAGTGGTCACTGATTTGCTCCGCTTTATTTTTCGGAATACTTGGATTCCATTTTTTGCGGAAATTACTACTCCGCTATTTCAGCGATCGACTTTCTGCACTATTAATGTTGTTGATTGGCGTAGGCACTAATCTTTATTATTACGCTACTTATGAATGTGTTTTCCCGCATATTTTTTTATTTACCGCAGATACATTTTTGATTTTACTCACCATCAAATGGCATGAACGTCTAGAAAAGAAAACTGCACTTTATATCGGGATGCTGCTCGGATTAATCACCATTACCCGGCCTTCGGAAATAGTTTGGGTCCTTATTCCACTTTTTTGGAATGTGAGTGGATGGAAAAGCTTCAAGGAGAAAATCGTTTTGTTCCTTCAAAACAAAATTTCCGTTCTTCTTTTGGTTTTGGGAATGCTTGCCGTGGGTTCTTTGCAATTATTTTATTGGAAATACACTAGCGGAAATTGGTTTTCGTTCAATCATACTGAGGGATTTGATTTTGCAAGTCCGTTTACACTAAAAGTTTTATTCAGTTTCAAAAAGGGCTGGCTATTATATACGCCGATGATGATTCTTGCACTTTGTGGATTTGTTGTCTTATATAAGAGGGCTCGAAATCTTTTTGTTCCTTTCTTTTTATTTTTTCTGGCGAATTTGTGGTTTATCTCGAGCTGGGAATGTTGGTGGTATGCCGGAACTTTTGGACAACGCGCATTTGTCCAATCGTATGGATTGATGGCAATCCCACTCGGATTTTTTCTTCAGTCTGCTTTTGCAAAAAATGCAACTAAGTACATTGCTTTGAGTCTCGCTGGATTTTTTCTTGTACTCAATCAATTTCAAACCTGGCAATTAAAAGTGGGTATTATTCATAATGAATTAATGAGCGAACCCTATTATTGGAAAGTTTTCGGCAGGATGGAAGCAAAAGAGGAATGGAAATTGCTACTGGAAGACGATCGAGGAAATCTTCCTCCACTTGATTCTGCCGGTACTGGATATATGAAAAAAACAATTTTTTTCAATGATTTTGAAAACTCAGCAAGTATCAATGATATTTTGATTTGCGACACCATAGGGTACAAGAGTAAAAAATCAGAACTACTAGTTGAATCTCATGTCTATAGTGTCGGATTCAAAAAGTCTTTCGATTCAATTACATCTTCGCCTTATATCCGCGCAAGATTGTATGCCGATGTTTTTCTACCAGCGGATTTTACAACAAATCCGACCAATCTCTCTTTTACGATGGAGGGCCGACGCGGTCAAAGCTACAGTTTTGTTTCCATGATGATAGATTCAAGTATGGCGAAACCGAATACTTGGTGCAGGGTTCATCTCGATTATATTACACCGCATATTCTTCATGAGCATGATAAGTTATTGGCGTTTATTTGGAATCAAGGTGGAGCGAAAGTTTATGTAGACAATATTGAAGTGGTCATTTATGAGCCTAAAGTTCCATAACGGATTCTTTTTATTTGTTGGTCGTAAAATGAAATAAAAATAATGCGTTGATGGAATGGATTTCGCAAATTAGATTAAAAGGTTTTTCGATTTAGAATTAATACATTTGAATACACACATATCAAAAAAGAAGTCTCCATGAAAAAATCAGCATCCCTCCTCTTCCTTTCTCTTTTTATCACCTCCTACATTTTCGCACAATCCATAAAAGCCGCTTCCGACCTAGTGGCAGATAATGTGAAAGGCAATGTTCAATCCATTACTCAGAAATATTATCAGGTATGGCAAACGGCAGCTGGGAAAGATTCTGTTGGACAACAATGGGAAACGACAGATCGTAATTATGTGATCAATTATAATGCAAAAGGGAATATTACTACCGCTAACTTTTATAAAACTGGTTCTTTTCTCGATTATCGCTACATCTTTAAATATGACGATGCCGGAAACAGAATTGAAGAAACCTGGTTTGATGCAGATGATGCTTTAGATTATCGTTTGACCAGAAAATTTTCCAATAAAGGATTTGTAATGGAACTCAAAAAATTTACTGACACAACGGAACCGGCAATAGAGAAAACCGTTTACGAACCAGACCCGATGGGAAATCCTGTGAAAGCTACATTATATGATGAAAAGAATGCCGTCATTCAAATCACCAATTATATTTATGATACAAACGGAAATAAAACTGAAGACGACAATTTTGATGCAAAAGGAAAAGCTCTTGGAAAAATTCTTTACACCTACGATGGTCGTCACCAGAAAACCTCGGAGGAAGCGTACTCTGCAGTAGGTGTAATTATGACGAAGCAAAAATATGTGTATGAATATCGCGGAAAATTAACCGGTCAACAGAATTTTGACAACAATGGAAAATTAGTAGAAAAAAATATTTTCACTTTTAATGATCAAGGAGACGAAAGTGCCTGGTCCAATTTTGACAGAACGGGATTTGAATTATACAACTACACCTATACGTATACATACGATGAAAAGGGAAATTGGATTACAAAAACGCAGACCAAAGCAGGGAAAGCCGTTTTTGTTTTGGTAAGAGAGATTACTTATTATTAAGTTTTGGTTAGTCCGAGTAACGAACCTTAGTAAAAAGCCTCCCAACAATTCTGTTAGGAGGCTTTTTTCATTAGCACAATTCTTTCTTATTTCCCGATTGCTGCCACCTTAACTCTTGTTCCAGCAGAATGACAAGAGAACTCGGGCGCATACATACATTGTACTTGAGTAATTCCGCAAGAGAAATCTCCGGCGTGAATAACAGTCAATGGATATTCAAAAACGTGAACTCCTTTTGGTAAGAAACTGAAGAAGAAATCTGTCGAGGCATCTTTTGTGCTTTCGTAATAACCAAGTCCGTCCTGATATTTGTATTGCGACAAAACATTCACCGGTTCAAATCCTGAAGCACGCATATCTTTCATGTGAATATATTCCATATCACGATCGGTACGCAACTCAACTCTGCAACGGATTTTATCTCCTGGATGTAAAACAGTTTCTGCTGTTATCGGTGTTATCACTGGACCGGAAGTTGTGTTTTTTACTAGGAACAATTGTTTCTGAACATTCAGCGGAGTTTGTGCCGGCGTAATTTTATCGATGTCCTCGAAATACTGCCAATACATTGCGCCCCACGAAACTCCAGGGCCCGCTTTTGTTACGGTTACTTTTCCCATTTCAGGTTTTATCGCATCACCTGCCCAAGAGGTTTTGAAATATCCTGTTCCTGCTTCTTCTTTAATATCGAGTTTTTTCGGATCAACAACTTGTGTTCCGACCACAATAGAAACATCTGATTCTGTCGCCAACCAACTTGTTCCGTCAATTAATAAAGCATAACAAGCTTGTGCAGTGGCTGTCGTTGTTTTCCAATCGTTGGTTTGTTTATTTTTCAATAACCAAACGCGCATATCATCCACCGACTTTGTATCGTTCTTCACTTCTTTAAATGCTTCAATCAACAAAGCCTGTGTTTCAATCGGTGCTTGATACCAGTAATAACCGCCGGAATTTTCTTTCCAATACATTCCAAGCTCTTCACTGTTCAAAGAAGTTTCTTTCAACGATTTCATAATATCATCCGCCGTCTTATCTACTTTTTTGTCGTCGTAGCGGAATTGTGCGAGGGCAATCATTCCCTGCATGTAACGCGACTGACCTGTCCAGTATTTTTTCTCCTGTCCGAAGAAATAATCAAATGCTTCTTTATCTTTTGTGGACATGCTTACATCCTTGAAGAAACTTCGTGCATATAAATACTGAATAGCAATCTGACTAAGATGATCATCATTCATATGTGGTTTATCCCATTTCAAAATCCATTCATAATCTTCACGTATTCTATGATCGAGATAATGAACTCCTTTTTCTGTCATATTCCATGAACGACGATCTTCTCGAACCGATTTTACTCCCAGATGATCAAGATGACCCATTCCTGTGATAATGTATTGGGTGATGTAACGATCATCCGGCATTCCGTCAAACCAACACCATCCTCCATTAGAAACTTGCATCTGTTCTAGTTTGCGCAACATTCGATCCTGTTCATCGGCCATACGATTGATGTCGAACAATAAACCAACACGACGTTTGCGATCTGTTTCATCTTTCCCTTGAAGTACCCAAGGAGTTTCAGTCAAAACAACATTTTTCAATTCCTGATTTTTTTCTAGTGCAGAAAGGAATGCATCCGGACTTTGATTTTTCCAAGTATCAAATACTGCTCTGATTTTCGGAGAAGAGTTTGCAATATTTGTAGCAATGCTATTGGAATAATAACGTGAGAATGTTTGTTCTGCACATTCGTAAGGATATTCCATCATGTAAGGCAAAGCCTGCACAGCATACCAAGCTGGGTTCGCAGTAAATTCTAATGTCAGTTTTTGATTTCGAATAGTTGTTGAACCATTTCCCTGACTTATTAATTTTTCGAAACGGAATTCTTTTGTTTGTCCGCCACGAATTGGAAGAGGCATTGTTTCTGTTACCAACATTCTGTTACTTAAGACGGGCAATGCATTTTCTTCTCCGTCTGTGAAATTTCCTGATGCTGCTACTACTTTATATTTTACGGCATCAATTCCATCAGGAACTACAAGGTCCCATGAAAGTGGGGCGCTCTGTCCTTTTTTCGCTGTGAATGGAAGTTGCGCAGGAGAAATCAACATTTTTGCATCAACCGGTTTGTCAGTAAGCGCATCGAAGAGCATGATTTGCGCAGTTCCGCTCATTTCTTTATCCGTAAGATTTGAAACTTTCGCAGTGAAAGTAATATGGTCACCTTGTCGTAAGAAGCGCGGAGGGTTCGGCATGATCATCAGATCTTTTTGTGTGACTACTTCACGACTCACTTGATTATATTTCAAATCTTTTGTGTGTGCGAAGGCCATGAACTTCCATCTGGTCAACGCTTCATTCATTGTGAATTTGATAATGATATTTCCAGAAGAATCTGTTACTAATTCAGGGAAGAAGAAAACTGTTTCATTCAAATTACTTCTCGCTTTTACTTCATTCAGATTTTTTCCACCACCGTTGCCACGAAAATCCTGTTGACCTTCGCCTTTTTTCGAATCGTCTTTATCGGCACCTCCTATTACACCAGGCGCTGCAGTTGCTCCAGTGGCATTTGAAATAGTTGTTTCACTTTGAGCAACAGATTTATATTGCATATTACCAGATGACTTAGGTGCGTTTTTAGTTTGCGCATCATCAATTGCCATATCTGGCGAAGGAGCTTCCTCACGAGCAGCTCGTTCATAACCAACATCACCATCATAGCTATCTTCATAGCCCCAATAATAATAAGAGCCATAATAATAACTGAACCAATTTAATGCATCATATGTTCTTCTAGAATAATAAGGTCCGTATGGATTCCAATTATCTTCATAGCCAAGTGAACCTGTTGCGCCTTCTACTCCGTCCTGCCAATTTAGTTGTCCGTAGTAAGATTTGTACAGATAAAAATCCCAACTGTGTCCACGGAATTCATCGAGTGAAGCATCATACATTGCCGCAACCATTTCTGCCGCAACTTTTTCTCCTTTAGGTCCTTTGATTTTTAATTTCCATTCTTCTTTTGATCCTGGCAATAATTTATCGCGGAATGTTTCATAGGAAATATCGAGGGATTGATTTTCCCAAGAAACAGAAACCTGTTGATCGGACATAAAAGATCGTCCATGATAAACACCTGCAAAATGAACTGAAAAATTTCCACGATCATTTTCTGTTACAGGAATCTCAAGATATTTCTGTTCACTATTTAGCGTTAACCATTTGTGTTCAACAATTTTATTTTCGCGTTCAATTTCATAAAGTACAGTAAGATTTTTTACTGAAGTGCCAATCAGAAAAACTGTTTTATCTCCTGGCTGACAAGTGGTGTTGATAGCCTGAAAAGACCAAACATCTTCTGATGCGGATTCTTTATTTTTAATATCATAAAGTGTGAAGTAACGAACGTCTTTTACTTCCGTACCGAATTTATCTTTTGTCGTAGCCTCAAGAATATAACTTCCCGGTGCCCAGCCTGATTTTTTCAGTTTTAATTTTTTCTCTTTGTCCGTATTAATTGTACCTGTAAAAACAGCTTCTCCTTTTGTCCAGGTGGTCTGATCATTTTCATTTGCATACGGATCATCAGGGAACCATGATTTCCATTCTTCCTTTTTATAAAGGAAATGATCCGGCTCCGTCCATTCACGATTGCGCTGCCATTGTGCAGGACTATTTAGTTTTTTAATTGTGTACGATACAACAGAAGGCTCAGGCTCTCCTGAAAGATTTGTAAGACTTAAAGCGATTGAAGCTGTATCCGATTTCTCAACATATTCCGGAACATTAAAAGACATTTCCAAAGCAGTATACCCTACACTAACGTATGCAGTAGTGCTATGTGTTTCACCTGTGATATCTGTAACGTCAATATAAAGTGTGTAGGTAAAAATAGGTTTGCTTTCTGCAGGCACTGCACGATCTGGAGCTGCAACAAACGGAATAACATATCCACCAGTGTCATTTGTCATGACAGTTCCGCTTGTAATTTCTGTTGTGTTGCTCGAAGGATAATATCCTCTCCAGCAATACCACCACCAAGGAAATCTTGCAGAACGAACTACTCGATATTTAACGCCTGCTCCATCTACTACAGATCCTGCAAATGTTTTTGCAGTTCCTTTTACTTCAATTTTATCATTGATACGATAGGCCCCTTTAACAGGATCGGAAGTCACTTCAAATTTCGGACGTTTATATTCTTCCACGCTGAAATAAAGATTTCCACTTTCATTTCCAATTCGCATTTGCCCCGTTAATCCTGTATTCGGAATTACAAAAGAGCCATTGAATGATCCGAAAGAATTTGTTACCAGATTCAACGTTTTAATCACCTGATAATTTGCATCATAAAAAGTTACCGAGGTATTATGATCAGGCATAATTTCATTTGATTTTCCATCAGTGTTAATGACAATTCCTTTGAAGAAAACCGTTTGGCCAGGGCGATAAATAGATCGATCAGTGAAGAAAAATGTTTTCGGATTTTTTTTCTCGATGTAAGTGTAAGGTTTGTACTGATAAATTTCGGGCGTGTATAAACGACTTCCATTATAGTCCAATTGCAATAAAACATTTCTATAATCGCCTCCGGGAGGAATATTAATATGTCCGTCTTTATCTGAAACAAAATGTTCGCCTTTGCGATAATGATATCCGCGATCGGTATAATCATAACGGTCAATCCAAACTTGAGATGAAACTCCTACAAGAGGAGCGCCGGTTAATCTATCAAACAAATAATAATCATAACTACCATTTGTCAGTGAACGATTAAGATAAGAGATGGAAGAACTCCAAACGGTTCCATAAGCAATTCCATTTTGCGTCATCTTAAAATCTTTATCCACAGAGCTGATCACAACATAATTTCCAGCAGGAAGTGCTGGTATTTTTATTTCCGCGTTATAATTTTGGTAGTCTCCATCATTTATTAAATCCTGTTCCCAAACCTGAATTGGCGTAAGCTTTAAATAATCTTTTACAATTTGTTCCTGATCACGCTCATCATCACGTTGTTTTAAACCCTGATCATCTTTTGCAATTCGGAAATAAACTTTCGTAACATTTTTCCAAGTCAATAATCCACGGGAAGCCTGATCGGGAACAACCGCTTCTTCCATTTTGAAACTAAGGCTTTTTACTTCAATTGCATTTTTTAGGGTTTCACATTCAAGTGCTCCCAGGGTTTTTGGAAATTTTTCCATAACACCTTTGCACATTTCTAGCGCAATTTTTTTCTCATTGCGATAACGCTCATCTTTCCCGGCAACATAAGTGCTCCCTAAATCATTATGAAAAGTGGCCACATAATAAATTACTTCTCCTGTATATGGATTTTCAGGATAATTAGCCGCCAACTGGCGCAATGCCGATTCATATAAACTTTCTTTCTCAGGCAATACAGAATTTGCGCGCATAAATAAAATTCGCTCAAGGTCAACATCCACCAAAGCATCTGCTTTTGCATCTTTCAAATGAAATGCAATTAAGTCTTGTAAGATTTTTGTCGCATAATATTTTGTTGACATCGTATCCGCACTAGAAATATTCAACATGGAAAATTTCGCACCTGAAGCAAATTGTGAAGGCTGATCCAAAATAAATTTATCTACTGGACGAGTGATCGCTGCCTCTTCTCCTTTGAAAAAATTGTAAGCTCTCCAGGCAAGAAAATCATAAAGTGTAGGGCGCAATTCGTTTGGGGCTGTTCCTTCATTAATTACGGGCTGATAAATATCCGGTGAAGTACGTTTCAAACTATCAGCATCCAGCAACGAAAACTGATATTCTTTTATCGTTTGTGCGATGAGATGATTGACATCCCAAGTATTGATGGAATCATTTTTGAAATCTGTGGTCTGACTGCGTTGATAAAATTGGTAACGATTGCGTTGATAATATTCCCAATATAAATCGGCGAGCATTGAATGCAAAACAGGAGCGAGTGGAAATTTTGCAGTTTTTAATTCGTCCTGTAAATTGTAAATCGCGAAGTCGGCGCTGTTTTCTTGAAACTGTTGTGAAAACTTAAAACGATGCATAAGACCTTTTACAATCTGCGCATTATTGTTTTCTTTTTTTGCGCGATCCACAATCTGATTGCTCAAATCGAGTGCTGATTTGTATAGTCCTTTGGAAGAAAGTGAATCGACGCGCTTCCATTCCTTCTCATAAGTACTCCCTTTCCCAATTAAAATCATCGGTTCCGCACTAGCGGTTCGGTGGGAGAAAGACCAGTAAAGGACGGAGCAAAGCGCTAAAGCAGAGGCAATTATAAGCCTTGGAAGTCGATTGGTGGACATAATATTTCTATTGGTAGTCATATATAAGAGTAGCTGTTTGCCTAATGATGCAATTTAGAGTAAAATTCCATAAGGGGAAATGAGGGAAAAGCTAGTTAGAAACAATATCTGATGCTTAAGCTCAAGGGGTCTCCAAAATATATATAGCCACACAAAATAGTCCTAACTGGCGTTAACCCTGCTTTAGCAAAAATGTA
This sequence comes from Bacteroidia bacterium, assembly GCA_038237845.1. Lineage (GTDB taxonomy): Bacteria > Bacteroidota > Bacteroidia > Palsa-965 > Palsa-965. The sequence goes on from JBBRYH010000020.1 coordinate 59,780, forward strand.
TCTTGAATATTGGCGTGAAAGTTTTAATCTTTCTGACTAAAAATAAAATGTTTATCGTTTACAAAATGTGCGCGACAATTTTTTGATTAACTATATAAGTCAAAATACTAATTTGAAAATTTGAAATGTTTTAAATTAATTGAACATTTTCAATTCACAATAACTCTTTCAATCCATATTCTTCCATCCTTAGCCGAAACTTTAAGGAAATAAATCCCTTTCGCCAAATTTTCTGTTGAGATCTCATTTTGAAGTTTAGCGCTTTCATTTTTAAATACACAATTACCAAGAAGGTCTATCAACTCTGCATTGTAAATTTCAGACTCTTCGCCTGCCTGATTTAAAATGTAATTGAAATTTCCATTGTTTGGGTTCGGGAAAATAGTCAATCCAACATTATGAATTATGGTTGTTGGCTTTTGTTCGGCAGCATTTGAATTCGGAGAATTGTTCGGATTTGAATGGCGAAAGGATTGCTGATTACAGGAAAGGCCTTGGTCAATGTAGGCGTGAAAATCGGACCCCGAGTTGGCAACAAATCCATCTTTTAGAATAATTTCATTTCCGGCAGTGAATGTAACGATGCTTGGTGCAGCAATAGAAAAATTATTTCCAGCAGTCATTGTATTGTGAACATGATAATCTACATTGTAATTGTTGTTCACATTGGAATAAGGATTGTCAATAGTGTAAGCATCATTGATATTTTGATTGCTCAAATTTAAGCCTGGACATAAACCTGCCAAATTAAAAACAAACATATTTCCATCGTAATTCCGTAAAGAAATCAAAGCGTCTTTGCTTGGGTCAGTTGCAAAACGTACAGATCCAATTATGCCATTTAATTGATTGACAGGAAAATATTCTTTGTAATTATTTACAACTTGTGCGTTTGCATCTAATTTGAAAATAAAAAAATCTCCGTCATAGTTTCGGTGAGCTATTATTTCATCAATCCCATCTCCGTCAAAATCGCCTGAAGTAATTCCATTCCAATCGCTGTAATTGCCTTGAGCAAGATTAAATATTGAAAGTTGACTAAATGTTGAATTATTGAAATTGTAAATTGTCATTTCAATATTTCCGTTCGATGAATTGTTGATCGTTCCAATTTCATCGCCTGTGTGGCTGAGATCAAAATTACCGACCGTTATCCCTGCAAGATTTGAATTTAAATAATTGTTGGTGATAATAATCGGTGCAAGTACTTGTGTGTTGCTGTTGTACTGATACAAATAAACATTACCATTGCTATTTGACAAAATAATTTGATTTGTATTCGTTCCCGTTAATTTACCCGACGAAATCCCTGTCCAGGTTCCTGTAATACCAGTATTCACACTTGCGAACTTAACAAGGGAATTGCCATTTTGTTTGTACAAATAAATATTTCCATCGCCAGTATTAATCGCAGCAATTTCATCGCCCGCGTGTGTGGCATCCAAATCAGCAGCTGTCACACCACTCCAAGGTGTGGTATGGTTAATGATGTTTGTTCGTGGCTGGATATGATTTGTTGCATCGAGATAATAAATTTCTACTGCTCCGTCTTTGTTTCTTACTGTGGCGAATTCCTGTGTGCCATCTCCATCAAAATCTCCTCCGGCAATTCCTGCCCAAGTGGCGTCCGTTGGTGTGCTACGATTTACTGCGAGAGGGTTGAAGAGGTGTTCTTGTTCTGCAAGAAACGCAAATGAAGGGTTGACAGAATTACTATACAAAGCACGATCACAAAAAACATCACTTACAATTTGATAAATATCCGGGTCATATTTAGCAAGTAAAAGATAAAAATAAGAGTTCTCAGCTGGGTCATTAGATATATTTGCCGCATTGCCATTACAACTTTGACCACAAGTTGTTTGCGAAAATTGAAGAGGGTTGATGTACATGTGCTTGACAAAAGTGTTAGCGAACATTTGCATATCACTTAAAGAGAACAATCCCGTACTTTGATTATAGAAGTTTGGAATAGTATTTTGATAGCAAATATCAGCAAAACCCATTAGCAGAAATGCATGTTGAATGTCCTCAGTATTTGCATCAGTATTAATCCGGTAATGCCAAGTAAATGAGGAAAGGTCAGGGCTACCGCATCAACTTTTGATAAGGGAATCAAGGTAGCTGTCGTCCCATCCGGCTTTAAGTCTTGCTCTGCGTAGGCTTAATTTTTTGTCATTTTTTTTAGTTCTAATAATGTTTAGAGACATTTTCCTTATCAAA
>JBBRYH010000021.1:0-59381 GCA_038237845.1 Bacteroidia bacterium
AATTGATTGGCAACTGCGGAGATAAGATGCCTGGGAACGCAATTTAATAGCTGACTTAATATCGGCTGTCCGACAAAATTTTTAGCTTTGCTCATGTCAATTTAAGGTTTAGTCACTTCAAAGTTGACAAAAAAAACGGGGTTGAATTTATTTCACCCCGTTTTTACAAAAAGTTAGTCGGACAACAATGATACACTTTCAATATTAACTTACACGAAAGCCGACAATCAATACATCATCCACTTGCTCAAGACTTCCTTTCCAGGTAGCGAATTGATTTTCAAGTTTTGTCCCTAATTCGACCATGGGCAAATTTGCATTTGCAAGAATGAATTCATTCAGTTGTTTATACCGAAATTTCTTTCCCTTCGGACCTCCGAACTGATCTGCAAAGCCATCAGTATATGCAATTACCAGATCGCCTTTTTCCAATGAAAATGTATTTAAGGAAAAAGACGTTTTTAAATGGGAAGAAATCCCAATTGGCATTTTATCATAGGGCAATTGTATAATTTCCTGATTGCGAATAATGATAGGGGAATTATTAGATGCACTGTATTGAAGAGCATGAGAATCATTTTTATCAATGCACAATAAAATCCCATCCATTCCATCTTGATTTCCATCAACTGCAAAACGATCTGTTAGTCGTTCGCGGGTAAAATTGAAAATTTCATTTGGAAGTGAAATGTTTTTCTCAGAAATTGCTTCTGTTAGAAAAGAAATATTCATTAGACTGATAAATGCGCCGGGAACTCCATGGCCAGTGCTATCGCAAACTGCTATATATGTTTTTTCTTGTGTGTTAGATAACCAATAAAAGTCGCCACTTACAATATCTCTTGGTTTAAATAGCAAAAAAGAATCTTTGAAATCTTCTTTAATTCCCAGTTCAGAAGGCAAGAGTGCCTGTTGTATTTTTTTTGCGTAGTGAATTGAGTCCTGAACCTCTTTACTTTTTTCTTCAACAATTAATTTTTGCTTTGAAATTTCGGCGTTCGCTTTTTTTGTTTTGTTTGAACTCCTGACTATTAATAAAAGAAAAAATGCTACAATTACGATTCCGAATATACTGGCATAGGAAATAAATTGCGATCGCTGGACTTTTTTTTCATTTATTAAATCTAATTTTTCTTGTTTCACTTTGGCTTCAGCAGCTTTATTTTCAAAATCTATTTTTAAATGACCTTGAACCACAAGCTTGATGGCATCCTGCTTAGATAAACTATCCTGCATCTTTTTGTTTAACTCATGCATTGCCAACGCGTTCTTGAAATCACCATTTTCTTTATAAATGGTATATAGAATTGAAGAAGCATCACGTAGGTTTTCAGGAAAGCCGGTTTCCATTGCACATGCATATGAAAGTAGCGCATATTTTTCTGCATTTATCTTGTCTTTTTTTAACTGATACAATTTAGCAATATGAAAATTTGCACTCGCAAGCCCGCGGTTATCCAATTCGATCGAATATTGTTCAATGCTTTTGTTATAATTTTCTAACGCCTGTTCATAATCTTTTTGTACAAAGAAAATGTCGCCGATTTTATCAAGTGCTCCGCCCATTCCGGAATGATGGTTTTCTTTTAGGAAGGAGGCATAGGCTGAATAAAACTGATTTAGTGCTTTATCGTAATCTCCCTGTTTATCAAAAATACCACCAAGTGTCATACGGCATTTCGCTATCCCTACAAATTCATTTGGGGCTATTATTTTGACAGCAATTTGGGTGTACTTCATTGCTAAGTCTAATTCATCTACTGATAAATATAGACTACCAAGATTTAAATATGCAGTCGAAGCGTTTGTAGTATCGCCAACTTCTTCTTGGATCTGAATACATTGTTGATATAGAAGAATTGAATTATAAATGTCACCAGTTCGCTGATGCAGAAAGGCTGAATTATTTAAAAGTGCGCCTTTTAAGGCTATATAAACAGAGTCTCTGTTTTGAATAGGAATCAATTCGGAGATTTCAATTCCTTTATTAGTAAAATAAATTGCAGAATCGGGGTATTGAAGATAAATTAACCCTCCTAAGGTTGCATATAAATTCATTTGCAAAACAGGAGAAGGAGAGCTTTTTAAAATAGTTCTTATTGAATCAATTGGACTTTGTGCAATTGCCAGTCTGGAAATTCCTAGTTGTTGGAGAAAAAGAATAATAAGGAGGTAACGTATTTTCTTTTTCAAGGGAATAATTCTCCTGTCAATATTATTTACAAATGAATCACCTCACCGTAAGCCGCCGCCGCAGCTTCCATAATGGCTTCACTCATTGTTGGATGTGGATGAATCGTTTTGATCAATTCGTGTCCTGTTATTTCAAGTTTACGCATGCCTACAATTTCTGCAATCATTTCTGTAACGTTTGCGCCGATCATATGAGCACCTAATAGTTCGCCGTATTTAGCGTCGAAAATTAATTTTACAAAACCATCCGCTGTTCCGCCTGCTTTTGCCTTTCCAGATGCTGAGAATGGAAATTTCCCAATCTTAATGTCGTGACCAGCATCTTTTGCTTGTTTTTCCGTAAATCCAACAGAAGATATTTCAGGTTGACAATAAGTACAACCAGGTATATTTTTATAATCAATGGCTTCCGGATCCAAACCTGCAATTTTTTCTACACAGGTAATTCCTTCTGCAGATGCTACGTGGGCAAGTGCTTGTGTTGGAATTACATCACCGATTGCATAATAGCCAGGCATGGTTGTTTCATACCAGGTATTTACGAGGATTTTACCTTTGTCGGTTGCAATACCAACTTCTTCTAATCCGATATTTTCAATGTTGGCCGCAATTCCTACTGCAGAAAGTACAATATCACAATCAATAATTTTTTCTCCGTCTTTGACTTTGATTTTTACTTTACAGCCTGTTCCAGATGTGTCAACACTTTCAACTGTAGAATTTGTCATCACATCAATTCCAATTTTTTTGAAGGAGCGTTCCAATTGCTTTGAAACTTCTTCATCTTCCAATGGAACAATGCTTGGTAAAAATTCAACCACTGTAACTTTTGTACCCATGGTTGCATAGAAGTAAGCAAATTCAACTCCAATTGCTCCAGAACCAACTACTACAATTGATTTTGGCATAGTAGGCAATGTCATCGCTTCACGATAACCGATTACTTTCTTACCATCTTGCTTAAGATTGGGTAATTCACGTGAACGTGCTCCTGTTGCAATGACAATATTTTTTGCTTCAAGAATTGTTACTGTATTATCTGCGGCGGTAACTTCAACTTTTCTTCCTGCCTTTACTTTTCCGTAGCCTGCAATAACATCAATTTTATTTTTCTTCATCAGAAATTGAACACCTTTACTCATTGCATCAGCAACTCCACGACTTCTTTTCACTACAGCCTCAAAATCTGCAACTCCTTCTTTTACGTTGATGCCATAATCAGAAGCATGCTTTAAGTATTCAAAAACTTGTGCACTTTTCAGAAGGGCCTTTGTTGGAATACATCCCCAATTCAAACAAACTCCACCTAATTCCGCTTTCTCAACAATAGCAGTTTTGAGACCGAGTTGGGAGGCACGAATTGCAGTTACATATCCACCAGGGCCACTTCCAAGAACAATTAAATCGTAGTTCATATATTTTGTATAGGAATGATCGTTTTTAAGATTGTGCAAATTTAGGAAAAAAGAGAGAATTATCGGCTTTTCAATTGTAAGCCCTTAAAGGGATAAATATGTCAAAATCAGCGATTAAGTCAAGCATCAGGAGAGGTTAATAACCAGCAGGATACTAATTAATGCCAAAATAACGGTTCCGATTATGATCAGGATTTGATTTCTTCGATGTTTTGCAAGATGTTTTTTTCGTTGCATCTCTCGCATCCCCATTGCAACAGAATAATCTTCTGACCATTCATTCACGGTAAGTTTCGCTTTTTCATTTTGAGAAGATGTGAATTGTTGCTTACGGTTTGAATATTTATTTTTTATTGGGCCTGAGTATCCGAATTGATGATCATGTTTAATTCGCCCAGCCTCATCAAGTAATAACGCTAATGCATCACTAAGTTCTGTGAATTGATTTTCTGCGTCAGGAGATTTATTTAAATCTGGATGTATTTCTTTAGTTTTTATGCGATAAGCCTTGCGAATAGTTTTTTTATCCGCATTCGATGGAATATCAAGGAGCTTATAGCAATCGGTTTTCACCTAAATACTGAATTGTTTTTTCATCCAACGGAACAATAAATACAAAGGGAAAAAAGCCGCGAAAAGTAAAAGACCATATAATGCAGATTCCGGTTTGTCGGCTACTACGCTATACGTTACGAAGGCATAACCAAAAATGAAAAGTAAAGGAACGAATGGAAACAATTTGATATTATAACTTTCAGAAGTGTCTTCGTCCTTTTGTTTTTTCCTTAAAATAAAAATGGTGGCAGCAGCCGCAATAAATCCAATTGAATCAATGAAAATGACATAATTAACAAGCGTATCAAAAGTTTTTGCAAAAAACAAAATGATCAGCGAGAAAACAGCAAACATAATTAATGCAGTCACTGGTACATTAAATCGTTTACTATGTCGCGAGAAAAAAGAAGGTAAAGTTCCATCTTCACTCATGGCACAAATTACTCTTGGATTCGCCATTAACCCGACATTTACATAAGCTAATACAGAGAAGAATAACATTAATGTAAGAATTTTGGATCCTAAATTTCCAAGCACACGAGTGGCCATAATAGAAGCGATTGAATCTGCATTTTTAAGGTTTTCAAAACCGATTACTTTGTAATAGGCATAGTTTATGGAAATGTATAACACAAGTACAATGAGAATGCCGGTGATAATTGATTTAGGCAGTGTCTTTTTTGCATTATTAATTTCCCCACCGAAATTGATGCTTTGCTGATAACCACCGTAAGTAAAGGAAATTGGAATCAAACAAATTCCAAATGACTTTAAATAATCTGACCAATTGTGAGAGGTTTTATCGACAACTGAATTTACAGTTACTGATTCTGTTGGAATAAAAATGGCAGAAATAAGGATGAGTACAACCGTAAGTTTAAATACTGTTAATATACTTTGTGTTGTAGCACTAGTTTTTAACCCGAGTAGATTTAATCCTAGAAACAGAATGATTTCGCCTGCTGAAATGGCAAGATGAACGGATTCTGTATTAGCTGATGGATTATTTTGAAAAATTACACCAGAAATATATTCTGATCCTATAATTGCCACACCAGCAACAGAGGCCGCGTTAGAAATAAGAATAGTTCCGTTCAACATAAACGCAAATGCAGGATGATAACATTTTGCAAAGATTCTGAAATAGCCACCACTCACAGGAAGTCTCGAACCAATTTCTGCAAAGGTCAACGCACCGCATAAAGCCATAATACCACCAAAAATCCACGCACCAAAAAATATACTTGGTGAAATTGCGCCATGGGCAACGTTTACAGGAGTGCGGAAAATGCCCATTCCTATTACAAGGCTCACCACGATCATGCTTAAATCAAAATAACCGAGTTTGGCTGCTGGTTTCATCACTGCAAAATAGTTATTTGTGATTAGTTAATAGTGATTAGTTTAGACTATTTTTCAATTGCTAATAGCTCCAAATACGCTTATGAGCCAATCACCAATCCCTATTTGTGGAATTAATGCTTTCTTTGCGTCCATAACTAAAGAAGATTTATGCTTAAGAGCAGAGCCCTCCTGTTTGCATTTATCATGATATTATTTTCATCAGTGCTTTCCGCTCAGGAACACCGATTGCTCGTACTTGGGAAAATTATTTCAACTAAAGACAGTTCCTCAATAAATGGTGTAATTGTTTCCTGTAAAAAGCCTGCAAGATATAGTTCATCCGATAAAATGGGGCACTATGCTATTCTCCTTGATTATAAAGTGGGAGCGGTCATTCAGTTCAGGATTCTCGGACATAAAACGGAATACAGAACAATTACTTCTGCATTATTAGCAAAAGCAAATGGTGACACATTGCATTTGGACATTATAATGCAGGCAGAACTTTATATTCTACCTGAAACTTCGATTGGAATTCATAATGGTCCTGATACGGTTATTGGGAATTGGCACTTTTTTATTGAAGATTATGTTTTTGTTGATTCAGGTAGATTTTTGCTTTTGACATTTGAGAAATCATTGAAATCGGCGAAGGTAATGTTGGCGGATAATGATCAGAAAATTATTTCAACCGTAAATGTTCCTGTTGAAGCAATTGAATTGTATAAAGATTACCAAGGTCATTTTAATGTGATGTGTAAGGATTCAGCTTTCAGGATTCATATTTTCCCTGACAATCATTTATCCCTAATGCCATTGCCATATCATCAATTTTGTGATCGGATGTTGCCTTGTGTAGATACCATCGGAGGAAAGATTTTATTCTCTAACTATAATCGAGATTATCCTGCATTTGAATATTTCACCTATAATCCGCAGGATACTTCAATAAATACTTTGAGATATATTGTGGATAAAGAATTACTTGCTCAGTATAATTGGGAGTTCGATTATTTGAAACCTAAAGATCGATTGTATGCAAGAAAGATGGAAGCTTATACCGGAATTGACAAGCGTATTATCGCAGCTACAATGACTGGATTTCCTAATTCAATTTATTATACGCCCTTGTATGCCCCGATGTTTGTTGTGCATGATACTATTTGCATTTTCGATCATTATTCTGATTCACTTTTTCTTTATGACAAATCAGGAAAACAAATTCATGCTTCTAAAATTAATTACCAGCATCCGACAAATTGGAAGGAATGGGATAGAGGTATGCATCAGGACGAAGTAACCGGTGAAATTTATGCGCGGTTTGAAAAAGGCGGATTTTATTATTTAAAGCGAATTGATATTAAAACCGGGCAAATAACAGGAACTTTTAAAATTACCGTTCAGTACGTGAAGCACATCCGAATTACGAATGGCGATGTATATTACATTTTTCGACCTACTGAATCGATACAAAAGAAGTATTTATATAAAGAGCGCATAGAATTGAAGTAGTTTGATCTGCGAATTTGTTTTAACTTTAAAGAAATAAATTCGAACCATGAAAAAAATAATATTCCTTCCAATTGCGCTTATTGCGATAAGTTTTCAAGCTTCTGAAATTAAGCCAATAGAAATCGGAGCTGCAATTCCAAAAGCAGATGTGAAAATGCTCGATGTTCTTTCTGGTAAAGAATTTTCGATTAACGATAAAAAAGGGGAGATGGGAACCTTGGTAATTTTTTCATGTAATACCTGTCCATTTGTGATTGCCAACGAAGATCGTATCCGCAATATCCAACAAGATGCCCAACGAATGAAAATCGGAGTGGTGATTATCAATTCGAATGAAGCAAAACGGGATGGGGACGATTCAAAAGATAAAATGATTAATTACGGTAATGATCAGAAATTTCTAGCACCGTATTTAATAGACGTGAATTCTGATTTAGCAAATGCATTTGGAGCAACGCGTACTCCCGAAAATTTTCTTTTTGACAAAAATGGTAAATTAGTTTACCGAGGATCAATTGATGATAGTCCGAGAGATAAGGTTGCAGTAAAAAAACATTATCTCTTAGATGCCATGACTGCGATGAGTAAGGGCAAGGAAATTGAAACTAAAACAACAGTTTCAGCGGGGTGTTCTATTAAAAGAAAACAATAAATAATAATTTTTAATTATTTCCCTAATTCTCGAAAAGCTCTTCTGATTACATTCAAATCGTTTCCTACTTGATAATCCTTCGCATAGAGAAGATTTAATCTTTCCCGAATTACGTTTGTTCGTTGGGATTCAGGTAATACATCCGACGGATTTAATATACCTGAACGTAATTTAGGTAATTGAATATTTTCATCTTTTGCTGGCGCATAACCAACCCAAGATTTTGCACCAAAGAAAACGGCAAAAATATTTCCAATAAAACCAAATGGTTTTTTCATAAACCACATTACTAAAGGGAAGAGTGGAAGTATGGCTATTGAGACACATACATCAACTACACGTTTGTTTCTACGATTAACGGGCTTACTTACTGAATTGATATCAATCACATAAAGATCTCCTGCGGTATCAATTGAATTACTGCCAATAATGGACATACTTTCAGGCGGAGCAATTTTATATGAAACTTTTCTTGTATCACCCAATTGCGCCATTTGATCAATAATTTGCTGAGCTGGTAAATCCTTTGCACAAAAAATTACTTCATCAATACTATAAATGGTTACGATATCATGTAACTGTCCGAAACGACCCAGGAAACCGCTGCTATTAATTTCATCATCGGTTGCGCTAACAAATCCAATGAATCCAGTATTTGCTGCCGTCTGATTCAATAATCCTTTGACACGTTTACATTCATCAGGCGTTCCAACAATTGCAATTCGTTGAGCACTTCCGGTATCCATGCGCATACTTTTTACTCGCGCAAGCGAAAAGAATAATCTCGTGAGTAATAAACTCGCCAACGCCCAAGCCGCACCAAACAGAATAAGTGCGCGGGAAAAACGCCAGTCTTCCGGTAAAAGCGCATAGCCAATTAAAATAATGGCAGTGCCGACAAATATTCCACGGATAATTTTTAAAACACGAATCGGTTTATCGTATCCACCACTGAAATAAATGGCAAGTAGCCATAGTAAATTATAAATGGGTAAGAGAATATTTACCTGTTCAGGTTTGTAAGCTCCGCCACCAGAAGCAAATTTGAAATTCGCCGCATAATAGGATGTAATAAAAAAGTGGCCTGTAACAAGTATAGCTGCGTCGAATGCAGGTAGAGCAATTGTTTTTATAAATCGAACAACAATTGCAAATCCGGCTCGTAAATAAATCGCAATATTGATGAGAAATGAAAAGAGTTGAGCGTTCTTAGGAGAAAAATGTTTTCGCGCAAAAATGACCATCGCACGGTAGAAAACAAAAACATAGTTGACACTGCTTTTTTTTGTGCTTTCACCTTTGTAGTGAATGATTCTGGTATCGTGGAAATAATAATTTTTATAACCTCCAAGTATTAATCGATACGAAAGGTCAATGTCTTCGCCATACATGAAATATTCTTCGTCCAACAAACCAACTTTATCTAAAGCTTCTTTTCGCATAAGCATGAAGGCTCCCGAAAGAATTTCAACTTCATGCGTTTGATCTTTATCTAAATATCCCAAATGGTAACGCCCAAACTTTTTTGATTTCGGAAACAATTTTGAAAATCCGAACATTTTGTAAAAGGCAACAGCAGGAGTGGGGAGACCGCGTTTTGATTCGGGTAAAAAATCGCCTTTGCCATCAATCATTTGTACGCCGAGTCCTCCTGCATCTAAATGTGCATTCATGAACCCTATAACTTTATCAAAAGTAGTTTCTTCTACCACGGTATCAGGATTCAACAAAAGAATGTATTGTCCTTTTGCAATACGCATTGCTTGGTTGTTCGCTTTCGAGAATCCTAGGTTTTCTTTGTTGGCAATCAGAATTACTTCAGGAAATTTCTCTTGTACCAACTTCACACTTCCATCTACTGAGTTATTATCCACGACGAATATTTCACTCGGAACATTTTTTATTGCACGGCGAACACTATGAAGACATTGCTCCAAAAAGTGCTCAACGTTGTAATTTACTATGACGATGGAAAGGGTCAAATCGTTTCAGTTGATTAGCGCCACAAATTTAATGGAATCGGCGTATGATTCACCATGACGGCACAGAGTCACGGAGGTAACGAAAGAAGTGAATGTTTATTGTCGCAATATTTTTTTCCTTGTGCCTGTGTCTCCGTGGTGAAATTTACTTTGCAGAAAAGGTCTTCTCATATGGAATCCGGTTTACAATGGAACGTCCCAACGTAATTTCATCTGCATATTCCAACTCATCTCCTATAGAAATTCCTCTTGCGATAGTAGAAACAGGAATATTGAAATCCTTGAGCTTTTTGTATATGAAGAAATTAGTAGTATCACCTTCCATGGTTGTACTTAAAGCCATTATGATTTCTCGAACATCTCCTGCAGCAACGCGATTGATTAATGGATCAATCTGTAAATCATTCGGACCGATACCATCCATTGGAGAAATAATGCCTCCCAAAACGTGATAAACACCCGAAAATTGATGTGTATTCTCAATTGCCATTACATCTCGCACATCCTCCACAACACAAACAACACCACGATCCCTTTTTGAATTCATGCAAATAGTGCAGGTTTCGTGATCACTAATATTAAAACAAACATTACAGTATTTCAATTCTGCTCTTAATCGAGTGAACACAGTACCGAACTTTTTGACGGAAGCCTCATCCTGTCGTAACAAATGCAACACATAACGCAAAGCGGTTTTCCTTCCTACCCCAGGTAATTGGGCGAAGGCTTCTACAGCTTCTTCAACAAGTTTAGAGGGATAATTCAACATTTCGCCAAAATTAAGCACTCAAGGTTGGTTTTCGACATTTAAAGTGAGCGAAAATTCAATAGTGTTATTAACATTTGACAAAGGAAAACGAGTCGATCCTGATATTTTCATCACAATAATTCCTCTTTATCTTTATACCAGATAAAATCGGAATGCAAGCAGGAACAATTTTACTTTTTGTCGCTATTTACACACTCGTTCTTTTCGGTGTGACTTGGTTGACTTCCCGTGGAGCCAGCAATGAGACTTATTTTGTCGGAAATCGATCTTCTCGTTGGTATCTGGTCGCCTATGGAATGGTTGGGGCTTCACTTTCTGGTGTAACGTTTATGTCGGTCCCGGGTGATGTTGAAACAAAACAGTTTGCCTATTTCCAAATGGTCATGGGTTATATGGTCGGTTATGTGGTGGTTGCTTACGTGCTGTTGCCGCTCTATTATAAATTAAATCTCACCTCAATCTATTCTTATTTGCAAAAAAGATTTGGAAATCATTCGTATAAAACGGGGGCTTTCTTTTTTATTCTTTCAAGAGTTGTAGGCGCTTCCTTTCGCATGTTTATTGTAATTAATGTACTTCAACAATTTGTATTTTCTAATTGGGGGATGCCTTTCTGGTTAACGACCTTGATTTTTGTGGTGCTCATTTTGCTTTACACGTTTGAAGGTGGTGTAAAAACAATTGTGTGGACGGATACTTTGCAAACCACATTTATGTTGACGTCACTTGTTTTCAGTGTAATTCTGATTGCGCATTATTTCCATTTTAGTTTTTCTGATGTGTTTCATTCAGTTTCCAATAGTCCAATGTCCAAAATATTTAATATGGATTGGCATAGTTCTACGTTTTTTCCGAAAGCGTTTTTTGGCGGAATGTTTATTACGATTGCTATGACTGGTTTAGATCAAGAGATGATGCAGAAAAATATTTCCTGTAAAACATTGAAGGACGCTCAGAAAAACATGATGAGTTTCAGTGTAATAATTCTGATTGTGAATTTACTTTTCCTTTCATTAGGTGTCTTGCTTTTTAAATTTGCATTAGAGCACGGAATCAAAGTGGAACATTCAGATGACTTATTTCCAATGATAGCTTTAAATTATCTCGGACCGGTTTGCGCCATATTTTTTATCATTGGGTTAATTTCTGCAGCTTATCCAAGTGCCGATGGAGCCTTGACTGCCTTGACCGCTTCATTTTGTATTGACTTTCTCGGATTTAATAAACCTGAAAATGCTTGGGACGATAAGAAAAAGAAAAGAACACGTTACATCGTGCATATAAGTTTTGCTATTCTACTTTTGATGGTTATTGTCGTTTTTAAAATTATCAATGATGAATCCGTATTACGAAAATTATTTCAGGTTGCGAGTTACACCTATGGCCCTTTGTTAGGTTTGTTTGCATTCGGCATTCTTACGAAAAGAAAAACAACAGAAAAATATGTTCCTTATATAGCACTTGTTTCTCCTGTCATTTGTTATTTTCTTGCAACTTATTCTGCAGATTGGTTTAATGGATATAAGTTTGGGAATGAGCTACTCATTGTCAATGGTCTGATTACTTTTATTGGATTACTTTTTATTTCAAAAAAATCTTCAAACTTAGAAGTACTTTCACCTTTGTAAATGGATAAGAAAAATCCCCGTTCGAATTCCTTGGTTTATTTGTTGGAGCGATCAACTCGACAAACAAAACTGTTATTGCAGCATGAATTTGATCAAGCAGGCTTAAAAATTTCGGTAGATCAATGGATTGTGCTTACGAGAATAGCTGAAGTTCCGGCACAAAATCACAAACAAATTGCCAATAGCACTGCAAAAGACCCGGCCTCCATTACCAGAATTCTTTCCATATTAATTTCAGAAAAGCTGGTTAAAAAAGTCAATGATAAACACGATCATCGGAGTGTTTTAGTTTTTCCTACTCTATTGGGAATTAATATTCTTGTAAAGTGTAAAAGTAAAGTTGAATCATTTAGAAAAGTTGCAAGTAAAGGACTTTCACAGGATGATCTTAATACTTTGAAGCAATTATTGGATAAACTTTTTGAAAATTCAGGCGGTCGATTGATTTGAATTTGAGCGTTGGAAAAAAGTAAACTATTTCTCAACTTGTAACGCTCATTGGTAATTGGTAATAGGGTAATTGGTAATTTTGCTCCATGCAATTCAAAGACAAAGTAAAATTCAATTCGATTTATTATTTCATTATTTCTATTTTGATTCGATGGTTATATAACCTGATGGTTGTATTTTATCATGGATTTACAGGAAATCAAAAAGTAATTCTCCATGTGTTGTTAGCAGCGGTTTCCTTGGTTTTAGGATGGTTGGCTTTGCAATTGTTTCGTCGTTCTTCGCCTTCGGGTTCTAATCTGGGATGCATTTATCTTATTTTATTAATTGTGAATCTTATAGGTGGTGTTGGCGCTTTGTTTTACACCATGGTGCAATTCTTTGGTGAGCAAGGTGGCTCAGAAACATTATGGCTGCTTTAAAAAAAGTATTTAGTTGGATTTGGCCTTTACCGATTAAGAAGGTAGAAGGGAAATTGACAGCCGTTTTAGAGGTTACTTATGAGCAAGGAAAAAAAGTGCTCAATGCTGGAGAGGTAAATTATTCTTTCGGCGCACTTCATAATGTATTTCGTATCGCTTTACAAAAAGCAAAGATCATTGAATCTCCTCCTAAAAGTGTTTTGATTTTGGGTTTTGGTGCAGGAAGTATTGCAAGTATCATTGTAGAAGAATTCGGTCAACTTCCACAAATGATAGGTATTGAAGCAGATCCTGTAGTGGTAAAGTTGGCTATGGAAGAATTTGATATCGTGCGTTTTTCAGAACTTGAAATTGAAAACATCACAGCTGAGAAATTTATTGCTACATGTCATTCTAAATTTGATTTGATTGCTGTTGATGTTTTTGTAGAATCAATCGTTCCTGAATCTTGTAAGTCGCATGGTTTCCTAGAAGAACTTTATCGCTGCCTTACAAAGAATGGCCGTGTAGTTTTTAATGAAATGCATGAAGAGAATATTTCCGGAAAGAATGATTTTGCTGAACGGTTCAAAAATAATTTTGACGAAACCGAAATGCATGAACTAAAAATAGGCGGTTCTGCCAATTTTATTTACATCGGTTATAAAAGAAAGTAGAGCTTAATGGCTAATCACCATTGCACTGCGTGAAGTGCGGGAAAGTTTGGAAAGAAATACAGGAAGATAAAATCCCGTAACAAAAGTCAATGCAGTTAATAGAAGATTTATTAAAATTGAATTCCAATTAGTAATTGGTCCGATATTTTTGAATTGACATAAAGTAAGTGAACCGATAAAAAGTAAAATCGGAATAAAGCGAAGTAGGAGTGAAGCTGACTTATTTTTTCCGATAACTATTATTCCTATTGCCAGAAAAAGTGCCAAGCTAAATTCTCCAATACCCGCAAGTCCACCAACAAATAACGGAACTCCGAAAAGCGGAATGCTCACCAGTAATAAAAATGTTGCAGGTCCCGGAAAAGATGAATTCATTTGAAGTCGAATTCCAAGGGAAATTAAAATAATTAAAAGCAAACTCATAAATGGTTTCATGCACCAATCAATCAGCTGTGCGAAAAATCCAGGTGAATAATGTACGACCATATAATTATTAAGACCAGCCTGTGTTAATACATCATCCAAATCGCCATTTTGGCCACTTGAATATTGTTTTCCTAATGGGAAATTCGGAATTCCCGTGCGGCAATAGTTTTCATCACTTTCGGAACTGAATTTGAATTTCTGCTCGTAAGAATTTGTTGCCGTTTTTTCTTTTGGATTAATAGCACGTTTATTCTTTTTCCCATTAGCAATATTCTTTTTATTGTCTGCTGCCATTGAAATCAAGGTAGAAGCTGGGAAAGCTCTATCATTGACATACACCATAACCGGACGATCATAATCTGTAATTTCATTACTAAGATTTTCTGCTGCATCTAATGCTCCAGACATCGTATTCATTCGTATCAGCACACAAGCTGCATTCATCGATCGCGCCTGAACAAAAGCAGAATGCGTTTCATGAAAAGATTGAGGTCCTTGTCCGTCAGGAAGATCAAACGTATAAACGATTTTAGAAGGCTGACCAAATGCACCATTATCATCTCCCGATAAACTTAAGTCACCCGTCGAAAATGGAAGGCCAATAGGAAGTTTTACTTCATTCCCGTCGTTGACATTGGTGTTACCAGAACCTTCATTAATTCGAATTTTCACTTTCGGGTGAAAAATTTTAGCTTGAAGAGAGAGACCGGTAAAAAGAAGAAGAAAAAGAAAAATTGCGCTGAAACTCTTTTTCATTTGGCGATTTTTGTTTTCTATGAAATACTAAGGTAGGCATTTTTCAATGCTAAATAGGCTTGATTGATAAGAGGTTGGAACGAATTGGTAGATTGTTTTACGGTGGGGATAAAGGTGTTTTTTCGTTTTTAAACGTTTGTGGTCGCGTTTTGTTTTTGTAATTGGCTGTTTGTTAGGTTTTTGCGAAAAAGACCTGGAGGGTCTTACACCTCGAAGGTCTTACACCTAGAGGGTCTTAAACCTCGGAGGTCTTACACCTAGAGGGTCTTAAACCTCGAAGGTTTTAAACCTCGAAGGAATTACACCCACTTCTTTCGATTGGCTAATTAATTTAAAAGTAAATAAGGAATTATCTCCTCTGTAACAAAACCACATTCTCCACATGATGCGTTTGGGGAAACATATCTACCGGCTGCACTTTCACAATTTTATAAGACTCATCCAGAATAGCAAGATCTCTAGCTTGTGTGCCAGGATTACAGCTCACATAAACCACTTTATTTGCGCCCGATTTTGCAATGCAACGAACCACATCTTCATGCATTCCTACACGAGGCGGATCTGTAATGATGACATCAGGTTTTCCATGTTGCGCTATGAAAGTATCATTGAACATATCTTTCATGTCTGCTGCAAAGAATTCAGTATTATTAATGCCATTCAACTTCGCATTTTGCTTTGCATCTTCAATAGCGGAAGCAATCATTTCAACACCAACTACTTTTTTTGCTTTCTTAGCGACAAACAAAGCAATAGTTCCTGTTCCTGTATATAAATCGTAAACATTTTCGGTCCCTGTCAATCCGGCAAAATCTCTTGTGATTTTATATAGTTCTAAAGCCTGCGCCGAATTGGTTTGATAAAACGATTTCGGTCCGATTTTGAATTTCAGATCTTCCATCGCTTCGAAAATATGATCATTTCCTTTCCACACATTGACCTGTAAATCATGAAACGTATCATTTCCTTTCGGATTGATAAAATAAATGAGCGAAGTGATTTGAGGAAATTGTTTTGCGATTGCATTCAGTAATTTTTCTCTGGCAGGTTCATTGTCTTCATAAAACTGAACAATTACCATTGTATCACCTGTAGAAGAAGTTCGAATGGTAATCGTTCTTAAAAAACCTGATTGAACCTTGATATCGAAAAAACTTAAATTATTTTCTTGCGCATGAATTCTTACAAATTTTCGAATATCTTCCGAAAGTGTTCCTTGCAAATGACATTCTGAAATATCCAAAACTTTATCAAATGTTCCAGGAATGTGAAATCCAAGTGCGTTACGATCTGTAAATTCGTCACCGCTGTTTATTTCCTCGATGGTTAGCCATTTTTTATTTGAGAAGCTGAAATCGAGACGATTTCTATAATTGAAAATTTCTTTTGATCCGAGAATCGGAAACATTTCAGGAAATTCAACTTTGCCAATTCTAGTGAAAGCATCAAAAACCATTTGTTGTTTGTAATGCAATTGCCATTTGTAATCCATGTGTTGCCATTTGCAACCACCACACAGGCCAAAGTGAATACATTTCGGCTCAACTCGTTTATCAGAATATTTATGAAAAAGGATAGCTTTCCCTTCAAAAAATCTGCGGTGTTTTTTTGTGATTTGAATGTCTGCAATATCGCCGGGAACAGCATTACCGATAAAAATTACACGGGTATCAACTCGAGCAATTGATTTTCCTTCAGCCGCTGCCGCTGTAATTTCAACATTCTCAAATATCGGATGACTTTTCTTTTTCATTTTCGTGGCGAAGGTAACTATTCCTCGTCTTTGTGATGACTTTATCATTCAAAAAGCATAGAGGGTGCAAACGGATTTGCCTATATTTGCATTGTTGAATTAATTTAAAATTTTCATGTCTGCTGTGGCCGAAAAACTTACCCGTTCCGAGGAATTAATAACAATGGAGGCGCAATATGGCGCGCATAATTATCATCCTTTGCCAGTAGTTCTTGAGCGAGGAGAAGGTGTTTTTGTGTGGGATGTAGATGGAAAAAAGTATTATGATTTTCTTGCAGCATATTCAGCCGTTAATCAAGGACATTGTCATCCAGAAATTATTGCAGCTTTAGTAAATCAGGCTTCCAAACTTACACTTACTTCAAGAGCTTTTTATAACGATTCTCTTGGAGAATATGAAAAGTTCATCACAAAGTTTTTTGGATACGATAAAGTTTTACCAATGAATACGGGCGTAGAAGCAGTTGAAACTGCAGTTAAGCTGGCGCGTCGTTGGGGATATAAAGTAAAAGGCATTCCTGATAATCAAGCAAAAATTATCTGGGTTGAAAATAATTTTCATGGAAGAACACTTTCATCTATTTCTGCTTCAACAGATCCATCCAGTTATGGCGGATTCGGTCCTTTGCTTCCAGGGTATTTGATAATTCCTTATAACGATTTAAAAGCATTGGATAATGCTTTAGTTGATCCGAATGTGTGTGCATTTATTTTTGAGCCAGTGCAAGGTGAGGCTGGAGTTGTAGTACCAGATGATGGTTATCTGAAAGGTGTTCGCGATTTGTGTACGAAGAATAATGTGTTGATGGTTGCAGATGAAGTGCAAAGCGGATTAGGTCGTACTGGAAAAATGTTGGCTTGTGATCATGAGAATGTTCGTCCTGATATTTTAGTTTTAGGAAAAGCTTTATCAGGTGGAGTTTTACCTGTCTCTGCGGTATTGGCAGATAATGAAATTATGCTTACGATTAATCCGGGCGAACATGGTTCTACCTATGGAGGAAATCCTTTGGCTTGTCATGTTGCAATTGCTGCTTTGAATGTTTTGAAAAATGAAAAGTTGAGCGAAAATTCAGAACGTTTAGGAAAAATTTTACGCAATGAATTAAATAAAATCAAGTCAAACAGAATTACTTTAGTCCGGGGACGAGGTTTATTTAATGCCATTGTCATTGCTCCGCAAGAGGGAATTACGGCTTGGAATGTTTGTATGAAAATGATGGAGAATGGATTGCTTGCAAAGCCTACGCATGATGATATTATTCGTTTTGCCCCTCCATTGAATATAACAGAAAGTCAAATTTTGGATTGTGCTAGAATTATCAGTGAATCCATTCTTTCTTTCGATTAAATTTAAAATTATTTAGTTTTTAATCTGTAATTATTTACTGTGAATTTTATCAATAAGTTTCAACGTCAGATTTTAATTGTAGCCGCCATTGCAAATTTTATTGGAGCAATTGGAGCAATTGTTTCCCCTTCCTTTTTCTTCACTCGTTTTTTTAAAATAGCTCCTGATCCTGCTACTACATTTCCATATGTAGCCATGTATCATTATCTCTTCTGGGGTTTTGTTCTCATTATGGGAATTGCGAATTGGATGGCTGCTATTGATCCAATTAAAAACAAGGTTGTTTTAATGATCAGTGGATTTGGAAAAATATTGGCTGCTGCTTTTTGGATTATGCTTTTTGCGCAAGGTCAGGGACGAGGAATGATGATTTCGGCAGCGGTTACAGATGGAATTTTTGGAATGCTGATGTTATATTGGTTTTTTAAAAAAGAAGCAGATCTCAATTCTTAAAGTTAATTTAGTCCTTGTACAATGGAAAATGCTACGGGTAAAAAAGTAAAAATTGGATACAAGTATGGTTTAGTAATGTTAATTTCCGGAATTCTACTTGTTGGAATTAATGTAGGAATGCTTTATTTAAATAATTCCTATTATCCGAAATTGTTGACTGTTGGAATCGCAATTGCTTTTTTGTCTCCAGTATTTTTCATTTTTCCTGGCGCGACTCTTGATAAAATGCCCGTTGGAAAAGATATAAATAAAGTGTTTTGGAAAACGGCACCAGGCATACATAAAGTAATGTGGATTACTTGGGGAATTATTTCAATTGCAATCTCAGTTATTGCATTAATAAGCTTTGATCCTGATTTTGTAAAGTAGTATTTACATACTTGCCATAACCAATTCAGCCACTTCTTCACCTGTAAGACTTCCTAAAGCAACACCCATTCCGCCCAATCGGACAGCGCAAAAAACATTTTCTTGAATTTGTTTTACAATGGGTTCTTTCTTTGCTCCAACGCCCATTGTACCAGACCAACGTTGTTCAATCGTATATTTTTCATTTGGAAGAATCATTTGCTTCAATAACGCTTCCAGTTTATTTTGAATGATTGATGTGGTTTCATGTGCAGATGTATTTTCTCCAGTAAAATCCAGATTTCTTCCACCGCCGAAAAGAACTCGATCACCTACATTTCTGAAATAATAATAGCCTTTTTCATAATGGAATGTCCCTTTGATTTTTAAGGAAGAAATAGGGGAGGTGATGAGCACTTGTGCACGAGCAGGTTCAACATCCTCGTTAGGAAGTAATTGTTTTGCAAATCCATTTGTACAAATCAGCAAACGTTTGGTAGAAATTAAATACCCATTTTCCGTTTGAAGGGTTAAGCCATTGTTTTCATTTGTAAAAGATGTAATATGTAAACCATTTAGAATTTTAATTCCAGCATTATTTGCCTTTTCAATTAAAGCTTCCATCATTCTACCCGTATCCAATTGACCTTCTTTTGTACATAGAATCAAATGTTTCACATTCTTAAATCCGAATGTTGAGATTTCACTATCCGCATTTTTGAAAGTTTCTTTTTGTCCGGTGATAGCGCAGATTTTCAAATTGAAGTCATTTATTCTATCTGCGCATTCCTGATAATTACTTTCAGAATCGAAAACTTCATAACCTCCGTTTTCTTCAAAACGCATAGCAGCATCACTTAGTTTTGAACGTAGCCGCGTTAATCCTTCAACTCTTTTTTGAACCAATTTGAATACTTCTTCATTTGACATTTTAGTCAAATCATCCATCAATTCCGATACACTTCCGAAGCAAGCAAAACCAGCATTTTTTGTACTTGCACCAGAAGGTAAAGCCCCCCTTTCTGCAATAAGAATATTTAACGAGGGAGCCTTTTCTTTAAGACATAAAGCAGCATTTAAGCCTACAATTCCGCTTCCGGCAATTACCACATCAATGTTTGTGAAATATCTTTCTTTCTCCCAGAAACTTAATTGAACCGCCATAAACCTTGTATTGGAAATTTAAATCAAAGATATTATTGATTTGTAATTTTGAATGATCACAAACATCGCTCATTATACAATGTTTAAAAGTTACGTTTTCTTCCTTAAATGCCTTAAATTCAATACTTCAGGAAATGTTCTTTCAAAAGTCCGTTTTCCCTTGGCACGGAAAATGCTTAACTTATAATAGACTTGTCAAAAAATGCCGCAGAATGAGATTTTTGAGCGATATTTACCCCTCTAAAAAACACCACTTTTCATTTATGAAGGGAAGAATCCTTTCGCGTAGTTCGAGCCTTTTTGTTTTACTTCTTTTGCTGGTTTGTGGACCGGCAATTTCTACTTATGCTCAGGCACCGGCACGAGAGGAATTTCAATTCACCTTCGGAGGAAAAGTAACAGAGTTTGATGATAAAAAGGGGAAAGATGTTCCTTTGGATGGATGTAGTGTAAATCTATATAAAGGAACTACCCTGGTAGCTACAAGTCCAACCACAAGTAATGGTAAATTTAAAATCAGAGTTGATCATGATGGTGATTACGTTTTGCAGATTACCAAACCAGGTTATATCACCAAGAGAATTGCAATTAATACCTTCAACGTTCCTGATCAGCGAACAAGTGCTCCATTTGCTGAGTTCGACGTAGAGATTGATTTATTTAAACTTTTCCCGGGCCTGGATTATTCTGTTTTAAATAATCCCATTGCCAGAATTATTTATAATCCAGCTTCAGGAGTTGAGGATTTTGATTACGACAGAGTTTATACTTCTCAAATTCAAGCTCAACTTGACCTTTTGAAAGAGCTTGCAAGACAGGCACGAGAAAAACTTCGACTATATCAGGCAGCAATTGATGCGGCTGATAAATTATTTAATGCAGGAAATTATCAAGGTGCAAAGGATCAATATTTGGTTGCTTTGGGGATACTTCCTAATGAACAATATCCAAAGGACCAGATTGCAAAGTGTGATGAAAAATTAGGAGCCTCGGTAGCTGAGAAAAAGAAATATGATGAAGCAATGGCAGCAGGAAATGCTTTGTTTGATCAGAAAAAATATGCAGAAGCCAAAGCTAAGTTTCAAGAAGCACAAGGTATGCGTCCGGCTGAACCGATGCCACCTGCACGTATTAAGGCCTGTGATGACGCAATTGCAAATGCAGGCAAGGAAAAATTATACACTGACCTTATTAACGATGCGGATCAAAAATTCCTTGCTAAAGATTATTCTGCTGCAAGAGCAAAATATGTAGAAGCCTCTGCATTAAAGCCTGCCGAGCAATATCCAAAGGATAGAATAAAAGCTTGTGATGATGCAATGGCAGCAGCTGGAAAAGAAAAATTATACACCGATGCTATTGCAGCTGCGGATGCAAAATTCCTTGCGAAAGATTATGTAGGAGCAAAATCAAAATACCAAGAAGCTTCAGCAATGAAGCCTACAGAACAATATCCGAAAGACAGAATCAAAGCTTGTGATGATGCAATGGGTGCTGCCGCAAAAGACAAACAATATGCAGATGCCATTGCAGATGCAGATAAAAAGTTTGATGCAAAAGATTTTGCTGGTGCAAAAACAAAATATCAAGATGCTGCAGGAATTAAACCTGCTGAAACATATCCTCCAATCCGAATAAAGGCTTGCGATGATGCGTTAGCAGGCGCTGCAAACGAAAAGAAATATGCCGATGCAATTGCTGATGCTGATGCAAAATTCACTGCCAAAGATTTTGCTGGAGCAAAAGTAAAATATACCGAGGCTTCTGGATTAAAACCAACCGAACAATATCCGAAAGATCGTATCAAAGCTTGTGATGATGCTATGGCAGGTGCAGCAATGGATAAATCATACAACGATGCAATTGCAGCTGCTGATGCAAAATTTACTTCAAAAGATTTTACTGGAGCAAGAGCAAAATATGTTGAAGCATCCGGAATAAAACCATCAGAGCAATATCCCAAAGATCGTATCAAAGCTTGTGATGATGCAATGGGTGCAGCTGCGAAGGACAAAGCTTATTCAGATGCAATTGCAGCTGCTGATGCGAAATTTATTGCGAGCGATTGGAATGGTGCTAAAGCAAAATACGTTGAAGCTTCTGGAATAAAATCGAATGAACAATATCCAAAAGATAGGATTAAAGCCTGTGATGATGCCATTGCTGCGGCTGGTAAAGACAAACAGTATGCAGATTTAATTAAATCTGCGGATGCTAAATTTAATGCGAAAGATTTTGGCGGAGCAAAAACAATTTATCAGCAAGCCTCTGATGTTAAACCCACAGAACAATATCCGAAAGACAAAATCAAAGCATGTGATGATGCATTAGCTGCTGCCGGAATAGATAAACAGTACAATGATTTAATTAAATCTGCCGATTTAAAATTCACTACTAAAGATTACGCAGGTGCAAAAGGAATTTATCAGCAGGCTTCTGCTTTGAAATCGGCTGAACAATATCCGAAGGATAGAATAAAAGCTTGTGATGATGCGATGGGTGCTGCAGCAATTGATGCGCAATACAAAGATCTCATCAAACAAGCGGATGCAAAATTTTTAGCGAAAGATTGGACAGGTGCAAAAAGTATTTATCAGCAAGCTTCTGATGTAAAAACAACGGAGCAATATCCTAAAGATAGAATAAAGGCTTGTGATGATGAATTGGCAAAAGACGTTAAGAACAAAGCCTACAATGATTTGATTACTTCTGCTGATGCTAAATTTACTACAAGCGATTGGCAAGGAGCAAAAGATATTTATCTGCAAGCTTCAACAATGAAACCAACGGAAGTTTATCCGAAGGACAGAATAAAAGCATGTGATGATAAAATGGCAGGTGCTGCAAAAGATAAACAGTATGCTGATGCGATTGCAGATGCAGACAAAAAATTCGATGCAAAGGATTGGGCGAATGCAAAAGCTAGGTATATAGAAGCATCAGGATTAAAACCTACGGAACAATATCCGAAAGATAGAATCAAGGCATGTGATGATGCGTTGGCAGGTGAAGCAAAGGACAAATTGTATAAAGATGCTATTGCTGCAGCTGATTCAAAGTTTGATGCAAAAGATTTTTCTGCTGCTCGATCCAAGTATGCTGAGGCTTCAGGTTTAAAACCTACTGAACAATATCCTAAAGACCGCATGAAATTGTGCGACGATCAGATGGGAGCAGCAGCAAAGGAAAAAGCCTATACGGATGCAATTGCTGCCGCTGACGCAAAATTCACTACTAAAGATTTTGCTGGAGCAAAAATAAAATATACAGAGGCATCCGGACTAAAACCAACAGAACAATATCCGAAGGATAGAATTAAGGCTTGTGATGATGCACTTGCTGCTGCAGGATTAGAAAAACAATATGCAGATTTAATTAAAACTGCAGATGCTAAGTTTACCGTAAAAGATTATGCAGGAGCAAAAGGAATTTATCAGCAGGCATCTGCATTAAAAACTGCAGAGCAATATCCAAAAGACCGAATTAAAGCGTGTGATGATGCAATGGGTGCTGCAGCTTTAGATACCCAGTATAAAGATTTAATCAAACAAGCTGATGCCAAATTCACTGCGAAAGATTTCTCCGGTGCAAAAGGAATTTATCAGCAGGCCTCTGATGTAAAACCTTCTGAGCAATATCCAAAAGACAGAATGAAGGCTTGTGATGATGCTTTAGGAAATGCAGCGATTGATGTACAATACAAAGATCTTATCAAACAGGCTGATGATAAATTCGCATCAAAAGATTTTTCAGGAGCAAAAGATATTTATGTAAAAGCTGGAGCTTTAAAACCTGCTGAAACTTATCCGCCTCAACGGATCAAGGCTTGTGACGATGCTTTGGCAAAAGAGAAAGCATACGCTGACGCAGTTGAAGCAGCTGATGCAAAATTCACTGCTAAAGATTTTACAGGAGCTCGATCAAAATATGCAGAAGCTTCGGGATTAAAGCCAACTGAACAATATCCGAAAGATCGTATGAAGTTGTGCGATGATCAGATGGGCGCTGCGGCAAAAGATAAAGCGTATGCAGATGCAATTGCTGCTGCTGATGTTAAGTTTACTGCTAGTGATTGGACAGGAGCAAAAGCAAAATACACTGAAGCATCTGGATTAAAACCAGCTGAACAATATCCAAAAGATAGAATTAAACTTTGTGATGATAATCTCGCGAAGGCTGGAGCTGATAAAAAATATCTGGACCTTATTAAACAAGCGGACGCAGCTTTTGATTTGAAAAATTGGTCAGGAGCAAAAGCAATTTATGTTCAAGCATCAGACCTAAAATCAACTGAACAATATCCTAAGGATCGTATTAAGGCTTGCGATGATAATATTGGAGCTGCAGGAATCGACAAACAATATGCAGCCCTTATTTCTGCAGCGGATGTTTTATTTACAGCAAAAAACTGGGAAGGTGCAAAAGCAAAATACCAAGAAGCTTTAGCTGTGAAACCTGCTGAATCTTATCCAAAAGAAAGAATCAAAATTTGTGATGAAAATATAAATGCTGGTTTAGGTCTTGAAGCGAAATATAAAAAAGCAGTTGCCCGTGGGGATTCTGCATTTGCAAGAAATGATCTTGAAACAGCTCAGTCTGCCTTTATTGTTGCGCGTGACTTGAAACCTACAGAAGCTTATCCAAAACAAAAATTGGATGAAATTGCAAAACTATTGGCAGCCGATTCTAAAGACAAGGCCTATCGTGCACTTATTCTCCATGGGGATAGTTTGTTTAATGCCAAGAATTATGATGAGGCTAAAAAAACGTATACGACAGCAACAATACAAAAGCCGAATGATCAATATCCAAAAGACAAATTAGCAGAGATAAAACGCTTGCAAGATGATGAAAAGTTCAATGTTGCGAAGCAGAAAAAGTATGACGCGTTAATGTTACAAGCCAATAAAAAATTCGATGCAAAGGATTACAAAGGTGCAAAGGCAATCTACCAACAAGCATTACTAGAAAAACCTTTCGAATTGGAACCGAAAACTCAAATTCAAAAGTGCGATGATTTTTTGAACCCGAAAACAGTTGTAGTAAAAGATCCAAACGATCCGAAAAATAAGGATGAATATATTAATGAATTAGTAAAGAAATATCCATTAGGAGTTACTGCATCTACAAATACAGAAGAAGGAACTACTATTGAAACGAAAGTGGTAATTATCGGAAATAAAGGTTGGAAATACCAGAAGAAGATGTACAACTTCGGAACTTATTATTTTAAAGATGGTGTACAGATTTCCGAACAAACCTATAATTACGAAACTTCGATTCCTTATGTTCAGCAACAGCAAGCTGAATATGATAAGATCAATAAGTAATCAGAATATCTGATTTTTATCTTCCGAGTTTTACCTTCAATTGGTTTTCCGTTAAATGCGAATTCCCTTTTTTATCTATTTATTACTAAGTGTTTTTGCCTGCAGTCCTGCACAATCGGAAGCGCCAGGTAAAAAAGAAATTGTTGAAGAAATTTTGCTTCCTACTGATTCCATTTGCTCTTCATGCAGATTTCAATACGAATGGATGGACTCTACCAAATATGATCGTCAGGCTACAATTTGTTCTCGATTCGGTATTCCCGAAGGTTTTTCAAAATATAAAAATGAGACCGGTTCTTTTGGTGAATGGTTACGTGGTTTACCATTACTTCCAGAGGGTGCACAAGTTAAATTATACAATGGAGAATTAAAAGGAAATCAAGGGGCGCAGGCTGCTGTAATTAATATGGATGTCGGTAATAAAGACTTACAACAGTGTGCCGACGCGGTGATGCGTATGCGATCTGAGTATTTATTTGCTACAAAGCAGTATGATAAAATCGCTTTTAATTATACTAGTGGTGATCGTTTGGATTACGTTGGATGGATAAAAGGAAAACGAGTTGCTGTTAATGGAAATAAAACAGCAATTGTATATACAGGAAAAAAATATCCAGATATTTCGGATCACAAGTCATTTAGAATTTATATGGATGATATTTTCAATTACGCTGGCACACTTTCGTTAAGTCGTGAAATGAAAAGTATCCCGCTAGATTACATGATGCCTGGCGATGTTTTTATTCATGGAGGAACTCCTGGCCACGCAGTTTTGATTTTGGACCTTGCCGTAAATTCACAAACAGGTGAAAAGTTATTTATGATTGCCCAAAGTTATATGCCCGCACAAGAAATGCATGTGCTGAAGAATGACAACGATAAAAATATTAGCCCGTGGTATAAGGTCGGAAGCGGAAGTCAATTAGATTCGCCAGAATATATTTTTCAGTGGGGTGAGTTGAAGCGATTTTAAAGTAACTGATTATTTTTCCGAAATTACTTTTATTCCTTCGTTTCAATTACCACACTCTGCGGCATGAAATAAATAACAATAATGGTGAGGAAAATTGCAAGTGGAATATAAACGGAAATGTATCCTGCAAAAATCGAGATGAAATAAAGTCCGACAGTCATCAATAATTTTTTCCGCAATTTCTTTCTCATAGTTTGCGAAAGATGATCAATCAGCAAATCTTCATTCTTGTGAACATACTCCCGCATTAATGCAAATGAAACAGCATTCATAAACATCACAAATCCATATAATGCTGTTGCTTCCGGTTTTTCATGATGTTGTCCGATGAACGTTGTTGGAATAGGTATAAAGCACATCCAGAAAAGTAAATGCAGATTATACCAGAGTAGTTTTCTGTCAATATTTTTTAATTGATGGAAAAACTGGTGATGATTTACCCAAAGCACTCCAATCATTACAAAACTCAAAGCATAAGCAATGAGCGACGGTGCAAGCGTTAACAAGCTCTTCCAAATTTCTTTTCCAGTGGCTGACTCACTTATTTCAGGAAGTTTAATTCCAAAAATCATCAACGTAATAATAATCGCAATCACACCATCGCTAAAAGCTTCGAGGCGATTTATGGGTAGAGGAATGTGTTTTTTTGCCATGGTTTGTTTCCTGCTCTAATATAGTAAAAGGTCGCTTAACGTATCCGCAAAATGAAAAAAGCGCCTCATTACTGAGACGCTTGATTTAAAAAATATAGAGTAGTACTATGCTTTGACTAATGAAGGTTTCCATGCTTTAGCTGCATAGAATGCTCCGAACAAAATTCCGCCATAAACAAACTGACTAATCAGAAAATTGTAACTGTAGAAAGGAATTCCGGCTGCAATTGCTGTAAATAAACCATCAATCCCTTTCGAATACATCAAAGGCTCGCTTGTCCAAAAACCAACCACCCACATGGCTGCATTGGTGATAAAGAAGAATAGGAGAGATGCGATAAGCGAAGTGCCAATGAATCCACCAACACTATTACGTTTGCTAAGCCACCAGCCAAGCATTGTGATCAAACCAAAGGAAAGGTAAACGGCCCATGCAGTATTGTGAAAGCCAATTACAGCATCAGTCACAATCATTAAAGACAATGGAATAAGAAGACTCAACAAGCGATTTGGAATGCAAGCACCTGCGAATAATGCGATTCCTCCAATAGCAGTAAAGTTTGGAGGATGTGGCAAAAAGCGAGTTAATGCTGCTGCAACGATTGCTAATGTCAAGAAAATTATGCGTGGTGTAATGATTGAATTTTTCATAGCATTTAATTATGCTCAAAAATAGGAGTTTTTCCCTTATTTCGTGTATTGCTTTTTCTTTTTACTCCAAATTGACCCTCGTTTACCAATTGCCTTGTTGTTCTTTTTTTGAGTAGCAAGAAAGTCCTTATGGGCTTTTTTGTTTGCTTTTTTACCTTCATTAGAAAGATCTTCACTTGGATGATGCTTTGCATCTTTATATTTATTACTCGCTCCTTGTGAACGACAGGAAGCAAGCATTAGAATAGAAAAAAATATGAAGAGTATGCGAGCCATCATTTTTTATTAAAAACGAAAATATTGGTTAATTATTCCGCCCAATTCAATTATTATTTACTCTTTTTCTTATCCTGGTCAATTCTACGATTTAAAACACTTCTTAATCCATCAATGTCCAAACGTTTTCCAAAGATTACTTTTTTCTCATCGGTCAGATAAAGCGTTGGTGTGGAATATACATCGTAATAGTATTTAGCAGTCGCTAATTCTTGTGCATCTCTTGCTGCAACATTGATCCAAGTCAGATGATGATCTTTGATAAAGGTTTTCCAATTAACAGAATCCATATCAGAACGAATGGCAAATACTTCAATCGAAACACCTGCTGCTCTTAATGAATCATAATAAGTTTTAAGTAATGGAATTTCTTTTTTACAATGTGAGCAAGTTGGTTCCCAGAAAATGACAATCGTATACTTTGCTTGTACAGCTTGTAAAACCTGCATTTGTCCTGAAGTATCTTTCATCATAATGTTAACGGCAGATTTTCCAAGCAATGTGAATGCAAGTTGGTTAGAACGATTGATGATTTTTGTTTCCTGTTCTTCGCCAACCCACCAAACCTGATTTGTTTTGTAATAGGTATCCACGAGATGAACAAAAATTGCATCATATCCCATCACCTTTGAAGTTTCATATTGCACCGTGAGACTTGAGACGGTATATTTAAATAATTCCTTGGAAGGTCTGGTTTTTTCAATCAACCAATCACATGCCTTAATGATTGAATCGGGATGTGGTGCAGTTAGTTTCTCCAGATAAAATTTCATTTTGTTTGCATACACAGGTGTACGAATCAAACGATCATCTGAAAAATTCATTCCATCCCAATAATGATTTTTGAAATTTACATAATTGTAGGTTGAATCAATTTTACCATCTGGTTTGCGTGGACATTTATTGAAAGGAAT
Source organism: Bacteroidia bacterium (assembly GCA_038237845.1). Lineage (GTDB taxonomy): Bacteria > Bacteroidota > Bacteroidia > Palsa-965 > Palsa-965. The sequence continues at coordinate 28,627 of JBBRYH010000021.1, forward strand.
CTGATCTGGCTCATCCATCGCAGCTAAAACTTCTGCCATAAATGTTTCAGGATGTTTTGTTTTGTAATAAGCGCGCTTATAAGCTCTCACAGTGCTGTCAATTGCATTTGATTTCCGTTGCAACATTGCCAGCGTATCTCTATTTTTTGTTTTTTTAGATTGTGCCTGAATTGGTTCAATTAGTTTTTGCTGATCAGAGAGGTAATTTAAATATTCATAGAAATATTGATTCTCCTTATTACCCGTAATTTTCATTCCGCGTATAAAGTCAATCGTATCCGTTTCAACAGAAAACTTCTGATTGTCGGTTAGAATAATTTCAAAATATTTTTTACTCGGCAACAAAACAAAATAAATGCCACCTGGAAGAGCTGCCGTGTCTTTGAATTCTAAATTGCCATTGGCATCCACAATCGCAGTGTCGATAATAGAATTCTTATCTCCATAGTGGTAACCTAAAAGACAGCTACCTGATTTCAATCCAAGAATATGAATTTTCAAATCCAATGGTTGAGGCTTTTTTACAGCAGGTTTCCCCCCCGTTTGTCCATTCAAAGAAATAACTAGAAGGATAAATATTGGAAGAAGAAAATGTTTAAATCGCATAAATGATTTCCTAATTAGGTTTAGAAGCTGATAATTTGTCTTGATTGATTCTTCTATTCAGAAATGGTTTTAAACCATCTGCATCAAGTCGTTTTGCAAAAATTGTTTTCTTTTCATCCAACAAATATACCGTTGGCGTACTGTAAACGTCATAATAATATTTTGCATTTGCTAGGTCTTGTGCATCTTTTCCTGTCACGTTGATCCAATCCAGTTTATGTTCTTTGATATAAGCTTTCCACAATGTATGATCCGATTCTGAAACGATGGCATAAACAGCAACAGAATTACCAGTAGCACGAAGTGAATCATAATAAGTTTTAATAATTGGAATTTCTTTTTTACAATGTGAGCAAGTAGGATCCCAGAAAACGAGAATTGTATATTTTGCTTTTACAGATTGAAGCGTAATTTGTTTTCCCGCAGTATCAACAAAAGCTGTGTTGTAAGCAGTCTTTCCAATTAAGGTAAAAGACAATTGCTCCCCACGATCTACAATTTTTTTATTTTGTTCGGGCGTAATCCAAAAGGCTTGATTGGTTCTATAATACTTCTCTGTCAAATGCACGAAGATGGCATCATAACCCATCACTTTTGAAGTTTCATAGTTATAAGTGCAATAATATACTGTGTATTTGAAAAGTTCTTTCGACGGACGTGCTTTATCAATAAGCCAATCGATTGCAGCAATTAGAGAATCGGGATGACCTGGTGTTAATTTTTCCAGATAAAATTTCATTTTGTTATGGTACACTGGAGTGCGAATCAATCGATCATCCTTAAAATTCATTCCATCCCAATAATGATTCCTAAAATTCCAATAATTGTATGTGGAATCAATTGAACCATCTGCTTTTTTTGGACATTTTGAATATGGAATATTATCCGGCTCATCCATTGCAGCTAAAACTTCTGCCATAAAAGTTTCAGGATGCTTTGTTTTATAATAAGCACGCTTGTAATTCTTTACTATGCTGTCCACATCTGCCAATTGCTTCTGAAGTTTTGCAATGGAATCTTTGCTGTGGGTGACTTTCAGCAAATTTTGAACTGGCTCATTTTTGGTTTGTTGCGTTGAAATGAAATTTAAATATTCATAGAAATATTCATTTTCTTTATTTCCTGTAATCTTCATTCCTTTTACAAAATCAATCGTATCCGTTTCAACCGTAAATTTTTGGTTATCCGTTAAAACAATTTCGAAATACTTTTTACTCGGCAATACAATCAAATAAATTCCGCCTGGTCTGTTAGCAGTGTCTTTGAATTCCATCCATCCATCAGCATCCACTTTAACAGTATCCTGAATGAATTGTTTGTCGCCGTAATGATTCGCTAATAAACATTGGCCACCAGTAAGGCCTTTAATATGGACTTTTAAATCCATTACATTCGGTTTTGGAGCCGTTGTTTTGTTTGAAGTCTGAGCATAGGTAAAGGTACCTAATGACATGGAAATCAAAATAGTAAGTAGTCTTTGTTTCATATACATATCAAAAATACAAAAAACAGTTTGTTAGCCGATTTACTAATGCAAAAATCAAGCCGAATTGGTGATGTTTGGTAGGTGTCTTTGTACTATTTAGCTAACTTTTTCAGACCGGAAAATACCGACCATGCATTGACGGCGAGGAAAAAAATGGTAAAAATCAATCCAATAAGGATTACAGAAAGAGATAATCCTGAAGGTAGATCAAATCCCTTTCCTTCCATGTAGGATTTGAACCACATTTTAAAAATCCAGAGAGCAGGAACACAAACAATTAATATTCCGGAATAAATTATCCCATAATACTTAACGTAAATCATTCCCAACTTTTTATAGCTATGTCCAATTCTAATTAACGTTTCAAGTTCATAAGTAGATTTACTGACCACTAGCTGTGAATACAAAAGAAAACTATTTATGGCTAATACAATGATGATTAATCCAATTCCTACCAAAACGTTCATGATGACACGAAGGAATGAATTCAATTTACTGTTGCGTAGAGATTCGGCACTGGTCTCATATCCATTCTGAGAAAAATATTCTGCAATATCTGAAGTTGCAGGACCTTCGCATTCAATGATCACACGACTCGGTTCCTTAATTCCTGCTTTTACACCACCAAATTTTTCATTTGCATAATCAATGAAGGATTGAGGAGCAAGTATGGTGTTAATTCGTTCGCTGAATGCTGCAAGTTTTCCTTGGAACATAATTCTTCTGCCGGTTTTATCCGTGATGTTGATGTTAAAACGAGCGAGTTGAACAATTCCTTCAGTAACCTGAGGCAAACCTTGTGAAGGAGCAAATCCAAAATTGTAAAGTTTAATATAATCTCTAGGCAAAATGATCGGAACAATAGAATCACCTTCTTGCCATTTCCACTCATCAGCATCCACATCAATAAAATTATTAGGAACAGCTTCAAAGAAAAAATCGGTTGACATTCCTGGCATTCCTTTTAATCCTCCATCGCCCATAGAAACGCTCACTCTAAATTGACTTGCCGTAAGCGGAGCAACATCTTTTACGCCTTTTACTTTCCGAAGATTTGCAAATTCATTTTCAGAAAAACCTTTTTGTCCACCGAATAATGTATTCAGCAAATTAATTTCCTTATTGATTACAAGATATTGTGGTTTACTAAGATCGCCTGTTCCATTTAATACGGCAGAAAAATCAAAATACAATTGCAGAGCCCCAAGCATCAAAAGCAAACCTACCAACGCGCCAAAAACCGCCACAATTAATTGAGCAGGCTTCTGATGAGAAAAGAGTAATCGGTTAAGCATTTTGTTGTTTAAGTCTTTAGTCTAAAGTCAAATGTATTATATGATAATTTTCCCTGTGAAGTTGAAATAATTTGTTGGTCCTAATGCAGTCAAAACTAATCCTGCTTGATTTTTCAAACACGCTGCTTCAATCATTTTGCAGGCTTTTCTAGAGTTGGCTTCATCGAGATGAGAAAAAGGTTCATCTAATAATATCAATCTAAAAGGTTGAGCCAAAGACCTAATAATTGCAATACGTTGTTGTTGGCCGAGCGAAAGTGTTCCGCATTTTTGATTCATGCGATGTGCAACACCAAGTTCTTCCGCCATGAATAGAATTTCTTCTTCTTTCAAAGTAGATTTCAAATCATTTTTAATTCGAATATTTTCCATAGCGGTTAATTGTGGAAATAAACGAAGATCCTGAAAAACAGCTGTGAGAAATTCCTGACGCAACATACTCCAATGTTCAATCGAAAATGTTTTGATATCGACTCCGTCCATAAAAACGTTTCCTTCATAATCATGACGCGTACCGTAAATGATATTGAGAAGTGTTGTCTTTCCGGTTCCTGATGGAGCTTCTACCAAATAAATTTGTCCTGAATCAATCAAAGATTCTTTTTTCCAGCAGCTATTCACTGAAAGTGGAGTATCAGCTAAAGGAATTGGAATTACATTTTTAAATTCAATCCGCATATCAATTGGCCAGTGACCCGTAATAAATAATCAAACGATAAAGGGAATTTCCTTCGCCAGGCTCAATTTCGATATCTAGTCGAGAACCCATTTCCTGACTTTCCATTTCAATATGCTGAAAAGGTTTAATTGCTTTTAGAAAAAAATTGACAGCTGGCTCATCATAGGTATCTTGCATAGAGGTAATAAGCGCTGGAGGAAAATGTTTCTGATCTAAGTCGGCCCACAATACAAACGGATTTGTTTTTGAAATATTCGTTGGTAATGTCGAACTGAATTTTCCATTCTTGGAAATCGTTTCAGCCGCATAATAATCATTGGTAATAACAAGATGTCCGTTTTTTGCAGCAGCATAAATGACATAACTAAATCCAGGCATTACATAAAAGTCGCCTGTCTTTTGCATTCCCATTTCTGATAATATTTTATTCGCTTGGTCTTCGTTTGTGATACCAACATTTACATAGGCCATTGGAACATTCAATGCAAATTGTTTTTTGTCTTCGTCTGTTCCATTCATTTCATTTACCATTCGAGCGATGTTTGCGCTCACACGAGGATCATAAGTTGAAATATCTTTATAATCAGTGAATGCTAATGAAATATCGCCTGTAAAAAGTTTTCGAATTTCAGAATCCTTTAATCCAACATAATTTTCCATATCAGAAATATTATCTTTCATTGTTGGATCTGCATTTGCTGCATTAAAAATGGCATTTATATCTGCAGAAAGATTTAAATAGAGCAGGGGAGTTTGCGGAAAAGCGGCTTCGAAATGTTTTGAATCAGGTCCAGTTTTTTTAAGAGTAGTTGCAGCTACTTTTGTTTCCGGATAATTGGAATACACCGTTTCTATTTTGTCATTTTCAAAATTCAATAAAACTTCACCATGGCCATCTGTGAATCCTAAGGAAGAAAGTGTAGAACCGGTTCCACTCATTTGAGAAAGATTTTTGTTGTCGAGATACAATCCCAAGTCAAAAGTTTTTCTGGAAAATGTTCCATAGGTTTCATTGGCAAGAATTGATTGACTTTTATCTTGTTTCAGATATTTATTTGCCAATATTTTTTTATCACCACCATTTATTGCTAAAATTATTCCTGCTTCACTATTCCAGGCAATGCAGCGATTCTCATCAATTTCAGAATAATAAATTCCGGATTCAACTTCTAAACCTCCATCCATTCCTAATCCGCGCTCGAATGTTTCAAGTTTAGATTGATCGGAAACCTTGAAAACAATTGCACTGATAGTAGCTTCGCCATCTTTAGCTAAAAATCCGTAAATGTTTTCTAATGGATCTATTCCAGTTGAAAATGGATCTGCTACTAATTTTCGAATGGATGATTTTCCATTTTCAGGAACATTTTTAAAAACAGGGTTCTGCATCAACTTTATCGGATCTGCTTTCAGTGCCAATTGTTTGATGTCGATTTTCATAACTGCAGCTGCATTCTTAGGAATGAGACGAAGATGAACATCCGAAGAATGTGAAAATAAAGTGTAGAGTATAAACGCAACTCCTCCAAGTACAATAACAATTCCGGTAATCAGGGCGATTTTACCTTTTTTGCTCATTTCAAAATAAATTATCGGTGATTAGGTTTTCGTGAAGAACCTGATTTATTTCCGAAGGAAGGTTTTCCTCCTTTTGATTTTCCGAATCCGCCAGATTTACGTTTCTCGAATTTTGCATTTTTATTATAGGGAGGGCCTTCTCCTAATGCTGTTGGAAGAATTCCTTTTTCAACTTCATAACCAATTAGACGTTCAATATCATTGAAACGTTTCATATCATCAGTGGTGATGAATGTAATTGCTTCTCCTTTTGATTCTGCACGGGCAGTTCTTCCAACGCGGTGAATATAATCTTCTGCATCACCGGGAACATCATAATTAATTACGAGTGAAATATTTTCAATGTCAATTCCTCTGGAAAGTACATCGGTTGCCACTAGAATTTTTAAATTTCTATTTCTGAAATTTCTTAATACTTCTTCTCTTTCATTTTGCTCGAGATCAGAATGAATAGCAGCAACGGAAAGTCCAAGACGTTTTAATTCTTTCTCCATATTCTTGACATTTACTTTTGTCGAGGAGAAAATAATCACACTCATAAATTCCTTGCTTTTGAAAATATCAAGCAACAAAGGAACTTTCTGCATATCATGTACGCAATATGCTAATTGCTTAATTCCTTCAGCAGGTTTTGAAAGTGCAATATTTATTGATTCTGGATTGATGAGAATGGATTGCGACAACTGACGAATGCGGGGCGGCATAGTTGCAGAAAACATTAAGGTCTGCCGATTTTTGGGAAGTAAATTCACGATGCGCATAATGTCATCTGAAAATCCCATATCCATCATACGATCGGCCTCATCAAGAATTAAGGTTTTTAATTTGTCGAATTTTACATAACCCAAATTCATATGTGCCAGCAATCGTCCTGGAGTGGCAACTATAATATCTGTTCCTGTAGAAAGTGCCTTCTTTTCTTTATCAAAACTTTCACCTGATCCGCCACCATATACTGCAATGTTGCTAATACCTGTGAAATAAGCGAATCCTGTAACTGCATTATCAATTTGTAAAGCAAGTTCACGAGTTGGTGCGATAATGAGTGTATGAATATTATTACGCTCTTTCTCCTGAAGAATGCGATGCATTGTGGGCAATAAATAAGCTGCAGTTTTTCCTGTTCCAGTTTGTGCACAAGCGATTAAATCTCTTCCAACAATTGAAAGGGGAATAGTCATTTCCTGGATTGGTGTTGCAGCAGAATATCCCATCGCTTCAATTCCATCCAAAACCTTGTCATCAAACCCAAAATCGTAAAATGTTGCCATAGGAGGTAAAATTACCAATTACCTGATTACCAATTACCATTTGGAAGGGAAAAAGGGGGAATTGGGGTGAAGCAATTTGGGTATAGGTAAGCAAAAAACGGCAACCATTTCTGATCGCCGTTTTCATTAGTATTTTGTCAGACTGATTGCCGAAACATGAGGTGTATCAGAGACTGGCAATTAGAACGCTGCAATCTTCTCACTCATATATTTCCCCGAAAGCAATTTGTCTTTGATTTTCGAATAACAATCAATTGTATAAGCAACATCTTCCAAAGTATGAACAGCAGTTGGAATTAATCGCAGGATGATTTGTCCTTTTGGAATAACAGGATAAACTACCATTGAGCAGAATAGATTGTAATTCTCACGAAGATCTAAAATCAGATTTGTTGCTTCAGGAATTGAACCACTCAAATAAACAGGAGTAACAGGAGATGAAGTTGTTCCAATATTGAACCCATTTTTCTTCAAACCTTCTTGTAAAGCACGAGTGATTTTCCAAAGATTTTCACGAAATTCAGGATGTTTGTTCATCAGCTCCAAACGTTTCAAAGCTCCAACTACCAATGGAAGTGGTAATGATTTTGCAAAAATCTGTGAACGCATATTGTAACGGAGATATTCCACAACATTCTCAGTGGATGAAATAAATCCTCCGATCAATGCAAATGATTTTGCAAATGTTCCAAAGTAAATATCAATTCCATCCTGACAACCTTGTTCTTCACCTGTTCCGCCGCCTGTTGGTCCCATAGTGCCACAACCGTGTGCATCATCAACAAAAAGACGGAATGTGTATTTGTTTTTTAATTCAACAATCTCTTTCAATTTGCCTTGATTTCCGCTCATTCCGAAAACACCTTCTGTGATAACAAGAATTGCTCCTCCTGTTTCATTCACCATTTTCGTTGCACGCTCGAGTTGTTTTTCAAGACTTGTCATGTCGTTATGTGGGTAAACAAAACGTTTCCCCATGTGTAAACGAACGCCATCAAGAATACACGCATGCGATTCTGCATCATATACAATTACATCATGACGATCAACCAAACAATCAATAGCGGAAACCATCGCCTGATATCCGAAATTGCAAAGTATCGTATCTTCTTTTTTTACTAATTCAGAAAGTCCAGCTTCAAGCTGTTCATGATAATTCGAATTCCCTGACATCATTCTAGCGCCCATAGGAGCCGCAAATCCGAATTTAGCAGCTGCTTCTGTATCTGCTTTACGAACTTCAGGATGGTTTGCAAGTCCCAAGTAATTATTTAAACTCCACACCAATCGCTCTTTACCACGAAATACCATTTGCGTACCAATATCACCTTCAAGTTTTGGAAAGGTAAAATAGCCATGAGATTCTTTCGCATGTTGCCCCAAAGGACCTCGGTTGTCACGAATTTTATCGAATAAGTCTTTCATAAATATTGGTATTTGTACTTGTATGGGCACAAATTTAATAAAAAGTGAGGTATTATTTCATCCTGTTTATGAACAGCAAAGCCAATCAATGCACTAATTAAAAGTCTTGTAAGGCCTGAATTTAGGACTTTCCCTAAATTGAATAACTAATATTCCTTTTGAAAAGATCTGACTTTAATCATCAATTAGATTGATAGGGCTCATAAAATTCTTTAGCCTTTCACAATAATTTTGACTCATAAACTAAAACCAACCACCATGAATAAAAGTAAAGTAATTGCTGGGCTTATTTTCTTCGCTGTTTTTGCTGGACCTTTTCAAATGTTGTTTTTTACAGATGAGATTGTACATGGATCAAAATTCATTGTTGAATTCCTTGCGGTAATTGTAGGATTTTTTGTTGCTTTTGGAATCGGAACACAAGATTCCTTTAACAAGAGTGATGAAATGATTTCAGAGAAAATTTCAGATAAATCAGAAATTAAAAAGGCTGCATAAAAACACTTTTAAAATCGCCAGGATCTAATTAGATCACCTAAAACTAAAATATGGGAAATTAGTTCCCTACGGATACAATATCTTGCTGGCGGTTGGAATTGTATCCGTTTTATATAAAAAAAGGCTGTCAGAAATGACAGCCTTTTTTAGTAATTGTAATTCTTAATTATCGAACAATGTTTACAGTTTTTGTAGACACTTTATTTCCTTCTGTTACATTCACGAAATAGACACCTTCAGCGTTTGATGAAAGATCAATTGTGGCAGATTTTCCGTTGCAATTTGAAGAGTTCACCAGTTGACCGGTAGAATTGTAAACGTTTATTGTACGTTCAGCAACATTCAAAAAAGTAAGAGAGATATTATCAGCAGTTGGATTTGGAAATAAACCAAAAGAAGTTGATGTATTCTCGTTTACAGAATTAATAACTGTTCCGAAGTTTGGACGAATCATGTATTGAATCTGGAATCCAAAATCATCAGCTGTAGCCCAACCGTTAACAGCAGGTGGTGTTGGGATAGTTCCCCAAGATACCCAAACAGTTCCAGGAGTGATAATGCCATCTGAAGTTCCGATTTTTAAAATTGAATCTGTTTCATGTGCACCCACAAAATATAATCCAGCGTTTAACCATGCTGGTCCGCCCATGATTGGAAGTGTGAACCAAGTACCATTTGGTTGAACCATTCCCGGTGTAATCATTATCGTAGTTGTTGTAGCAATCGCAGCAGTTGGAGCAGTTGCAACGACCTGAGGGTGAATTGTTAAATAAACAGCAGTTCCTGCAGGATTTGGGCTGAAATCTCCGGTAATGAAGAAACTAACTGAAGTAAGAACATCAGTTTGAGTCAAGTTAAAATTCTGACCGATAATATCGTTAGGACTTCCGCCTGCACCGATTCCAAGTGAAGTAATTGTCGAATCTGTATTATCACGAGCATAAGTTGAATCTGTAACCTGGGTAACAACTGAAGATGAAACCATGTCGTTTGTAGCATCGCCATCTCCGGCAGCATTTACAGTTAATCTTCCGCGGTAGTATCCAGGAGTGTAAGTTGTGAAATTAGTAGAAGAGATTACCACAGTAGCTGTGAAAGGAGCCAATGAAGGAATAGAAACTGTTGTATTAAAAACAGAAGTATTAGTTACAGTATCAATTACTTCCAACAAGGCAGTTGCACCTGTTAAAGTAGTAGATCCGTAATTTTTAACAACTCCTGAAAGTTGCATGTTCACAGCTTGTGCTACAGGAATCTTTGTGTATTCAAAACTTAAAGCAGTTGAATTGAAAGCAACAGCATCTGTTGCTGAAGGAACAAAAAGTTTAATATCATCAATCATCCAATAATAATCCCAATCTCCTTCATAGTGAAAACGTAAATAAACTGTAGCCTGATTAGCAGCAACAGAGGAAATGTCAACTGTAACCAAATTTGGATTTGGTCCAACTTGATTACGAGACAATGCAATATCAGGACAGTAGAAAGTTGTCCATGTTACTCCATCGTTACTTACTTGAGCTAAAGAAGAATCAAGCGCATATTCTCTGTAAGATTCATTGAAAGAAAGAATAACAGTAGAATTTCCTGTGCAATTAATAACTGGTGATTTAAGGTCGCAATTTTCAGGCGTTCCTACTGCACCATCCGCATCACTATCAAATGTCATGAAACCATTTGCAGCCGATGTTCCAAGAGGGCTTAATCCTCCATAATTCATGGTTCCTGTAGTGCTGTAAAACCAAACTTCTCCACTTGTGTTGTTATCGGATACAGTCCATGTTGCTGGAAGTCCGGAAGCGAAATCTTCAGAGAAGATAGTCGTTGAAGCTGTAGCAATAGGTGCATTTCGCATTGCAGATGCATTTGTAATAGCATGAGAATGCGGTGCCTTTTGATGTTGCGTTGGATTGTTGAGTTGTTGCGCCAATGCAGGAAAGGCAAAACATACTGCAGTGAGAATTTGTAGTGATTTTTTCATTGTAAAGGTTGGTTATGTTGTTTTTAGTTTCAGGCCGCAAAAGTAGAGAAAAAGAAGGATGAAATCGAGTGGAAATTGTTCACTTTTCTTTTACCTAAAAATTTCAATATCCTACATTCATCATTCTACATTCCTTTTTTTCCATCTTTTTTGAAAAAGAAAAAGCCTCCCCGTTAAGAGAAGCTTTCCTTTACAAAAACAAAAGTCCATGGCAAGACTCTTACCCTTTGTCTTTCCCTCCAAGAAGAAGGATATCTGACACAACAATTTCTGTGGAGTAGCGCGTTACTCCCTCTTTGTCGACCCAGTTCTTGTTTACGAGTTTGCCCGAAATGGCAACTTGTTTTCCTTTTACCATATATTTCTCTGCAATACCTGCAAGTCCATCCCATGCAACGGCATTGAACCATTGTGTGGTTTCTACTTTGCGTCCTTCAGCATCTGTTCTACTTTCAGAGCAAGCGATAGAGAAGTTTGCGACTTTTTTTCCGCCAGTAATTATTTTGATCTCTGGATTTTGTCCGAGATTGCCTACTAGTTGTACGTTGTTACGAATCATGTTCATTTTTATTAGTTATTAGTTATTAGTTATTCGTGATTGGTTAATTAGTTTCCGCCTATGCGGCGATTGTTGGTAATTGGTAATCTGGTAATTGGTAATCCTAATGATGTGCGGTGATTCCGATGAAGAGAAAAATAAGAAACCATAGGAGTGAATAAAGGATCAGACTTCTTATTGACTTTCTTTTTTCTGCACGTCTACTTCTGCTGTTATGCTGCATGGGCTAGTGGAAGTTCTGTTTGCGTGTTTTTGTTTCCTGAATTGAGTAAGACAAAATTTGTAGCGAGAATTTCTTTGCGGATTCTTTCGACTCCTTTTTTGTCCAACCATTTCTTTTCTACCATGTGTCCACAAACGATTACACGTTTTCCTTTTGCGAGATTGCGTTCGGCCATTTCAGCAACGCTTCCCCAAGAGAGCACGTTGTACCATTTTAGTTTTTTCTTACCCGATTCATTTTCTGTTTCGAGTGTTGCAACCGAGAAGCGAGCCATTTTTCGGCCACCACTTACTGTTTTGATCGTAGGCTTCGTACCTAGGTTGACGATCATTTTCACATTGTTGTTTTGCATAATCATAAATAAATAAAAATTAAAAAATAAATAAAGAGGTATTGAGTAATGAGTAATGAGTATTGAGTATTGAGTATTGGGTATTGAGTATTGAGTAATGTTTGCCTAATGTGTATTTTGCGTTGGTATTGCTGAATGTTTATATGAATCGTATTTCGCTTGCTTATATGTTCGTAATCTGCAATCTGTAATCTAATAATCTGTAATCTAATAATCTGTAATCTGTAATCTGATAATCTGTAATCTGATATTCTGTAATCTGTTTTCGGTAATTGTTTTGACGGTGCAAAGATGTAGGTGGATTTTTTCGGGATTCGGTTGTTAAACGTTTATAGTCGATAGTAAATGGTTGTAAACGTTTGTAGTCGGTTATTGGCTTGATTTTGTTGGGTTGTATAAGAAATTTATTTTTTATGAAAATTCTTGTTCAATTGATATTTTATAAGAAACGTGGATTTAGAAAGGATAAATCGGGCATTGAAGAGGTGCCAAACAAGACTAGAAATGACTTAACTTTAAAAAGATAGACTAATAAACTATCTCATCTTTTACTAATCAAATAAATAAATAGTATCAGCAATGCAAATTGACAAGGTGAAATTAATTTCGGAAATCACCGAGGCGTTTAAGAGTGTCGAACTTGAAAATGGTATTGGATTGAGTGAAGCAGATGCAATTGATTCCTACTCAGACATACAATTCAAAAAAGAATGCAGAGAAAATGATGAGAAGCACGACTGGAGTTTAATTTCTTCGGATGTACTCAATAAATATAATTGCAGTTTAAGTTTTTTTGACGCAAAAGGTTTACAATTTCACCTTCCAGCATTTATGATCGCAGAAATTGATGGTAAATATAATTTCGGAATGTCATTTCCCTTTACGAATCTTTCTACATACACAAAATCGAGGTTTGAAATATTATCATCAAGACAACGACATGCAATAAAATTATTCTTAGAATATATTTTAGAAGAACCGAATTACAAATATGAAGAATCGGAAATTAAAAATGCACTTGAGCATTATTGGTCAGAATAAATCATTCGCTAATTTTTAGTAGAAAATTTGGAAATAATAATTCCAACTAAGGCCACCATATAAAATTGCCCAACCATTCCAAAAAATGCTGTTACCAATCGACTCATTTCTGTTGTTGGATACATATCGCCAAAACCAATGCTCGTAAGTGTTATGAAACTGAATCCCGAAAAAAACCACCTACATCTTTTCACCGTTATGTATGATTATTGGAATTTTGGCTGTAATATTAATATGGAATAAATAAAAATCTGATTATTGAAATCTCCATGGCAAAATTAGCAATGGTAAAAACCACGCAAAACACTTTAAGTGTAGAAGATTTTATCAATGGAGTGGATGGCGAACAGAAACAAAAAGACAGCTTTGTTTTACTCAAATTAATGCAAAAAATAAGTAAAGAGAAGCCTAAAATGTGGGGATCTTCACTAATTGGTTTTGGAAAAATACGAGTGAAAAGTGCTTCAGGTAGAGAAGTGGAATGGTTTAATATCGGTTTTTCTCCACGTAAAGCAAATTTCTCAATTTATCTGATGAATCTTAAAATACATGAGGACTCTTTGAAGAAATTAGGTAAATATAAAACAGGCACTGGCTGCCTTTATATTAATAAGTTAGAGGACGTGGATTTGAAAGTTTTGGAAAAAAGTTTGTTGAAACTTTGAAAAGTAAATAAGTAAAGTTTAAAGCAAAATAAAATATTTGAAATTAATTAGCGGTTGGAAATAGTTATTGACTGAATGTTTTATTTAGAAAAATCCAAATTTGAAAAATCAAAACCACTTATGAGAAAAACAATTGGTATTCTTTTGCTAATCGCAGGAATTGTGATTGCAGGATTTTGTTCATTTTATCTTTTCGCACTTTCAATATTGGATTTTAAAGGAATTGGGCAACTGGAAATGTCTTTTTTTTATTCACTATGTATAGGGTCAATCGTATTAATTAGCTATGGTATTTTTATGATTAAGACAAAGGCCCGGAAGTCGCAGAAATAATGATGACTTTTTGACTTTTATCGAACAGTTTTTCATTGGTAAATTAGCTTATCTTTAAGACTTAATTTCAATTTCTCAATGATTAAAAACTTTACTCTTACAGGTATTCTAATTGCTGCATTATTTTCCTCACTATTAAATGCACAATCTACTTCAGATTATGCAGTTCAATTGACAGCAACAACAATAGTTTCTCCGGCAAGTATTACACTACATTGGATTAATGATCCATTAGCAACATCCTATCTAGTGCATCGTAAAATAAAAACGGCTACTTCTTGGGGTTTAACGGTTGCAAGTTTGCCTGGAACTGCGAATTCTTATAATGACAATACGGTTGTTGCGGATTCTGCTTATGAATATCGTATTCAGAAATCGACTTCTACCTATACTGCGCGCGGATATATCTATGCTGGAATTATGGCTCCAGCAATTCATTACCGCGGAAAAATGTTGATCATGGTAGATTCTCTTTTTAATGCAGCCTTACCGGCTGAAATATTTCAATTAATGAAAGATGTAAGTGCGGATGGCTGGGCAGTAGAAAAATACGTGGTGCGAAGAAGTGACTCGGTGACTGCAGTTAAAGCAATTATTGTAAACGCATATAATGCAGATCCAAATAATGTAAAAGCTGTTTTATTAGTAGGCCATATTCCTGTTCCATATAGTGGTGATATAAATCCTGATGGACATCCTGATCACTTGGGTGCATGGCCTGCAGATGTTTATTATGGCGACGTGGATGGAATCTGGACCGACAATGTGGTTGATGATTCGTTAGCAAGTCGTCCAGAAAATAGAAATCGTTTGGGAGACGGAAAATTTGACAATAGCATTATACCTACTAATGTTGATTTACAGGTAAGCAGAATTGATTTTAATAATATGCCATCCTTTTCTCAAGGTGAAGTGGCTTTAATGAGTTCTTATTTAAACAAAGACCATTCTTATAAATGGAAAATGATTGAGCCAAAACATCGTTCAATTGTTGATGATAATTTCGGTGCATTTGCCGGAGAGGCTTTTGCTAGTTGTGGTTGGAGAAATTTTTCTCCACTGGTTGGCGATACAAATATTTTCAATGTAGATTTTATTACAGGATTGGATTCGACAGATTACCAATGGGCGTACGGTTGTGGAGGAGGATGGTTTCAAGGAGCTGGTGGAATTGGTACTACTGCAAATTTTTCAGGCGATTCAATAAAAGGAATTTTTACAATGCTGTTCGGAAGTTATTTTGGCGATTGGGATTCTCAAGATAATTTTTTACGTGCGCCTTTATGCGCCGATGATCCTGCATTGACTTGTGCATGGGCGGGAAGACCCTATTGGTTTTTTCAGCATATGGCCATGGGAGATAATATTGGTTATTCGACTAAATGGACACAGAATAACAGTGGAACATATGCCGCAAATTACGGTGCTCGATTTGTGCATATTGCATTGATGGGAGATCTTTCTTTGCGTGAAGATGCAATGTTGCCGCCTTCAACAATTGGAATTACTATTCCTGGGAATAATAATGGCGCAACAATTTCTTGGGTTTCTTCAACCGATACTCCAATTGGATATTATGTTTACAGAAGTAATTCAGAATTCGGAAAATTTGATTTGATTTCACCCTTGGTTTCCGGTAATTCATTTTTGGATACAAATGGCACAACAGGCATGTGGTATTATATGGTCCGCGCTGCAAAAATTCAGAATTCACCTTCTGGAACGTATATTAATCTGAGCGAAGGAATTGTAGATTCTTCCAATGTAAATTTCATTTCTGGTTTGTTTGAAATGGATTTGGCAAATCAGATGATATTATTTCCGAATCCTGCCTCACAAACTATTTTTGTAAGCAGTACAAATGATGAAAGGAATACTTCGATTAAAATTTATGATGTTTTCGGAAATATAGTTTTCTCGAAATCTAATATTTCACGAATGGAAGAAATAGATATTTCGGAATTTTCAACAGGAATTTATTTTTTAAATTTTGTTTCAGGAAAAGGAAATGTTGTGAAACGATTTGAAGTAATTCGGTAGTAACCATGTTTTATTCATAGTAGTTCAAGTCATGAAAATCACTTTCCTCGGTACCGGTACTTCGCAAGGCATTCCACTCATTGGATGTCAATGTGAAGTATGTAAATCATCGGATCCCCGTGACAAACGTTTACGGACTTCAGTGATGGTGGAAATAGGAGGGAAGAATATAGTAGTAGATACTGGTCCAGATTTTCGGCAGCAGATGTTAAGGGAAGATGTTCGAACCTTGGACGCTGTTATTTTTTCACACGAGCATAAGGATCACATCGCTGGTTTGGACGATGTACGTGCGTTTAATTTTTTGCAGAAAAAATCAATGCCGGTGTATGCAACCGAACGTGTGCAGAGTGCAATAAAAAGAGAATTCGCATATATTTTTGATAATTCTCCTTATCCGGGCATTCCTAAAATTGATTTGCATACTATTTCGAATATTCCTTTCCAAGTAGCTGGTATTCCTGTATTACCAATTGAGGTTTTACATTTCAAATTGCCTGTATTAGGTTTTCGATTCGGAAATTTCTCCTATATCACTGACGCTAATTATATTTCTGAAGCGGAAAAAGAAAAAATAGTTGGAAGTGATGTTTTGGTTTTAAATGCACTTCGTCGAGAAGCACATATTTCTCATTTTACTTTAGATGAAGCCATAAAGATGGTAGAGGAATTAAAACCGAAAATGGCCTATTTCACACATATCAGTCATCAATTGGGCTTGCATGAAATTGTAGAAAAAGAATTGCCTGCTAATGTGAAAATTGCATATGATGGATTGAAGTTAGAATTGTAAAAAAAAACATCCATAGCATTTTAAAAATTGGAAATAAAAAATCTCGAATTTGGATTTCGGGATTTTTTGTAACAACTATGTAATTGCTCAGATTACATTGTCTTTGATAAAAAGTTATTGAATTCGTGACGTAACTCATTGAAGATTTTCTCGAATGAATTCACATCTTCTGAATGTTGTGGATGATTTTCAACACTTCTATGATCAGAGGCAGTTGGGTTAGCATTTATATTTGCTTCCAAAGCACTTTCATGTTTCTTGATTTCATGTTTTAAGATATCAATGTTCTCTTTCTGAAGGATACATTGATTCTGAAAATGCTCAACTTGTGCTAAAATATCTTTTCCATTATTTTTTGAAGCAACTTCAGAAATACGCGATTTCATCACCGTGATTTCATCAGAATAAAAATCGAGTTTGCTCATCCATTCTTTGTGCTCAGCATGCAATTGTGCAATTGGTTTTGTGTTCATAGCGGTTTGTTTAATTTATTTAATCAAATGTAGCAGTTAGATTAGTTTTTGCTGATGATACGGATTACTTTGAAAAATGATTTTAGTCATATGAGAAAAGCAAGACGGGGATAATTGGCCTAACCATGATCCTACTTAATTCTCGGGTGATTTTTTAGTTTTTCTTTTCGGGACCGTTCTGATGCTTTTTGGAAGAATCGAGATTGGTTCATCGCATTCATTTTAAAGGCGATGGAAATCTACATTTTAGCCAACCTGTTTAATTTAAAAGAAAAAAGCCCCCAAAGTGGAGGCTATCTTTCTCAAATATTAAATCCGTAGGCTTAAGCGGCAACAGAAACTTTCGGCTCATCCATCATCACAATATCATTTACAATAATTTCGGTCATAGAGTGTTTCTTGCCTTCTTTGTCATTCCAGGTTCTTACTACAAGACGACCATTGATGCCAACTTTTCTTCCCTTAAAAAGATATTGCTCGGCTATGTCAGCTTGTGTTTCCCAGGCTACCAGATTAAACCAATTAATCGTGCTCGTTTTTTCAAGACCTTTTGTTTTGTAGGCAACATTCGCCAATGTAAAGCGGGCTACTTTTTTGCCTGTCGTTGTTGATTTTACTTCCGGGTTCATTCCTAAGTTCCCGATCAGTTGTACGTTGTTACGTTTCATGTCCATTTTCATAAGTAAATTGTTTTAAAAATTAATAATTGATTTAGATAAAGTATAGATGCATTGATATTTCGGCTACAAAGGTGTGGTGATAGTTTTTTTGGATTCGGTTGTTAAGTATTTATAGTCGATAGTAAATGATTGTTGTCGGATAAGTAATTGAAATACAGCTATATAAGCTTTTCGACTTTTTTGTCAATAATTCGTTTAAATAAAGAATTTCCTCATTTTAGGATTTCTATTACCTTAGCCAACTCTAGAAAATAACTTAAACACACTATGGAAAATCAGAATCCTCCTTTCCCTCCGAATCCGAATCAGGGAAACCCTTATCAGCAAAATCCTTATCAGCAGAATCCAATGGGTGGAAATCCAATGGGCGGTAATCCTATGGGCGGAAATCCAATGGGAATGCAACCTGATCTTCCAAATCATATTGGAGTATTAGTACTTGGAATTTGTTCTATCGTTTTTTGTATCTGCTACGGAATCCCAGGACTTACTTGCGGAATTATTGCGCTTGTAATGGGTAACAAAGCAATGGCACTTTACAATAACAATCCAAACGTTTATTCTGAAAAATCTTTCAAGAATGCAAAAGCTGGACGTATCTGTGGAATTATCGGAACATGTCTTTCTATCGCTTATTTGATCTTTATCGTTGTTTACATCATCTTCGTTGGAACAATGATTTCTTCACTTCCTTGGCAGAACATGCGTTAATAGGAATATTCAACTTTAAGACCGGTCGGTTCATCGACCGGTTTTTTTATTCTCTAAAATGAACGTTTTAAATTGGCTTGAACATCATCTTTTAAAATGTCCCTACAAGTCATTGACTGGTATTGATTGTCCGGGCTGCGGCATACAACGCTCGTTTCTGGAATTGTTAAAAGGCAATTTCATTGAAAGTCTTACCTTATATCCTGCATTATTACCCATTCTCTTCACATTCCTCTTGCTCATTCTTCATCTCAAATTTAAATACAAGAATGGTGCAATACTTTTGACGTATGCATTCATTGCTACAACTACTATTGTGCTCATAAGCTATATTATCAAAGTTTCTCATTTACCTTTCCATCGGTAATTTGAATTACTTTTAAGCTAAGAAAAATAGATATGAGCAATATTCCTAACGATCCTTTTAATCAAGGACCACCGAATTACAATCAACCGCCGAATTATAATCAGCCACCAAATTATAATCAGCCGCCGAATTATAATCAACAGCAAAATTTTCAGCAGATTCCTCCTGGTGGATATATTCCTTATGGTGCAAACTATGCAGGACAAATTGATCTTCCTGAAGCAGGCTCAGCTCAAACATGTGGAATTGTCGGACTTGTTTTGTTTTTCAATCTGATTGGAATAATTCTCAACATTATTGCAATTGTAAAAGCTGGAAATGCCATTAGCACTTATAATGCAAATCCCGGAATTTATACGGAACGTTCGCTGAGCAAAGCTAAGGCAGGAAGAACTTGTGGTATCATAGGACTTTCGCTTGTTGGATTGGGACTTTTAATTCTAGTCCTTGTAATAGCAATAAATGCATAATGAAAATTCTTTCTACACAACAGGTTAGAGAAGCTGATGCATTTACAATTTCGCACGAACCAATTTCTCCTATCGATTTAATGGAACGGGCGGCCAAAGCTTGTGCAGAATGGATATTTAATAAATACGGAAATGCATTCCGTTATCTTATCGTTTGTGGTAATGGAAATAATGGAGGTGATGGTTTAGCGATTGCCCGACTTTTAAATGATCAGGGATGTTTTGTTGAGATTTATATTGTTCGCGTTGCTGAAAAAGATTCGGAAAATTTCTCGGAAAATTTGAATCGCCTTAAACAATTAAAATCAAACGTAAATTTTATTGAGAATGCAGCAGAAATTCATTTTCCTATTCAAGAACATTTTCTTTTTATAGATGCTGTTTTTGGTTCGGGTTTGTCTCGAGAACCTCAAGGATTAGCCGCAAATGTGATTGATAAAATGAATTCGATCAGCGCAATGAAAATTGCAATTGATATTCCTTCCGGACTTTTCTGTGATGATAATTCGGAAAATGAATACAAACATGTTGTTCGTGCTGCATATACTTTGTGTTTTCAGCAGCCGAAAATGGCATTTATGTTTTCAGAAAATAGTTCATTTGTAGGAAACCTTGTTTTGTTAAATATAAATTTACATCAAGACTATATTTTACAAGCAAAGACTTCGAATTATTACATAACTCATGATACTGCAAAAAGCTTCTTAAGAAACAGGCCACTTTTTTCTCATAAAGGAAATTTTGGTCATGCTTTGTTAGTGGTTGGGAGTGAAGGAAAAATGGGCGCAGCTGTTTTATGTGCACAAGCATGTTTGCGTTCTGGAGTAGGATTGTTGAGTTTGAATATTCCTGAAGTTGGAAATTCTATTTTACAAATTGCTGTTCCCGAAGCAATGTTGCAGTTAAACGATTCAGAAAAAATTATTTCTGGAAGAATTAAAACAGGCCCTAAATCAGAAACTGAATTTTCTGCAATCGGAATCGGTCCGGGCATTGGAACCGAAAAAGAAACAGCTCAAGCTTTAAAATTATTATTGAATGAATTTGATGGTCCGATAGTTTTGGATGCTGATGCTTTAAATATTATTTCAGAAAATAAAACCTGGTTAGCATTCTTACCGAAAGGAACTATTCTAACTCCTCATCCAGGCGAATTTGATAGGCTTACTGAAAATCATAAAACCGGATTTGAACGACTTAATTCGCAAAGAGCTTTAGCACTTAAGCATGGAATTTATATTGTACTAAAGGGCGCGCATACTTCTATTGCTTGTCCTGATGGTTCTGTTTTTTATAATTCATCAGGGAATCCTGGAATGGCAACGGGTGGGAGTGGAGATGTACTCACAGGAATTATTACTGGCTTACGAGCTCAAGGTTATTTTCCGCAAGCTGCTTGTATCCTCGGTGTCTATTTGCACGGTTTGAGTGGTGATATTGCAGCTTCAGTGCAAAGTGAGCACAGTTTGATTGCTAGTGACATAATTGAACATTTAGGTGGCGCTTGGCGAATGTTGCAGGATTAGATTTGTTTTGTAGCTGTGCTAATCTCTAATTGTCTTTGTCCTATTCTTCCATTTGTCGTTTATCCTGCACCATTTATGAATCATTTTAAAAGTTCAATGTAATTTACGTAACTTAGATTCAATGAATCGTGCCATTGTCCTATCTGTTTTCTTAGCTTTCTTTCTCTTTGGGTGCAAGAAGGATGAGCCTGCTGTTATTTCTGCAAATGCAGTAAGGGCATTAATTACGATTCAACATCATGGAATTCCTATTCCCTTTGCAAGAATTTTTGTAAAAAATGGTACTGTTAATTTCCCAGGTCAGGATACAAGTCTTTATGATGTGCGTTATGTTGCAGATGCAAATGGTCGATTAACTATTTCCCAAATTCCAAATGGTCAAGGTGCTTATGTTTATTATGCAAAAGGAATTGACCCGAGTTGGGATACTACACAAACTACTCCGGTTTGGGGGTACCAATTTCTCATAACGGATACGCATACCGGCGAGACAAAGGACTACAATGTATCCATTGCGGTTAGTGAATAAGAATTGTTTGTGTAAAATTTCTTTTCTAAAGTTTTCTGTTTTCCGATTTTAAATAATAGTTGAAATCGAAATTCCCATTTTATACTCCACAAGGATTGTCCTGATTCTTGCGCATGTAAGGAAATTCAATAATTTGTGCTTTTTGTTTAGTACTCTTAAGGTACATTCACCCTATCAATCATGCCATTTTCAATACTGATTTCCTGATGCAGAGCAATGAGACAGGTTTATTTGATTTGAATTTTGAAAACTGGGGAATTTTCCTGTTTTCAGCAATTCCAGCACTCATCAATCTTGGGATATATTTTTATGTCATTGTTTATTTTTCTTATGCGAAGACCAATCGAATCTTTGCGTTATTTGTTTTGCTATTGTCAATTTCTCAGCTAGGTGATGGATTCGTTCACATGAGCAATACACCTGAAACGGCCTACCTGTGGAATCGAATTTCCTTGATCCCTTGGGTATTTTCTATTGCATTTGGATTCTTATTTGTGCTCCGTTTCACAGAAATGCATAAAAAATTTCATAATGGATTAATTATGTCCTTGCTTTTTATTCCGGCAATAATCACTGCAATGATAATTATTTCAAGAATGGATAAATTTAATATTATTAAATCTGAAAGATGGGATTGGATAGTTAATCCCGTCTCAACAATGGCAACAGATGCAATTTATATCTGGATTTGTATTGTTGCGTTATTGACGTTATTTCTACTATGGTCATTTGCTCTGAATAAGAAGAACAATAAAAAAAGAAGAATTCAGATTTTATTATTGGCTTATGGATATTCAATTCCTTTTGTACTGGGTATTTTTGGGGAAGTAATTATGCCTCTTGTTTTCAAATCAGAAAGTATTCCTTTAGCGGCACCAGCAGTTACGGCATTTTCAATCATGTTTATTATTGCCATAACCAAATTTCGTTTTTTTGACTATTCGCCCATTCATCAATGGGAAAAAATTATTGAAAATATGAGTGAGGGAGTATTGATCGTAAACAATAGTGAAATGATTATGTATGCGAATAAATCATTTTGCAAACTAACAGGTTATGAGTTCAATGAAATTAAAGGTAAAGTGGCAAGTAATGTTTTTTTGGAGGAAGGGAAAAAATTAAGCTTATTTCAGGAGCAGAAAGACAATGGTTCCAATCAATTCGAAATTCAGTTGAAAAATAAATCCGGAGAAAACTCATGGGTTTTGATGACAGGCTCACCCTATCTTGATAAAGGAGGAAAGGTCATCGGCTCCATCGGAATTCAGACAAATATTGAAAACCTCAAATCCACAGAAAGGAAATTAACCAATGCAAATCAAGAACTTGAAACCTATATATACAAAGCTTCGCATGATTTAAAAGGTCCATTGAGTTCAATTTTAGGATTGATTCAAATTGGAAAAATGGAAGTAAAGGATGAATCCTCAATAAAATATCTTGGAATGATTGAAGGGATGACGACAAAGCTTCAATACATGTTGTCGGAATTAATTAAAAGTATGGCTATAAAAAATGCCGAACAATTCGAAGACAAGATTTTATTTGCTGAAATTATAGCTGATATTCTCGGGAAATTCAGATTCCTGCCCGAATATAAACGACTTATGATTACAAAAAATATTAAGGTTAGCTCTCCTTTTATTTCAAGTAAATTTATTTTGGAATCTATCTTGCAGAACTTGATAGAAAATGCAATGAAATATCAGGATTTTGAAAAAAAGAATTCTTATTTGAATATTTCTATTACAGAAATGGAGGGGCGAATCAAATTTCAAATTGCGGATAATGGAATAGGAATTGATAATTCACTCCAAAATAAAATATTTGACATGTATTTCAGAGCAACGCAAAAATCAAAGGGTTCAGGACTCGGATTATATTTAGTGAAAAAAGGAGTCGAAAAACTGGGTGGCTCTATATCAATTACAAGTGCAATGGGTGCTGGATCTACTTTTGAATTTGATCTTCCGCCACATCCATAAATGAATATTGAATAGCGATTTGTATTGTTCTTTGGAATTTGCCGATTGTATCTTTTATAAATGCTTTCGACTGGAAGTGAGTTACTTTTAAGATTAAATCTATCTTTGTACGTTCATAAAAAAAAGCAAGTATGGAAACCAAAGATAGCAACGGAACAATTTTAAGTACAGGAGATACTGTAACCGTCATTAAAATGTTGAAGTTGAAAGGTTCTTCTGGAGTAATAAAGCAAGGAACAGTAGTGAAAAGTATACGATTGACAGATGATGAAGAATGTATTGAAGGGAAGGTTGATGGAAGTATGATGGTATTGCGTACCGAATTTTTACGCAAGAAGTAAAACTCGATTCAATTTCAGAATAATAATTGTTGTTCCTACTGGAACTCGGTTGTACAAATCATCAAGTTCTGAATTCTGAACGCTGATGCATCCCCAGGTTAAATTCTGTTGATCATTTGCAGGCCATGATCCTGACCAGCCGTGAATTCCAATCCCACCTCCAAGTTTTGTATTCTTTGGCGGCTCCTTTCCCGAATTGTTCGCATTGATAATTGAATTTTTTTCTGAAGTATTAATCAATCCACTTTTGAATCCGTTTAAAGCATCTTCATTATTCGGGTAATTCAAACGCATCCAAGCAACCCCTAAATAATTGGCATAAGCTCCATAAAAAGGACCTCTAGATTTTTGAATAATTTTATATACTCCTTCGGGAGTTCTGTTATCCCCTTGTTGTATTTTGTGTCCAATCGGTTCTTGACCAAGTGCAATCCTATATGTTTTTAATAATTTCCCTTTTGCATATAATTTCATTCGGTAGGTGCTCTTGTTGGCAATAAGTAAAGTGTCAATAGAATTTAATGAATCTGTGAGAGCCGAAGAATCTGAATTAATTGGAAAGCATGGCATCAATGCACCGATGGAAAAAATTTCGCCTTTCGCTTTTGAAATTTGTTTTAAAGATTCTTTATAGGAATCTTTCTGTATATAGGAGGCAGTGGCAAATAAGCCTACCAGCAGGAGAGATATAATAAATAGAAACTTTAGCAGAGAATTCACGTTTAAATTTATAGAACAGTACGATTACTTCTACATTTATTATCATGTAAAAAGTTAAATATTGTTTTATCCTTCAGCATGGTGATTAAATTTAGTTTGTTCTTATGTGAATTTATTTTTCCTTTGTAAACTAATTCCATTCCAAATGAAAAAAATCGAAAAATTTATTCTGCTTTCCATATTTGTTTTTTCTTTCGAATCGCTTTCTGCACAGAATTATCAAAATGCAATAGGATTGCGTGGTGGCTGGTACAATGGAATTACTTTCCGCCATATGCTTTCTGAATCGAAAGGTGTTGAAGTTTTATTCGCAAGCCGTTGGCGTGGATTTAACTTGGCTGGCATTTATGAAATTCAAAAGCCTTTAAAGGAAGAAGGTTTTGATTGGTATTATGGGATTGGAGCACACGTCGGTGCATTTAATCGGTATTATTATTACGATCATAATAACCCTCATTATCTCGATAATGGAAGAATTGTAGCGTTAGGCTTAGACGGAATACTTGGTATGGAATATACGTTTAAGGAATTGCCGCTTAATTTAGGAATTGATATTCACCCACTAATTGAATTGGCAGATGGAGGATTCTGGCCATGGTACGATGCTGCGCTTTCAGTGCGCTACAAAATCAACTAATGAAATTTTTAGAAAATATTTTTGATCACACGTAAATTGTGTGTGTATCCGCCGCGTTCTGGGGTGAAGATTCCGTAATGATCAAAATGATCTACACGAACTTTTCCAGAAGCATGAATGATGCGATTATCAGTAATGACTATTCCTACGTGAACAATTTTACCTTCTGCATTATCGAAAAATGCCAGATCTCCAGGTTGTGCTTCTTCTACAAAACTATAAGCTTCACCCATCTCTGCCTGCTGGTAAGCATCACGTTTCATTCGGAATCCATTTGCTTTAAAGACAAGTTGAGTAAAGCCGGAACAATCAATTCCTAATGGCGTTCTTCCGCCCCACAAATAAGGTGAATTTTGAAATATCATCGCGGTTTCAACAATGCTTTCTCTCGCTGAAATTGTTTCGAATTCACGGGCACTTCCTTCAAAAGAATAAAATCGATCTTCAATACAACATTCACCACCCGAATAAAATGGTAGTGAACTTCCCAATACAATTGGAAACGTTTCGCCTGTTTGTTTATCTGATATCAATTGAAATAATTCAGTAGAAACAGGAGCGGGATTTTTATCCAGATTTTCGTAAGTAGTTTTTGAAATCGGAAGATATTGTTTTCGATCAATCCATCCTTCGTAGTGATCCCAAGCAGTTAAAATGTGATGCCAGTTTTCTTTTTGCTCGATCACTCTGAAAGCCTCACCAAATAAAAGTTGAGATACCATTTCTGATTTGTCAGATGGTTCTCTTCTTAACGGTATTGCGCTCAAGTGTACGACTCCGTGCATGACGAGTTATAAGTTATTAGTTAATGGCGAATAGTTTATAAATGACATTGCATATTTTTTCTAATAACTAATAACTAATAACTATTCACTAATAACTTACGACTGTAGGTTCTCAATTACAATTGCGCTTGCTCCTCCGCCACCATTACAGATTCCTGCTACTCCATATTTCGCTTTATTCTGTTTTAATACGTTGATCAACGTTACAATAATTCTAGCACCTGAACTTCCAAGTGGATGTCCTAATGAAACAGCTCCTCCATTTACATTTACTTTTGATGGATCAAGTTTCATTATTTGATTATTAGCAATTGAAACAACTGAAAAAGCTTCGTTGATTTCGAAGAATTCAATATCACTCATTTTTAAACCTGCTTTTTCAACTGCTTTAGGAATAGCAAGAGATGGAGTAGTGGTAAACCATTCCGGTGCCTGTTCTGAATCGGCATAAGCCTTAATTTTTGCAAGAGGCTTAATTCCTAATGCATCTGCTTTTTCTTTGCTCATTAAAACCATTGCAGCTGCGCCATCATTTATCGTAGAAGCATTTCCTGCAGTTACGGTTCCGTCTTTTTTAAACACCGTTTTTAAGGTGGGAAGTTTTTCGAAACTTACATTTTTATATTCTTCGTCTTCTGCAATTACAACATCACCTTTTCTTGTTTTTACTGTAATCGGAGTTACTTCATCTTTAAATTTTCCTGCAGCCCAAGCAGCAGCTGAACGTTTATAAGATTCAATTGCAAAAGCATCCTGCTGTTCGCGGGTGATTCCATATTTTTCTGCACATAATTCCGCCGAACTTCCCATCAATGTTTGGTGATAAACATCCGTCAAACCATCTTTAACAATTGCATCCAATAATTGTCCGTGTCCATAACGATATCCGTAACGCGCTTTTTCTACATAATACGGAGTGTTTGACATATTCTCCATTCCACCTGCAACAACAATATCTGCATCGCCCAACATAATATCCTGTGCCCCTATAACAACAGATTTCATTCCTGATGCACAAACTTTATTTATTGTAGTACATTGTACATGATCTGGTAATCCGGCAAATTTAGATGCCTGACGCGCTGGTGCCTGTCCAAGATTTCCCTGAAGTACACAACCCATCAAAACTTCCTGCACATCTTCTGGTTTTAATCCTGCACGTTCCACCGCAGCTTTAATAGCAAATGCACCTAGTTGAGTTGCTGAAACTTCAGCAAATCCACCGCCAAAAGATCCGATTGGTGTGCGTGTAGCAGAAACAATATATACTTCTTTCATAAAATTGGTTTTTCAGTTAGAAATTTGAATGTGCAAAGGTAATAAAAGTGATTGGTGATTTGTAAATAGTGATTAGATCGAAAACTTGTTAAATTTCAATACTTCTGAACACTTTTCCCTTGAAATCCTTATTAAATCAATCACAGATCGCTATTTACCAAACACCTCTGTAGAGATGGACACAAATCAACACTTAGTAGTTAGTTTTTAGCTATTTTCACCCCACAATTTACTGATGAATCGCATCTTCACTTTTATTCGGGATAGGCACGCTTTGCTTTATAAGGGTTTTCTCTTTGTAGCAAGCTTATTGGTAATTGTATATTTCTATCCTCGAGAATTTAAATTCAGATATGATCTTTCTAATCTGAAATCGCATCCCTGGCCGCATGATAATCTGATCGCTCCTTTTGACTTTGCAATTAAAAAATCGGCTGAAGAAGTTGAAGGAGAAAAAAAGGACATCAAGAATAATTCGATGGCCTACTTTCGTTTTGATACCGCAGTGGTAAATCAGAATGAACAACTATTAGCGAGACAGTTTTCTGAGTTATCACCTGAAAAAAGAAGACAGATTCTTATTACAGTTGATGAAGTTTATGCATTGGGAATTCGTGCTGTGAATAACAGTGCAGGAAAGGGTCCGCAAGACATTATTCTACTTGTAAAAGGAAATGTGGCTGAAGAATTCCGACTTTCTGAATTCAGCGACCCTTCAAAAGCCGATTCCATGATTGTGTCACGATTAAAAGACGCAAAAAAAGAATGGATTGCTAGGCCTTATACTTCATTAGCCGCAAATGTTGTTTATGATAGTGCGTTGACCAATAAAACAGTGCGCCAAGCATTGGACAATATTTCACCGACTAGAGGAGCATTGACTAAAGGACAGATTATTGTTAGTCGTGGTGAAATTGTAGATGATGAAATCTATCAGAAGTTACTTTCCTTACAGGAAGAATATCGTTTGCAACAACAAGTAGGAAGTAATTGGCTTGTATTCCTAGCGCAATTATTTCTTGTTGGATTTTGTTTATTTATTCTTTTTCAATTTTTACGATTATTCAGAAGAGAAAATCTCGGAAATGATGCGAGACTTCTTTTTATTTTATTGATGGTGGTGTTGAATGTTTGCATGTCATACATTCCTGCTTTAATTGATAATGTCCCACTTCTAGCATTACCTTTTTGCATTTTGCCAATAATCATGCGAGCATTTTTTGATACGCGCTTGGCTTTATTTGCGCATTTACTTACCATCATAATGATTTCAATAAATATGCCAGGTGATCGGTTTCCCTTTATGGTCATTCAGGTGCTTGCAGGTATTACTGCCATTTTCAGTATTGCAAACATGCGAAATCGTTCGCAGTTATTTATTTCTGTTGTAGCAATTCTCGGAGCCTATTTTGGTTTACATGTAATGTTGACTATAGTAATGGAAGGTGATCTTGATTCTTTCCGAAGTGCTGATTTTATTAATTATGGAATCAGTGCTGTTTTGGTGCTTTTGGCATATCCATTAATTTTCCTTTTTGAAAAAATGTTTGGCTTTGTTTCCGATGTAACCTTGCTTGAATTGGCTGATACAAATAATCCTTTGCTGCGCGAACTTGCAGAAAAAGCGCCGGGAACATTTCAACATTCTGTTCAAGTGGCAAATCTTGCGGAAGAGGCTATTCGAAGAATTGGAGGTAATACACTTTTGATTCGTGCGGGTGCTTTGTATCATGATATCGGTAAAGGAGAAATGCCGATTTATTTCATAGAGAATCAGGCAGGAGGCGTTAATCCACATGATGAATTAACTTTTGAGGAAAGCGCTTCTATCATTATCAGTCACGTAATTAAAGGAATTGAAAAGGCCCAAGCAGCAAAACTTCCTGATCAAGTAGTTGATTTTATTCGAACGCATCACGGAACTACCAACACAACTTATTTTTTAGTGCTTTACAAGAAAAATAATCCGGATGAAATTGTGGATGATGAACTGTTCCGTTATCCAGGACCTGTTCCATATTCAAAAGAAACTGCCGTGTTGATGATGGCGGATGCAGTAGAAGCAAGCTCAAGAAGTTTGAAGAAATACGATGCAGAAAGTATTGATGGATTAGTTGAACAGATTATCGATCATCAGGCCGATCAACATCAATTCGATAATGCAGATATTACTTTGAAAGATATTACAGCAATTAAGAAGATTTTCAAGAAAAAGCTTCGGAGTATTTATCATGTACGGGTGGAATATCCGAAGTAGGAGAGGAAATTGAATGATGAATGATGAATGTTGAATGTAGAGGGGATAATAGATAATTACTTCAAAATTCTGAGTTCTGCATTCTACATTCTACATTTTTCGGTTAGGGGGAATTAGATGCTATCACGTATTTCGGTTTTCTCGCTGATGACGCGGATTTCGCAGAGGCTTTATTGACTGTTTGATTGCCAAAACGTTTCTTAATTGGTCGCTTATACTGTGTAATAGGAAAGATGATTTTCTTATTTTTGTATAAATAATTGAATTAGAATTTTAATCTCAAGATCATGGGTCGCGTATTTGAAAAACGGAAGCATAAAATGTTTAAGCGCTATGGACAAATGGCGCGTCAGTTTACTCGTGTAGGAAAAGAAATTGCGATTGCTGTAAAAGCAGGTGGTGGAAATCCGGATACTAATGCTCGTTTGCGTATTTGTATTCAGAATGCAAAAGCAGTGAGTATGCCGAAGGAGCGTGTAGATGCAGCTATTGAAAAAGCCTCAGGAAAAGCGGATACTTCTCATTATCATGAAGTGATTTATGAAGGAAAAGGTCCTTATGGAATTGGAGTAATTGTTGAAACTGCTACTGATAATCCTACTCGTACCGTTTCTAATTTGCGAGTTCATTTCAATCGTAATGGTGGGGAATTGGGAACTTCAGGATCACAGAGTTTTAATTTCGAGCACAAAGGAGTGTTCCGTATTTCTACTGTCGGTTTGGATATGGATGATTTAGAATTAAATTTAATTGATGCAGGTTTAGATAATATTGAAGGCGCAGAAAGTGATGAAGAAGTGTATTTACAATGTCAGTTTTCTGATTTCGGAAAAATGCAGAAAGGAATTGAGGAATTAAAAATAGCAGTGATCGAAGCGAAGTTGTTGCGTATACCAAATGTTCTGATTGAATTGACTGCAGAACAAAGAGACGAAGTGAATAAAATGATTGAGAAAATCCAGGACGATGAAGATGTACAGGAAGTTTATACGAATATGATGGAAGAGTGATTTTTGATTAATGAGTAAGAATTAATAATTAAGGATTAAAAAGGTTGGTAGAAATGCTGACCTTTTTTTGTGGGATTAAGAATTGAAGGTTGGGTTTAGGTGTGATGTAACGTAGTTGACTTTCAGAAAAAAGCGGAGAATTTTATAGTTTGCAAATGAAT
>JBBRYH010000022.1:0-56697 GCA_038237845.1 Bacteroidia bacterium
TATTAATAATTAATGTTCGGACTTAACCACCGTTCTGTTTCTGCTAAGGTACTTCCTTTTCGTTTTGCATAATCTTCTACCTGCTCTTTGGTAATTTTTCCTAAACCAAAATAGGAAGATTGTTTGTGCGAAAAATATAATCCACTTACTGCAGCAGTCGGAAACATAGCAAAGCTTTCCGTCAATTGAATGCCAGTGTTTTTTTCTACTTCGAATAAATCGAATTGCAAACGTTTCTCGGTATGATCAGGACATGCAGGATAACCTTGAGCAGGTCGAATACCAATATATTCTTCACGAACAATTTCTTCTGGTGTAAGATTTTCATCTTTTACATAGCCCCATAATTCCGTTCGGACACGCTTATGCATTAATTCTGCAAATGCTTCAGCTAGACGATCAGCAATGGCTTTAATCATGATTGCATTATAATCATCATGGTCTTTCTCAAATTCAGTCACCTTTTTATCAATGCCAAACCCTGTAGAAACCGCAAATCCACCAATGTAATCCGGAAGTCCTTTCGGTGAAATAAAATCCGACAAAGCAAGATTCGCTTGTCCCGCAGGTTTTTTTGTTTGCTGCCTTAGTGTATGCAAAACTGTTTTTACTTTTTTGCGGGAATCATCTTCATATACTTCAATATCATCATCATTAATCGTATTGGCTGGCCAGAAGCCCACAACTCCGTTTGCTTGCAACCAATTTTCGGAAATAATTTTCTTCAACATCGCTTGCGCATCTGCAAATAATTTTGTCGCTTCGACTCCACGTTCCGGATCTTTAAGAATTTTCGGATAAGATCCTTTCATTTCCCAGCTATGGAAAAAAGGTGTCCAATCAATAAACGGAACGATTTCCTCCAATGGATAATTCTTAAATACCTTATTCCCAATAAATGTTGGTGTGTGCAAATGTTGCGCATCCCAATCAATGTCTAATTTATTTCCTCGCGCTTCTGAAAGTGAAATATATTTATTCTGTCCTTGCGCATTTTTATTTTGTTCTCTTAAACGATCATACTCCTTGTTTAACTCCACCATGAATTCACCACGATTCTCTTTGGAAATTAAACTACTCGCAACAGGTACAGATTTACTGGCATCATTCACATGCACAACAGGGCCTGAATAATTCTGAGCAATTTTCACCGCAGTATGTACTTTTGAAGTTGTTGCTCCACCAATCAACAATGGAATTTTGAAATTCAGTCGTTCCATTTCCTTGGCAACGTGAACCATTTCATCCAATGAAGGAGTAATCAATCCGCTTAAGCCAATAATATCTACATTATGTGCTTTCGCTTCCGTGAGAATTTTATCACTAGAAACCATTACACCTAGATCAATGATTTCATAATTATTACAAGCTAAAACAACTCCAACAATGTTTTTTCCAATATCGTGCACATCACCTTTTACGGTTGCCATCAATATTTTTCCAGCATTCTGTCTTCCATCTCCAACGATACCTGCTTTTTTATTTGCTTCCTTTTCAGCTTGTAAAAATGGTTCGAGATAAGCAACGGCCTTTTTCATTACACGTGCACTCTTTACTACTTGTGGCAAAAACATTTTTCCACTTCCAAATAAATCCCCCACCACATTCATCCCATCCATCAAGGGTCCTTCTATTACAAACAATGGTCGACCGAGTTTTATTCTCGCTTCTTCTGTATCTGCATCGATATAATCCGTAATCCCTTTTACAAGCGAATGGCTTAATCGCGACTCAACAGTTCCTTTTCTCCATTCGGGTTCCCCCCCGACATCACCCCCGGCCCCTCTCTTAAGTAGAGGTGAGTCATCTTTAAGAATTTTTTCAGCATAATCTACCAATCGTTCAGTAGCATCATCTCGACGATTCAACAAAACATCTTCAACCAATTCCAACAACACTTTATCAATATCATCATATACGACCAGCTGCGCAGGATTTACAATTCCCATATCCATTCCATGCTTAATTGCATGATATAAAAATGCGGAATGTATAGCTTCACGAACATGATCATTACCTCGGAAAGAAAAAGAAACGTTACTTACACCTCCACTAACTTTAGCATAAGGAAGATTTTCTTTTATCCATTTGGTAGAATTAAAAAAGTCCAAAGCATTCAAGCGATGTTCTTCCATTCCTGTTGCAACAGGAAATATATTCGGATCGAAAATAATATCTTGCGGAGTAAAATGAACTTTGTTTACGAGAATATCATAAGCACGTTTACAGATTACTTTTCTGCGATCAAATGTATCCGCTTGCCCAACTTCATCAAAGGCCATGACAATTACAGCAGCGCCATATTGTTTTACTTTATTCGCCTGCTCGATAAATTTTTCTTCCCCTTCTTTTAGAGAAATAGAATTTACAATTGCTTTTCCTTGTACACATTTTAATCCTGCTTCAATCACCGACCATTTCGAAGAGTCGATCATAATCGGAACT
Source organism: Bacteroidia bacterium (assembly GCA_038237845.1). Classification (GTDB taxonomy): domain Bacteria; phylum Bacteroidota; class Bacteroidia; order Palsa-965; family Palsa-965. The sequence goes on from JBBRYH010000022.1 coordinate 2,446, forward strand.
CGAGCAATATCGGGTTCTGCTGCAATGAGATTTAGAAATTTTGTCATGGCTGCTTCTCCATCTAACATTCCTTCGTCCATGTTTACATCAATCACCTGCGCTCCACCCTCCACTTGATCTTTCGCAATGGAAAGCGCTTCTTCATAATTTCCTTCTTTGATTAAGCGAAGGAATTTTTTTGAACCTGTTACATTGGTCCGTTCACCAACATTCATAAAATTACTTTCCGGACGAACAGTAACAGGTTCTAATCCGCTCAAATGCATCAGATGATCTGCGACAGGTTTTTTACGGGGAGTTCTTCCTTTTGCTAATTCCGCTATTCTGCGAATGTGATCAGGTGTTGTTCCACAACATCCACCCACAATATTTAAAAATCCTGCTTTGAGAAAATCTTCGATTTGATGACCCATTGTATGAGCATCTTCATCGTATTCTCCGAATTGATTTGGCAATCCTGCATTCGGATACGCGCTTACATAGAATGGAGCTTTATCAGAAAGTTCTTCCAGATAAGGTCGCATATCTTTTGCACCCAAGGCACAATTCAATCCAACACTTAGTAAATCAACATGCGAAACGGAATTTAAAAATGCTTCAGTTGTTTGACCTGATAATGTTCTCCCGCTTGCATCGGTAATCGTTCCAGAAACCATCACTGGCATTATTCGATTGATTGACTCACAATAATTCTGAATAGCAAACAAGGCAGCTTTAGCATTCAGCGTATCAAAAATTGTTTCAATCAATAAAATATCCGCTCCACCTTCAATTAAACCTTTTACCTGAGTCGTATATGCCACAACCATTTCATCAAACGTAACCGCACGAAAACCTGGATCATTTACATTTGGTGATAAAGAAAGTGTTCTGTTTGTAGGTCCAATTGCACCGGCCACAAATTTTGCAACATTTGCTTGATCAGGAAATTCTTTTTTAAATTCCACAATTGCTTCCTTCGCAATTTTTGCTGACTCAAAATTCAATTCATACACCAACGATTCCATTTCATAATCGGCCATGGCAATCGTTGTCCCGCTGAATGTATTGGTTTCAATTATATCAGCGCCAGCTTTGAGATATTCTTTATGAATTGTTTTGATAATTTGCGGTTGCGTGATAGAAAGCAAATCATTGTTTCCCTTTACGTCTTTTGGCCATTCTGCAAAACGTTTTCCACGATAATCTTTTTCCTCCAGCTTATATTGCTGAATCATCGTGCCCATCGCACCGTCAATAATTAAAATTCTTTTCTCTAATTCAATTCTGATATCACTCATATATTTTCTCCGAATCGTTATAACTCGTGCTTTAATTTAATTGTCCGTAAAAAACTTTTGTATCGTATTCAAATCGTACCGTTCCATTTTCCTGGTAACGGGTAAATATTTTTTTCAAAACATTGATCATAAATGCACTGTCGGCATGATCTTCCGCAGGAACATAAGAAGAAGAAAATAATCTTCCTTTTAATCCGGCAAAATCAAAATCCTGAAAATTATCTATTGAAAATGTTTTCCAATTCCCTTCCCCGAAAAATGGATCGAATATTTTTTCATCTACATTCTTGTGATTTACTTTCAAATAATCTGTTCCGAACATTTTTAATAAATCTTCATATGACTTTAAAAAATCAGTCGATTCTGTTCTTCGATCATTCCAGATCAAGACCACATTTCCTCCGGGTTTCAGAATACGCTGGAATTCAATTTTTGTTTTCTCAACATCAAACCAATGAAAGGCTTGTCCTGCAATAATTAAATCAATGGAATGATCTTTTAATCCGGTATGTTCAGCAGTAGCATCAAGGCTATGAAATTGTTTTTGATTTTCTAAAAAAACATCAGCTGCTTCCCGCATTTCTTTATTCGGTTCAATTCCGAAAACTTCATTTCCTTTTTCTAAAAATATAACGGATGATATTCCAGTACCAGAACCGACATCTGCAATTTTCATGGTTTCATTCCACACACCAGCCACACGCAAAAGCTCGGTCAAAGTCACAGGATATCCCGGACGATACTTTACATAATTTGCAACTCGATTACTGAAACGTTCTGTTGTGTTCACTTCTGATCATAAAAAATCCCTACTGTTAATTCAGAAGGGATCGGGATTTTTTTTATTAAGATCATGCTTCTGACTTATTTCTTCTTTCCGATGAATTGGAAAGATGCGAGTTGGCACCTTCTTTATAGTGATTTGATATTGGTGATCAGCAATTAGTTTTTTTCTAATTAATAATCATTCGTCACTTTTTAAGGGTTGCCAAGGCTTCAACGGGCGCAATCCCTAAGCCTTTCTGAATAAGCGTTTGAAAAGAACTGCTGCAAATTTACACAAAATGCGTGAATTCTATCCTTGCGATAAAGATTGTTCTAGCCCAATTTCAACCTATGGAATAGAAAGTGCTAATTGGGCATAAAAAAACCGGCAGCTAGTATGGGACTAAACTGCCGGTCAATACTATTTACAAGCTTATTTGTTTACAGAAATCTTCTCTGTTACTGAACCTGTTCCAGCATTGATAGAGATGAAGTACAGGCCATTACTCAAAGACTCTGTATTCAAGGTGTAGTTCTGCTCTCCAGCTGTCATGTTGCCAAGATTCTCAGTAGAAACAACCTGACCTAAAGAATTAATAACAGTAATAATAACAACATTAGCTTCATTCAAATTGAAATTAACGTTTGTACTAGTCGTCATTGGATTCGGATAAACATTCAGTCCTGAAACATTATTTATTTCATTAACGCCACTCACACCAACGATGTTGATATCGTCAACGTAAACATTATTTCCACCAGAAGAAGTGCCTTTGAAACGAACCCAAACTTCAGGCTGACCAGCAACTGCATTTAAGTTTACTGTTTCAAGTCTCCATTCAGCTGCTGTAGTTGGTGTATATGTTCCCGCATGAGCAGTTGTAGTAGATAAAGTAGATCCTGATTTGGTATATTTTGGTGACCAAGAATGACCACAATTAGTAGAAACTTCTACTGATAATTTATCATTTTCATTGGTACGTTGTGCGTAAGCAACTTCGAAAGTAAGTGTTACAGCAGGTGCAGTTGTAAAGTCTTGTGGCTCTAGATATAAATAATCAAGATCTCCGATTTGAGAGCCATACCAAGTTAATTTTGCGCTTTTTGCTGAACTGAAACCAACGTTTGCATTTACCCATGTTGGTGCTGCTCCTTCATTAACAATTGTCCATGTGGAAGGAATTCCTGCTGTTTCAAAATCTTGTACGATTGGAGCAACTGGAGTGGTCGCATAAATAATACAAGCTGAAGAAGCTGAATTATTTGTCGTTGTTGGATCTGTTATTCCATTTGGATTAGAAACAACAACAGTTACCATATGCGCACCTGGAGTTGATGAACCAAGATTTACACCAGGTAAAAGTACGTTGTGATATGTTACAATATTACCAGTCCAATTCACAACTCGCTGTGCAACGTTATCTAACTTATAAGTTAAAGTTGCAGAAGTCAATGTATCAGTTCCAACATTCGTTAAACGAAATTTAGCACTGATACTATCGCAAGTATTTGTAAATTGATAAAGACCAATTGGAAAAGTTACTTCTGCATCAGCAACTGTTGTTGCAATTGCACAAGAACCTTTTGCTGAATAAAGTGCGGTAGCAGTTGCCTGACCAACTTCTGTAATAGTACGATCCGGACAAATCATATAAATTGTCGGGAAGTAAGCGATGGAATAATTTGAATTAAAAGGATTGATCAGATTGGCAGGAGGATCGATAATCGGATGTGAAACACCTGCTGTCCAATTTCCTTGTGTGTTTGATCCTGTACCGTTCAAATCATTACTGTTAGTTGTACCATCACCTTCGATGAAATACACTTTCACATCATTGGAAGATGATGGACTAACTCCTGGTTGACCAATTGGTCCGTGAGCTGACCATAATTGATCCAAAGCGCCAGTGTTATGATAATTCCAACAAGGTCCACACCATGTTGCAGAAATATCAATGAATACTGTCTTACCTGAATCTAAATCAGAATATAAATGGTGAACATTTCCATTGATGTCTGTAAGGGTCCAATCTGGGGCAATAACGCCATTGGTTAATTGTGCTTTGCTTTCAACAAATGCAAATGTTGCTGCAATTGCCATAATAAGATGTAGAGCTTTTTTCATTTTTATAAGGTTAATTAGGTTCTTCTGTGACAGCTAATTTACGCAAACAAGGGGCATATAATTTGCATAAATCGACATTTTCTTCTCCTAAAGGGCTTCTTTCGACCTTATTTCCGTCTTCCTAATGAAATTTCATCTTAAAATAGCCTGTCTGTAACAAATCATAGACTCCAGCCGTCTAACTTTGGCTTGCATTTACCTAACTATGAAAAAGCTCTTATTGTTCCTGCTGCCCTTGATTTTCCTTTTTAATGTGAATCTCAAAGCGCAAAGTACATTTACCCTCAGCGGTTTTATTGCCGATTCCTCCAATGGAGAAATGCTTTTCGGAGCTTCGGTTTTTGCTGTTGGTACTTCAAAAGGAACTTCTGCCAATGAATATGGATTCTATTCGCTTTCTCTCGCTCCAGGAACTTATACGATTCGATTCAGTTACGTTGGTTTTCGTCCGAAAGAAGTTACGGTTGTGCTTACGCAGGATGTAAAAAAAGACATCAAGGTTTCCAGTAGCACTTATGTAAATGCGGAAGTTGTAATTAAAGCAGATCGTAATCAAGATCAGGTGCAATCAACACAAACCAGTGCCATTAGTATTCCAATCGACAAAATAAAATTCATTCCTACCATTGGCGGTGAAACCGATATTATTAAAGTCATTCAATTAATGCCAGGAATAAAACGTGGCGGTGAAGGACAAAGTCAGATGTTTGTTCGTGGAGGTTCGGGTGATGATAATTTAATTTTATTGGATGAAGCAGTCGTTTATAACGTTGCGCATTTATTCGGATTCTTTTCCGTGTTCAATAATGATGCGCTGAAAGATATGACGGTTTACAAAGGAGGTTTCCCTGCACAATATGGCGGGCGACTTTCTTCTGTAATGGATATCCACATGAAAGATGGTAACAATGATAAATTTCATGCTGTTGGAGGAATTGGTTTATTATCTTCTCATCTTACAGTTGAAGGACCAATCATTAAAAATAAATCTTCCTTTCTTATTTCTGCCCGACGTTCTTACATTGATAAAGTTGTGAAACTAGCTTACGGCGGACAAAATGTTTTGCCTTATTATTTCTACGATGCAAATTTGAAATTGAATTATAATATCAATGACAAAAACAGAATTTTTGTAAGTAGTTATATTGGTGATGATGTACTTGCTACAAAAACCGGAAGCGACAGTTCATTTTTTGATGGCGGATTTCGCTTAGGAAATTTCACAGCAACCACAAGATGGAATCATACTTTTAATCCGAAAGTTTTTTCCAACGTTTCACTTATTCATACACGATTCCGCTATGATGTGGAAGCAAAAATTCCAGGAAATTCTTTTCTTACCCAATCCAGAATTTCTGATTACGGGGTAAAAGATGATTACAGTTATTATGTAAGTCCAATTAATACTGTTCGTTTTGGCGCTTCTTACACGATGCATATTTTCCGTCCGAATGTGGTAAGTACTTCTGGAGAAATTTCCGATTACTTACGTTCTCGTACCGGAAATCCAGTTTATACCAATGAAATGGGTTTATATTATAATCAGGAATTAGCATTGGATAGCAATTTCAAATTGAATTACGGAATGCGTTTGTCGGGATTAGCCACTACAAATGCTTTTTATTTTAATCCGGAACCAAGAATTTCTGCTGTATGGAATTTCCAAAAAGTTCAATCCATCAAATTAAGCTATTCGCGTATGGTTCAGTATTTACATTTGGTAAGTTCTTCCTCCGCTGCGTTGCCAACCGACTTGTGGTATCCAGTAACAAAATCTATTCGTCCTTTAGTTTCTGATCAAATTGCTGCTGCTTATAATTTGAATGTTCCGAAAATTCAAACCTTATTCACGGTTGAAGCCTATTACAAAGGCATGCAGAATTTAATTGAATATCGTGAAGGAGCAGTTTTGATTTTGAATGATGATTACGAAAAAGAATTAGTAAGTGGAAAAGGTCATGCTTATGGATTTGAATTTTTTGCGCAACGTTCAGAAGGTAAATTAACTGGTTGGATTGGCTATACGCTTTCCTGGTCTATTCGTCAGTTTCCCGATTTAAATCATGGCAATCCATTCTATGCTAAATTCGATCGTAGACATGATCTTTCAATTGTTGCAACTTACGAATTCACAAAACGTTTTTCTGTTGCAGCTGTTTGGGTGTATAGCACTGGACAACGATTCACTCCAACAACGGGAGAATTTTTAATGCCGGATGCATCCCTCACACAAGTAAATGTGTTGCCAATTTATTCCGACAAAAATGCAATTCAACTTCCTGCAGCACATCGTCTCGATATAAATTTTGTTTTGAAATCAAGATTAGATCGTAAGTGGATGCGATGGACCGGCGAGTGGCAAATCGGCGCATACAATGTTTACAATCGCGCGCAACCTTATAAAATAAAAGTGGTGGATGATGGAAATGGCGGATACAAATATCAAGCTGTAGGTCTTTTTGGATTTATTCCTTCTATTGCTTACAATTTTAAATTCTGATTATGAAAAACATAAAATATATTCTCTTCGTTATTTCAATTGCAACTTCACTTTATAGTTGCCGACCAAAACCGCTCGACATCGATGTAAAACCAGCAGAAGAGCGATTGGTGATTTCTTCGCAGGTATTGCCGAATAGTGTAATGGTAGTTGGTTTAACAAGAAGTTTTTCTCCATTAGATTCGCAAGGAAATTCAGATTCTATTCAGAATAGTTTTCTCGATCGAATTTTAGTTCCGAATGCAATTGTTACAGTAACACATTCAAACGGAACAGATACACTCTTTATGATTACACCGGGAGTATATGCAAGTCTGAATATTCTATTGGTGGATTATGGCAGCTATACACTTCATGCAAAAGATCCTGCAACAGGATTAGAAGTAACTGCAACAACAGAATTATTGCCACGTGTTTATTTTGATTCTATTCAACCTTACAAACAAGTGGTGAATGGCGACACTGTTCCTTTTGTGCATTATGAATTAACCGACTATGGCGCGGCGTCTGATTATTATGTGGCTTGTTATTATAGAAAGAGTCAGGATACGAGTGCATTTGATATTAATAATTATTTCAGTCGAGGTTCAAATCAATTAAATTCTTTTGATCTCATTACCGATTCCGATTTTGATCAGAATGGAAAATTAGTGCGCAACACACAATTGAATGATGTGAGTAATACAGATACCATTGCGGTAACCATCTCACATATTACAAAAGGTTATTATGAATTTCTTACTGCCTATAAACGTTCCTCGAGTTTGTTCAATCAACTTTCGGGCGAACCTATAAATTATCCTAGCAATGTCGAAGGTGGTTATGGATATTTCATGTGTCATTTCCCTGAACTGCGCATTTTTGAATTGATCAATTATTGATCATTACTTTTTGAAGTATTCGTTTTGTTAAAAATTCCCTTGTAACACAATTCAAGAGATTTTCTCTCGTTTTCTCCTGTAGTTGCAGTTCACACCAGAGCTAATACTACATTTTTCCATGATTTTTTGTCACTTTTTGTATGGAATGAGTTATGCTGATGCATCTCTATCAGGTGTACCGGAATTTACTTCCCATACTTAACTGCGAAATGAATCATACTCAATTTCTTACTCCCATGAGAAAAGTCTTTTTAACGCTACTAGCTTTCCCTTCCCTGCTATTTGCTCAAAACAATCTGGTTCCGAATCCAGGATTTGAAGAACATTTACGCATTCCCGATTCTTATATGTCGGGAGATATGGATCAATATCTTGTTGCTTGGGATGCAGCGAATGATGGTACAGCCGATTACATTTCTGATCTCGCATCACCTGGTTCTTATGCAGATCCTAAATCAGATAATGGTCAGGGAATGCAAGATCCTCATGGCGGTCATGCAATGGCTTTTGTCTACAATTATTATCCCGATTCAAGAGATTATCGCGAATATATTTCCAGCACTTTGAAAACACCTTTAGTGGTAGGAAAAAAATATTATGTAGAAATGTATGTTTCACTTACCGATCATTCCGGATTTGCAGTGAATAATATCGGGATGTGTTTTTTTACGGGTGAAAGAACAAAAGAAACAGGTTACAGTATTTTAGCAAAGCCACAAATAAATTCAACCGCTGTTATTTCAGATTCAAAAGGCTGGACAAAAGTGAGCGGTTCATTTACTGCAGATAAACCTTACACCTATCTCGTAATCGGAAATTTTTTCACGGCTGAAAAGACAACTGCAAACCCAATTCCACCACAAAATCATGGAGTAGATGGAACAGGAAATTATGCAGGATTTTATATTGATGATGTTGTTGTAAAAGCAAGCGAGTCCGATTTAAAAATTGCAGGTGATACTTTGGTAATGGCAGGTGCTTGGGCAAAATTAAATGCCACAGGAAGTAAAACATATTCATGGGCCGATTATTCAAAACCGAAAGTGATTCTAGGAAATGCTGCGGAAATAAAAGTGCAGGTGAATGTGAAAAAAACATTTATTGTTTATGGCGATAATGGCGAAAGTGAAATTATTACGGTGAACGTAATGCGTGGACCCGTTTACCGACAAACACTCAATGATAGAAAAGTAAAAAAAGGTTCAGTAGTAAAAGTGCACAATGAAAAAATAAAGGTGACCGTTTATGACAACAATAAAATCGACGGCGATATTATCTCCTTGTATTATGGCGATTCCTGCATTGTAAGTAATCTGAAACTTTCCAAGAAGAAGAAAACATTTATAATTATTGTAGACAAGAGACAGCCGAAACAATTAATTCTCTTTGCAAATAATTTAGGAGAGATGCCACCAAATACTGCAGCTTGTATTATTGGAGATGGCAAGAATGAAATTAATGTGGTGCTGAGTTCTGACTTAAAAGCGAGCGATGCTGTGATGTTGGAATATGTGGGAGGGGATTGAGAGATGAATTAGTTAATTTGTCTAACTCATTATTTAAAAATAAATTCAACTCGTCTGTTTTTACTTTGATCGGAACTTATTGGTTTGGAAGATCCGTATCCTTTTGTGGTTATTCGGCTTTTATCGATGCCATGAGAAATAAAATAAACTGCTACAGCCCTTGCCCTAGCTTCTGATAGTTTTTGATTTTGGGCGGCTGAGCCTGTATTGTCTGTATGACCGTAAACATCAACTTTTAAAGCAGGTTGTTTTTTCAATGCAGTTACAATTTCATTTAAGGCAACATATGAATCAGTAACAATTGTTGAATCCCCTGATTTGAAATGAATGTCTTTGAGAAGTATTTTTCCAGGCCCAATAGCAATTTCTTCATTTTCTGTCGTCTCTTTCATTGACAAATCATCAACCCAATAAAAGGTTCCTAATTCAGTCTTTGGGTTTACAGGTTTTTTAGGGTCCATGTTTTTATTTACATCTGGCGTTTTCCTAAAATTACCAATTATGAAATATTTTTCATTTCCTGTTGCCGTATAAAAACCAGAAATTTCCACCCAAGTTAATTTTCGAGGGAAAATATTAGACACATTTAGAATTAATTGCGGCGTTACCCAAGTAATTTCATTTTTAACCGGTTGTAATACTTTATTCTGGCCAAAAAACACTCCAAATTGGTCAATGTTATAAGTACTATATTGTCCTAAAGCAACGTGAATTGTAAACTTATAACGCTTTCCAGCTTGTAATGGCTTTGAAAATTCTCCTTGAAGATAAAATCTCGCATTAAAAGGGGCATAAAGACATAATCCAACAAAGGCATTCCCAGCATATGGATTGATTTCTTCATAGCCTTTTTCATTTTCATAATTTTTTGATGTGGAATCAACAAACCAAGAAAATGATTCATTTGGAACTGACCAATTCTTAACTCCAAAATGTGAAAATTCATATCGGAAACTAGAAGTATCAACTAACGATTTGTCATGCTCTTCGAAACCTGGATTAAGGATTAGGTTTTGAGAAAACAGATTTGCCAATGCAAATAAAGAAAACAAAAGAGAAGTGCAGAGAAGTTTCATTTTCACAAAATATTTCTTTGTACTAAAATTAGTGAAATTAAATGCATGAAAATAATTAATTCTCTTTTCAAATAATTTAGGAGAGATGCCACCTAATACTGCAGCTTGTATTATTGGCGATGGCAAGAATGAAATTAATGTGGTGCTGAGTTCCGACTTTTATTTTTCGACTTAAAACTTTTAACTTCTAATTCCAAAGTCCACGCAACTCTTTCAGGAATGTCCAGATTCTTTTGCGGAAGAAAAGTAAAATAAGAATATAGGGAACAGCCATCAAATAGAGAATAGCATTGTTCAATCCTGCGCCTACATGTTGTCCGTTTGTGCTTCCACTTTCTGCCACCGCACGACACATAGCGCATTGTGCCGAAGCAGAAATGCTAAGTAGCGATAGGACTAAAAAGGAAATAAAAATGCGGACTTTCATTGTAGTACAAAGATACTGAATTGGCGAAAGAATTACCCATCCTCTAGCTACGATTCGTAACTATTCGTTACCGATTCGTAATTCGTAGGTGACTAGTAATAAGGCGAAATCATCAAATAAACCACTACACCGGTAATGCTTACATACAACCAAATCGGCCAGGTGATTCTTGTTAGTTTTTTGTGCTTTTCATATTCTGCAGTAAGTCCGCGGTAAGCGGTGAACAAAATGAAAGGCAAAATGAGCGAAGCCAGAACAATATGCGTTCCAAGAATGGCGTAATAAACGAAACGTAATCTTCCACAATTTGCTTTTTCAAATTCATCAAGTATTCCATCATGATTCATATCGCCGAATCTTGTTTCAGCACTTAGGAGATGATGGGAAATATAGCAGACAAGGAAAAGAATTGAAAGTAGCATTGCCCCAAGCATAATACGTTTGTGCAATAAATATTTTTTTTGTTTTACAGCTACTAATGCAGCAATCAATAAAAAGGAAACAACAGAATTAATTACGCCATTTGCTTTTGCAAAAATATGTACGTTAAAAGGTAATTCCGGAGCAAAGTGAAATCTTCCCATCAAGGCCACCAACAAAAAAACAACGACAGAAAAAATACCGATCAGCATTTTTGCTTTGCGGTCATTCGGTTTCAAACTTGGTTCTAACATTATCTTTACTTTTCTTTCAATAAAATTTTTATGTCTTCTATCAAACTATCTACCGCCGCCGAATCTGTTCCATTATAATACCCGCGAATTCTTGATTTGCGATCGACTAAAACTAATTGATCGCTATGAATAAAATCTTCTGAATCGCCGGTGCCCGCCTGCACAGGAAGCAAATAACCATAACGCGCTAGATCGTACAATGATTTTTTGGATCCTGTTACAAATTTCCATTGTGCAGTGTCTGCGTTATATTGCATAGCATATTGTTGCAGAAATTCGGCAGTGTCACGAGAAGGATCAACGGTATATGAAACCATTTTGAAATCAGGATTGCCACGAAAAACATTTTGCACGCGTGTAAATTGCGAAGTCATGCGGGGGCAAATTCCCTGACAACTTGCAAAAAAGAAATCGGTCAGTGAAACTTTCCCTTCGTAAGAATTCGTTTGGAATGGTTTCCCATTTTGTGCTGTAAGTTCCATAGCAGGAATAGTATGGTACCGAACGTTTCCTTGCGCATCGAAAGAATCGAGCTTGTAATAAATCTGAAGTCGTTGAATAACTGTATCGGAAATTGAAAACTCTCCACGCGACTTATTTTCCGGTTTGCAGGAAAAAATAAGTACAGAAAATATTATCGCTGAAAAAAGCGTTTTCATTTTTTCTTCTGCTCCACTTTTGAATTATCTAATGTCTCAGCTGCTTCATCTCTGAATTTGATAAAGCGAACATCTTCTTTCATCTTTTTCAATTCAGCTGCATAACGGATATTATAATATCCGCGAATTCTTCCTTTGTGATCAATCAAAACTGCATCGCTCCAAGTTGCCCAAGGATCTTTTTTATGAATAGCATCTTTGATAAAATATTCAGCATGCATGGAATCAAATTTTGCTGGCGCTTCAAAAACGGTGAAAGCAGTATCCGTTCCTAATTTCATTTCTGATGCAAAATCAGGCGCGCCTGCAACAGGATTACCAATAGAATCGCCTGGGAAGAAAAAAACAAATCGCGCATAATTATAACTCTGACGATTGAGTTTAATATCTTCTGCAAAAATCGGCAGTGTTGTTTTCAACGAATCGGGATGAACAAAAAGTGCGATGTATAAATTGCCATCTAGCATTTCGCTATTTAAAATATGATTTCCATAAGTTGGAAATTGAAAAGCAGGAATGGAATAAAATGCAGTGTCTGTTTTAGGATTCCCGTTTTTGTCGGTCACTTGAATGGCGTGACGGGGGCCAAAAAAAGGCGCTCGGAATGCTTTGGGCACGCCGAGCGCAAAATATACGTAAATGATAATCGGTAGAAACAGAACTGAAAAGAGCGTGAGACGCTTTTTCATAATTATTTAGGTTCCTGAACGTTTTCTATTTTCTGTGTAGGGTAATCAACTCTTCTTGTTTTAGCGTAATTGCCTTCTCCTATTGTCAACATAAAAATGAAATAAAGAATGAATCCGGTAAATGGAGCGATGATCATCCATTTTGTCCAACGCTCTTCATCTCCAAGATGCATGAAAACGTAAACAATGTAGAATGCTTTTACAATTGTAAAGCCGATGAAGAAAAACTTCAGGAATAAGTGGCTTACTTCATGATCAGCTGCATAGAGACCTACGCCAACTTCTACGAACGTTACCACTAATAACAACCAGAAAACTCTCCAGAGTTTTTTGCGTGCTTTTTTTCCATGGGCCTCATCATGCTGGGCTAATACTTCGTAATTCGGAAATGGATCGTGAAACTCTGACATATTATTTGTTTTAAGCTGAGCGATTTCTTGAATTAAAAATTAGAGAAGATAGAAGAAGGTAAATACGAATACCCAAACTAAATCGACAAAATGCCAATAGAGACCAACTTTTTCAATCATCTCATAATGACCGCGACGTTCCATTACTCCTTGTAAGGCCATAATGAAAATCACAATATTGATACATACTCCAGAGAATACGTGGAATCCGTGAAAACCAGTAATGAAGAAAAAGAAATCTGCGAATGCAGTGTGACCATATTCATTGTGTTGGAGATTTGCTCCATGAAACACTTCACCTTTAGAAATAATTTCTGCTGATTTCTTTTCAGAAAGTTCGTGATGTCTGTATTCAAGAATTTTGGTATCTGCTTCGTGCGTTTTCGGATCTGACTTATACAGGTACATCTCGTTATTATAAAGAATTGCACCATGCTCACTTCCTTTGATAAAGTTTGACCACTCCCAAGCCTGAGATCCAACGAACATCAAACCACCAATGATGGTAAGGAACATCCAAATCAAAACAGGTTTTTGTTTCTTTCTATGACCCGCTTCAACGGCAAGTACCATTGTAACAGATGACATAATAAGAATGAAGGTCATCAAACCTACATACATCAAAGGAAGATGATGTCCTTCTAAGAATGGAAAGTGATGGAATACTTCAGAAGGAATAGGCCATTCACCGGCAAACTTGTGACGGAAAAATCCATAAGAACAAAGAAATCCGGAGAATGTTAACGCATCGGAAATAAGGAAAAACCACATAAATAGTTTCCCATAACTAGCGCGCAGAGGTGAGGTTGCACCATCCCATCCGGCTGTATTTGCATCTGCTGAGTGTCCTGACATAGAACTTGAAATGATTAGTTTATTTATTTTTATTCTGTGCGGTGCAAGTTTACTTATAAATCGTTAAAAAAACGAACAAATAGATCCATAATGCATCGAGGAAATGCCAGTAAATGGCAGAAAGTCTCAATCCGTGGACATTTGAAGGACTATAACGACCAAAAAGCGACCTGATAAAGCTGATTAAAAGGGCAATAATGCCTCCTGCTACGTGAGCCAGGTGAAGGGCAGTAAGTAGGAAAATATAAGATCCAGAAATGAGGGAAGTTTGTCCTTTTGCGTGGCTAAGATAAATTCCGTTTTTAATTAAAACTCCCCAACCAGTCCATTGACAATAAGCAAATACTAATCCTAAAAGAAGCGTTGTTCCTAAGAGAATAATCCCTGCTTTAATTTTATTATTTCTAAAACTCCAGAGTGAAAAATTCATTGTAATACTACTGAAAATGATAACAGCAGTACTTACCCAAAATACTTGAGGAAGGACAATACTGAACCAATCACCTGCACCTCTTCTAACTACATAAGCGCTTGTTAAGCCAGCAAAGAGCATCACAATACTCAAAGTACCTAACCAAACCAGATTTCTCTGTGCTTTTTGTTTTTTGAGGATGAATTCATCCACTGTTGCATTTGCTTCCATGACTATTATCCGAATAATAATGCCAATTGAACGGCTGGTAAATAAATGAAAGACCCAAACATTAATTTACGTGCAGAACTTACTTCACAATCACGATAAAGTTGCATTGCTTGAATAAGAAAACCTACTCCACAAAGTAAAATGACGATAGCTGAAATAAGTCCGTTCAAATGAAAAAGGTATGGGAACAAACTCACTGGAATAAGTACTATGGTATAAATTACCACTTGAAATGCGCTCGATTTATCTCTTCCGCCTGGAGAAGGTAACATATCAAATCCTGCCTTTTTATAATCATCATGTGATACCCAGGCGATTGCCCAGAAATGTGGGAACTGCCACATAAACTGGACTGCAAAAAGCAGCACAGCAATCATGTCAATAGTTCCGAATCCTCCTGTAACAGCCACATAGCCCAGCATTGGAGGAATAGCACCTGGAAATGCACCAATAAATGTCGCGAATGGTGTTACCTTTTTTACGGGTGTATATACTAACGTGTAAAGTAAAAGTGCAGTTGCTCCAAGTATTCCACTTAGGATATTGCAATAGATAGTGAGCATTGCAATTCCGATAATACCAGAGGAAACAGCTATAATCCAAGCTTCTGTTAAAGACATTCTTCCTGTTGGAAGGGGGCGATTTTGAGTTCGTGTCATCAACTTATCCGTCTCACGCTCAATGATTTGATTGAATCCGTTGGAGGAGCCGGTAACGAGAAAACCACCAATGATTAATCCTGTTAATTGTAGCCAGTTGGAAGCTACATTAAGATGATTTATGCCAATGAAATAACTGATTACTGCGGAGAAAACTACAAGAGAGGCCAAGCGAAGTTTCATGAACTGCGCGTAGTCGGTAATTTTACTCATTGTGCCGACTGGTTTATCTAACGTTTGTACAGTTGAGTTGATCAAAATTCTGCCCTATAAATCGTTGCAAATTTAGGTATTCCAAGGCTTCGAAAGTTCTTCTCAAAGAAGAATTTAGACTACTTCTAAATAGCAGCCACAGATTTCACAGATTTGCGCAGATTATGCCAGGAACCCTTTTTGAACCGACAATGCATAAATCAAAGATTCATGCATTGTAATTTACTGAAGTGGTTCCAAACTCGATCTGTGTAAATCTGCGAAATCTGTGGCTAGTCACGGTAACTCCTGAAAAGGGGCAGTGAAAGTCCGAATTGGAAATAAGTTGATTTCTTATGAACGAGTAAATTGTTCTCACTTCTTGCTCCTGCAAGTAATTCAATTCGTAAAGGAAACGACAAATTGAATTGATAAGAAGCCCTTAATTCAGCATAAAAAATATTGGTCCCAACACCATCAAACAATTTATGATTGTAATCTCTTTGAGTTGGGCGACCAGGAATAGTTGAGGTGCGATTAATATAAGATATGAAAATGTTCTGTCCATAATCAGTACCAGAAGTATCCCGACCATAACGCGTTCCTACTAATTTTCCAGTCACAGTTAATCCGTTATGCGAATACGAAAGCATTCCTAAAACTTCAGCAAAGTTTGCACCCATAGGATGCGCTAAAGGCATTCCTGTATTTGAATAATTCTGTTGCGAGCTACCATGTGAATAAGTGTAGGGTCGAACAATATTTATTTCCGTTTGAAGAAATAAATCTTTCACTCTTCCTAAATTATAACACTTATATCCAAATTGATATCCTTGTTTATTTGCCCACCATCCGGTTCTTGCAAGAATTTCTTTCAAATAAAATTCATCCAAAAGAACTTGAGCATAAATCATATTGGTAGAATTAAATCTGACTTTAAAAGATGCACCCAACATTGCATTATCAGAAGAACCTAAACTATATTCAACAGGACGGAAAAATACAATTGGATTTAAATAATTCGGATCAAATCCACGTTGACGTGAAGGATCATTTCCTTGCCAGATGATAGATTCGAATAAACCAAGGTTTAACCATTTGGCAGCATTAAAGCTGAGGTAGTGAAAGGTGCCGAATTTGCTTCTGAAATCATTTGCAAAACCATTGGAATGCGACCAATCCTGCATCCATGTGAAAAGAGAAGTGTATTGTAATTTCCAGATGGTTGTGGTTTGTTTAATATAAGGCATTGCAGCGCCAACGTCTGAAAGAAAAAGAGAACGATAACCATCGCCCCAAAAATGTTTATCGCGACCAACTTGCAGATTGAAAATTTTTGAAGGGCGCCAAATAATATTTCCTGAAAAATGTTGGAAGGAATAATTCGCATCACCATTTGAATATGCACGATCACCCCAACCAGGCACCATGCCATTAAATTTTGAAATTGAGTCGGAATAATTTGGAAGTGAAATATTTCCTGCCGCCATTCGCGCTTCAAAACCAATTTTCTGTTTGTAATCTGCGTCGATAACTATTCCACCGACTGTTGTAAGTAAAGTTGATTTTGTCTGAAGATCTTTTCCGAAACTAAAATCATAAATAGGTCGAATCAATAAGGAAGATTTTCCGCCAACTTTCCTAGGCAATGTATCATATGGTTTATGATAATAATTATTCCAAATGGCCCGATAATAATGATGCACATAAATATTTGCTGTTCCATCCTCAAAATCATTAGCTGAATAAGATTTCTCAGCTAAATCGGAATCGATATAAGGTCGAACGGCACTATGAGAATTATTATTGTTGAGATAAACTTCCTGTTGAGAAACATCAGCATTCAAAAGCAAAGTATGCTGGGCAAAAAACAAATTGGGAATCAATAAGAAACAAATTACCCCAATCCACTTATAGACACTGCGAACAGTATCGGCAATTGGTAATTGGTAATTGGTAATTTTTTTTCTCATCATGCGGCTTCCATCGGATTGAGCGAACGCGTTTTGCTATTGGTAGTTTGTTTTTTTGTCGCTCTACGTTTCATCAACCAAGGAATGGTTGCAAGCAAAACAACGAAGCTTGCTGTTATTATAAATGAAATTGTAACCGGATAAATTCTAGTTGCCACTGCAACACCAATTACTAAAATGTTTGAAACGTAAATTGCAATTACAGTTTTACGTTGACTCATTCCACTATCCAATAATAAATGATGAAGGTGATTTCTATCTGCAGAAAAAGGAGAAACTCCTCTAATTGCACGCCACACAAAAATGCGAAGTGTATCTGTAAGTGCGTAAGCAATAATTGACATTGCAACAACTGGAGTAAACAATTGTTTTATAATTGGCATCGATTTTTCCTGAGGAATATATTCCACAAATTTTATGGCAAGAATGGCCATGATTAATCCAATGATCATTGAACCGGAATCACCCATAAATATTTTTGCAGGTGAAAAATTGAAAACTAAAAATGCAGCGAGCGAACCAGCCAAGGCAAAAGCCAACATTCCCATTACAATATCACCACCAAGTGCAAATACAATTCCGAATCCTAAACCTCCTATCAATCCGACGCCAGCAGCTAATCCATCCACACCATCAATTAAATTGTATGCATTCACCGTTACAATATAAGTGAACATCGAAAGAAAAATACTTGCCCATAATGGAATTTCATTTACACCGAAAAGTCCATGCAAGCTTCTGATTCTAACTTCGGCCATCAGCACCAAAATCATTCCTACTAAAATATGAGCTGCTAATTTTTTAATAGGTGCGGTCCCTATAATGTCATCTTTAATTCCAACGAAAAACAGAATGACCATACAACAAACAATAAACTGGAAATCCTGAATCCAACGTTTCAGCAATTCCATTTCAGGATGATCATAAGGAAACCATAAGGCGAATGCAAAGATGGTAGCCGCGAAAATGATAATGCCTCCGATAGTAGGAACAACTCTTTTATGAAGTTTTCGTGCATCACCAGGCTCGTCAAAAAGTCGTTTTAAGAAGGCGACTTTAATCAACGCAGGCGTTGCTAACAAAACAACTAGAAAGGCGGTAACAAGCGTAAGGAAAAGATGAGCCATAAAATTGTACTAGTCTTGTGCTTTGTAAATCAGGCAAAGGTAGTTATTAACCGAATATTGACAGTTTTTCAACTGGCTTTTTATTTCCTGAAGAAATCTAAATAACTGTTGGTCAAGGAAGTCCGCAATGCAAAGTATACGTAACGGGTATGGTCTAAGGTTGCACCTGTCTCCACTTTTCTATCCGAAAAACCGAGAGCAATGTTCAAATTCGAGGCATAACTGATCATAAAACCAACCGACAAATCGATGGTGGAAAGGGTTGTTTCTTGTCCGCGTCCAAACAAACCCGACTTTGACCCTAAAGAAGTATGATCTGCAAATGCATCAGAAATAAAAATATCCTGTCCGAAAACATGGCCTGCAGTATCTGTTCCAATGGTTGCCTTTGAATAACGTGACGTCAAAAAGAAATCGCCAATTTTATATTGTAATGATCCATTGATTTCTGAAAAATTTGCGCCGAGTGGATGTGCTAGCGGCTGATTGTAATGTGTGTAAGCCTGCATGGAATCGGTTGCCGAATAGGTATAAGGATTTACTTTATTGAATTCAAATTGCAATTCAAGATGCTTCAAAGTAAAAGCATTATAATATTTCGCTCCGATTTGAAATCCTGTTTTATGACGCACATCTTTTCCTAGATCATCTGCTACAATTTGTCCGTAAACGCGAGCTGTTTTTAAAATGTCAACATGAAAAGTTCCGCCTAGCATATAATTTACTCCATCATTTAATCCATAACTGAGGAGTGAAGTAAGCATTACTGGATTTACATAAGCTAAATGAATGCATTGTTTGTTTCTACTATCTGCTGCAGTCCAAATAAGACTTTGGAAAATTGTAACCTCTGCAATGCGTCCAATATTGGCACTTAATTGATAAAAAGATGCTGCTTTCTTTTGAAATAATCTTTCAGTGCCGGTTGGGATCGGTGAATTAGAAAGCAGATTCATTAAAGAAGCATAAATGGTTGTGTATTGAAACATTTTATTCGGACCAAACCATCCTGTTAATCTTGCATATGGATAAGAAAAAGAATTATCCGAAAGCAAAAGTGAACGATAGCCATCACCTACAAAATGTTTTCCATTTCCGATTTGCACATTAAAATTTCGGCAGGGTGAATAAGAAAGATATCCAGTTGCCATGGCATAATCGTAACCAAACTTTGATGGATCAGCGGTATCTTTTTTAAATATTTTCCAGCGTCCTTGTCCTGGAATTACTTGTGTAGCGTTTGCAAAATCTTTTATATAGCCTGGGAAAAAAGCTTGATTTTCATAGAAGGAAGTTTCGAAAGAAATTTTTGTTCCGATATCGCCATGTGCATTTATTCCTCTGGTGTTGATATAATATTTTCCAGAAATTGTATCCATTCCATCTGCCTTCATGCTCATGGACTGGAGATTTAATAACGGGTCAATGTATAATCGGAAAATGGGCTCTCCATTTTGTGGTTGGCGTTCTACTTGTAAAAAGGAATTTTCATTATGGTATTTTCTTAACCACAGGCCCACTTTTTTACTAGGCTTTTCTTTTGTGCGACCTGGATCAATTACAAATGGTTTTTGATAATAATGGTCTAAGGCATTTTGCTGAATGATATTTTTTCTGATTGGATGCCCTTGTTCAATCCATGGACGCATAGAAGAATGAAGTGGAACAAATACTTTATTGGCCGAATCCGAAATTGCATTCATTATTAATGAGTCGGCTTCGAACTTTGCTAGATTTTTTGCTAATGGGAATCCTTTCCCCTTTACCATTCTTGCTTCTGATTCCTGAATCCATTGCTGGTTTAGCGGAACGTTGGCTTGTTGTGCAGAAATAGTTCTAGGCAATAAAAAAAGTAAGGTAATGAAGGCACAAAGACACGAAGTAAAAATTTTTCGTGTACTATAACTATTTCGTAGCACTAGGCTCTGATTTTTTATCACAGTTTTTTATTAAACTTCTCGTAATACATGATGTCCTGAAAGCTCGTCGTCGAATGATGCTTTTACGTTAGAAAACACACTTTGGATACCCTCTTCAAGATTTATTTTGTGATGCCAACCGAGTTTATGAAGTTTGGTAACATCTGTTAATTTTCTCGGAGTACCATCCGGTTGATCTGGATTGAATTTCAATTCGCCTTTGTAACCGACAATTTTTTTAATCAGTAATGCAAGATCGCCAATGCTGATATCTATACCTGTTCCGATATTTACAAATCCAGGTTCATTCACATTCAACATAACATACACACATGCATCTGCCATATCATCTACGTGACAAAATTCACGCAAAGGTTTTCCAGAGCCCCAGACTTCAACAAATGATGCATTAGAAACTTTAGCTGCATAAATTTTTCTAAGTAATGCGGGAAGTACGTGCGAGTTTTTTAAATCGTAATTGTCATTTGGTCCATATAGATTTGTCGGCATCACGGAAACAAAATTACATCCGTATTGATCGCGATAAGCATCGCACATTTTTATTCCTGCAATTTTTGCGATTGCATAGGGTTCATTTGTTGGTTCAAGTTCTCCTGTCAATAAATATTCCTCTTTCAAAGGTTGGGGTGCAAGTTTCGGATAGATGCAAGTTGATCCGAGAAATAATAATTTTTTTGCGCCATTCTCATAAGCTGAATGAATCACATTCGATTGAATCATTAGGTTTTCATAGAGAAAAGCACCACGGTAATTATTATTGGCATGAATCCCTCCCACTTTTGCAGCAGCCAGAAAAATATATTCTGGTTTTTCCTTTGCAAAAAATTCAGCTACTGCCTTTTGATTTTTTAAATCGAGTTCGGATGAAGTTCGGGTAACAATATTTGTAAACCCTTTTGAATTCAAATTTCTCTCAATAGCAGAGCCGGCCATTCCTCGATGACCTGCTATATATATTTTACTGGATGAAATCATTTTCATGTTGAAAAAAATAAATGAACAATGCCAAACTCAAAATACGTTCTACTCATGAAATTTATTTACGTCGTGTCCACCTTCAAGAAGATATTTATCTCTTTCAAATATTTTCAAATCATAAGCAACCATTTCTTTGCACAATTCTTCTACTGTATGTGTCGGCTCCCAACCCAAAACACGTTTTGCTTTTGAGGCGTCTCCAACGAGTAAATCAACTTCTGCTGGACGGAAATATTCTTTATCGATATGAACCAAAGTTGTACCTGTAGCTTTATCTATTCCTTTTTCATCTATGCCACTTCCCTTCCATTCTAATGTAATTCCAACTTCACGAAAAGACCATTCGACAAACGTGCGCACTTTTATTTTTTTTCCTGTTGCCAATACAAAGTCATCAGGTATTTCCTGTTGTAACATTCTCCACATACCTTCCACATAATCTTTGGCATGTCCCCAATCGCGTTCAGCATCTAGATTGCCTAAGTAAAGATCTTTTTGCAAACCCAATTTTATGCGAGCAGCAGCACGTGTAATTTTTCTTGTCACAAATGTTTCTCCACGCAAAGGACTTTCATGATTGAATAAAATTCCATTGCAGGCAAACATCCCGTATGCTTCACGATAATTTTTTACAATCCAGAATGCATAAAGTTTTGCAACTCCATATGGACTTCTTGGATAAAATGGTGTTGTTTCTTTCTGAGGAATTTCCTGAACTAAACCAAAAAGTTCAGAAGTAGAAGCCTGATAAAATTTTGTTTTCTTTTCAATTCCAAGAATGCGTATTGCTTCCAATAATCTTAAAGCACCAATTCCATCCGCATTCGCTGTATATTCTGGCGTTTCAAAAGAAACTTTCACATGTGACATCGCTGCAAGATTGTAAATTTCATCAGGTTTTGTTTCCTGAACAATTCGAATCAAGTTTGTAGAATCTGTTAGATCGCCATGATGCAAAAAGAAAGGGCGACCCTTTTCATGTTGATCATGATATAAATGATCTATACGTTGTGTATTAAAAAGCGAACTGCGTCGTTTTACACCGTGAACTGTGTATCCTTTATCAAGCAATAATTCTGCTAAATAAGCTCCGTCTTGTCCTGTAATTCCGGTAATCAGCGCAACTTTCGACATAGGGTAATAAGATTAGAGAACGAATTTACTTAGTTTTCTTTGGCCTCACACAGAAACCAAGTATTCAAAAGATCTTTTCTATTGTACAGAATTGGTTCTTTCGATGGCCAATTCACCATTTTTCCACCTGCTTGTTCAACAATGATTTGTCCAGCTGCAGTATCCCATTCCATCGTTGGAGCAAAACGCGGATACACGTGAGCTTTTCCTTCAGCAACTAAACAAAACTTGAGAGAACTTCCGGCTGCTACCAAATTAACGCTTCCGTTTTTTTCTTTTTGTTGAGAAATATATTCTTCCGTTTCAGGAGAAGCATGTGATCGACTTCCTACGATTGTAAAAACTTCAGGCAATTTTTGCAACGGAAGCGTTTTAGCCAATTTGAAAAAATCTTGCTCATTTGAAATTGATAAAGCTTGATCAATTCGAAAAGCTCCAATATCTACGGCTGCAAAATGTAAAACATCCTGTACTGGAGTATAAATAACACCAAGAATAATTTTTCCATTTTCAGCTAATGCAATGTTTACTGTAAACTCGCCGTTTCTTTTAATAAATTCTTTTGTGCCATCAATGGGATCTACAATCCAGCATTTTGTCCACGAGCTTCTTTCAGAATAATCGTGTTGACGAGCATCCTCTTCACTCAAAACAGGAATTCCAGTTTCAGAAAGTCCTTTTACGATCACTTCATGTGCTGCGCGATCGGCCAAGGTCAGTGGAGTTTTATCATCTTTATAAGTTACGCCGTGATCTGCACCTTCGTAAATTTTTAAAATTGCTTTTCCTGCTTCAATCGAAGTAGTAATAACTGTTAGGAGAAGTTCTTTCAAATCAATCATTTAATTTCCCTGTTTAAGCCAAGCTGCTGCATCATTTATATCTCCAAAATATTTCATTGGTAGAATAGTAGTTTTTTCCGAAGCAATGAACATATTGGACATGATCGGAAAAATATGTTCTGCAACAGACACAGCAAATTTTATTACGCCTGATTCCGAAAGTAAAACACAAAATTCATTTGAAATAATTTCTAATGCTTCACTACCGACGACATAAACTCCATTTAATTCAAGTAAAACCATTTTAAAGTTAGTAGCAATCAATATGGTTTTAATGTCCGGTGAAGAAAGTAATTTTAAATAATCTGCGGCTTGAAGCATTCCACTAAGTTCTATAATCAGAAAGGGAAACCCTGCTGCTTCATAGATTTTCAGATTTTGTGCTTCAAGATGTACTTTCATTTACTCCTCTATTTAATATTTTGCACCGCCTGCACCAATACTTTCAATTGGATGCCAAGTAGTTTTTATTTCCTGAGTATCAAAAATGAAATATGGATTTTGAGATTCCTTTTTATTCCAATCGTATTTAGAATAAACAAAAACACGTTTCACATTCAAAGTGGCATTCTCCTGAATCAATTTTATTTCTTTAAGATCTTTTCCTGCATAAATAACTGCATTCACATCCATATGCGAACTCATATGCGAAATAAGTTCTGATGCAGAACCAGTGATAATATTTACTACACCACTCGGCAAGTCTGAAGTTGCAAGCACTTCTGCGAATGTAATGGAACACAAAGGCATTTTTTCAGAAGCCAAGGCAACACAAACATTTCCACCTGCTACGACTGGCGCAATGACAGAAACTAAACCAATCAAAGAGGAATCCTGCGATGCAATAATCGCGACAACTCCAGTTGGCTCTGGAACGGAGAAATTAAAATGTGAAGACGCTACAGGATTTACGCTGCTGAAAATGGGCTGATACTTATCACACCATCCTGCGTAATATACCAAACGATCAACAGAAGCTTCAACTTCTTTTTGCGCATTTACTTTTGTCGATCCTTGTTGCATTAACTCTTCAACGAATTGTGATTTTCTAGTTTCCAACATTTCAGCAATGCGATACAAAATCTGTGACCGATTGAAAGCAGTTTTGTTACTCCATCCCGCAAAAGCTCCGCGCGCTGCAACTACAGCATTACGAAAATCTTTTCTAGAGCCCAGACAAATATCAGCAATGACATTTTTCTTTTTATCCAGTAACGGATAATAGCGTCCCGACTCTGTGCGTGGAAATTGTCCACCGATGTAGAGTTTGTAGGTTTTTAAAATTTCAATTCTTGACATGATGGAAAATATTTTTGTTTGACAACCATTTTAAATTGTGTACGAATTACGAATTGTATCGAATTACGAATCAGGATTTGTAAATCTTCTATTTTGCAATTCGCAACTATTCGAAACAATTCGTAATTCGTATCCCATATTTATTTCAAATTAACATAAGGCATCAATCCATGAAGACCACCTTCTCTTCCGAAACCACTTTCTTTGTAACCACCGAATGGAGAAGTTGGATCGAATTTATTATAAGTGTTTGCCCAGATCACTCCAGCACGTAATTTATTCGTGAGATTAAAAATCTTTGAACCTTTGTCTGTCCATACACCAGCAGATAATCCGAAAGGCGTATTGTTGGCTTTTTCTACAACCTCGTCAACAGATCTGAAAGTTTGTATTGCCAAAACGGGTCCGAAAATTTCTTCCTGAACAATTCTGTGCGACTGAGAAGCATGCAAGAAAATAGTTGGTCTGCAATAATATCCATTCTTTGGAAGTTCACAATTGCTCTGCCACATTTCCGCTCCTTCATCAACGCCGATTTTCAGGTATTCATGAATTTTTTCTAATTGTTCTTTCGAATTGATAGCTCCGATGTCTGTGTTCTTATCCATTGGGTCACCAACAATCAACGTTTCCATTCTGTCTTTCAGTTTGCGAATGACAATATCTGCCACACCTTCCTGAACAAACAATCTAGAGCCTGCGCAACACACATGACCTTGGTTAAAGAAAATTCCATTTATAATTCCTTCCACAGCCTGATCAATCGCGGCATCTTCAAAAATAATATTGGCCGCTTTTCCACCTAATTCAAGTGTTGCCTTTTTCTTTGTTCCTGCAATTGCTTTTTGAATAATTTTCCCAACGTCAGTTGAACCTGTAAATGCAACTTTATCAATACCCGGATGATTAACTAATGCCGCACCTGCAACTCCATCTCCATTGACAATATTTACAACACCAGGTGGTAATCCAGCATCACGAAATATTTCTGCGAGTTTCATTGCAGTTAAAGGAGTTGTCTCAGCTGGTTTTAATACCACTGTATTTCCACAAGCTAATGCAGGAGCAATTTTCCAAGCAGCCATTAACAATGGAAAATTCCAAGGAATAATTTGTCCTGCCACACCAACAGGTTCTACTTTTCTATTGGGGAAAGCGTATTCTAATTTATCTGCCCATCCTGCATAGTAGAAAAAATGTGCTGCCGCTAATGGAATATCAATATCACGCGATTCACGAATAGATTTTCCTCCATCCATGGTTTCAATTACAGAAAGTTCTCTGGCACGTTCTTGCATTATGCGCGCAATGCGATACAAATATTTCCCGCGTTCTGATCCCGCCATTTTTTTCCAGGTTTTTTCATAGGCGTTTCTTGCTGCTTTAACTGCTTTATCAATATCCTGTGCATTTCCTAAACCTACTTCTGAAATTACTTTTTCAGTTGCGGGATTAATAGATGGAAAATATTTTCCGGAAGATGGTTTTACAAATTGTCCATTAATGAAATGATCATATCTCTTTTCTAATTTGATATGATCTGCGCTTTCCGGCGAAGGCGCATAACCCCAACCAGAAGTAAAATCGAGTTTTGGTTTTGTGGATGATTTAGTTTTTAATGCCATTTGCTTGTTTTATTTTTGCCACCAAGACAACAAGGCACGAAGAAAAAATCTTCGTACATCTTCATAATCTTTGGTTAATCCTTAGAAAAATAATCTCCACTCTGATAAACTCCGGTAATTTCTTTTCTTAATTGCATTAGAATATCATTAGCCAAACTGCTTGCACCAAAACGGAACCAATGATTATTCAACCAGGCATTTCCAAGTGTTTCACGAACCATTACAAGATATTGCAAGGCAACTTTTGCAGTTGAAATTCCTCCGGCAGGTTTCATTCCGATCATTATTCCTGTTTCATAATAATAATCACGAATGGCTTCCAGCATTACCAAAGTAACGGGCTGTGTTGCTGCAGGCTGAATTTTTCCAGTAGATGTTTTTATGAAATCTGCCCCTGCACGCATGGCAATTTCGCTTGCACGACGCACATTATCTAAAGTCGCAAGCTCTCCTGTCTCCAGAATAACTTTTAATCGCGCTGGTCCACATGCTTCTTTTATGGATGCGATTTCATCAAATACAAAATTGTAATTGCCAGATAAAAATTCTCCTCTAGAAATCACCATGTCTACTTCATCCGCTCCATTGTCAACTGCAAATTTTGTATCCGTAATTTTAACGCCTAAAGTTGATTGTCCAGAAGGAAAAGCTGTTGCAACCGAAGCCACTTTAACGCCTGAATTTCCTAATTCCTTTTTTGCAAGTTTTACAAAAGTTGGATAAACACATACCGCAGCGGCTGTTGGCATTTCCGGCATTTCATCATGAAGATGTTGGGCTTTATAACACAACTGACGAACTTTGCCTTCTGTGTCCTTACCTTCCAGGGTAGTCAAATCAATCATATTGATGGCTATTTTAAGGCCTTCAACTTTTGATGATTTTTTTATACTTCTTGTATTAAATCGAGCCACACGTTCTTCAACACCGACCTGATCGATGAGTGGCGATTTTGAGAAATTATAAGTGCTTTTCAAAGTCAGCGGTTCTAAGTGGTAAATGTACGGAAAGCCATCCAAAATGGAGGGTAAATGGGTGAACTAAACCTAAATCAAATTTGGAGAAACCAAATATTCAGCACTATATTTGTGACCCGCAAGAGCCCAAACACTTTGTGGCCAATAGAAAACCGATGAAAGCAAAATTCCATTTTCACTACAACAAGCAGAATAGCAACATGTGCTGCTGCATGTGTATGTGCTGAAAATGCGGAAGGGCTGTTTTTGTTATTTATACGATAACGCAAGGGTCTTTCCAGGTAAAACTGAAAAGGCCTTTTTTATTTGAAATAATTATATGACTGAACCTCAAAATATACATACCATTTTTGATCGACTTGTACAAAGAGAAGATCGAGAACGATTATTGGAACAAAAAGCAAAAGTATTTTGGTTAACCGGACTATCAGGTTCAGGAAAATCAACACTCGCTGCAGGACTTCAACGCGCATTACATGCACAAGGGAAACTTGTTTATGTTTTAGATGGCGACAATGTTCGAGCAGGAATAAATAATAATCTTGGCTTTTCTGAAACTGATCGTACAGAAAACATTCGACGGATTTCAGAAGTTGCTAAATTATTTCTAGATGCAGGGGTAATTACAATATGCAGTTTTGTAAGTCCTACCAATGAATTAAGAGCTCTTGCAAAAAACATCATTGGCGAAAATGATTTTCTTGAAATTTATATTAACGCTCCATTAGCGACGTGTGAAGAACGTGATGTAAAGGGTTTATATGCAAAAGCAAGAAAAGGAGAAATAAAAGATTTTACAGGAATCACTGCTCCATTTGAAGCGCCGTTAAATCCAGCACTCGAATTAAAAACAGATTCACAAAACCAGGACGACAGTGTGCAAACACTTTTGACATTCGTAAACCGACAAATCAGAGTAGATTAATAAAATAATAAAATGAATAATTATACTTTAAAACATTTACAGGAATTAGAAAGTGAATCAATTTTCATTCTCCGTGAAGTTGCTGCCCAATTTGAAAAACCAATTCTCCTTTTTTCTGGTGGTAAGGATTCAATTGTTGTAAGTCACCTGGCTCGTAAAGCATTCTGGCCTGCTAAGATTCCTTTTCCATTGGTACATATTGACACAGGACATAATTTCCCGGAGACCTTGGAGTATCGCGATTGGTGGGCTAATGAAATCGGCGCGAAAGTAATTGTTCGTTCGGTACAGGATTCTATTAATAAAGGAACAGCAGTAGAAGAAAAAGGACTTAACGCAAGTAGAAATGTTTTACAGACAGTTACACTTTTGGAAACAATTGAAGAATTAAAAACGGATTGTGCTATTGGTGGTGCAAGGCGTGATGAAGAAAAAGCTAGAGCGAAGGAACGTTTCTTTTCTCATCGTGATGAATTCGGTCAATGGGATCCGAAAAATCAACGTCCTGAATTATGGAATCTGTTTAATGGAAAGAAAAATATGGGGGAACATTTTCGCGCTTTCCCGATTTCTAATTGGACAGAAATGGATGTATGGCAATATATACTTGCCGAAAATATTCCTCTACCAAAAATTTACTTTTCTCATAAACGAAAAGTATTTAAGCGAGATGGTCAATGGCTTGCCGATTTTGATTTTATGGAAAAACGAGCTAGTGAAATTGTCGAAGAAAAAATTATCCGTTTTAGAACTATTGGGGATATCACCTGCACTGGTGCTGTAGAATCAACTGCTTCCACTCTAGAGGAAATTGTTCAGGAGGTTGCTTCGTCTCGAACAACAGAAAGAGGAACACGTGCGGATGATAAACGAAGTGAAGCTGCTATGGAAGATCGGAAAAAAGCTGGATACTTCTAAAAAAGATTGTTGATTTTGGAATGTAGAGTGTTGATTGAAAAATTAAGAATATGAATCAGGATGAATTAAAAAAAAGAACCAAACAATTTGCAATCGATATAGTTCGGTATGTAAAATCGATGCCTGATGGAAGGGACGCTCGGAAAACAGGAGATCAACTCTATAGTGCGGGAACTTCGGTTGGTGCAAATTATAGAGCTGCATGTAGAAGCAAAACAAAACCAACATTTGTACACAAGCTCGGAATTGTTGAGGAAGAAGCTGACGAATGTTGCTTTTGGCTAGAAATAATTATTGAGGCAAAGATGGCTGATCCCGAGAAAGCAGAAAAGTTATTAAAAGAAGCAAATGAATTGACGGCAATTTTTACATCAGCAAATAGAACTTTAAACGATAGAACCACTAAGAATTAATCCAATGTCAGATTCAAATCAACAATCAACAATCGAAAATCAACAATCTGCCTATCTCGACATGGATCTTCTCCGTTTCACAACAGCAGGTTCAGTGGACGATGGAAAATCAACTTTAATCGGAAGATTATTGTATGATAGTAAATCCATTTTTGAAGATCAGTACGAGGCAGTAAAAGCTTCTAGTGAACAACGCGGGGAAGAATATGTAAATCTTGCATTGTTAACGGATGGCTTGCGTGCTGAACGCGAACAGGGAATTACAATTGATGTTGCGTACCGCTATTTTGCAACTCCAAAAAGAAAATTTATCATCGCAGATACTCCTGGGCATATTCAGTATACGCGTAACATGGTTACTGGTGCATCTACTGCAAATCTTGCCATTGTTTTAATTGATGCAAGAAAAGGTGTGATTGAACAAACCATGCGGCATGCATTTATCGCTTCTCTTTTAAAAATTCCACACATTGTAGTTTGTATTAACAAAATGGATTTGGTAGAATACAAACAGGAAATTTTTGAAAGTATAAAAAAAGATTTCGAAGCATTTGCATCCAAATTGGAATCCATTGATATCAGTTTCATTCCGATTTCTGCTTTGAATGGAGACAATGTTGTGGATCGTTCAAAAAATATGGGTTGGTATGAAGGTCCAACTCTATTGTATCAATTAGAAAACATTCACATTGCTTCTGATAACAATCATATTGACCCACGTTTTCCAGTGCAATATGTTATCCGTCCGATGAGCAATGAATTTCACGACTATCGCGGATTTGCTGGAAGAGTTGCTGGCGGCGTATTTAAAAAAGGAGATGCCGTTACTGTTCTACCAAGCGGATTCACTAGTAAAATTAAATCAATAGATCTTTTCGGTGCTGATATTAAAGAAGCATTTTCACCCATGAGTGTGACGATGACTTTAGAAGATGAAATTGATATTTCACGTGGCGACATGATTGTTCGTGAAAATAATCAACCGCAGAATTCACAGGATATCGAGATGATGATTTGTTGGTTCAATGCAAAACCCTTAAAGTTGAATGGAAAGTATATGATCAAACATACTTCTCGTGATGCACGTTGTGTTGTTAAAGAGATTTCCTATAAAATGGATATCAATACACTGCACCGAATGGAAGAGGATAAAGAAATTCGCATGAATGATATTGGCAGAATAAAAATCAGAACTACAGTTCCATTATTTTTTGATCCTTATAGAACAAATAGATATACAGGATCCGTAATTTTAATTGATGAAGGAACCAATGAGACCGTTGGAGCCGGAATGATTGTTTAAATTTATAACTCAATTTAAATCTCTTCAAATGAAAAAAGCAATTTTCACATTAATTATCGCCCTAGGCGTTTCTTCTTTCTCATTCGGACAATGTTTCGACAAAGGAGCTATTTTTATTAATACCGGATTCGGAATTGGAATTCAACATTATCGATTTACAGATGTGACTAATAATATTGTCGGCACTCGAGATACGAGTGCTGCAATTGAAATTCCATTTGGTGTTGAATACGGATTAATGCCATTTCTTGGCGTTTCGTTGGATGGCAATTATGCGAAATATCTGACCGATAGCGCTTCAGGAAATTCATCTGTAAAAAGTATTGATTTTGTTCCTACTGTAAATATTCATGCACCTTTCGGATGGAACAAACTTGATTTATATGGATCAATTGGCTATGGTTTCTCTCACTTTTCCTGGAAAGAGAACACCATTAACAACCCAACTGCAAAAGCAAATGGTGGTGTTTTTAATTTCGGTTTAAATCTGCGTTGGCTTTGGAAAACGGATGGTCATTTAGGAATGAATTTCTGGTACAAGCACTCTTCCTACAATTATAAAAAAGGAACGATAACTGACAACACAAATTTCAAATATGAATTTGCTTTAGATGGTCCGGGGAATAATTTCGGAATTGGTTTGTTTTTCAGGATTGCTAATTAATAATATGATTTATATTTTAGAAACAGAACGTCTGCGTTTTCGGGAAATGTTTCCTGAAGATGCAGCAGCTATGTTTCTATTAAATTCAGATCCTGAAGTGGTACAATACACTGGTGATGGTCCTTTTGAATCTGTAGAAGCTGCAAGAATATTTCTAATGGAGTATCGACCTATCTATTCTACGAACGGTTATGCGAGGTGGATCATGGAATTAAAATCTACAGGAGAAATTCTAGGATGGTGCGGATTAAAATTGCATTCGGATAAAAATTATACAGATGTCGGTTATCGTCTTTATAAAAATCAGTGGGGAAATGGATATGCAACTGAAGGAGCAAAAGCATGCATCGAATATGGATTTTCTGTTTTGAAATTAAAATCTATTATTGCACATGCAAGAAAAGAAAATTCCGCATCTGTCCGTGTATTGGAGAAATGCGGA
Organism: Bacteroidia bacterium; assembly: GCA_038237845.1. GTDB lineage: Bacteria > Bacteroidota > Bacteroidia > Palsa-965 > Palsa-965. Next base: position 34,367 of record JBBRYH010000022.1, read on the forward strand.
ATGAAAATCATTGGTGAAGAAATAGAATGTGGCGGAGAGATTTTCGTTTTTCAAATTGTTAAATAATTTATTGCTTCACAAATTTTGTCGAATAGACTATACCTGCTTGGATGTAAGAAAGTAGATAAATGCCAGAGCTCAATTCTGAAACATTAAAACCATTTTCAAGTTTGCTATTCATAATTAAATTTCCAAGCAAATCAGTAATGCTGACTTCTGTTTCAGAATCGGTATTATTTAAATAAAGAAAATCAGTAACCGGATTTGGAAAAGTACAAATTGAATTTTTTTCTGTGGATTCAATTCCATTTACAATTTGAGATTCGGCAGCTCCAATATCTATGGTATTACCTACAATTCGTTGCGCAGAATAAAAATCAAAAGGTTGCGGCATTGCCTCTAGTAAATTGATCGTTCCCATATTTATGCATACGCTAGTGGCTATCAAGTGCCAGTCAGCTACTGTTGCATCGAATGCATCGCCAGCGCCAGTAGTAGGTGCCACTAAGCCAGCGCTAAGATTAGAAACTAGAATATTTGAAAGTTGATTACCACCAACTTGCGAAGTTGGATCAATTAGAATATTTACAACACCGCTGGTCTCTATAAAATTGTATTCTAAAATTAAAGTATCATTTAGAACGGTACTTATTTGAATTGAATCAGAAGGATTTCCTGCAATAGTAAAAGTTCGATTCCCACTAATAATATTATTTCTTATTCTCACATGGGCGTATGGAGCAATATCTATTCCGCTAGTTGAGGAGGTCCAGTAAGCGATACATTTATTATTCGCAATGGTATTGTTCTCAATAAAAGCAGTGCCACCTAGACCTGTGATTCTAATCCCACCGCCACTATAATATTCCGTATTGTTAGCAATAATATTGTTATAAATTTCAGCTGTGTCATTGTGAGCACCATTATTTACCAATATCCCACAACCACCATCAGTTATTCCACAAGCCATTGCAATTGTATCAGAATTATTACAAATCAAATTCGAAATTATTTTTGGATGAGAATCCAATATATCAATACCAGTACCGCCTCGGTAAGAATGATTGAAAGCAATTGTATTATTTTTAATTAGCACCTGCTTACATCCTTCGACTTCAATGCCGGAAGCATACAAACTACCTCTATTATGATGAATATTATTGTTTACAATCGTTGCACCAACTTGGTTAAATGTTCCGGAACAATAAATTACTCCCTGCGCACCTGAATTATTATAGAGTTCATTTCCAGATACGATTGCATCCGTATTCTGAATAAATATCCCTGCTACATAACGGCAAGAATTGTCGTGAATTCTATTATTCAGAAATTGTGGGGAGTTTGAAGCAGAACTAATAATGTAAGATTCCCAATAAATATTGTTATGATAAACTTCACTGTTTGATAAAATAAAATGCCGAGTCCAAACTTTCAAGCAGACACAATTCCAATTAGAGCCTTTGCAATCTTTAATGACACAATGATCCATTTTAGTAGTGTCAATTGTATTTCCATAAATAAATATTCCTTTGGAACCACCTGCCTGAACACTGAGGTTTGTCCATCCCGTCGTATCATTCGATTCAAAAACTATGGGTTGAAGCGCTGTCCCTATCGCTGTTAATGCGCCATACACCGTTAGTCCACTTTCTTGAAATCGAACATCAACGCCCGGTTGAATAGTTAGATAGGTGCAATTAATATCACCAGAAATTATATAGGGTGAGCCAGCCAAAGTCCATGTCCCGCTGACCGTTCCTGCTGGGATAATTGTTTGTGCAACTATTATTGTAGGAAGAAAAATTGAAATAAAATAAAGAAGAAAGTTTTTCATTAGAAGTGTGAATTGCAAGTAGTATTAACTTTTTCCTAATTAATGCCCGACAAAATTAAATCATTCTTTAACAAATTTTTCATTGACCAGATTGCCATTTTCACCAATGAAACTCAGGATATAAATTCCTGAAGCGAAAGAATGCAAGTCAATACCATTACCATACGGTTGACTTGAAACAACATTTCCTAGAATATTTGTAATTGTAATTTCTAGCATTTGATTTGCATTTTTTAAGTAAAGAAAATCAGTAGCAGGATTCGGATAAATTGAAATGGAAGAGTTCGATTGTTCTATAATACCACTCTCACTCGGATATTCCACTGCACCTATATCGATAGCTATTCCCATAACACGAGGGTCATTATAAACATCCACAGCAAGTGGCACTCCAGACAATGAAAGAAGTGTTCCTGCATCAATACATGGACTCGATGAAGTCAAATGCCAATCGGCAAGTGTAGCATCATAATTAACTCCTGATCCTAAAGTTGGGGCTACAATTCCTGGATTCACACCATACACCGCAATATTTGTAGCAGCAACTCCCGTTAATTGTGTATTCACATTGATCAACACACCACCCAAGGCAGAACTTTCTCCACAATTGTATTCAAACGCAACCGTATCCCATCCACCCATTAGAATTTGAACCGAATCAAGGTTAGAAAATGGATCGTATCCTCTATTACCATAAATGATATTGTTTCTGACGCTTGCATAATTATTATCTGCAATTTCAAGTCCGCCTGAAAAATATCCTCCAACACAACTATTATTTATAATGTGATTGTTTTCAATTATTGCAAATCCTCCACCAGGAGCTACACGTATGCCGCCACCTGCGAAATACGAAGTATTATTTGCAACAATATTATTATAAACTTCAGCAGTATCATTGTAGGGCGCATTGTTTATACATATTCCTCCACCCCCGTCATTTATTCCACAACTTGGATAAATCGAATCTGAATTATTACAAACCCAATTAGAAAATATTTTCACATGCCCATACAATATATAAATACCTGATCCTGCTCTTGCAGAATGATTAAATGAAATATTATTATTCGTAATTGTTGCTTTTCCACTTTGTACCATAATACCACCTGCGTCTAATTCAGAACGATTGTGATGAATATTATTGTGATCTATAATCGGTCCGGATGCAGCAAGGCTTACACAAAATATGGCTGCACCCTCACTTCCTTTATTGTAAAAAATATCATTGCCATAAATAAGACCGGTGTTCTGCGAGACACTTATTCCTCCGGTTATGCGACCGTAATTATTATGAATGGAATTATTTATGATCTGTGCCGCATTATCATAAACAATAATCACCGAAGACATTCCTGAAATATAATTATGGTAAATTTCACTATTTTGTAAAACAAATGGAGAGGAATAATCAGCAATACAAACTGCATAACTATTCGTAATTAACCCCTTTGTATCTTTTACAATGCAATGATCAAAAATGGAAGTATCCACCAGACTTCCCTGAATATAAATTCCACTCCATCCTCCTGCTCCACTCGATAAATTTGCAAATCCCGTTGTGTCATCTGCCTCAAATGTAATCGGCAAAGCAGCAGTTCCAATAGCTCTGATAGAACCGTAAACTGTCAAACCCCATCCTTGAAAACGAACGTCAACACCCGGATCTACAACAAGATTTCCACAGGTAATAGAACCAGTAACAATATAAGGAGAGCCTGCAGCAGTCCATGGTCCCGATACATTACCAGCAGGAACAATCGTAGAAGACAATAAAGTAAAAGGAAGGATTATTATAAAAACTGCGAGTAAAACTTTTTTCATGCGACTAGAAATTATGGGTTATGGTTTTATTGTTTTGAAATAATTATTGCTTAACAAATTTTGATGAACTGATTTTTTCATTTTTATTCTGCACTGAAAAAAGATATATACCGGGACTGAGATTTGAAACATCAATTCCATTTCCGTAATTTTTATCGATTAGTAAATTACCAAGTAAATCCATGATTCTGACATTTGAAAATTCGTTTTCATTTTCGAGAAACAGAAAATCATTAGCCGGATTCGGATAAAAATTAATGGTTGAAAGTTGATTTTCTGAAATGCCGCTTTGACTTGGGAATTCTACAATTCCAATATCAATGAAAGTTCCCATATAACGAGGATCAATATAAAAATCCTGCGTAACAGGGGCGCAAAACAATTGATTAGATCCTGCATCAATACATGGGCTTGTTGCATTGAGATGCCAATCAGCCAGATCAGCATTAAAAGAAATTCCTGCTCCGGCAGTTGGCGAAACAAATCCAGGATTTATACTTGTATTGGTTGCGCTATTTCCTGTAATTACGGTATTCACATTTATTTCTATTGGGCCATTTGAATAAGGTTGCATACAATTATTTTCAACAAAAACACTTGCATTTGACCATACCAAAACTTGAATAGAATCGCGTTGACCTGAACCAAGTACAGCTGTGTTTCCCCATAAAATATTATTTCTAAAAACTACATTTGATGTATCAGGATTTATTTCAATCCCTCCAGTAAAGAAACCAGTGTAGCAATTATTATTTAGGATATTATTATTTTCGAAAATTGTTGTGCCTCTACTATTACCTACAATTTCTACTCCTCCACCTCTGAAAAAGGATTCATTATTTGCAATAAGATTGTTTGAAAATTCGACTGAATCAGTTGGATAATAATACGAAGCATAAATTCCTCCGCCTCCATTAAATTGGAAACACGCGTAATAAGTAGAATCTGAATTGTTATTTATTTTATTTGAAATTAATTTAGCTCTTGGTGCATTGAGCAAAATTCCTCCACCAGCATGAGTGGCACGATTAAAAGAAATGTCATTGCCAGCGATTAGTACGCGACCACTTGCATAAATCGCTCCACCACCTAAGCCTGCTCTGTTATTGTGAATATAATTATTTGAAACTGTTGGCACACCGTTTACAAAAGTTGAATCTCCTTCGAGTTTAATAGCACCAGCAAATTGCCCGGAATTATTATAAATTTCATTTCCACTGATGATAGTTCCACTCAGATTTGCAGAAATTGCTCCAACTCCTCCTGGCCCCATACCGAAATTATCATGGATAGAATTATTCAGAATCTGAGGCGAATTATAAAGAATAATAATTGGACAAGGAATTGCCCCACTCATGTAGTTATGATAAATCTCAGAATTTTTTAAAATGAAAAAAGAATTATAGCCATTTATACAAACTAGGTTATTTGTGGTTGGCGTTGTTTTAGCATCGCGAATGATACAATGATCCAGAATACTTGTATCAGTTCCTGTATTATTAAAATAAATGCCAGACATTCCGCCTTCCCACCAATTATTAAAATGTGACCAACCTGTAGTATCATCCGCTTCGAAAATAACCGGTTGTGAAACTGTTCCAATTGCATTTAGCTTACCAAGAACTGTCATCCCAGATGAATTTCCAAAACGAACATCCACACCTGCTTGAATGGTTAATGAAGTGCCAACTGTAATACTTGCTTGAATGATATAGGGAGAGCCCGCTGCCGTCCAAGTGCCAGAAACAAATCCTCCTGGAACAATAGTGGAAGCCATTACAGAAAATGGCAGGACTAACACAAGAAATGCGAGTAAAGATTTCTTCATTGGGGAAAAATTTAGAAATGGCGTAAAAATTGAAAGTGCATTTTGTCAATGCATTTCAAAATAAAGATACTTAAAAAGCCATTCCTACCTATAGAAGTGGGCGGATTCCGAAGGCGATTTAACTGTAATTAATAGAGGGAATAGGTCATTTCAAAATGCGGAATATCATCCTCCATGTACTCGGCTTTCTCTGTCCGCTTAAATCCATATTCTTCATAAAATTTTTTCAAATAAGATTGCGCTGAAATTTTGATCGGCACCTTTCCATAATTTGAAGCAATAAATTTCATTGTTTCTGTCATTAGCAATTTCCCAGCTCCAGTCCCTCGAACACTTTTCGAAGTAGCAACTCTTCCGATTGAAACTTCATCATATGAAATACCTGCCGGAATTATTCTTGAAACTGCAACAAGATCATCGCCGTTCCATCCCATTACATGCAAAGCAGATTCATCTTTGTAATCCGGATCGAGATATGGACAATTCTGTTCTATTATAAAAACATTACAACGTAAAGCAAGTAAGCGATGAAGTTCCAAGGGACTTAATTCACTAAAAGGTTTACACTGCCAAACGAGTGATAATTTTTTAGACATGAAGTGGTAATTTTAACCTAGGAAATAAATTTGAAATTCTATTATATAATAAAACTGCCAACAAACATCCGAAACTATTTGCAGCAAAATCCAGCACATCTGCACTTCGTTCGATAAATAAAGTGCCTTGCATTATTTCCAACAATCCACCATAAGGGATATTAATTGCCAAAGCAAAAACAATTGCCTTTGATTTTAATGCAGGAAATTTTTGTTGTAATCGAAATCCACGAATGGCAAAAATTGTAAGTACAAAAAACATTCCCGCATGCACCCACTTATCAAAACTCAAAATTTCTAAAAAAGAAATATGCGGAATATCCCTTCCAGGAATTCCGCATAAAATAAGAATGAACAACGCCCAAAAAATCGTTGGAAGATTTGGCCTGTTACGCATTGAAAATATTATTGTCCGATTAAAGCACGGTAAGAAGCTGCATCCAACAATCCGCTCAATTCAGAAGTATCAGTCATTGTAATTTTAATCAACCAACCTGCTCCATAAGGATCTTTGTTGACGATTTCCGGATTTGCATCAATACCGTTGTTTTTTTCTGCCACTTTTCCTGTTACAGGCATGAACAAATCAGAAACTGTTTTTACTGCTTCAATGGTTCCGAAAACTTCTTCTTTTCCAACCTCTTCGCCAACCGTTTCAATTTCAACATATACAATATCACCTAATTCGCCTTGCGCAAATTCAGTAATACCAACTGTTGCAGTGTTGCCTTCTACAAGAACCCACTCGTGATCCTTTGTGTACTTTAAATTATCAGGAAAATTCATAATGCTGTTTTTTATTGAGATTTGGAGCCCAAATATAATGGAATTCAAGACTCAAAATTCAAGATGCAAAACTTTGGTTCAGTAACCGGATCCTAGGTTCCATAGAATGGATTTGGCACAAAGGCACAAAGTAATTCGGAATCCTGATTTTGAATTCTCGCTACTGCAACATGAATCGCAGACTCAAGCCCGCATTTGTATTGGCCGTTTTGAAAGCCGAAGAAATCAACGGATTCGTCATAATACGATCGCAGAACAAACGAACTTGCAATTGTGAAGTAAGTTGATAATCGACAGATGATTTGATCGAGAAGATGTTCTGTCCTGCAGTAAGTGTATTTACGTCTTCTTGCATGCGTCGTATAATCGTCTGGTTATTACGATAAGAAACATCCACGTGAATATTCAAATCACTCGTTGGAACTTTTCCACGCATGATCTTCTTCATGAACTTGAGCGGAAGTTTTGAAACTCTGTAACCACCACCAAATACAACTTCTCTTCCACTCACTTCGGTCAATTGAGTATTCGCAAGACTCAAACTCAAAGTACGATCCTTTTTATATTCCACTTTTGTAGAGAGACTATTGTTCCATACCATATCAAGAGAAATCAAAGGCGACAATTGTTCTGAAACCTGAACTGTTCCAATCTGATATTGTGTTTGGAAATCGCCACTCACTGTTCTCACATTATCTGGGAAGCCATCATGATCCAAATCAGAGTAATCTAAATTGGTCTGGAAACCGCTCAAGGAATAAGTAGAACGATAAGCATGATTAACAGTTAATGTTTTGAAATATTTTTTGACAGGGGCATACTTCGTTAATCCATCATAAGTAACGCGCCAATTAGGTAATGGAACTGTAGGGAAAAGACCCAAGGAAGAATTCGCTGCATTTTTTCCTGTATAAGCCGCAAGGAAAGCAGGAATAATTACATCCTGTTGAACACTGCCATACCCATCATAGAAACCAGAAGTTAATTGACCAGCAGAGTATGGATTTTTATCGCCAAGACGTTGACTTATCACTGCTCTGTTATTCAGGAATTGCTCAAAAGTTTTTGAAACGTGATCCGTTTTTCCATCTTTCACAAATGAAGTATGCCAAGAAATAATTGACATGCTGAAACTTCCTGTCTGTGTATGTGATAAAGAATCGAATGTTTCTGAAGTTGGATTCCAGTGAATAAACTGAGAATTATTCAACGACATTGTTCTGTTTGCATTTAATTCGATACGCAAATCAGGGAATGGTTCAAGTGTTGCACGTATCGTTAAATTCTTAGTCGATCCTTGTGTAAACGGTGTAAACAAACCTTGCGTTTGCACGAGATAACCCTTTTGAATCGCATACTCAGGATAGCTGGTATTGTTCGCTCCGAAATTATTTTGCTGACCGAAAAGGAATCCTGCTCCTGGACCATCAAAGTTTTTATCAAAGCCAAGAATCTGCGTATTGCGATTATAGCCTGGTAGTCCCATAGTCGAATTCACAGAATAAGTTACGGATACAGTTCGAAGACTCATCATCAACCTCGCCAGGTATTCAACAATCACATATTGATTATTCGCTTTATTTAAAGAATCTTGTTTTGCTTTTGCTGCTAAAGAATCAGCTGGTGTCATTGGCTTTTTAAAATCCTTCAGCGGACCTTTTGTACTAACAGGCTGTTGACCGGGTTTTTTCGAATTTACTTTTTTCAGGTATTTCGAATGATTATAAAAAGTAGTCATGTTTAACTGAACTGTATAATCCCATTTCGAATTATTACCAATCGTTGCACCAATAGTATCAGCGGAAAGTGGAGCACGTTGCCAGTTGAAGCCGGAGGAGTAACGAACCGTTGGATTAATCCAATCAAAAACTGGAATTTTATTGATTGGAATATTATACGTAACGTTTGAAGTGTGATGGTAATTCATAGTTGTACCAAAACCTTTAACGTTACTCCAGATTATAGCCTTCTCTTCTTTTGTATCAATTTTCCCTTCAGGTTCCAAGATATTTCCAACATTATCTGCGGAGAAATCCAGTTTCAGATTTTTTGTAAGATCCCAACGCATATCATAACTACGCGTCCAAGTAAATGTTTTATTAAAGAAGGTTGGTGTGAAAACATCAGAGAATCCTGTAATGTTTCTGTTCTTCGATTCTCCGTAAGTACGATTGATATCGGTAGTAAAACCAAGCATGGATGGAGCCGGAGTGAAATTTAATTCACGAACAAGCGTCAACCATTTTGATTTTGCCCAAGGAGCTTTTTCAAAAGGTTTGATTGCTTTTATTTGCGGAGTATAAGAATAGGTTAATCCACCACGGTAATTTTTCATAGAGCCATATTCCACATTTACATTGTGGTGATAAACTTCTGTATAGGCAAAACTTGCCGTAATATTTGAAATATCCCAAGGCATAGGTTTTGTTTTGCCTTTTGGTTTATCCTTATGTACGTTTGTAAAGTTTAAACTCTTACGTCTTGAATAATCAACTGTAGCTGCTCGAATAGAATCTCGATCTGCTTTCGATAAGGTTTCATTATTGAGAACAGGTTTCAACAAAATGTCAGGATCCAAGGGATTATATTGTGGTGTAATAAATGTCTCACCAAATCCCCAGAACATTGGAAGTCGTATTCCGGATTTTTCATTAAAGAATTTTCCAAGTTCAACCTGAGCTGAGAGATCATAATTCTTTTGATTCTCACGTGAACGTTCACTTACTTTTTTCTCGATACTTCCGAATCCAGGTGTCAAAATATTTCCAGAGAGATTTACTGTAGCAAAATCCGCAAGCTTCAAATTGATTCGAGAAGTCGCAGCCCATCCACCCGACTCATCAAAATCAGTAAGACGTAATTCATTAAACCAAATCTCCGCACATTTTGCCAATCCATCATCAGGAGAAGAAGGTCCGGTTTTTTTCGGATTGCGAACACCCAACATAAATACTTTAAGTGTAGACAAATTAGGATTTCCTTTTACCGTTACATAACGACCCGGATTATTTGGATCCTCAATGGTGAAATCCTGTGTAATGGAAGCTGTTCCATTTGATACCGCAATGTTTCGTTGTTGTTTTGCAGATTGTAATAATTCGAAATCTAATTCTAAATTATTTTCAGCAGGCCAAACTTTAAGACGATCACTTTCATCATTCGCTGAATAAACACCAGCGGGAGTAACTTTTAAAGGAATACTATATTCATAATAATTGTCCGTTTGATCTGATCCCATTCGGATAAAAGCACTGATATCATTGTTTGCTAATGTTGTTGTACTTCCAGCACGATTCTCAGCATGAATGTACATGCGAATCTTTTTATAGGAACGAACATCAAGATTAGCTGCTGTTTTGTAAGCTGCACGTGAATCACCATCCTCCAAATTACAAACTTTCATAGATAAGGCTTGCTCATTCAAACGAACAATGGAAGCGCTTTGTACATTTTGCTCACGATCAATTCCTGGAGGTAAAACATAATTAACAGGTGTTTTATTTCCATTCTCTTCAATGTTTACTGCTGACAAATCAAATTCTGTACTGCTTTGATCATTGGAAATATATTCGCCCGGAGAAAGCAAAGAGTAATTATATTTTCTCCAATCGCTCCGAATGAATTCTAATTTCGCAAAACGACAAACAACAGGCTTATCAACGTTTTTGAAATAAATACGGATGAAACGAATGGAATTGAAATTTTCAATGTTACCAACTTTCGCGGTGTACGATTTTACAGGAATTTTAAATTGATACCAAGTAACTGGTCGTGTACGTCCGTCTTTTGTAAGAACAGATGTTGTATAAATATCAGTGATGTAATTATTTCCGTTGTTTGTTACACTAATATCGTTCGGTGTAAGTTTTACGCGATACTCAAAGTAACTTTCATTTTCACTTAAAGTGTTATCACGATTAATATCTTCTTGGTTTGGAAGTGTAGTTGCTTGTGTTGAATAAGTTTCTGTATAACCATCATCATTCGCTTGACCTTGCGTTGGTGAATTTCCATCCACACCATTGAATCGTTTGTAACAATCAAGAATAGGCGTTGCAGCATTATCAAAATCAGTTCCACGATAATAATGGTAATTATCTGCAGAAGGATCTTTTACTGCTTGCTGATATGCGCCAGATGTTGTCGGATATAAAGCAGCGATTTGTGTAAGGTAACTAGCAAAGAAAGTTGTTTCGTTTGCATCTCCTAATCCATCTAATCCAACATCTTGATTCGCTCTATTAGCAGATTCATTATCAAATGCATTTACGATAGATTGTAAAACCGGAACATGTCCCCAAGGAGTATTATCAACTCCTGTACTTGATCCATCTGGGGGCAATCCATTTTCAAAACTGTTACGCGAATCTTTCAATACATCTTCAGAAATATTTCCTAAGTCAAAAACCAATTCTCCTGTTGAATTTTGATTCGCCGCCAAATTATCCTCATTGTAAGGATCCATCATCCAAAATTGAATGTACTCGATATTCGAAGCTTCAAAATCATTTGTCTCTACGCGACGCATAATTCCACCCCAACGTGACGCTGGATTATTTAAATTTCCATTAACATCCAATCCAGAAGTTACACCTGAAAGTGGATTAACATCAAAATTATATGGCCCTCGCTCACTTGGATAAAAAGCAAGATCAAGCATCGAGAGATTTAGCGGCTGTCCATTTGGAGGTTGTTTGTTCGGGAATACTTCCGTCTCTAAAACTTCACGTGTAAAATGATTGGATTGATCAAGTGTAGTAATGTAAGCAGGCTTCAAGTTATTATCTGTACGAAGGAATAATGGATCAATTACATACCACGCAATTTTTGCACGATTCATTCCTGATTGAATGCTGTCGTAAGATGCTTCAGGAAAACGTGCTGCTTGTCCTTGTGGAACAGAAGCTAGCGACCAACCTTGTGGTGAACGAATATCAATAGCAGATTGTGTTCCTTCGAAATCGTCGATGTATGAATTTCCATTTTTACCAATGGCTTTGTTGTGACCCGGATGCAAATAAGCGAATTCGCCTTGATAAGAAATAGAAGAAGCAACTTTTGTATCAATCAATGGAATGTGATCTACCATTCGTGTAAGAATTGGTGCGTTGGTAGAATAATTTACATCTGTTCCGAAAATAGTATTACTCATTGGCTCTTCACCAACATTTGTCTTTTGTGTTACAGGACGCTCTGTAAGATTCATTACCGTTGCACCAATATTGAATTGTTTATTGAAACGATAATCGAAGTGAGTTCCCCAAAGTGTTTTCGACTGAATATTAAAAAGCGAATTGCTTTCTAAAGAAATTTTAATTGGAACACCCGAGTTAAGAATACTTTCATTAATAATTTTTACACGACCTAAAGTATAGTCAACAGTATAATCCTGATTCTCTGTCAATGGAGCGCCACCTGCAGTTACAACTACAGAACCCGCAGGAACGTTAACTGCATTCAAAGAAATATCTGAATTAGATGCAGATTGATAAGTTCCTTTTAATTTGAAACGATTTTTATTCGCGAAAATAGTTTGTGCAACTGTTTTTGTTGAATCGTATATCTGCGGATAACCATATTTTACATAAAGCGGGCCATCTCCTTGTAACGCATCAAGTAGATGATCTCCAAATGGATGAACGACAGGGAAAATGACACGTCCGTTGGATGAATTTATAGTTACACCATCAATAAAATCGAATTGTCCATCAGGAGAAGCCTGTTGCTGTTGATTCAGTTTATCCAGATTCATTACTTGAAGCAATGGTTTTCCATTAATTGGACCTTCGGGAATAAAAGGAATATCTGTTCCTGTTGATGGATTATTATACCAAATTCCTAATTGAAAATTGGAAGGATTTACCTGATAAGCACCTACTGAATAAACGTTCTTCATCATCAGGTTCCACATTTTATATTTGTGGCGAACTGAGTTATCAGAAATAATCGGAACGTTGCTTGTACTCTTCAATAATTTCAAAATCAAAGCGTCTTGACCAGAAACACCGCTGTTCGAAAACTCTCCAACCTGATAAGTTATACCATTCAAAGTATATTGATAAGCAACTGCTAATACTTCGTCATAATTCAAAGCCTGATTGAGAGAAATATATCCCAATCGTGTATTCATGGTGTACTCCGTGGTTGCTAATTTTCTTGCATTACCAATTCGAACATAATTGACATCTTGTTGAAATCCATAAGTAGATACAAGAGGCGCAAAAGTGGAAGAAAGCGGAACATTAATATCACGTAACGCTCCATAGGTTGAAGTATCCGTTGCGTACAAATCGTTAAGATTGTTGTGAGGCACTTTGGGTTCAGAAGCATTCACATTAATAAATCCAGTTCCGACTTCCTCCAATGAATCTTCTCCCAAATCAGAGAATGCAACAATATTTCTTACGTTATCTACAGCCCCAGTACGATTAGTTACCCAAACCTCCATTCGCACAATAGAAACGCCAGAATTGATAACAGGGAAATTCGCAAGCGACTGATCATAATTATTGTAGAAATATTGAGAAAGGAAAAAGTGTTTATTCGCCTCGTAATTATCCGCGGTTACTTCAAATGTGCTGACCTGTGCACCTCCAGTAACATTAATCTCTGATTTTTTCCCTCGCTCCTGGGAAGCGATACTGGTCATGGTTAATCTACCAAACTGAAGTTGTGTTTTAATACCAAAGAGTGTTTGGCTTCCGGTAATGAGGGAAGTGTTCAAACCAAAACTTACGTTACCCGCTTCAATCTTTTTGATAATCTCATCTTCAAAACCGGTATACTCCAGTTTCATTTGATTTTCCCATTCAAATGTTGACTCCGTATTATAGTTTGTGGTAAGTTTTAATTTCTCTCCAATTTTTCCAATAACGTTAAGCTGAATTTTTTCATTAAAATCAAATGTTGAAATTCTTCTTTGACGTTCAGGTAAAGCAGGATTATTTGTTTTATTAATATTGATTCCGAAAATTAATTCGGCAGATCCTTGTGGACGAATATCAATTGTTCCTCCGCCGAAAATTCGGTCAAACTTTTCACTGTTGATTTTAATCGGTGGAATAAGATTTTTATTTCCTCTTCCTTGCGATTGACTTTCGGCATGTTCACGTTGTCTCCAATATTCGTGAACCGACTTTTTCATGTCGTAATAAACGTATTCCTCTTGCGTCATGTAGGTAGGTGGACGATAATCCAATTTTCCACCTAACTTTTGATCAACGAGATATAAATTAGAATCAGGATCATAAGTAACGGATGTCTTGATGTTGCTTGGATCCTTAAGTTTCAAAGGACCACTATTTGAATAATACATCGGATCAAGACCGGATTGATCCTTGAAAGGATACGGCATTGTATCTCCAACTGCAGGAGAATCATTTCCACCCACCAAACCACGGTAAGAGGAATTAACACGAGCATCACTGTTCATGACCATCGCTAGAAGCGAACAGGATGCCATTGCGGCGATTGTATATTTAAAAAATGGTTTCAAGTAATAGAATTAATCAAAGATTTTTTAAAGCAAGCTTAAGTAAGTGTTCCACTGATAATGCATTTCCTTCTGTTTTCAAGGCTTTATCGACTGCTTTTTCTGCCACATTTTTTGCAAAACCAAGCATAACCAGCGCTGATAACGCTTCCTCCCGCATTTTATTGTCCCCAGTGAAAACAGTTGATAAAGTAGAAAGACTGTCGCTTGTAAATTTCCCTTTCAGATCAATGATAATCCGCTGAGCAGATTTTTCACCGATTCCTTTTATGGATTTCAACGCAGCAACATTTCCTGAATGAATTGCCGAAACAATTTCGGAAGGACTCATTGAAGAAAGAATCATTCTGGCCGTCCCCGCTCCTACACCTGAAACAGAAATCAGCTGGCGAAACAATTCACGCTCTTCTTCATCAGCAAAACCAAAAAGAACTAATGCGTCTTCACGTACTGCAAGGTGAGCAAACAATTTGCAATTACCTGAATCCGGTATTTTTGAAAATGTATTTAAAGAAATATTGAGCTGGTAACCTACTCCACCGCAATCAAGCACGGCATACGTTGGTGTTTTCACTGACAATTTTCCTTCAAAATGATTATACATTCTAAAAAATCCAAATGTTTAAATTCCAAATCCCAAACTTCAACCCTTTCGTCCTTTGGGATTTGGACTTTTTTGTTTTTTTATTTTATCGTCTTGATTGTGCATCAACAACTGCAATCGTGACCATGTTTACTATTTCACGAACAGAGCTTCCCAATTGTAATACATGAACCGGTTTTTTCATTCCGATCAGTACAGGACCAATTGCTTCCGCCCCACCCATTTCCTGCATCAACTTGTAAGCTATATTTCCTGATGCAAGATTCGGGAAAATGAGCGTATTTACTTTTTTACCAACTAATTCACTGAATGGGAATTGCTCTTGTAACAATTCATTATTCATTGCAAAATTAGCCTGCATGTCTCCATCAACAATGAGTCCCGGGTAATCACGGTGCAAAATTGCAACAGCTTCTCTTACTTTTTTTGGAATCTCCCCTTCGGCCGAACCAAAATTTGAATAAGACAACAATGCGATTCTCGGTACGATGTTATATTGTCTGATCGCCTGTGCTGTAAGCACCGTAATATCCACAAGTTCCTGTGCTGTGGGGTCTACATTCATAGTCGTATCCGCGAAGAAAAAGTTGCCTATACGAGTTGACATGATGTACATTCCTGCCACTCTATTTACACCTTCCTGAACGCCAATACATTGAAGAGCAGGTTTTATCGGAGCACCATATTTTCTTGTTAAGCCAGAAATCATTCCGTCCGCTATTCCGGTTTCCACCATCATTGCGCCGTAATAATTTCGTTCGGTCATTACCTTCTTCGCCTCATATGGGGTAAATCCACGACGTTTTTGTTTTTGAAAGAATAAATCGCCGAATCGTGTTCGTGTATCTTCTTGAGAAGCTTCACGAGGATCAATGATAGGAGTATCTCCCAGATCAACATTGTTTTCCAACATCAATCGTTTGATTTTTTCAACATCCCCTAGCAGAATTGGTTTTGCAATTCCTTCATCACGCGCAACCTGTGCAGCTTTTAATATTTTGTAAGTGTCGGCCTCAGCAAAAACAATTCGTTTTGGATTTTGTTTTGCTTTTGTCGCAACTCCACGCATCAACTTATTATCGCGTCCCAATCGATTGCTTAATTCATTTGCATAAGCATCCCAATCTGCAATAGTTTTTTTCGCAACACCTGATTCAATCGCCGCTTTCGCAACCGCAGGAGCAACAGTAGAAATCAAGCGTGAATCAATTGGTTTAGGAATAATATAAGTTGGTCCAAACGAAAGATTTCTTGTATCGTAAGCATGACTTACATCATCCGGAACTGGTTCTTTTGCAAGAGAAGCAATGGCGTAAGCAGCAGCCATTTTCATTTCTTCGTTTATGGTGGTTGCACGAACATCCAATGCTCCGCGGAAAATAAAAGGAAAACCTAAAACATTATTCACCTGATTAGGATGATCTGATCTTCCTGTTGCCATGATAATATCCGGACGAGCAGCCATCGCTTCTTCGTAAGGAATTTCAGGATCAGGATTTGCGAGTGCAAACACGATTGGATTTTTCGCCATTGATCGAATCATTTCCTGATCAACAACATTTCCTTTTGAAAGTCCGACAAAAACATCAGCGCCTTTCATAGCTTCCGGTAGAGTCGTTTTTCCATTTGGTTTTACAGCAAAAAATAATTTGCTTTCATCCAAACCTTCGCGATCAGTAGTGATTACTCCTTTGCTGTCGAGCATCAGAATATTTTCTTTCTTCACGCCCATCGCGATGTACATTTTTGTACATGAAATTGCAGAAGCACCCGCACCATTCACTACTACTTTTACTTTATCTAATTTTTTGCCTGCTATTTCAACTGCGTTAATTAATGCTGCCGATGAAATAATTGCAGTACCATGCTGATCATCGTGCATTAAAGGAATATTTAATTCCTCTTTCAATCTTCTCTCAATTTCAAAACACTCGGGTGCTTTGATATCTTCCAAATTAATTCCACCGAAAGTGGGTGCAATTGCTTTTACTGTTTGTATAAATACTTCAATATTTTCTGTGTCAACTTCAATGTCAAAAACGTCTATGTCTGCGTAAATTTTGAAAAGCAAACCCTTTCCTTCCATAACAGGTTTCGAAGCGAGGGCGCCAATATTTCCTAATCCAAGAACAGCAGTTCCATTGGAAATAACAGCAACCAAGTTTCCTTTCGCTGTGTATTTATAAGCGTCTTCTGGATTTTTTTCAATTTCCAAACAAGGTTCAGCAACGCCTGGCGAATAAGCTAATGTCAAATCGCGTTGTGAACTATACGGTTTTGTTGGTATTACCTCAATTTTTCCAGGGCGTCCTTGCGAGTGATAATCAAGTGCATCCTGTTTGCGGAATTTCGCCATACAATTATTATGAGTTTAATGTTCCGACCATAGGTTTTTGACCGAAGCGGACGGAACGCCGAAGATAAGAATTAGTTGTGTGTCTGAAGCAGTATTTTGCTAATGAAATCATCCTTTTTTGTGATGATTTTAATACCATAATTGTTTTGGTTTGCCGTAGCTTCATAAACCCGTAAATGGCCCAAACTCATAACTAATTATTACCTTGTTCATTAGAAATTGTTAAAAATGTCATCACGAAGAAAAATTGTTGTCTTTACTGGGGCTGGAATTAGTGCTGAAAGTGGCATTAGTACCTTCCGTGATAGCGGTGGTTTGTGGGAAAAGTATGACCTCAGAGATGTTGCTACTCCAGAAGCTTGGACTAGGAATCCTTTATTGGTTCTAGACTTTTACAATCAGCGTCGAAAGCAGGTTTTGGAGGTAAGTCCGAATGGCGCACACAAAGCCTTAGTTGAACTTGAAAAGAAATTTGACGTTCATATTATCACGCAGAATGTAGACGATTTACATGAGCGAGCGGGTTCAAAAAACGTTTTGCATTTACATGGAGAAATCCGAAAGTCAAGAAGTACAACGAACCCTGAATTAGTTTATAAAATTGAAGGGTGGGAACTTAAGGCTGGCGATAAATGTGAAGTTGGTTCACAATTAAGGCCACATATTGTTTGGTTTGGAGAGATGGTTCCCGAAATGGATATCGCTCAGGAAATAGCATCGACAGCAGATCTATTTATTATTATTGGAACCTCTTTAATTGTTTATCCCGCGGCTGGATTGGTTCATGCAGCTCCGTCGAATTGTCCCGTATATCTTATCGATCCAAATGAAGTTGCAAATCCAGGTATTTCGAATCTCACCATAATTAAAGAATCTGCAAGTAAAGGCGTTTCTGTTTTGGTAAATGAATTACTCTCTAAAGTATAACAGCACACTGACATTCAAAACGTAAAAAGAGCGGCCTTCGTGAAGAAAGCCGCTCCTTTTTTATGATCAATATAGCGTTATCGGGTAACCACAAGTCTTCTGGTAGCAACAATTTTTCCGTCGGACTCTAATGAACAGAAATAAACTCCTTGTTCTAGTGAAGAAACGTCCATTCTTAATGCACCCTCTGATTCTTCAACCGAAGTTTCCATTACACGGTCACCAAGCATATTATAAATTACCATTTTTGAATCTTGTGGATTTGTACTTCCCATTTTATAATTCATAGTAAAGGAAGAAGATGCTGGATTTGGAGCCGGGTTTGATAAAGAAGGTTTAACCAATGAATGTGTTGCTACACCGGTAAGTGATGCAGTATAATTAATAATAAAGTAAGTAGTGTCCGTAGTATTAGCTTGATTTATTACGGTATATCTAACTTGTGTAACACCAGCCATATTATTAGGATAATGGTCACATGTTAAAGCGCAAGTTCCATTTGGAGCAAGAACCACTGCAAGTGAAAGTGTTTGAGAAGGAGAATAACAATTTGCTCCTGTACAGAAATACACTGTTGAACCTGGATCATTAAGAAAGTAAATAGTCTTTTTTACTTTTACGGTTACTGTATTAGCAGTAGCATTTGTTACAGTAAAATGACGTGTATCAGTTGCACTTGCGAGTACATTATAGTTAACTGTAGTGCTAGTAACGGAAGCAGACACAGAATCAGTAATAGGATAGTTTATTTGAGCAGAAAGTGCAACGGAAGAAAGTGCAGCAATTGCAACGAAGAGTAGATGTTTTTTCATTTGAACTGATTGTTTATTGTTGAATGAACTAAGACAAATCTAATAAACATTCTTCTGGAATCCCAACCAGATATGTGCTTTTAACGACCAGTTGCCAATTCTTGTAATGAACATTTTTTATCAATTCCAGCGCCCTATTTGCATAAATTGACCAATCCTGCATTTATATTGATTTACCTCAAAATAGGCACTTTTAGCATTTGAAATTGTCCTTTTCCTACTTACCTTAGCCATTCACGACGCTTAAACAATTAAATAAATAACAAACAAAACAAAATGAAAAAATCATTACTTTATTTAGTTGCACCCTTAGTATTCGCATGCGGATCTGCTGGTGCTCAAACTTATCTAAGCCAAGATTTCGAGGTAGGCAATATGCCAGCTGGCTGGGCTTCTGCTCCTGCCGGAGATTGGACTGTTCCAGGTGTAACTAGTACTTACTTTGCCCCTCCAGCTCACACAGTTTATGCCGCAATTAATGACGATGCTGTTCAAGCAGCTCTTCATCCAAATTCCGCATTAACATCGCCGGTTATTAATTTGGCTTCAGCAACAACTGTTTTCCTTAAGTACGATGCATTTTATTTACACGGTAGCAATAACAATCTTTTTGAAGTAGCTGAATTGCGTTATTCTACTGATGGTGGAACGACTTGGACTGTTTATGGAACTGTTCCATCAAACACTTCAGCATGGACTACTCAAAACGTCGACCTTACTGCTCAATTAGCAGGTCAGGCAAACGTTAAAATTGCATTCGGATACAATGATAATACTGAGTGGAATTATGGATTAGCAATTGATAACGTTAAAGTATTTGCTCCTATTGCAAATGATGCTAGCTTATTAGCAGTAACACCTTCAACTGGTTCTCCTGCTTCTTATGGTGTAGTTGCAACCAACATTAATATCGGTGGTACCATTTCAAATGAAGGCACAAGTCCTATCACTTCTATTGTTGTAAAATATGATGCTGGAGCAGGAATTCAAACTTATACAATGAATTCTATCAACATCGCTTCTTTCGGCACTTTAAATTTTACACACAACATTCCTTATAACATTCCATCTGCTGGTTCTCATCCAATCGCAGTTTGGGTAGAACTTACAGGTGATGGAGATGCAACCAACGACGGACTTAGCACAGTTATCCAAGGTATTTCTTTCATTCCGGTTCACGCTGTTACAGTTGAAGAAGGAACAGGAACATGGTGTGGCTGGTGCGTTCGCGGTATGGTTTATCTTGATTCTATGAATGCGGTTCACCCTTCAACTTGCAATTTGGTTGCTGTTCACAATGGAGATCCAATGGTAGTTACTGCTTATGATGCTGGTGTTGGTACTTTGATCGCTGGATACCCATCTACACTTGTTAATCGTGATTTAGTTTCAGATCCATCAAGCATCTTCCCTGATTATAATGCTACAATCAATGACTTCGGTTATGCGGATTTAACAAACGTAGTAAGCTTTAATGCAACAACTCGTGTTGCAACTGTTGTAACTTCTGCGCATTTCGCTGCTGATTTAAATGGAGACTATCGTCTTGCTTGTGCTTTCACTGAAGATCTTGTTCACAGCACTGCTGGTGGACAGTGGGATCAACACAACTATTATAGCTCACAGTCTCAAAACATTCCTTTGGTAAATCCAGAAACCGGAATGAATTTCCAAACTTTACCACAAGTAATTCCTTCTGCACAGATGTATTACAACTTCGTTGCACGTACAATTGTTGGTGGTTTCAATGGTCTTGCGGGATCACTTCCAGCAGTAATTCCAGCTGGCTCTACTCAGACGCATACTTTTACTTATACAGTTCCTGCTGGTTACAATATAGCGAATATGCATATTGTAGTAATGTTGCTTGACAATACAACTGCTTCTGTTCATATCATGAACTCAGCTGGATCTGCTGTTCCATTAGGAGTAGAAACGTCTTCTGCATTGAATGGAGTATCTGTTTATCCTAACCCTTTCAATCAGTCTACAACTCTTGAGTTGAATCTTCTTTCAAACGACAATGTAATTGTAGAAATGTTTGACATGACAGGAAAATTAATCAGCACTCAGAACGAAGGTTCATTGTCAGCTGGCAAGCACATGATCGCTATCAACGGCGCTAATCTTGCTGAAGGAATGTATTTCGTTAAAATCACAGCTGGTACTTCTGTAGTTACAGAGAAAGTATCTATCGCTCACTAATTCGATTGCGATTGCAATCTGATGAATAAAAGAACTGACGAATTTGGCGCGGATTTTGCGTTAGAATCGTCGGTTCTTCTTTAAATAGAAGTTCAATTATTTACTTCTAAAAAATATTTTATGAAACGCATTTCTTCAGCCCTGTTCATCACTGTATTTTTATTTACAGCTTTTGCCTTTCGCTTTGACGATACTCCAAACCAGAAACTTCCTTCCGTGAATGTGAAATCGTTGGATGGAAAATTTGTAAATACAAATACGTTCGCAAATGATGGCAAACCCATGATTATCGACTTTTGGGCTACTTGGTGTGCGCCTTGTAAAAAAGAATTAAATGAAATTGCTGAAGTGTATGATGATTGGCAAAAAGAAACTGGCGTAAAACTTATCACTATCTCGATTGACGACGAACGTAATTCTCCAAAGGTTAAACCCTATGTCGATAGCAAAGAATGGACCTATGAAGTTTATCTTGATGAAAATCAGGATTTTAAACGCGCCATGAATGTCAACAATGTTCCTCATGTTTTTGTCGTTAATGGTAAAGGAGAAATTGTTTGGCAAACAAATGTTTATAATGAAAATGGTGGGATTGATAAGTTACATGATGTAATTAACAAAGTCGCAAAGGGCGAAAAGCCAGAATAATTTTTTTATTAAAACGCTATTCCTGTGAAAAAAGCATTCGTGCTGATACCGGTTTTATTCGCCGGATTTATTTCTTTCCTGCCTGCTCAAACTTCACTAAATAATGTTGCGGGCGGACAAATTCATGGAAATTTTGAAATTGATGCACAATATTATTATCCCGATTCCTTAATCGGTGCTGATACGATTCCTGAAAAAGCTTTATTCAATGGATGGAGCAATGTCAATTATACCAATGGTAATTTTTCTGCCGGCATTCGTTACGAAAGTTATCTTAATCACTTAAACGGTTATCCTGACGGTTATAAAGGCACAGGAATTCCTTATCGTTATGCTTCCTATAATAATGATGGACTTGAAATAACTGTTGGAAGTAGCTACGAACAATTTGGTAGCGGACTCGTATTACGTTCGTATGA
>JBBRYH010000023.1:0-55194 GCA_038237845.1 Bacteroidia bacterium
CCGGATTCAAATTTATTGTGTGCTGATTGCTCAGTTGTTAATGGTTGTAATCAAGAAAAAATCAGCGTCAAAAAAGTCATTCGCAAATATAATTACGGTCATCCGTTTGCATTTAATGAGTTACGTTGAACTTTTTGAATTTATCAAGGACACCTACAAAGCGTGGAGAAAAAACAATAGCCCACCCGGTCAAATGAGCATAAAAATGAGATGAGGGAGGGTGAAATTTCAAAAACAAAATTGCAATGAATTTGCCTATGGGAAAGAAATTTTTATTCTAACTTAGTCGGACAACAATGAAAGTGTATACTAATCAATAAAATCCATGCTTCAGAAAACAAGAATAGTATTTATTCTATTCATTCTTTTTATATACGTGAATGGCTTTGCCCAAAAATGGCCTTGGGTAGTCAAAAACAATGTAGGTTCTCAATACTTAGATGTTGCAATTGGTTACAACGGTCAAATAGCTACACTTTATAAATCCTATGAAGGTGCAGTCTTCTTAGAAATTGCTGACACTTCAGGAAATAGTATTGACACAAAATGTATCACCAGCGAATTTCAAAATGGTGAACGTGCCTTTCAAATGGAGATCGATAAATTCGGAAACATATATGTAATTACAAGAAAAACTATTCGTAATCAGAAATTATTTGATAACGAATTTGATGATGAAGCTGGTCATCATGGCTCATTTCAAGTTTTGCAAGACGACCCATATGGGGAATATCACGATTATATTCAACTTGAAAAATATTCATCCACATTAGTGCTTCTTAAAACGCTTAAACTTTTAAAACTTTCAGAAATATACAAAACTGAAATAGCAGATTTTGTTATTGATAAGAATGGTGACTTTTTATTCGCAGGAACAACAAGTGACGAAGATTATTTTTTAAGAGATGAGGAAATTAAATCGAAAGAATCGAGTGACTTTATTATGAAGTTGGACAGTTCGATGTCAACAATTTTATGGATGAAATCATTTTCGGGAGATGCATCTAGAGGTTCAATTACTTCCATGCATATGGCTGTAAATAAATTCGGAAATGTTTTTCTATCCAATACTTTTGGAAGTGTCGTTCACATTGGGGAGACGACCTATAACAATGATTCAAAAGGAAAAAGTAAAATATATGTTCTCTGCCTGAGCAAAGATGGAAATGTTTTATGGTCAAATTATATGGGAATGAATTCCTATGACACTGATGCTGCTGCTTTATCAAGTGGTGATTTTGTTTTGGCAGGAACGTTTAATGATGTTGTTTCAAAAGGTCCACTAAATCCTCCTCAGGGAAAATTATCAGGAATGTTTGTAATGACGCTCGATAGAAATAACGGTCGTCAAAAGAAAACATTTATGGAAGACACGAGTACTATTCAGAATTTATGTCCTGGAATTGATAATGATTTTTATTGCGTTTTTAATTATCAAAACACTTCCTATAAATATACTATCAGTCATTTCAATGATCAACTCATTCCAAATCGCCTTTGTGCTGCAATTGTGGATGCTCCACTCATAACATTATACCAAAACTCACTTTATTTCGCAGGAAGCTGGGGAAATTCAGCATTTTTTGGAGACTATCCAGAACGACAGGTTATTTTGAGTGCAGATGGAAGTGTAACCGGTGATTATGGTGGCTACCTGACAAAAATGATAATTCTTAAAAAATAAATGCAAGTATTTCTGCACTAGCATTGAAATCAACCAAATCTTTTTTTTCCTTTCCCTTCCTCTCCTATTTCGTACCTTTATGTCATTCAAAAAAGTAAGAAAATGGAAAAAGTGCTGAACAAAATTGAAGATGCAATTGCAGCTATCAAAGCTGGGAAAGTTGTAATTGTGGTGGATGATGAGGATCGTGAAAACGAGGGCGACTTTATTACTGCTGCAAGAAACGTAACACCAGAAGTCATCAACTTTATGGCCACACATGGGCGCGGATTGATTTGTGCGTCCATTCTTGAAAGTCGAGCTGACGAATTGGGATTACCATTAATGGTGAAAGAAAATTCTGCAACACACGAAACACCTTTCACTGTTTCAATTGATTTAAAAGGCCATGGCTGCACAACAGGAATTTCAGCACACGATCGCGCAAAAACAATTCAAGCCCTTATTGATCCGAATGTCAAACCTGAAGAATTTGGAAAGCCAGGTCATATATTTCCCTTGCGTGCAAAGAAAGAAGGTGTTCTACGCCGCACAGGACATACTGAAGCAACTATTGATCTCGCCCGTTTAGCAGGATTTGAACCCGCAGGTGCACTTGTGGAAATCATGAACGAAGATGGTTCCATGGCTCGTCTTCCGCAATTGTTAGAAATAGCAAAACGATTTGACCTGAAAATTATTTCCATTAAAGATTTAATTGAATTCAGATTACGCACAGAGTCCGATATTGTACGTGAAGTTGAAGTTGCATTGCCAACAGAATGGGGCGATTTTAAAATGGTAGCCTACACACATCTTTCTACACAAGAACAACATCTTGCAATTTATAAAGGCGAATGGAAAAAAGAAGAATCAGTGATGGTGCGAGTTCACTCTTCCTGCATGACAGGTGATATTTTTGGTTCTTGTCGTTGCGATTGCGGACCTCAATTACATACTGCGATGCAGCTGATCGAGAAGGAAGGCAAAGGCGTTGTTGTGTACATGAACCAAGAAGGGCGCGGAATAGGATTGCTGAATAAATTGAAAGCCTATAAACTTCAAGAACAAGGACGTGATACCGTTGAAGCAAATCTCGAGTTAGGATTTAAAATGGACGAGCGTGATTATGGTGTGGGTGCACAGATTCTACGAGATCTCGGAATTTGTAAAATCAGATTGATGACTAATAATCCGAAAAAAAGAGTTGGATTAATGGGATACGGATTAGAAATTGTTGAGAATATTCCAATGGAAATTAAATCCAATAAACACAATCGACTTTATTTAGAAACGAAACGTGATAAATTAGGGCATTCGCTTAAATTGGATAAATAAATCCAATTACTATTTTCCTGCAGTTGAATCCGGTTGAGGAGTACTCGTCTTCGTTGACGGTTTCGGATCAGAAGTTTTGTTTGCGGCTTTCTTACTTGTAAAAAAATACTTTTTGTACTTTTTACCCAAATATTTCCAAGAATCAAATTCCTCTTTATAAAAAACACCTGCCCCTTGTGTGTATGTGGAGCTATTAGTCAATAGAGCATTATCATTCGCTCGATTGAAAGCTCGCAATCTTACTTTTCCATCATCCGTAACTTTATATTCAACATTAAATTCTCCGACAACTTGAGTACTTGTATTAGATGCGGCATTTGCATTTACCTTCCCAACATTTCCATCTAGTATAAGACGATTATTTAGAAGCTGTGTACTAAGAAAAACTTTTAAATCTGGCTGTGTTAAATCATCATTTGGGCGATATTTTATTCCCATATTAAAATCACTACTTATTTGCCCTAACCAGTTATTTAATGTACCAGAGACGAAATTGCTCAACAAAGTAGAGCCTGCATTCGCATAGTTAGTTCCTCCATTTGTACCATCACGCAATTCGGTAGGCGTAATAAAACTATTGAGGACCATCAACGAAAGAACTTGCCTGTTTCGTTCTAAATCAGTTTGAGTGTAACTCTTCACGGTCTCTTGAATATTCTGATCTGCTGTTGGCAAATTAATATCAAAAGAAACATCCGGGTTCATCAAATGATTATCCAAATGCATGACTACATCCACAGGATAAGAACGGTGATAAGCTTGATTGGTAGAATCTGTTGGGAAAAAAGGCTCAATAGAAGCGGTGGTCTGGTATACGGCATCCGCATTAATTTGTGCATCATACGGATCTCCATTCCAACTTATCGTTCCTCCTTTGGCCAATTCGAATGGAACGAGTACAACATTTTTCATTGTAAATAGATAATTCCCTTTTTCAACCTGGTATTGTCCATACATCGTAAAATCTCCTGAAGGGGGAATTTTTAGGGTCAACGACCCATAACCATATGCTGTTAATTCATCACCAACAGTTTTATCAAAAATAACTTTTACAATTGCGTCATTCGTCGCGACAATATTTAATACAATATCCAAACCGCTATTAGATTTTTTCTTTTGCGTTTTATTTGTAGGAAGGGCAGAATGATTTACAAAAGTGATAAAATCATTTGACCCTACTTCACTGCTTCCCGTTGTCATTGGAATATTTATTTCCGAATAAACAGGTTGTCCCGCCTTAATAATTTTTTCTGTTTTTGCACTCATGTCAATATGCACGACATCATCCACATATCCAAAAATATTCATGTAGCCTGTAGCAAAGACTTTTCCATAATACAATTCATTTTGTTTTGAATTCGTATTTAACACCATAAAGTGATCAAACCCAAAATCCATATCAAATTGAAAATTAGAAAAATTGGTATGGTATAAATTGCCATAAATTTTTGCTGTGTCCCCATTCTCATCAATAACTTTATAATCATTAAAGAAAAATGAATTGTCTAATATTTCAATGGGCTGCACTGCTGAACGAATGGCAAGTCCAAGGTAATCGACACGAACCATACGCATACTTACATCCATTTTCCCTTTTAACAATGGTTTTGCCGGCGTTCCTCCGATATGCAAACCACCATCCATCTGACCCACCATAACAGAGCAAAAATCTTGCAATAGTGGTTGTAAGGTAGCTAGCGGAATACTGATAAACGCGGCATTTATATCTAAAGAATTTTCTTTATTCTTTGGAAAATAAAATCCATCAAACGCTAAATTATTAATTGGCATTCCGGTTTCCTTCGAAATTAAACCTTTTGTAAAATGCCCTTTTAGAAATACCGCTTGTTTCTGCTTCAACCAATCTGCATCCAGTTCCCCATCGCCCAGTTGCTGTCCATTTACCCAAAAATCTTTGAATGTAGTGTTACTGGTAAAAATGGGTGTTGCATACAAGTCTGAAATTCCACTCTCTGAAGAAACAATTCCTTTAACAATGAGACCCGATGATGCAGTAAAATAATTTAGATAAGCAATATTAAATTCTTTTAAACTGATGCGCAATTCATCATTTGGATTTTTGGAAACAAAACCATTAAATCCTATTGAAGCGGCTTCCGAATTGAAAACCAATTGATGAAAACTAATACGACCGGAATCCAACCGAATATAATTTCCACTTGA
Source organism: Bacteroidia bacterium (assembly GCA_038237845.1). GTDB lineage: Bacteria > Bacteroidota > Bacteroidia > Palsa-965 > Palsa-965. The sequence continues at coordinate 5,186 of JBBRYH010000023.1, forward strand.
AACAGTCCAAGCAGAATCATTTACATGAAAATTTGTTTCTTGAAAATTTATCTGAAGTGTTTGTTGATTTTCAAAATGAACAAGTGCATTTATCAATGCATCATTTCTCTTCAGACCTTTATTATCCCAACTTAATTTTGTTTGTAACGAATCATGTGCTGCAATTAAATCAAGCTGAATATTTTTCGTAAAAATAGTATCGTTTAGTTTTAATTCATTCATTGTTCCGTTTAAAGAACAAATGGTTCTATTAGATTTATTACCTGCACTAATATTAATTCCATTGTATTTAATATCATTATAGGTGATCGTTGGAGAACTAAAAACTGTAGAGAACTCACTTCGATTTCCATCAAAGGAACCTTTGAATAAAGTATTTGGTGAAATCTCCAGTTTCGGTATCAGGGCCTGAACCGGCTTTGTATTATTTTGAAAAATAAACGACCATGTGAATTGTTGAATAGGATCTTTTTTAGCTTCTGTATCATTATCAGGCGGGAAATACGATGGAATATAATTGGACATCATATCTGAAATTGCATGCGGCAATTGCATCAACTGAAATTTACCATTCAAATTTGCTCGAAGAATATCTGATTCAAGTGCAATACTTCTGGTTTTATCGGTATAGGTTCCAGCGGTAATTAAAAATTCGTTGAACTTAAATTGCTCGCCATCCTTACTATAATTAAGATTATTTACACGAACGGAACCTTCCAGATTATCAATATTGTCACCTTTAAAATTCATATTCAGATCAGCAGATAAAATATTCTCATGCAGCTTATCCGCAAAACCAAGTTCTCCAAGATTTGCTTTCGTTATTTTTGCTTGGAAATTCATCGCTGGCAAATTTCCACTATTATCAACCGAACCATTAAAAACCAACTTTACATTCGGATCATTCACATTTATATCACCATCAAATACCTGCCGCTTCAGCTTAGCGTCAGTCACAGTAATTCCTTGGTAGGAATAATTATGATAAACCAATTCAGTGAAATCTCCATCAATTTTTGCATTGACAGTACTATTTGACAATCCTGTTCCGTCAATATTGATAGTTCCAGTAACAAAAGATAAATCAGGAATGGCTAGAAAAGCCCCAATATTAAAATGATTGGCATGCACTCCACCGACATAGGCATATTCTGCAGAATCATTCTCCTGGGTCATAGCGATGTTGTCCATTTGAATAGAACCTAATGCCGTATTTAATTTTCCATGAGCGACAAAGTCATTCAGAAATCCTTCGAATGATCCAGCAAAAACAATGTCGCCAAGCAGACCAATTGAATTTCCAACTTCCAAATGTTTTCCACTTCCAAAAGGAGCAATTGGAATACTTTCAAGATCTTTTTGATTGGTAACAGCTTCACGGAATTTAAAATTCATATCCGTTTCATTGATGTTCGGCAATCCATTAAAAGAAAAATTTCCTGCGATATGCGATTTCTCACCGAATAACAAATCAACATTTTTGCATTTCAAATGATCAACTGTTCCTTTGATATCACCAGTTAACAAAACTTTTTTCTTTATTCCCAAAAGATTCGGTGAAAAATAAGCTATATCACCAAGCTCAATTACTGAGTTAGAAAAATGCCCATTCATTTTTACCAAATGAATAAAATCATCCGCGATGTCATCAGTACTATTAAAATAAAAAGAAATAAATCCATCCACAACGGATCCCCCAGTTATGAAATGAAGATTATCAAATTTCGCCAGACTATCCGAAACCGTTAGTCGTGTTGAAAAATCTTTTAATACAAATCCGCATCGTTCTCTCCCCTGTAGATTTTTTACTCGAAGCGAAAGAGAATCTCCCATTGGATCAATATCATAAAAAGAAGCTTTTATTCCTGCCACACGAATATTTTCATAATCCATTCCTGGATCATTTATCGTATCTCTAGTATCGATATAGGCAAAATCAACATTATCAAGATTCAAACTTCCTAATTCTACTTTCCATTTTGGACTGGTCGACTTTGTTGTATCAGTCGATTTGAAATACTGTTGTATAAAACGATAACTTAAACCTTTAATACCCTTATATTTTTTAAGCTTAATTTTTGAATCATGTAAATTCACAGATTCTATCGAAACATATTTGTTATCGTAATCAAAACGATGAATTTTTAACTCAAGCTTTGATGCAAAAAGCAAAGTATCTCCCTGTTGATCTTGAATATAAATATCTTCCAAAACTGCAGTTTTAAAAAATTCTATATTGACAGATCGAATAGTAACTTTTGTTTTTAATTCATCCGACAAATATGCAGCCGCACGTTGGGCCATCCAGGTCTGTGCCTTGGGACTTTTTATGGCAATATATAACCCAATACAAAGCAACAAAAGCACACCAAAAAACCAGGCAAGGACTTTACCCGACTTTTTGATAATTTTGTTACTTCTGGACTTCTTTACTACCATTATACAAAAATAGCGATAATGCCTGTTATACTTGGAATTGAATCTTCTTGCGACGACACTGCTGCTGCGGTCATTAAGGATGGCAAATTGCTTGCCAATACTGTTGCTGGACAAGAAATTCATACCCAATGGGGCGGTGTAATCCCAGAATTAGCCTCTCGTGCCCATCAACAGAACATCGTTCCTGTCATAGATAAAACGCTCAAAGATGCCGGAATCTTGCCTTCTGAAATTGATGCAATTGCCTTTACAAGGGGGCCCGGTCTTCTCGGTTCCCTTCTCGTAGGAAACTCTTTTGCAAAAGGGATGGCGCTAGCGTTGAACAAACCGCTCATTGAGGTCAATCATATGCAGGCACATATTCTGGCGCATTTTATTGAGGATGGAAAAAATCATAAAAAACCTAAATTTCCATTTTTATGCCTGACAGTTTCGGGTGGTCATACCCAATTGGTAAAGGTAGATGACGAAAAAACATACACCGTTTTAGGCGAAACTATAGATGATGCTGCAGGTGAAACTTTTGATAAAACGGCAAAAATTCTAGGACTTCCCTACCCTGGTGGTCCAATGGTGGATAAACTCGCTAAAACTGGAAATCCATTAGCTTATAAATTTCCAATTGCACAGATTCCAGGACTTGATTTCAGTTTCAGCGGATTAAAAACTTCAGTTTTATATTTTGTCCGCGATGAAAAAGAAAAAGATCCTTTATTTCTGGAAAAACATATCAGTGATGTTTGTGCTTCAGTACAACATACCATTATCAAAACCTTGTTGGTTCGTTTAGAAAAAGCTGCAAAAGAATGTGGATTGACAGAAATTGCACTTGCTGGAGGTGTTTCAGCAAATAGTGGATTAAGAGATGCGGTTCTTGAACTCGGCAAAAAAAATAATTGGAACGTATTTATTCCTTCCTTTGAATATTGCACCGACAATGCTGCAATGATTGCAATGGCTGGATATTTTAAGTTTTTGAAAAATGATTTTGCAGGACAAGACTCCGCTCCTTTACCAAGATATTCGCTCTAATTTTGATTAAAAAACTCTTTGCAGGAACCTTTCATAGGGAAGAAAATGAATTGCAATTAAATCCGCCAGCTAAAGGATTTGATACACGAACGCTTGTCATTTTGGTATGGACAGCTCTCGGCTTAACGATTATTAAATATTATGGTGACCCAATTTTTTTTGCGGGAGTTTTAGAAACTTGGGGACTTAAAGGTTTTTCTGAAAATTTAAAACATTGGGCAGATAGCGGTAATGCAGCTTTACATCATTTAGGATGGTGGGTTGGGACGATGTTGTTTGTTTATCTTTTAGTACCAGTTCTTTTGATAAAATTATTATTCAAAGAACAACTTTCCGATTACGGATGGCAAATGAAAGGTGCTTTCAAGGATTGGTGGTTGTATGTGGTGATGTTAATTGTGATGCTTCCATTGGTTATTTATTTTTCCTCTACCCCTTCCTTTCAATCGCGTTATCCTTTTTACGACCCATCGCATGATAAAACGTTAGTGCCAAATTTTCTTATTTGGGAAATAATGTATTTCGCTCAATTTATAGGATTAGAATTTTTCTTCCGTGGATTTGTAAATTTAGGATTACGAAAACGTTTTGGATTTTACAGCATTTTCATAATGACAGTTCCCTATTGCATGATTCATTTTGGCAAACCCATGCCTGAAACAATCGGAGCAATTGCAGCCGGTTTGGTTTTAGGAACACTTGCGATGAAAAGCAGATCCATTTTTATGGGCATACTTATTCATTTCAGTGTTGCAATTACTATGGATATTTGCGCGTTGTGGAGGAAAGGGTTTTTATGATTAAATACCTTTGCAATTGTGTATCTTTTATCTTTCAATTGAATTAGGAAGAAAATATTAAAATGAGGTCATTTATACTTGGTTTATTTTTTCTTGCACCTTTCATTCTTTCAGCTCAGGTCATAACCTGCGACACTTTGTGGCAGCCTTATCGAGTACTTTGCTGGACAAGCATCACATTTAAAAGCAGCGACAGTTCATCTTGTGCTGTTACATTCTATTATCCAGATGGAAAAAAGAAACTGCAAGAAATTTCAGACACTGCTTTTCTGGTAAAAAAGAAAATCAATTTCTGGTTGCCTGATGGCACACAGCTTTTGAAAAACGGTGATGGCATTTATACAGAAACAGCAAGGGATAGCGTGGTTTATACAGTGAAAGACGGACTATATGAGGGTTCCACCCGAATTTACATTCAATATTACAAAAACAATTATTACACCTCATGGAAACTAAAAGCCTCGGGAAATTATTATAATAATTTTAGAAACGGGGAATGGATTTATCGCGACAGCAGTGGTTTAAAAACGGTTAGTGTCAATTATCAAAATGACACCTTAAGCGGGATGTGTAATATTTACTATTTAAATAAAGAGATTATAAAAGCAAGCGGAATTATGAGAAATTGTCAGAAGGAAGGTTTGTGGAAATATTATGATGAAAATCAAATATTGCAAAGTGAATATAATTATGCAAATGGCGAGAAGTTCGGAACATTTACAATTTATTATTCCAATGGCAAACCCAAAGTTAAAGGCCAATATATTCAGGAAAACAAAAAGGTAACGGTTCAAGTAGAAGATCCAAATTCACCAGGATGGTTTAAATCAGGAAAAACTGTAATGCTTGTCCCGATAAAAACTGGCAGATGGTTATTTTATGATGAAAATGGAATCCTTTCAAAAAAGGTTAAACAACATAATAAGATCGAAGTTCCTGATCACTTTGAAACTTACAGAATAAATCATCATACCTATTTTGGCGCTGTAGGTGAATTCAATAATGCTGGAACTGACAGATTATATCCAATAATTTCAGACTGCAATTTCTACTAACTCTAACTTTTGAAAATCGGGTTTTATATATTCGTAATTCGTACATTCGTTTAGATTCGTAATTCGTATAAAATGAAAAAAATTATCACCTCTACAAACGCTCCCACTCCTATTGGTCCTTATTCCCATGCAGTGCTTCATGGCAATATGTTATTTGTCTCCGGACAAGTTGGAAAACATCCACAAACAGGGGAAATTCCTGAAGATATTGAAGGTCAAACTACGAGGGTGATGGAAAACATTGACAGCATTCTAAAGGAAGCAGGAATGAATTTTTCAAATGTTGTAAAAACAACTATTTTTCTTGCCGATTTTAAAGATTTCGCTACTGTAAATGGAATTTATGGATCTTGTTTTACTGGTGATTTTCCTGCAAGGGAAACAGTTGAAGTTTCCAGATTACCATTAGATGTTTTAGTTGAAATTTCGGTGATCGCGATTAAGTAAAAAAAGTGAATTCGTATTATGTGCGGAATAACCGGCGGTATCGCTTTTACTGAAAAAGGGAAAAAGTATCTCGAGAAAATCGATGATGCGGTAAAATCGTTACTTCACCGTGGTCCAGATGGAAATGGAATTTATAAAGATGGAAATGTTGTATTAGGACATACAAGGCTAGCTATTATCGATACGACGAATGCAGCAGCACAACCTTTTTCATCAGAAGATGGCCGTTATACTATTGTTTACAACGGAGAAATTTTCAATTACAAAGAACTACGTTCGGATCTGGAAAAAGATGGGATAAAATTTCGATCACAGAGTGATACTGAAGTTCTCCTTTCTTTATTTGCAAAAGAAAAAGAAAACTGTCTTGCTAAATTAAATGGATTTTTTGCTTTCGTAATTTATGACAAAGTAGACGGCTCCCTTTTTATGGCCCGTGACCGATTTGGTGAAAAACCTTTGGAATATTATTTTGATACCGATGTCCTTTTATTCGGATCTGAGTTAAGTGCTTTAACTGCTTTTGGAATCCCTACAACAACTTCAATTAGTGTATTAACAGACTATTTACATCTGAATTATATTCCTCAATTTTCGGATGGAATAATAGAACAAACTTATTACCAAAAAAAAGGAGTTTATACTATCGTCAGCGATAAGGAGGCTACTTATGCTAATTCAAAACGTTGGTATGGATTTTCAGAAGCACCTGAAAAATATCTTATTCCGAACTACGAGGAAGCAAAAAAAGAACTTCGATCCTTACTTACAAAATCTGTTCAGCTTCGGTTGAATGCAGATGTTCCTCTTGGATCATTTTTAAGTGGTGGGGTTGATTCTTCAATAATTACAGCTCTTGCTTCAAGAGAAAAAAAAGATTTACAAACCTTTTCAATTGGTTTTACTGACGAGCCTTTTTTTGACGAGACTTCATACGCTAAATTGGTTTCAAAACATCTTGGCACCAAACATCATGTTTTCTCCTTAACGAACAAAGATTTATTAGATTCATTAGAAAACTTTTTCGAAAATTTAAGTGAGCCATTTGCTGATTCTTCAGCGCTTGCAGTAAATATTCTTGCACGAGAAACTAAAAAACATGTTACCGTAGCATTATCCGGAGATGGCGCGGATGAATTATTCGGTGGTTACAATAAACATGAAGCTGAATTAAGAATTCGAAAAGAATCTTTTGTAAATGCTTTGATAAAAACAGGAAATCCAATCTGGGAAATTTTACCTGCGTCCAGAAATTCAGCATTAGGAAATAAAGTGCGTCAACTACGAAAATTTGCAAATGGAGGAAAACTAACCACTGCTGATCGTTATTGGAAATGGGCAGGATTTGCAGATGAAAAAGAAATTGAAAAACTATTAATCTCCGGTTCCTTCTATACAAACGAAAAAAACAAAAAGGTTTATACTGCAGGACTTCACAAGAATGGAAGTTTTAATGACATTCTCCAAGCGGACATGCAGTTGGTTTTGGAAGGCGACATGCTTGTCAAAGTAGATAAGATGAGTATGAATCATGGACTTGAAGTTCGTTCTCCATTTCTAGATCATCATCTTGTTGATTATGTGATGCAGTTACCACCTCATTATAAAATTGAACCTGGCAATCGAAAGAAAATATTGAAAGAAACTTTTGCTGATCTATTACCTTCCGAAATCTATCAGCGAAATAAACAAGGCTTTGAGGTTCCATTATTAAAATGGTTCAAGAGTGACCTCCGCGGAATGATAGAAGAATTGCTCAATGAAAAATTTCTTTTGGAACAAAATATTTTTCATCCCAACGAAGTAAAAAAAATCAGGAAACAAATGGAATCAAATAATCCAGGAGATGCTGTTGCAAGAATCTGGGGACTATTAGTTTTTCAAAAATGGTGGATCAATACAATTCGAAAATAAAACATTTAACTAAGAATTTTCTTGCCTAAAATACTTCGCATTATAAATCGTTTTAATATTGGTGGGCCAACTTACAATGTAGCTTACCTTTCGAAATATCTTGCTCCTGAATATGAAACTTTACTAGTTGGAGGTGCGAAAGATGAAACGGAAGATAGTTCTGAATTTATTTTGGATAAACTCGGACTTAAACCTATCATCATTGCGGAAATGAAACGCGAAATTAATTTTCGCAATGACCGTATTGCCTATCAAAAATTAAAGCAAATCATCCAAGAATTTAAACCTGATATTGTGCATACCCATGCTGCAAAAGCGGGTGCTTTAGGTAGATTGGCCGCTCATGCATGCAACGTACCAGCGGTAGTACATACTTTCCATGGACATGTTTTTCATTCCTATTTTGGCAAAACGAAGACTGCCATTTTTAAATCGGTAGAAAGATATTTAGCAAAAAGAAGCAATGCAATTATTGCAATAAGCGAAAAACAAAAACAGGAACTTGCTTTTGAACATAAAATTTGTCCTCCAGATAAAATAAAAATTATTCCTCTGGGATTTGATCTTTCCCGATTTAGAGAAAAGCAAAACGAAAAAAGATTGGCCTTCCGAAAGGAATATGAAGTGGAAGAAAATGAAATTGCGATTGTAATTGTAGGTCGTTTGGTTCCGGTTAAAAACCATCCAATGTTTCTTAAGGCTTTGAAAATAGTTAAAGAAAAATCTCAATTACCTATTCGTGCATTTATTGTGGGTGATGGTGAGGAAAGAAATGCCCTTGAAAAACTGGCTACTGAAATTGGACTTGACTTTGCCACGGAACATAAGAGAGAAAAAAAAGTACTGACTTTTACCTCCTGGATAAAAGAAGTTGATCAGGTTTTAGCTGGTTCAGACATTGTATGCCTGACTTCTTGGAATGAAGGAACGCCAGTTAGTTTGATTGAGGCCCAAGCTGCGGGGCGTGCGATAATCACCACAAATGTTGGTGGGGTTGAAAATGTGGTATTACCAAACGGAACAGCGCTGCTTTGCGAGCCCGGAGATGAGGTTGGATTCGCCGAAAATCTTTTAGCGCTGATTTCCGATTCCGAAATGCGTCAGAAGTTCGGAAATGCAGGCTGGGCGGTCGTTTCAGAGCGTTATCATTATACACGTTTGGTTAAGGATATGGCAGGATTATACCATTCATTGCTCATACAGAAATAGCAATTTTCAAGGCTTTTTTGATAACTTTGTATTCGCAAAGAAAAACAAGCCCTTTCATTATGAAAAAACTGCTGACTCGCAGGCTACCTTTCGTAGGTCTTCTTGGAATTCTAATTTGCTTAAACAGCTGCAGAATTCTGAACCCGAATAACATGTTGTACGCGGACAGACATTTTGTCTACGATACGCTTTCGAAAGACACAACAGTTGCAAAAGAATTTGTAATTGGACCAAATGATATTATCGAGTTCCGATTATTTGCAAACGATGGATTTAAATTAATTGATATTATTTCTTCAGGAGCAGGTGCCGGAAATGCAACAAATACTGTTTTACGACAGGGATTTGAATATACTTTGGATGCAAGCGGAAATGTAAAACTTCCAATAATCGGAACTGAAAATTTAACTGGATATACCATCAAGGGTGCAGAAGACTATTTACAAAAAAGATATTCTGAATTTTATGTTAGTCCTTTTGTAATTATTAAAATAACAAATAAAAGAATCACGATTTTTCCTGGTGAGCCTGGTCAGGCAAAAATAATTCCATTAATAAATAACAACACTACTGTACTAGAAGCCTTGGCTTCCGTTGGCGGAATTGGTGCTGATGGAAAAGCATACAATATTAAACTGATTCGCGAGACACAAAATCCTAAACATCCATATAAAGTTTACAAACTTGACCTTTCCAGAATACAACAAGGGTTGATAGATGGGACAGTTATTGTGCAATCTGGTGATATCATTTATGTAGAACCTCGCAAACAGCTTGCGTCAAAAACACTGAAGGAAATAACACCTATTCTAACTTTGACGACCTCTCTACTTACTTTTTACTACATCCTTACGCGAACACGACTGTAACTCTAGACTCCTAACTATGTTGCAGCCACAGCTAAATGATAAGAATGAGACGCTCGAACGTTATAAAGAGCGTCTGACCAATTTCAGTGGTGAATTCGAATTCGGCCTTTTTATTTTTATAGCAAAGAAATCTTTTTTGTGGATTTGTTTGTTTTTTGCGATTGCAATTGGTTCGTCATGGCTGTATTTGAGATATACCCAGCCTCAATATGAATCAAGTACTACCATGCAAATCAACAATGAAAACAGTGCTCGACTACTTGATGTCACTGGTGTTTCTGCAATGGAGGAACAGAATGATCTGGCTAGTGCAATTGAACTTATCCGATCAAAAGTATTTCTTAAAAGGGTTCTAGGAAAACTTCCTTTAGAAGTTTCATATTATGCTCAAGGAAAAATCAAAACCAATGAGCATTATAAGTATTCGCCATATGCTATCGGAGTAAGTGCAAAATCGCAGGAAATTTACGGTACTCGTTTTGATATTAAATTTGATGCGAACATTAATAGCGGGGAGATTTCCTACTTATATGGCGGGCAACTTAGAAGTATGAAATTTACCAATAACAAATGGGTTGAATTTCCTGAAATATCTTTGCTTGTTACCATAAATAAAGAGAAGCTGAATGCTATGCTCCACACGACAGGCGAAAACAGTTATTACTTTGTTCTAAATAATCTGGATGACCTTGCCGATGCCTATTCGCCTCGTTTAAATGTGGTTGTCATTAACGAACCAGCGAAAACAATTCACATTTCTATTACCGATAATAATCCTGTAAAAGCGTTTGACATAGTAAATACAATAACTGCAGAATTTATAAGTTATGATCTCGAACGTAGAAGTGAAAGTGGAAATAAAATTCTCGCCTTCATTCAAGAGCAACTTGCTTTTCGTGAAAAAGAAATGCAGGCAACTGAAGATACAATTAAGGATTTCAGAAAAAAAAATAATGTAAGAGATAACGAAGAATTGAACACTTTCAATATGACCCGATTCGGCTCAATTGAAGATCAGCTTGTGAAAATTCAACTTGAGAGCAAAGTACTTACAGAAATTCAAAAGAAACTTTTAGAGAAAGATGTAGATATAAAATCTGTTCTCGCTTTAGTTTCAAGTACAGAAAATGCGCCTTCCCTTACACTGCCTACAACTAATTTATTTAATCTAATTTCAGAGAGAGAAAATGCTTTAATGACCGTCACCCCAACAAGCCCGGAAATTAAAGCAATAAATTATCAAATTGCAATTCAAAAAACTTTATTGCTAGAAAGCGTTCAATCCATATTAGATCAAAGCACAATAAGAGAAAAGGCTTTGTTTGAAAAAATGAGTGATTATGGCGCTAAACTTCCTGAGGCCGATAATATTAATGTAGAATACTCTGCCTTAAAACATTTGTATGATATAAATGAAAAATTTCGAAGCACTTTTATTGAAAAAGAAATTGAATACCAGATTTCTGAAAAAGGATTTACTTCCAAGCATGTTGTTCTGGAGAAACCACGAATTCCTGCTGCACCATTTAGCCCTAGTAAACGTTCCACTTTAATAACAAGCATTTTGCTTGCTGTAGTAGTTAGTTTAATTCTAGTTATCATTCGCTATCTGATGCACGATTCAATTACTTCCTTGAATCAAATATCGAAACATACACAAGCTGCAATTAGTATATTAGGTATTATACCTAAATACAAACAGAACGTTCCTGTTTCACAATTATTAGTAGATAAAAATCCTAAATCACTTATTGCAGAAGCATTCCGATCGCTGCGATCCAACCTGCAGTTTATTTCAAATGAGGATGGCGCAAAAATCATGGCTGTGACCTCCACAATTTCGGGTGAAGGAAAAACATTTGTTGCCATTAACCTTGCTGGAATAATTGCATATTCCGGAAAAAAAGTAATTATCCTCGATTTGGATATGAGAAAACCAAAAATTCATCTTGGTTTTAATGTTCCCAATATTAAGGGTATGAGTACCATGCTAATTGGAAAAGATTCGTATTTAGATTGCTTACAGAAAAGTAGTCTCGAAAATCTCGATTTCATTACAGCTGGACCAATTCCTCCGAATCCTTCTGAATTAATTATCAGCTCAAAAATGAATGAAATTTTGGCTGAATTAAAACTTGTTTATGACTTAATTATCATTGATAATCCTCCTGTAGGTCTTGTGACAGATGGAATTCACATTATTCAGTTGGCAGACTATCCAATTTATATTTTCCGTGCGGATTATTCCAAACGAAATTTCATCCAGATTGTCGATCGATTGTACAATGAAAATGGTGTTAAGAAACTTTCAGTTGTACTTAATGGTGTGGACGTAGATCGTAAAGGATATGGTTATAATTACGGTTACGGCTATGGTTACGGTTACGGTTATGGCTATGGTTATTACGATGAAAACACAAAGAAAAAAGGAATGCTCGCTAAAATATTCGGAGCAAAATAAAAATGGAAATAGAGCACACCTTCATAAAAGATCTTCTCGTTTTAAAACCAAAAGTGTTTAAAGATGGCAGAGGTTATTTCTTAGAATCTTGGAATGAGAAAAAATTTGCTGAATGTGGAATTACATCCCAATTTGTTCAGGATAATCAATCCCTTTCTCAAAAGGGTGTTTTAAGAGGATTGCATTTTCAAAACCCTCCCTTTGCTCAGGCAAAATTGGTTCGTGTGATTAACGGATCTGTGCTTGACATAGCAGTTGATATTCGAAAAAATTCACCGACCTATGGAAAATATTTCAGCATTGTTCTAAGTGCAGAAAACAAAACAATGTTTTTTATACCTGAAGGTTTTGCACATGGGTTTCTAACTTTAGAAGACAATACTATTTTTGCCTATAAATGTGCCGGCTATTACAATAAAGATTCTGAAGATGCACTCTTATGGAATGATCCGGATTTAAATATTGATTGGGGAGAAAAAAATCCTTCGCTGTCTGAAAAAGATATAGCAGCCAAATCTTTTAAAACATTTGAAAGTAAATTTTAATCAAAAAAAAAACAGCCTCGAAATACTCGAGGCTGTTTTTTTTAAATGAATAATAGTATTAATGATTTACCGCTAATTTTTTAACCTGCTTTACATTTCCATCATCCACTGTAATAATATACAACCCTGAAGCTAATTCTGAAGTTGAAAAATCAACTACGTGATCGCCTTCTGCAAACATTTCATTAGCAATTTCTTTTACTACACGACCGTTTAAATCAGTCATTGTGATTTTAACTTTTTCGTTTTTCTTCAAAGAAAGTTTAACAGAACTATTTTCTTGTGAAGGATTAGGAAAGAGATCAAAATAAGTGACAGAACTAAATTCATTTACCCCAACATTAGTACCGGTAATATTCAAATCATCAAGATAGAATTCATTCCCATATTTCCCGCCTGTCCATTCGAACTTAAAACGAACCTGAGATTGTGCATATGAATTTCCAACGTTCACTGTAGTTGTTTTCCAAAGCTGTGGATCATTTGTCGGAATAAAATATCCAGGTACCAATCCTCCACTCATTAACGTCGATCCTTTCAACACTTTAATTTGTGTCCATGATTGTCCGCAATTTGTAGAAACCAATACACGAAGTTTTTCTGTTATCGCTCCAGTATCTTGAACTTGAGAAGCAAAGGAAGTTTTGAATGTCAATTGCATTCCAGTCATAAACCGAAGATCATATAACGGAGTTACAAGATCATCCACATCTACTGTAGTATTCGCAAAATTATCCATGACCATACAACTCGTTCCTGTTAGACCTGTAACATTCGTCTGGTGCCAATATATTCCATCATGATTATAGTTATTTACAATCCAACCATGTTGTAACACAGCAGGATCTTCAAAACTTTCCGAAATCGGTCCAGCGTATTCACCATAAGGAACACCAACGTTGATATAGGTATATTTCGTTAGCGAATCACTTCCACTTGCATTTGAAACAGTTAAGCTAACGTTGTAAACGCCCGCAGTACTATAAGTAACGACAGGACTTGCAGCAGTTGAAGTTGATGGAGTTCCTCCTGGGAAAGTCCACACTCGACTTACTACTGTTCCATTCCAGGAATTATCTGTGTAAGTGATTGTGCCACCTTCGCAAACCATTATTCTATTGGCATGAAAGTCAGCATGAGGAATACAAGTTACAGGAGAAAGGGTATAGGTTCCTGTTGCAATAAGATTTGATGTTTGATATAAATGATTACGATCCGAAACATTTGAATTCAATGCGGCATGCATTGCAAGCATTTGATCGTGTGTAAACATGAATGAACAATAAGAGTAGTCCATGTAATTCTGATAATTTTCTACAATGGCAGTATCACAAACCTTTGAAGCATTTGCACTTGGGCAATATGTCCAGCCTTTTGTTTGAGGTGTATCCGGAATTCCATCATCACCACAATACTGTCCTGGCTGATTATTGCTTCCCCATGTATGTGCAAGATCAAGGTAATGTCCTATTTCATGCGTCAAGGCTCTTGATTGATTAACATTACTGGTTCCAATACTGCCAATATAATCGTGTAAAATAATTACGCCATCAACAGGAGCACCTAATCCAACTACGGAAGATGGATAATTAGAATAACCAGCAACACCATTTGCTCCAATAGAATTTACTACCCAAACGTTAAGATAAGAACGACGTGGCCAATCATTTAATTTGGAACCATCATCAGCTTGATACGTTCTTTTTGAAGCGATACGATCAATTCCATTTGTGCAATTTCCATTAGGATCAATAGTTGCCAAACGGAATTCGATACTAATTGCAGATGCAATTGTTTGAAATGGACTTACAATATTTGCAGTATCAGCATTAAGCTTTGCATAATCACGATTCAGAATGGACATCTGATCTAGAATCTGTGCATCTGAAATATTTTCAGCACCATAATCATGGATGATATGAAATACAACAGGAATGATGTACATCGAATTAGAACGTCCCTCACCGTGCTGAATCAAAAAGTTTTTCTCAGCTGTCAGTTGATCTTCCGCCTGCTGTACTTCTGTCGGATTAAGCTGCTTTAAGTGCTCGTTATACTCCGAAGTTCCACAGTTAAGTTGAGCTCTCATTATTCCAGATAAAAGAACAATTGAAACGAAAGTGGAAAATAGTCTGGTTTTATTCATGAGGTTTAAATAAATTATTTTGATTCTATTTTTCTAATTTTGAGTTTGAAAGATAACAATAAAAAAAAGGTACTGTATTACTACAGTACCTTTTTTTATAAATTAGTTATTTACGATTAATGTGTAACTGCAAGCTTTTTCACTTGTTTTGTTTTTCCATCATCTACAGTAACTAAATATAATCCTGTAGCAAGATCGGCAGTAGAAAACGCAACAGTATGTTCTCCGACTGTATAATTTTCATTAGCGATTTCCCGTACAATACGTCCATCAAGATCTGTCATTGTAATTTTAACTTGATTGTTCTCTTTCATATTGAATTGAATCGAGCTATTGTCCTGAGAAGGATTAGGGAAAAGATCAAAATAGCTTACTGAAGAAAACTCATTGACACCGACATTTGTACCAGTAATATTCAAATCATCAATATAAAATTCGTTACCGTATTTTCCACCTGTCCACTCAAATTTGAAACGAACACGAGATACTGCATAAGTACTTCCAATATTCAATGTGATTGTTTTCCAAAGTAGTGGGTTATTTGCAGCAGGAATAAAATATTCTGGTACCAAACCTGCACTAATTAAGGTTGAACCCTTCTTAATGGTTAATTGAGACCATGATTGTCCGCAATTAGTAGAAGCAAGAACTCTTAATTTTTCAGTAATAAAGCCAGTATCCTGAACCTGAGAAGCAAAAGCAACTTTAAAGTTCATCGTAATTCCAGTCATATATTGAAGGTCGTAAAGCGGAGAAATAAGTTCATCAATTTGACCCGTTGTATTGTTGTAATTATCCAATACGACAGAACCTGCTCCTAAACTTGCAGCAGCAGGAGTCTGATGCCAATAAATCGGGTCTTGTCCATAATTTACAACATACCAACCACCGACTAATCCCGCTGGATTATCAAAGCCTTCTGAAATTGGTCCAATTTGCTCACCGTAACCAACGCCAACAATTACATATCCTGCTTTAGTAATACTATCAGAACCCTGTGAATTTGTAACCGTTAATGTTACTGGATATTGACCACCTGTATTGTAAGTAACTGTTGGACTAGCTGCTGTTGAAGTGGAAGGTGTTCCTCCTGGGAAAGACCAAACCCTAGAAGTTACTGTTCCATTGGAAGAATTATCGAAGAATTGCATATTTCCACCTTCGCAAATCATAGCATGGTTACTATGAAAATCAGCAATCGGTTTGCAATTTGAAGCTGTTAAAGTATAAGTACCAGTTGCAATAAGATTGGCGGTAGTAGAAAGGTGATTTCTATCTGAAACATTAGAATTCAGTGCTGCATGCATTGCTAACATTTGATCATGTGTAAACATTACAGAACAATATGAATAATCCATATAGTTCTGATAATTCTCAATTGTGCCAGGTCCAACAGTATCACAAACAATTGCTTGTGCAGGTGTTGGGCAATGATCCCAACCTTTAGTTTGAGGCGTATCAGGAATTCCATCATCACCACATGCTACACCAGGGCTATTTGTATTTCCCCAAGGATGAGATAAATCAAGATAATGTCCAATTTCATGTGTCAAAGCTCTTGATTGATTCACATTACTTGTACCAATACTACCGATGTAATCATGTAAAATAATAATTCCATCTACTGGAGCACCTAAACCAACAACTGAAGCAGGTTGATAAGCATAACCAGCAACACCTGAAGCACCAATGGTTTTTACAACCCAAACGTTCAGGTATTTTTTACGTGGCCAAGGGTTCAATTTTGAACCATCATCTCCATTGTTTGTAAGTTTTGAGGCAATTCTATCAATTCCATTAGTACAATTTCCATCAGGATCGATTGTAGCTAAACGAAATTCAATATCAATAGCAGAAGCAATAGCTTGAAATTGTGGAATAATTACAGAAGTATCTGCATTCAGTTTTGCGTAATCTCTATTTAAGATTGCTACCTGGTCCAAAATCTGAGCATCCGAAATATTTTCTATTCCATAATCATGAACAATGTGGAATACTACCGGAATTACATAGGTTGCGTTTGTTCTGCCTTCTCCATGTTGAATAAGATAATTCTTCTCATTATCCAATTGATTTTGAGCCTGTTGAACCTCTGTAGGGTGAATTGACTTTAAGTCGCGATTGTACTGATCGGAACCGCAATTCAGTTGAGCATTCAACATTCCGCTTGTGGCCAAAACGGCAACAAATGAGTTGATAATCGTAGATGTTTTCATACTTTTTAAAAATTCTGTCGTCATCAAAAATGGTGCTCGACATTTGTTATTAATAATTACAAAGGGATGCTTTGTATTCGCAGGTAAAAATAAACAATTGAGGTCAATAAGCGATGAATAACAAAGATATGAGGATCTTGCAAAGAATCAAATTTCAAAGCAACCATTTCGTGCACAAATGCGTAAATTAGAGGCGGATTTCCCCGACCCCTTGTAGGCGCTTTATGAATAATGATCTGGTTCTGATTTATTCAGGATACTTTATTTGCTCTATCATCCTAGCATTTCTGCTAAATGCCCTGTTTTTGAAGTTTTCAAGAACTTTAGGGATGAGAGGAAGTCCAGAAATGATACGCTGGAGTAGCCAACAAAAACCTGCTGTAGGTGGGATTTCTTTTTTTGTATTGTTTCTACTTTCCATTGCTTGTTTTGGTGTATTCTTTCCCTTTCGATTCATTCCGCTCGACAAACAATTGCTTGGAATATTGGGCTCGGTAACCTTAGCTTTTGTAATGGGACTTGCAGATGATGCATACAATACGAAACCTTTATTAAAGTTGATGGTACAGGTATTATGTGGCGTAATTTTAATCCTATCCAATCAATCGATAAATCTATTTGAGAATGAAGTTTTTAATAATATTCTAACCATTTTATGGGTTGTAGGTATTATGAATTCCATCAATATGCTAGATAATATGGATGCGATTACTGCTAGCGTTTCCGTTGTCATTTTAATTGAAGCGTTGTTGACTATTTATATTTCACATGACTTTTTCAATGTGCACATTATAATGATCCTAGGTGTATTGGGTGCACTCAGTGGATTTTTATTTTTTAATTGGCATCCCTCCAAATTGTTTATGGGAGATACAGGAAGTCAATTCCTTGGAATTCTACTGGCAGCAATAGGAATTCATTACTTCTGGAATAGTCCAGATTTCGGTGGTAACTATTTTCATTCTAAACAAATCTTGATTACCATGTTGGCCTTTATTGTTCCTATTTGCGATACTACCATTGTTGTTATTAATCGAATACTTAGAAAACAAGCGCCTTGGAAAGGAGGTAAAGATCATACTACTCACCATCTTTCCTATTTGGGTTTAAGTGATAGTCAAGTTGCCCTTTCATTTGTAGGTATTTCGTTTATTTCGTTAATGATGATTTTTGTAATTCAAGGGACTATTGTTAATTGGGGTTTGAAACATATTTTGATTTTCGGGTCCTATGTTCTCATAGTTTTAGGAACTTTGTTTGCGGTAACTAAAGTTTCTAAAGCTCCGTTGAAGGAAGATGAAGAAGGCACTCCAAAGCCTCAGTAAATTTGTAAAGCGATGGTATCGGCACTTGCTTGCCTTACCCGTATTTTTCCTGCTTTTTCTGCTTTGTCAACTTCTCTATTCTTCATTTCATGGCGCTAGCTCCGATACCGATTTTAAAAACCTTCTTTTTTCCGATTACAAATTGAACGGAGTAACCATTCCAAAGGATCTTAATTTCTGCGGAGAAAAAGTGCCAGTTGAAAATTTAATGGTAAAGAAAGCTCTTGAAAAAGAGTTTTATGTTAAAGCTTTTGATCAACCTTCTACGCTCTTGCTTCACAAAAAAGCAGCACGTTGGTTTCCAATGATCGAAGCAATTCTGAAAAAAAATGGGGTTCCTGAAGATTTTAAATATGTAGCAATCTTGGAAAGTGGCTTGGATAATTCAAATACGCTTTTAGGTTCAGGTGGATTTTGGGGATTAATGGGACCAGTTGCTAAAGATTACGGTTTGCAGGTAGATGAAAATATAGATGAGCGTTTTAATATTGAAAAAGCCACTGAAGTTGCTTGCGAAATTATTAAAGATGCTTACAAAAAATACAAAAACTGGACACTTGCCGCTGCCGCTTATGATTTAGGAATGGGCGCCTTAGATAAACAACTTGAACGTCAAGGTACGCTTAGCTATTATGAACTAAATCTCAATGATGAAACAGGGATGTATATCTACCGTTTACTAGCATTCAAAGAAATAATTTCTCGTCCGGAAGCCTATGGATACAAACTAAATAAACGTGAAATGTTTGCGCCTATACCAACTAATTCTATAAAAGTTGATTCTTCTATTTCTGATTTGTCCTTATTTGCAATTTCACAAGGATCAAATTATGTTTCGTTAAAGGCACTAAACCCATGGTTATTACAAAATACACTTACCAACATTGATAAAAAAACGTATCAAATTCTATTTCCCAAAAAAGGAGTCAAACTATATGGTTTTGGGATTGTTGATTCTCCTTCTCCTTTGCTTCCAATAGATACAACAATCATGAAAACGGAAACAGAGAAAAAAAAGGATACAATACTTCATTAGTATTATTGAAAAAAATCAAAACTTGTTCCAGTAAAAATCTAAAGAAATACTTTTTACGACAAATTAAAACACAGTTCCTGTTCCATACAATATTCCCCAGCTATTTATTCCAATCGAGTAACTAGTACCCACATACATCACAAAATTATTTCTGACCAGTCTAACTCTGGCCGCCGCAATTGGAGCAAATCGAAGGCTGTTTTTTGTAGTCATTAGAAAACTTGCTAAAGGTCCAACTTCAAGTTCCAAGTGAGAAGCGGCTGCAACTTTAGCTTTCATAATTCGATATTCTAAACCCATACCGAATGTTGGTGAAGCACGTTCATTTACAATTTGACCTGCCACAATAAATTGTTTTGATTCAGTAGGTAGATTAAAAAAAACAGGAATACGAATTCTCTTTTCAGGTCGTAATTCAACGAAAAATAACATCGCACTTGTTGGAATTACAATAGCTGCATTGTTTCTTATATTTATTAATTGACTATTCGAAATAAATAACAAGGACTGTCCAAAGCTCAACTCAAAAATTCCTTTGTGAAACAGTGAATCGGCCTTTACAATTAGTTTAGTAGAATCTTTTTCTATTGTTAGGGCATTCATTGAAGAAGCAACGATCAAACAGATAAAAAATGTAAAAAAAAATCGCATAGGCTAAAGTTAGTTAACTAGGGTTTTATTATTTATTAAAATGAATCAAAATTAGCAGAGAAACGATGTACCTTTGCTTATCCATTTCGAAGATAATAAATGTCAGACATAAATACCCTTCCTCCCATTGCAGAAAGCGAAAACGAAACCCTGGAAGTTTTTGGTGCTCGTGTTCACAACTTAAAAGATATTAGCGTTTCTATTCCAAGAAACAAGCTTGTGGTCATTACTGGTTTGAGTGGTAGTGGAAAATCTTCATTAGCCTTTGATACCATTTATGCTGAAGGCCAAAGAAGATATATAGAAACATTCTCTGCCTATGCGCGTCAATTTTTAGGTGATCTTGAACGCCCGGACGTAGATAAAATTACTGGACTTTCACCTGTAATTTCAATTGAACAAAAAACAGTAAATAAAAATCCAAGATCGACTGTAGGAACAATTACTGAGATTTATGATTTTCTTCGTCTGCTTTATGCTAGAGCTTCCGATGCATTTTCATATGTTACTGGAGAAAAAATGGTTCGTTATAGTGATGAGCAGATTTTAGATTTGATTTTGTCGACATACAACGGAAAAAAAGTTTTGTTACTTGCTCCCGTTGTAAAAGGAAGAAAAGGCCATTACCGTGAATTATTCGAACAAATTCGCAAACAAGGATTCTTACGTGCCCGTGTCGATGGTGAATTATTGGAATTAACCACACGCATTCAACTTGATCGTTATAAAGTTCACGACATTGAAATTGTCATTGATCGCATTGCTGTAAATCAAGAAGATCGACAACGCATTTATGATTCGGTTAAACTTGCTATGAAACATGGCAAAGGCACGCTGATGGTTTCTGAAGCTTCAAATGCAAAAGGACCAACTGGTGAGGCAAGACATTTCAGCAGACATCTCATGTGCCCAACTTCAGGAATATCTTATGATGATCCAGCGCCGAATATATTTTCATTCAATTCTCCCTATGGAGCTTGTCCAAAATGTAATGGACTAGGCCACATTCTGGAAATTGACATTGACAAAATTATTCCAATTAAAACAAAATCGATTAAGGCAGGTGCTATTGTTCCTATTGGAGAATATAGAAGCTCTTGGATTTTTAAACAATTAGATGCGCTTGCCGATAAATATAAATTTAAACTTTCAGACCCTGTTCGTGATTTACCAGAAGAAGCATTGAACGCAATTCTTTACGGTACTGATGAAATGCTGAAAGTAAAAAATGATAACAATAGCACTGGAACTAGTTATGCACTTTCCTTTGAAGGTGTAGTAAATTTTTTGGCACGTCAGGAGCAAGAAGGAACGAGTGGTGTCCAGAAATGGGCTCAAGAATTTATGAATGAAGCTGCGTGTCCAAAATGCAAAGGGACACGATTGAAAAAAGAGTCTTTATATTTTCGGGTTGCAGACAAAAACATTTCGGAATTGTCAAGCATGTCATTGACTGAACTTCAGAAATGGTTAGATGGTATTGAAAATAAAATTAGTGAACGTCAAAGAAAAATTGGAATTGAAGTATTAAAGGAAATTAGCAATCGATTGCAATTCCTTTTGGATGTAGGTCTTGACTATTTATCTATCGATAGAAGTTCTCGTTCTCTTTCTGGTGGAGAAGCACAAAGAATTAGATTGGCAACACAAATTGGATCACAACTTGTGGGGGTTTTATATATTCTTGATGAGCCGAGTATTGGTTTACATCAACGAGATAATGTTCGATTGATCAATGCACTGAAAGATCTTCGAGACATTGGTAATTCAGTGATCGTAGTGGAGCATGATAAGGAAATGATTCTTGCCGCCGATCATGTTATTGACATTGGGCCTAAAGCTGGAGTTCATGGAGGATATGTGGTTGCAGAAGGAACACCCGCTCAGCTTTTGAAATTCGGTACCTTAACTACAGATTATATTACAGGACGAAAACAAATTGAAATTCCTGCACAAAGAAGAAAAGGAAATGGTAAATCACTTGTATTAGATGGCTGCACAGGACATAACCTAAAAAATGTTACGGTTGAATTTCCATTAGGAAAATTTATTTGCGTAACAGGAGTTAGTGGTAGCGGTAAATCATCTTTAATAAATGAAACGCTTTATCCGATACTTTCAAAATACTTTTATCGCAGTCAACAGAAACCACTACCCTACCGCAAAATTCACGGACTTGAACACATCGATAAGGTGATTGAAATTGACCAATCGCCAATTGGAAGAACGCCTCGTTCAAATCCTGCAACTTATACAAATGTGTTTTCTGATATCAGAACATTATTTTCGGAATTACAGGAAGCAAAAATTCGAGGCTACAAACCTGGACGTTTTTCATTCAATGTAAAAGGTGGTAGATGTGAAACTTGTCAGGGTGCAGGTTTACGAACGATTGAAATGAATTTCCTTCCAGATGTTTATGTTTTGTGTGAAACCTGCAATGGAAAACGTTACAACCGTGAAACGCTTGAAATTCGATTCAAAGGAAAAAGTATTTCGGATGTATTACAAATGACAATTGATGCAGCTGTAACCTTTTTTGAAAGCCATCCTTCTATTCTGGCACGCGTAAAAGCTATGCAGGATGTTGGACTTGGCTACATAACGCTTGGGCAACAAAGCACCACTCTATCTGGAGGTGAAGCGCAACGTGTAAAACTTGCAACTGAACTTGCAAAAAAACAAACTGGAAATACACTCTATATTTTGGACGAGCCAACCACTGGTTTACATTTCGAAGATATCAGAATATTATTGGAAGTGTTAAACAAGTTAGTTGATCAGGGAAATTCTGTGCTTGTAATTGAACACAACATGGATATTATCAAGGTGGCAGATCATGTTATTGACCTTGGTCCGGAAGGTGGAATTGGTGGTGGTGAAATTCTTGTAGAAGGAACACCAGAACATGTTGCAAAAAATAAAAGAAGTTTTACTTCCAAATTTCTGAAAGAAGAACTCGAAGCGACATTACAACAGCAATAACAATTATTGTCTTTTCTGCATTCCTTAAATGAAACAATCGCCCGCTATTCAACGTAACAGAAGCGAATTAAACTACAATGTAACCCTCCTCCCCTCAAAAACGGCCCACCGTTTGCAATAATACATGCAATCAATTATCATTAGAAAATATTTTTATGACCAACGAAGATAAAATCAGACGAGCGTTTGAAGAAAAAGACTGGAACGAAATTAAAGCAGGCGACTCCTGGCAGATTTTTAAAATCATGTCAGAATTTGTAGAAGGATTTGAAAAAATGGCGAAGATTGGCCCTTGTGTTTCTGTATTTGGAAGTGCTAGAACAAAACCGGAAAATCCTTATTACAAACTTGCCGAAGAAATTTCAGAGAAACTTTGTAAGGAAGGATACGGCGTAATCACAGGAGGCGGCCCTGGAATTATGGAAGCTGCTAATAAAGGCGCAAAAGCAGGAAAAGGAAAATCTGTCGGACTCAACATTCGACTTCCCTTTGAGCAATCCTCAAATATTTATATTGATTACGATAAGAGTATCAACTTCGACTATTTCTTCGTTCGCAAAACGATTTTCCTGAAATACTCTCAAGGATTTATTGCAATGCCTGGAGGATTTGGAACATTAGATGAATTATTTGAGGCGATGACGCTTGTTCAGACTTCCAAAATCGCAAATTTCCCTGTAGTATTAGTTGGTACCGAATATTGGGGCGGACTAATTGAATGGATCAAAAAAACGATGTTGGAGAAAGAACATAATGTGAATGAATCTGATTTGAGTTTATTTCATTTGGTTGATACCGCCGATGAAGCAGTAAAAATTATTAATGATTTCTATTCAAAGTATATGTTGAAACCCAACTTTTAAAATGGATTTATTTTTCATAAAAGCCCTGCGGAAAAATTATCTGCAGGGCTTTTCTGTTTCAACAACCGAATGTTAACAAGTGTGATTTAGAAAATACATTCGTCGAAGACCCCAACAAAACCAACCTTTTTAAGAACAGTGCCAAATCTTTTATAAATCTCCATTAACAAATTCATGTTTGTAAGTATGGACTGCACCTATTAATGAAGTTGCTTGTTCGAATAGTTTTGCCATAATCCGCAAAATTCCCTACGCAACGCGGAACAGACCATGATGAGAACAAAACTATCTTGGATGATTCCTGCCTGTTTTACAGGACTCATTGCAGTTGCACAAACTGCTCCCAAAGAACTTCCGCTGGTAAGTTTTGGTTATGGCTTAACGCAATTCCATGGTGATGTTGGTAATACAAATAAATCAGGAGGTGCTTTTAGAACATCATTGCGATTTGGTGTGGAACAAAGATTTGGAAATATGTTCGGCGCTGAACTTTTTGGCAATTATGGTAAAGTTTCAAAAAGCGAACGCAGCCTAACTTTAAATAGAAACTTTGAATCACAAGTTTTGTTTGTTGGCTTAAATGGTGTGTTTTATTTTGACAATGATGTCATCATGAAACGCGATGCTCAATTTGCACCTTATATCTCTGCTGGCTTCGGGTGGATGAGTTTCGATCCACATGGTGATTTAAAAGATAAAAGAGATAGCACTTATAATTATTGGTCGGATGGCTCTATCCATTCAAGAGCAGAAAATGATCCGCTTGCTTCTACTTCTACCATTTTGCATCGCGACTATACTTTTGAATCTCAATTAAAGGACAGCGCCACAAATTATTCCAGAAGCACATTCGGAATTCCTTTAAGTGTTGGTTTCCGTTGGAAATTCGGTCCGAATGCAGGAGCAAATATTCAGGCAAGCTACTTTTTGACTTTCACCGACTATATAGATAATGTTAAAGATGGTGGTAATGATAGTTGGATGTGGTATGGTGTTTCTGTTTATTACAAATTTGGACATCCAGATCGTGAAAAAGAAACAGGTGTGGATGTGAATGCGATGATGAATGAAGATTATGACAAAGATGGAATTGCAGATAAAGATGATAATTGTCAAGGCACTCCTACTGGGGTAAAAGTAGATAATCATGGTTGTCCTTTAGATGATGACAAAGATGGGGTTGCGGATTATCTCGATAAAGAACCAAATACAAAAAAAGGAAATAAAGTAGATGAGAACGGTGTTTCACTTGATTATAAAAAAATCGGAAACGATGCGGAACGTGATTCAATAAATAATTCTCAGAAATCTCAATTCGGAGAAAACCCTTCGCATGAAACATTACAGCAAGGAAATGCAGATGTAAAAGCAAAATCAGGTGCCGATTGTATTCCGGAAGAATTCAGATCTGCTGATGGAAATAAAGATTGTGTTATTACTGCAGATGAAATTAATACAGTCATTGACAATTTCTTTGATGGAGTTGGCAATTGGACTGCAGATGGAATAAACCGATTAATAGACTTTTTCTTCGATCAATAAAAACCAAGCAAACGGAAAATTATGATCCGACCACTAATTATTGTAGTCAACTTGATCATCGTGATGATGATCAAACTATTTGTAGGAACACCTTCGGCAGAAGTAAAAGCACCGAAGTCTGTAAAGGCTGGTGAAGCTTTTCTTGTAGAAGTAACCATTGCTACAAATGGAGAAACTGATTTTATGCGCTATTCTATGGATCTTCCAGAAGGATGGACTGCAGAAAAAGTAGAAGCTTCTGGAAGCAGTTATAAATTTGACAAACAAACTGTAAAGTTTCTTTGGTCAAGAGTTGGTGAAGTGAAAGAACTTAAAATTTCTTATAAAGTCACTCCGGCTGCTGATGCAAAAGGAGATGTTTCACTTAATTGTAAATTATCTCACACCGTAGATAATTTACCTGCGAATATTCCCCTTACTCCTTTATCTATTTCTGTTATTGAGTCCGGCACTGCAGCAGTAAACACTTTTCCAGTAGCTGATTCAACTGCCAAACCTTCTGTTGTGATCAATATCGAACGTGCGGTTCCTAGTACTGAAATAACAGATGTTTTTGTGGTGACACTTGTTTTACATAAAGATGATTTGACAAGCTTTGGTAAAATTGAAGATACCTTACCTTCTGGATTTACAGCTAAATTGGTGAAAGCAGATGGTTCTGATTTTAAATTTGAGAATGGCATAGTTAAGTTTTCCTGGTTTGTACTTCCGGCGAAACATACAATGACAGTTCAATACAGGGTAACTGTTGATCCATCTGTTAGTGGAGACCAATTGATCGGTGGACACTTCTCTTATGTTGAAAATGAAGTAGGGAAAGTTATTCCTATTGCACCGTCAACGGTTAAAATCAAAGCAAAAGATCCAGTTGTAACAAAAGACCCTGATCCAGTTGTAACAAAAGACCCTGATCCAATTGTAACAAAAGATCCTGATCCAATTGTGACAAAAGATCCTGATCCGATCGTAACTAAAGATCCAGTTGTTACAAAAGACCCTGATCCGATCGTTACTAAAGATCCAGATCCAATTGTTACAAAAGACCCTGATCCAATTGTTACCAAAATGAATACAAATGTAAATTCAACAGGAGTTAATTTTTGTGTTCAGATTGCAGCATTTCAAAGAATGTTACCGATTTCATACTTTAAAGAAACTTACCATCTTAGTTCTACTATTAATGCTGAACAAAACAATGGCTTGAACAAATACACCATTGGAGCTTTTAATTCTTACCAAGAAGCGCATGATAGTCGTAATCAAATAAGAAATAATGGCATTTCTGATGCATTTGTTGTTGCACACAACAATGGTAAGCGTATTACAGTTCAGGAAGCATTGATGATTACAAGCCAGAAATGGATGATGTAAAACTTGATGCTTAGCAATCTAATTGCTAAATTTGCTACATGTCTTTACCCCGACTAAATCTGCTTTTCCCTGCAGTTTTTTCTTTACTTATTTCATTTGCTCGATTGAATGCTCAATCGGATACAACTTCGATTACCTTACCCCATACATCCGAAGAACAAAAACCAGCACCTGCTCCATTTGTTTTCAAACCAACTTTAGGAATTGGGACAGGAACATTTTCTGTTTTCACAGATTTATATGTAAAGCATGCGATCTCGCCTCAGGTAAGTAGAATCGGTTATGAACTTTCGTTGACACAACCTTTGACTCCCTTTTTGCGACTTGGATTCTATACCATGTTTGGAAAATTAGGTGCAAATGAACGATTGATTTATCGTAATCTAAATTTTGAATCTACCATTCGAATTGGCGGACTTCATTTCGAATACAACTTTGCAAATTGGATTCCGCCCTCTCACGCAATTCACCCTTATATTTCTGCAGGATTTGAATCTTTTGAATTTCTTACCAAGACTGATTTAATCGATGCTAATGGAATAGCTTACAATTATTGGTCAGATGGATCCATCAGAAGTCTTCCGGAAAATTCACCTTTCGCAGGTCAAGCTTCTTTTCTTGTGCGTGATTATAAATATGAAACTGATATCCGCGAACAAAATTTGGATGGATTCGGAAAATATCCTGAACGTTCTTTTGCAATTCCTATTGGTGCCGGATTCTTAATGCAACTCACCGATAAAGTAGATGTAAAAGTGGGGACTACCTTCCATTTCGGATTTACAGATTATCTCGATGGTGTAACTTCTGCAAGTACAGGTCAGCGAATCGGTACAAGCGCGAATGACAATTTTGTTTTTACTTCTTTTTCATTACGATATAATTTAACCGGACCAGCTGAAACAATTGATTCAACAGGTAAAGATCCTTTCAATGATGTAGATTATTATGCCTTGGAGCAATGGGATTATGATAAAGATGGTGTAATTGATATTAAAGATTCATGTGCAGGAACTCCTAAAGGTGTTGCGGTTGATTTGAAAGGATGTCCGATTGATGAAGACAATGATTATACACCAGATTATCTTGACAAGGAGCTTGGAACATCCAGAGGAACTTTTACAGATGAAGTAGGTGTAGGTCTAACGGATTCCACAATTCAAATGCGTTGGGATATGTATAATGATTCTACAGGCGCACTGTTTGCAAAAACACAAATCGTAAAATCAAACAAAAATAGTGTAGGGACGGGCGGAACAGAAAGAAAAGTTTACATGGTTTCTCTCGGATCGTATACAAAAGGAGTTTCGAATGATGTGCTGACACGTTTATTAAGTGTTCCAGATTTAACCGGAACCATGTTAGCCGATTCTTCTACAATTTATACTGCAGGAAAATTTAATGATTTAAGGGATGCAGAAAAAAGAAGAAAACAATTGGAAAGTCAAGGATTCTCACATCCAATTTTAGTTTATAAAACTGCTGACGGAAAATATATTGAAGTGAAGGATGTTTTTGTAAATGGAGCTACTGGTGCAACGGGCGCTGTTGGTTCTACAGGCGCAATTGGTTCAACAGGTGTTGTAGGAACTACTGGAGCAGTTGGTTCAACAGGTGTTGTAGGATCTACAGGAGCAGTTGGTTCCACAGGTGTTGTAGGATCTACAGGAGCAGTTGGTTCAACAGGTGTTGTTGGTGCGACAGGATTTACAAGTGATCCTATTTCTGATGATCAGATTGTTTTCCGTGTTCAATTGGGTGCATTTAATCATCCTATTTCTAAAGGAACTTTTGCTGATGTTCCGAACTTAACGGTGATCAAAACAGAAGACGGTTTATATAAATACATGAGCGGATCTTTTTCAACTTTTGATGAGGCCGCAAAAGGTAAAGCACAGTTATTAGTAAAAGGATATGGTGGCGCATTTATCACGGCCTACAAAAACGGAAAACGTATTCCGCTTGAGCAGGCCGGAGCTGTTTATATGAAACAGGAAAAAGAAAATCTATCTGATACAACTCAACAAAGTGCAGATGTTAAATCTTTGGTTGAATTCAGAGTTCAATTGGGAGCTTTTCAAAATGCTGTTCCTACAGATGTAATGGCAAATCTGAATAAGATCCCTGGAGTTAAACACGATTTGACAAAAGCTGGATTGACTCGTTATACCAATGGAAGCACGAACGATTACAAAACCATTTTAGCGCTCAAGGAACAAATGAGAACCCAAGGTTTTCCGGATGCTTTTGTGATTGCATTCTTTAAAGGTCAACAGATTTCTGTACCTGAAGCTTTGGAACTCGTAAAATAAGGTCGCTTCTCCATTCATTTCTGAGGCTCTTCCTACTAGCATTTGTCTATTTATTCCAAATGGCACTATCTTTGCAAAACAGATTAAAATCATCATCATGAAACGAGTTATAGCTATTCTATTTGTTGCCGCAGGACTTTGTTTTGCTAATAGTGCAAAGGCACAAACTTCAGATTCAAAAGGCAAAGCTGATTCTGCGCAGGCAGCAAAAAAATCAGAAGACAAAGTAACTCCAGCTCCAGGTAATGGAAGTGAAATAACAATTGATGAAAGTGGTGCGCCAAGACCAAAGCCGAAACCAAATAAACACGGAAGTAAATCTTCTGCTCCCAAAAAAGAAGCAGAAGTAACAAAAGGTACTGATGATGTAAATCCTGCCCCACCCGCTCCTGAAGGTGGAAATGGAATAGCCATTGATGAATCTGGTCCTTCGCGTCCGAAAGCAAAACCTGTGAAGTCAAATTCGCAAACAGTTGATGAACCTAAAAGTGATAGCGCAACAAAAGCACCTGCTGAAGGACTAGCCCGTCCGAAAGAATAAATAAATTTTAGTAAATGCAAAGCCTTCCCTTAATCGGAAGGCTTTTTTGTTTGAGTCAACTAATTCTTTGAATGAGTATCTTTCGTAGATGGAAAATTTGAGTCCTGCTCCTGGAAAAAAGATACTTCTTTACGGAGTTCTTATTTTATTAATTTATCTGTTTGCAATTTCCATTTTTGGTGGAAATATTTTACTTCATCTTTTCGGTGCAAAAGAAATTACTGCAGGCATACTTTTTTCTTCCCGCCTTTTATTCTGGTCTTCCCTACTCCTAGTTTTTGTTTACGCCAAAAAAGTAGAACATCAGAAATTATTGATTTGGGAAGAACGTAAATATCAATTTTGGCAATACCTTGTTTCTTTCATTGCAATTATTTTCGCACTGGTCATCGGACTCATTGTTATTGCAGTAATCTTTTTGAAGTTAGGCTTGATAAAAGAGAGCGATAAATTCAAACAGTTATTGGAAATTTTCAAGGTGAACCAATGGCTGATATTTTTTACAGCGGGTACAGCAGGAATTGTAGAAGAATTAACCTTCAGAGGTTATATTCAACCGCGACTCACAATTTTGACTAAGAGTCCTGCAATTGCCATAATAATTTCCTCTGTTTTATTCGGACTATTGCATTTTGGTTATGGAACTGTGATGCAGATGGTCGGACCTTTTTTTATAGGATTTATTTTCGCAATCTATTATTATAATTTCCGCAATATTAAGATTTTGATTTTTTGCCATATACTATGGGATGTAATGGCTATTTATTTGCAGATGTTTATGCCGCATTTGAAGAAGTAGAATCTGAAATTGCTAATTATAAATCTCCTTCTCCTCAAACCTTATCCCCAACTCCTCCAACTCTTTCAAAACAGGCTCGTAAATATCTTGCGTAACTGGAACACAAACGCCAGTTCGTTTTAAATCTCCTTTTAATATTCTGCGTACAGCAATTGCGGCCGGAAGTCCAACTGTTTTTGCCATGGCCGTATGCACTTCATCATCACCCTTTATCACAAAGGAAGAAATAATTGTATGCGATTTATTATTCAAAAGATATTCAAAACGATGCTGCATCACTATCATATCTTTATCACCGGCTTTCAACTTCCATTTGCGCTCTAATAATTCCTGAAGAATCTGAGCGGGTGTTGCATCGTTCAATTTTATTTTTTCATCAGAGAAAATGCCAAGCCATTCCAGCTTCTGCATAATTTCACTACCAATTTCCTCTTTCAGAAACTTTGCCAAACGTTCTTTTACATTTCCTTTTTCATCGGCAAGAAATGATTCGATTAATTCTGAATAAGAAAGTGTATTTGAATTATGAATTTTCCAGGTATCATCGGTCCAACCTAATTGTACAAATGAATTCCATGCTTTACAAAATCCTGGCATACGAAGTGTCCCACGCAGCATCGTTGGAATATTTTCAATTCCATAAACAGCACGATAAGAAAGTGAATCGCGATTAGCGTATGCGTCAAACTCGCCCCAACCTTCTACTGAAATTGTTTTTGCTTCCGAAAATAATCTGGAATATGGAAGGTATTTGTATTTTCCGTTTTCAATAAATTGTGCAGTTCCTTGTCCAGCAAGAATTACATTTCTTGGATTCCAAGAAAATTTATAGCCCCATGGATTATCATTTGATTCCGGTGCTACCAGTCCGCCGCAATACGAATAAAAAGCGGAAATTTCTCCACCCGAATTTTTAATCTTATCAATGATCTGCATCGCCGACATGTGATCAATACCTGGATCTAATCCGATTTCGTTTAGCAGAATAATATTTTTCTTTTTTGCCTCTGCATCCAAAGAACGCATTTCATCATTTACATAAGAGCAAGTAACGAGATGTTTTCCTAAGCGAACACAATCTTTTGCTACCGCACCGTGTAATGAAGCAGGCAACATCGAAACTACAATTTCGGAATTCGAGATTTCTTGTTCACGCTGAATGGCATCAGAAATATCAAAACGGAAAGCTGTTCCATTTGTATTTCCACCTACGCGCGCGATTGCATTTTTTTCATCCACATCTCCCACTCTTACTTTCCAGTTTTCAATGGAAGCATGATCCAATAAATATTGAATTAAGGAAGAAGACGAACGACCTGCACCGATTACAAGAATTGTTTTCATATTCGGAACGAAGTTAGGAAATCACTTCATTCTTTAAGCGCATACGAAAGGAAAGAAAAAGAAAAAGGCTACTCTATTCAAGTAGCCTATTCCATTGTAGGGGTAAATCTTAATTATAAATTCCTTCAGCTTTTGCTGTTGTATTTGGCTGACTAGTTTCTGCTGATTTGAAAAGAACTCCATTTACATAAATTTCAACATGAACATTTTTAGCAGATGGCATTTCATTTTTTGCACCAACACTTAAAGTCTGTCCTGAAGTCCAGTTAAAAGCGTAAGAGAAATTTGTTCTGTCAACAAGAACTGAAGTTGTAGTTACAGCTCCGTTATCAAAAGAAGTATATTGAACGTTAACATGTCCGCTTTCAGAAAAAACACGGTATTCCACAGTGATTGCAACTGGAGCTGAATTTACAATTGGTCCTGAAATAGTTTCTTTTGTACAAGAAACGAAAGCAATTGTAGTAAGGATAAGAGCAAGGTTGATGAACTTTTTCATTATTGTTTGAGTCTAGAGGGTTTCTAATTCGAGTGCAAAAGTAGTCTTTATCTTCATAAAAACAATGCTTGTCGAACTATTTCTCAAATTAGTCTAAAATACACTGATTATCAATGCAATGAAAAAAGCCTCCATCATAAAATTGATGGAGGCTTTAGGGTTTTAGTTTATTGGAGGCGGGCCGTTAGGAGGCGGACCATTTGGTGGCGGACCATCTTGTGGGCCATTCGGATGTCTTGGTGGTGGCGGACCATTTGGACCTCCTTGTTGTGGACCCATCATTCTTAAAGCATCACGAATAACACTATCAAATTTGGGTTGTTGATCTGGATTGCAAATATTTCGAAGAGCTTTGAAATGTTGGAAATTTACTTTTTCAATCAAGGCCTGATCGTCACCAATACGACTTGTAAGAGAATTCATAGTTAGCGAATCCATGTTTGAACTTCCTAATAATGAAACAAGCGAATCTCGCTGTGTACGAATATCACTTTGAATTATTCCCATGGAAGCTTTATGCTTATCAATAAGAAGTCCATAGGATTTTTGTTGTTGATCATTCAGATTCAATTCATGAATCAAAAAATCTTTTGGTCCGCCTTGTCCCATTGAAGGTGGCGGTGGATTTTGTGGATGTGGGGGATGTTTCATCAATATCAACACCAATAGCGTTGAATTAAGCACAAGCAATAACAAAAGTGCAGGCCCCGTAAATTTTAAATTTTGTAATAATTTCATTTTAGATATGAATAGAAAATAATGAACTAGTTATACCAATCAGATCCGCCTTGGAAATAAAAAGAGGAAACTGTATTTATTGAATTAGTTTCTGTTTTTGCAGTGGTTGTTGTACTATTTGAACTGTTAAATGCAACGAATAAATTCACAATAAGAATAACAGAAGCAGCTGCCCAAAACCATTTTGGTGTTTTTGATTTAGAAAATTCCGAATCAAAACGAGCAAACATTCGCTCATCAAAACCGAACGGGAGCTCCGAAAAATTGATTCCCTCTAAACTTTCCAAAGCATGATCTGCTTTTTCTTCTGGTGACAAAGGATGATTTTTCATTTTTATTTATTCTCTAAATAATAATCGTTCAACAATTTTTTAAGGTTCAATTTTGCTCTGTGAAGTAGCGATTCAATTGCAGGAACATTCATTTCCATAATCTCACTTACTTCTTTATAACTTAATCCATCTACTTTATTCAAGGTAAAAGCAACTCTTTGGTTTTCTGGCAATGCAGTAATTGCTGCAAAAACAATTTTCGATTCTTCCTTTTTTTCCAGTGCAATTCCAGGATGTTCGAAATAATGTTCAGAAGGAATTTGTGGTGCCGCTTCTCCATCCAAACTGATTACATTTCCTGATCTTTTACTTCTTCCGCTGGAACGAATATGATCCAGACATTTATTGTAAGAAATCCGGTACAACCAGGTTCCTAGTTTCGCATCGCCTCTGAATTTTTCGGCGGATCTAAATACTTCAATGAACACTTCCTGCGCTACATCCTCAGCATCGCCTGCATGTTGAAGCAATCCCAAGCAAGTATTGTATACCTGCCGGCGATACTGTTTGAACAAGGTTTCAAATGCGTCCCTTTGTCCAGACTTTAGCCCAGTTATTAATATCGATTCGTCCAACCCTTCAAATCTACTATTTAGAATTTAGACGGGGGAATTCAGGAAAACTTTCGGTAAAAGGCAGGAACTTTATGATGAAAGCCTATTAACTTTGAGATATGGCAAAAAATTGGCTTGTAATTGGTGCCCTTTCGGCTTGTTTAGCAGTAATAATCGGAGCCTTTGCAGCTCACGGACTTCAGAAATATCTTGAAAGCGGAGAAATGGACCTGAAATCATTAGAAGTATTTCAAACAGGAGCACGTTATCAGATGTATCATGCATTTGCTTTGATGATTTGTGGTATTCTGGCAAAACTTTTTGGTGAATCAAAGTCACTTAAAATCGCAGGCATTCTATTTATTTCAGGAATTATTTTATTCAGTGGTTCTCTTTATTTACTAAGCACAGCAAAAGTTTTAGGAATTGAAAACTGGAAATGGCTTGGGCCCATAACTCCTTTAGGCGGATTATGTTTTATCTGCGGATGGATTTTGCTTGCAATTTCCTTTCTAAAAAAGCAAGCTTGACATTTGACGAATAATTAAAGTTCAAAAAAAAATGAACAAATACGAAGAATATAAATCCATGCTTCAACGAATTGCAGATGTAAATTACTCTTCTGCACTTTTGAGTTGGGATCAAGAAACCTATATGCCAGAAGGCGGCTCTGGTTTGCGTGCTCGACAACAATCCACACTTTCAGGAATTGCGCATGACATGACAACGGCCGAAGCTCTAGGGAATTTATTGGACGAACTTGTAACTGATCATTCGCTTGATGAAATACAAAAAGCAAATGTTAATCAAACAAGTAAAGATTACAAACGAGCAAAAAAATATACGCGCGCATTTGTAGAAGAAATGAGTCAATCTATTTCGGAAGCATTCAACGCATGGCAAGAAGCAAAATCAAAAAGTGATTTTAAAATCTTCGCTCCCAAACTTAAAAAACTGGTAGAGCTCAAAAGAAAAGAATGTGAAATGCTCGGTTATAAGGAGCATCCGTATGATGCTATGCTTGAATTGCACGAGCCAGGCTTAACCACAAAAGATGTTGAAACTTTATTCGAGGAAGTTCGCACAAGCCTAGTTCCATTCGTAAAAAATATTGCTGAAAAACCTTTACATTCTACTGCCCTACTACATCATGCTTATGATAAAGGGAAGCAATGGGATTTTAGTGTTCATATTTTGAAAGGAATGGGTTTCGATTTTAATACAGGCCGTCAGGATCTTTCTGTTCATCCTTTCACTATAAATTTTGGTGCTGAAGATGTTCGTGTGACTACAAGAATTGATTTAAATAATCTTTCCGATTGTATTTCCGGAACCATTCATGAAGGTGGTCACGCACTTTACGAACAAGGACTTCCAATCTCAGAATATGGCTTACCATCTGGTGAAGCAGTTTCACTTGGAATACATGAATCGCAATCCAGGTTATGGGAAAATAATGTGGGTCGAAGTTTTGCTTTCTGGAAAGGCCAATTTTCAGAATTACAAAAACATTTTCCGGAACAATTAAAAAAGTCAACTGCCGCAGAACTATTTTCAGCAATGAATGTTGTACAACCTTCATTCATTCGTATAAATGCAGATGAATTGACGTATCACTTTCACATCATGATTCGTTTTGAAGTGGAAAAGGCTTTATTCGAAAATAAAATTGAAGTGGATGAAATTCCAGCTTTCTGGAACAAACGTTACAAAGATTATTTGGGAATTGAAGTGCCGAATGATGCGGAAGGATGTTTGCAGGATGTCCATTGGTCACATGCGAGTTTCGGTTATTTCCCTACTTACTCGCTCGGAAGTTTTTATGCAGCTCAATTTTTCGACAAAGCAAAAAAAGATATTCCATCACTTGAAAAAGAAATTGAAGCTGGTAATTATTCTTCTTTATTAAAATGGTTGAGAGAAAATATTCATCAATATGGGAAACGCTACGAAGCTGCAACACTTTGCGAACGTGTGACTGGCGAAAAACTAAGTTTCTCCCATTTTATGAATTACGCTAAGGAGAAATACAGCTCCTTATACGATTTGTAGCAACTCGTACAGAATTCAAACGGAATTGTCACATAATTTTGTTGCTCCAAATTTTAAAATATGAAAAAGGTATTCATAATCTCCTCGTTATTTTTATTTCATCTAGTTTTTTCACAAAACTATACTGGTCTTCATCTAATGAATACCTGGCACATTCAAAGCAATGGTGGCTGGGATTATCTAGCAGTTAATCATGAATTGAATCGTATTTACGTCTCACATGGTACGCAAGTAAATATTTTGAATGAAACTACTGGTGATTCGGTTGGAATAATTCCAGATACAAAAGGGGTTCATGGAATTGCTTTTGCAACACCTTTCGGAAAAGGCTATACAAGTAATGGAAAAACGAATGACGTTACTGAATTTGATCTCAAAACAAATGCTGTTTTACAACAAATTGCAGTGGGTGAAAATCCAGATGCTATTTTATATGATGACTTTACTAAAAGGATTTATACTTGTAATGGCCGTAGTAATGACATCACAGTTATCGACCCAGCAACAGGAAAAGTTGTTGCAACGATTAAATTAGATGGCAGACCTGAAGAAGCAATGACAGATAGTGCTGGAAAAATGTTTGTGAATCTTGAAGACAAAAGCAAAATTCAGGTAATAGATCTTTCCACAAATAAAGTTATTGATACTTGGAAATTGGGAAAGGGAGAAGAACCAACAGGTCTTGCAATTGATAGAAAAAAGGGGAGATTATTTTCAGGATGCGCAAATAAATTAATGATTGTTATTGATATAAAAACAGGAAAGGAAATAGACGAAGTTCCAATCGGTGATGGTTGTGATGGTATTGCATTTGACCCAGAAAACGGAAATATCTATAGTTCCAATGGTGAAGGAACGCTTACTGTATCAAATCAAAATGCAGAAGGAAAATATATTGTACTTGAAACAGTAATTACAAAAAAAGGTGCAAGAACCCTTTCATTGGATTTGAAAACTCATTTTATTTATACTATTACTGCAGAGTTAGGGGAAACGCCTGAAGCAACAAAAGAAAATCCTCACCCTCGTCCAAAAAAAATCCCTGGAACTTTTCAAGTTCTTGTGATTGGAAAATAATTGCTATTCCGCAATCATAAACTTTCTACTGCATTGTCCTGATGGACTTGTAATTGTTGCAATGTAAGTTCCAGCTGCAAGACCAAGCGATTGATGTTCTAAACGAAACTGATGCCGACCCGCATTATATTTTTCATTTGATAATGGATTCGCTACAACTCTTCCATTAATATCTGTTACAACAATTGAAACTGCAGCAGCTTCAGAGATTTCGAAATCGAATGTTGTAAAATCAATAGAGGGATTCGGAATTGCAGGAAATAATAAAAGCGATTCTGACTTTGGAATTTCAGCAACCGATAAAAGTTGATTTTGTGTTAAGGTTGCTGTCCATGTCATTTGCGAACCTAGTCCTCCAACCCAAAGTAATTGACATTTTCCACCAAATGCATCCATTCCCATATAATCGGAATGAATATAATTTACTGTAGATGATTGTAAACTCACACGTTGATTTTGAAATGTCTGCCCACCATTATTCGACCAAGCAACATAATAATTTAAAGTATCGTCAAAAGCATCTGTATTTAATCTTCCATCTAAATAAGAAACATAAACCCAACCAGAAGTAGGATCTACTGCAACAGTAGGAACAACCTGATTTCTTGTTGTCAAATCATCATTAATTCGTTGCGTAGCCCATGTTAGTCCGCCATCAGAAGAACGAGCAAGAAAAATATCCGCATTATCTACACCGTTTCTAACATCATCCCATACACAATAAATATTTCCATTGTATGCTAATCCACTTACATCTCTCGCCAGTGAAGTAAATTGTGCTGAAAAACTTATTGCATGATTGATAAAATCATAATAATCATTCGCAGGTTGAACATTATTATCGATTACAACCGAATTTACAGGCCAAGTATTTCCACCATCAGTTGATTCTTTATATCGAATTGTATTGGGAAGACCACCACCCCATGAAATTCCAATTTGTCCTGAAGGTCCTACTGCTAGTCCTGTTCCTATTGGCGGAATTGCAGGCGAAGACAAATCCGTAAACAAAGTATCGCGTGGCATCCAAGAAGCAGCCATGTCCGTTGAATGATTTACAAAAATATATCCAGCATCTGTAGGCCCATTGCTTCTTCTTGTCCAAGCTCCATAAATTGTACCGACATATGGAGAAGATGGAGAACGATCTGCTGTAATCCAATTTTTATCTTCTGTCCAACCAGCATCACCAAAAACTGTTTCCGATGCCCATGTTGCGCCAAAATCAGTCGATTTAAATGTGCGGAATAAAAAACTTCCATCAAGATCCTGACAATAAAAATTTCCATTTAAATCAGCAGCCAATGCAACATCTCCAATCAATCCAGTAGAAGAAAATGCACTGAGGTTACTTCTGGTCCAAGTTAAGCCAGCATCAGATGAACGATATAAAATATCCGGATTTGCTGCTGCGAGTATGTAATTCGGATTTAATGGGTTAATTACAATTGTACATTCTCCGTCCGTAGCATTTGCATCCACCAAAACATTTGTAATGGTTTGTGAAATCAAAGAAGTGCTTAGGAATGCTTGAAGAATAAAAAACGAAAAGTAGAATTTTCTCATAAACATGGATTTTGAAAAGGGAAGTTAATTAAAAACCCGATAATGAATTACTTTCATTATCGAAAAGTCCATTTGTACTTAATTTGACACCAGATGTAAAGTCCAAAGCGAACAAATTCTACTTTTTTTGAATTTGGCACATAATTGGAAAGAGTATCTTTAACCGATGAAAAAATAAGCCTAATAAATATTATCAGCTACTTTATCATCCAAAACAAATTCTATATGAAAACTCTACTTTTTTCACTAAGCCTTTTACTTTTAGTTGCTGGTTGCCGCCATCAAAAAGCTGTAACTTCTTCTGCACCTCCAAAGCCTGAGAACACAAATACACAGTCTACGACCATCATTTCAAATCAAGGTGATGTGACTATTTCATCAGACGAGTCGACTACAGCAACTATTGAAATTACAAACCCACCTGACACTATTGTAACTTCAGTTGTTCTCCCCGATACTACACAAATGATTTATCGACTTAAAGTTTCATTTATTAGTAAAGGATCTGGAATTGATCGTGAAACCAATGAAAGTTTTGAAAAATGGTTGGATATGCAGCCAAAACATCCAAAATATGAAAAGACGCATTGGGGTCGTGAAGGTGAAATTGACTACTGTTTAAAACTTGATGAGTTATCAACAAGAGAACAAGAAATTTTTATTCGGGATGTACGCACTCAATTGACTGACAAAGAGTTAGTATTTGTCTCAGAATATTCAACATGCAAAGGCCGTAAATAACATTAGAGCCACTCTTTGATAAGGATTCCTTAAATTTGCAACCTGTTAATTCATTATTTCTTAATCCGGGATTTTGAGGGCTGAAAGGCCTTTTCCCGTTTAAAAAATCAAATCAATGAAGGAATTCGGTTTCAAAGGCAAGAACGCATCACTTGCATCTATCGGCTTAGATAAAGTAGATACAATATTCTGGAATCTTTCTCCAGCAGAACTGGTTGAAGAAACGATTGTCAGAGGAGACGGTGTTCTCGCTTCAAACGGAGCACTTGCAATAGATACAGGAGAATTTACTGGTCGTTCGCCAAAAGATAAATTCATGGTGTATGACGATATTACCAAAGACACTATTTGGTGGGGTGATATCAATATAAAATTCGAACCTGCAAAATTTGATGCATTATATAATCGAGTTGCTGCATTTTTTGAAGGACGTGAAGTTTATGTGCGTGATTGTTATGCTTGTGCGGATCCAAAATACAGATTGAATATTCGTGTTGTAACAGAAACGCCTTGGTCAAATCTTTTTGCAAATAATTTATTCCTTCGTCCAACTCAAAACGAATTAGAAAATTTTAATCCCGAATGGACTATCATCTGTGCACCGGAATTTAAAGCGGATCCGAAAATTGATGGAACACGTCAGCACAACTTTGCAGTGTTGAATCTTACAAGAAAAGTTATTCTCATTGGTGGTACAGGTTACACTGGAGAAATCAAAAAAGGAATTTTTACTTTATTAAATTATATTCTTCCACAGGAAAAAGGTGTTTTGTCAATGCATTGTTCAGCTAACAAAGGAAAAGATGGCGATACTGCTATTTTCTTCGGTTTGTCAGGAACAGGAAAAACAACTTTGTCAGCAGATCCTAATCGTCAATTGATTGGTGATGATGAGCATGGTTGGTCAGATGAAAGTGTTTTCAATTTTGAAGGTGGTTGTTACGCAAAATGTATTGACTTAACGAAAGAGAAAGAACCGGAAATCTGGGATGCCATTAAGTTTGGTGCATTGTTGGAAAATATTGGAATGGATGAATTTACCCATGAAGTAGATTACAAGGATACCTCAAAAACAGAAAACACACGTGTAGCTTATCCAATCAATCATATTGTAAATGCTTTAGAACCATCTATTGGTTCGACTCCAAAAAATATTTTCTTCCTTACTGCTGATGCCTTCGGTGTTATTCCTCCTATTTCAAAACTCACCACTGCACAAGCAATGTATCATTTCATTTCGGGTTATACTGCAAAAGTTGCAGGGACTGAAATGGGAATTACAGAACCACAAACTACTTTCTCTGCTTGCTTCGGAAAAGCATTTCTTCCACTTCACCCTGGAAAATATGCAGAGTTGCTTGGAAATAAATTGAAGGCTAATCCGAATATCAATGTTTGGTTAGTAAATACCGGTTGGTCAGGTGGTGCTTATGGGGTTGGCTCACGAATTAAATTAGCTTATACCCGCGCGTTGATCACAGCAGCTTTGGAAGGAAAACTTACAAATGCAGAATATGGTGAAACTCCATTTTTCAAATTAAAATATCCTAAAGCATGCCCTGGTGTTCCTTCTGAAATTATGGAACCAAGAAATACCTGGGCAGATAAAAATGCATTTGATGTACAAGCAGGAAAATTAGCTTCTGGTTTTGTAAAAAACTTCGAACAGTATGCTTCAGGAGTTTCAAAAGAAATTTTGGAAGCTGCTCCTAGATTAGAAACCGCAAACGCTTAACATTATTTATAAAAGAATCTCCGGAAATTTATTTTTTCGGAGATTTCTCTTGTGTAAAACATTGACAGTAATGTATCTATGATTTGAATCACATAAAGATTGGTAAATTATCAGTATATTTGTGTTCTATAAAATACCCCCTCAGCTTTTCGAAAACTTTAGTATTTGATCTAAGCAAATGAGACAAAAAAGTCAAGTTAAATTCATCAGCAAAGACAAAAATGCATTTTGGAATGAGTTAAAGACTCGTGTCGAATCCTATTTTGTTGAAAATAATCTTTCAAGAAACTTCAATGCAACAATGGTGGCTAAAACTGTTGTGATGTTGAGCGCTTATTTATTGCCATTTGTTGCTATTCTCGTTTTCCGTCCTGATTTTTGGGTAAGCCTCATTTTATGGAGTGTCAGCGGTATTGCAATGGCAGGTGTTGGGATGAGCGTTATGCATGATGCAAATCATGGTGCTTATGCACGAACAAAAGCAATGAATACATTTATTGGATTTTCTTTAAATTTAGTTGGTGGCTGTTCACATAATTGGAGATTACAGCATAATATCCTCCATCATACCTACACTAACATTACCGGATTGGATGATGATATCGATGATAAATTAGGCATGCGTTTTTCTCCACACACAAAACTTCGAGGAATTCAAAAGCTCCAATTCATTTATGCATTTTTATTTTATGGGATCATTACATTGTATTGGGTAACACTCAAAGATCTTATTCAATTAAGACGTTACACTAAAAATGGCGTTAATCCGAATACCAAATCAGAAAACGCTTTTCTTCTGCTGAAAATCCTTGGAAATAAAGTAGGCTACTTCTTTGTCTCACTTTATTTACCTATTGCAATTCTTCACATTCCTGCTTGGGAAATTGTTACCGGCTTTGTAACCATGCATTTTATTGCAGGTGTTATTCTTTCTGTTGTATTTCAAATGGCGCATACAGTTGAATTCACAACACATCCAATGCCGGACGAAAATGGAGCGATTGAAAATGCTTGGGCAATTCACCAGATGAATACCACTAAAAATTTCGCGAGAGATAGTAAATGGATTTCGTGGTACGTAGGTGGCTTGAATTTTCAGGTGGAGCATCACCTATTTCCAAAAATTTGTCATGTTCATTATCCTGCATTAGCTCACATTGTAAAAGAGACTGCTGATGAGTATGGTGTACCGTATTTAGAAAGCGAAACTTTCAATGAAGCATTGCGTTCACATATTGTTACCCTAAAGCGTTTCGGAAGTTTACCTCCGATTGATCAGCTTATTGCTGAATAATATAATTCTTTCGTGTAATGGCCGCTCCACGAAAAATTCCATTCCCT
This sequence comes from Bacteroidia bacterium, assembly GCA_038237845.1. Lineage (GTDB taxonomy): Bacteria > Bacteroidota > Bacteroidia > Palsa-965 > Palsa-965. The sequence continues at coordinate 47,723 of JBBRYH010000023.1, forward strand.
TTTATTTTAGATCACCTTCATGCAGTAAAGCCTGTTATAAAACTCATGTTCGGCTGTCATGCGGTTTATGTCCGCGATAAAATTGTTTGCATTTTAAGAGACAGTGCTGATCACACAGATGCAAATGGAATGTGGATTGCTACTAAAAAAGAACATCACGAATCACTTAGGAATGATTTCCCTTCAATGACATCCGTCTTTATTCTCTCCAATGGAAAAGGTGAAACAGGATGGCAAATGATTCATGTCGATGATGATCAATTTGAACATTTTGCGCTTCATGCTTGCGATTTAATTATGAAAGGTGATATTCGGATTGGAAATATTCCTAAAAAGAAAAAAGCAAAGAAATGATTTTTTATTCCCAATTGTATTGGAATAAGAAATTCGCAGTTTTCATTTTCAGCATTAGTTCAAAAATCAATTCTCTCCAGATAAATATCTTTCCCACCAAAACTTCCTCCACGGGAAAAACCACTTAAGATAAAACTTTGATTATCTGGAACAATTCCATAACCCGCATCATCCGCATCTGTTCCAAACCAATTTTCTTTTATCAGTTCGCCTTCAGAATTTATTTGCAAAAAATAAATATCTTCACCCGTATTTGAATGTGAATTACTCCGTGCTACAATTGCATATGTATTTCCACTCACACACATTCCTTCTCCACCATCATGATCAACTCCACCGTAAGTGTAATCCCAAAGTGAAGTTCCATCATGCCCAATTGCACGAACAAATACATTATGTGTTGAAATTGGAGAACTCATTCCTTCATGGCCTGAAATAATCCAACCATTTCCATCCAGAGCCGGAACAATTGCATGTGGCTCATCATAATCAGGTGTTCCGTATCTATAATAACCCATATTTTGTCCGCTATCATTTAAAACTAATAAATATCCATCGGCCGAATTATCATTTACTCCATTTGTATATCCTATAATTGCAAACGTTCCATCTGCATTTTTGCATGCCGACATTGCTCCATCTGCTCCTACCCCACCATAATTATAAGACCAAAGCGAATCTCCATTTTCATTTAATCGAAGCACCCAGGTATTATCGTCATTGCCACTATTTGTGCTACCTGAAATCAAAAAGCCATTGGTCAGTGAAAGAATATTTGTGGCATCATCGTTATAAAGTCCGCCATATGTTTTTGTCCATAAAACATTTCCATCAGCGTTTGTCTTTACAATATAAAAATCATCGCCTCCCGCACCGAATGAATTGCTATATCCACCAATTACAAATCCTCCATCACTTGAAATATCAAATGACCAAGTCGTTTCATTTCCTGCACCTCCATAATATTTCAACCAACGTTGTTCACCAAATTTATCTGTTCGCAAAAGAAAAAAATCAGTACCGCCATTCGGACCAACACCATATCCGCAAACAACAATATCTCCATCGCCCAATACTTTAACTTGTCGACCAACTTCATCACCAGCAGTTCCATAAAAATGTAAGAATGGAAGGGCAGAAGAAATCGTTTCAGGATCTTTTTTACAGGAGAAAAGCAAAATGGAAAATAAAAGGAATGGAATTATTTTTTTCATTGGAATAAATATACGCATGGATTGTTTTGCCACCAAGAAGCGAAGGCGCAAAGTTTTACTAAATCCATTAATAATTGATGCTAAATATTGTTTTTTGTTGATTGACGAAGAACTTCTCCAGCACTGGTCCCTTGACAACATAACAAATCAATAATAGAAGCGTTTGGAACAAAATCATGACGCTCTTCAAATACCTGGAGATATCTATTCGCAACAAATGATGAATCCTTTACTAAATCTTCTTTTGGAGAAATAAGAGAACGTAAATCGAAAGAACCTTCCGGGGTTGAAATATACTCTTGAGAAAAAATAATCTCCTTTTCTATTTTTAATAATCGTAGCGTAAGTTTCAATATTTCAAAATTGAAATCAATTAATCTCTCTGAAATTTTCTTTTCATAAAACGAAGAAAAATAATCTGCATAAAATTCAAAAAAAGGAGCATTCCCATAAGCTGAACGAATAGCTTGCCAATGCTGTCGTTGCCAGTCTTCCGAATAGTTAATTAAAACATCCTTCATTGGTGTGTGATTCGGCGCATGAACTGGAATCACCAAATCCTGAATTCCATTTGCACCGATAATACGTGTTCGATTTCTCCAAGTTTGTTTGATGTAATGTTCATGTTGCTCCAGTATAATTTCATTGGACAACAAAACTTTCGAATACCATTGTATGTTACCGAGATAAACCGAAGGAAGAATGATTTTATTTTCCATTATTTAGAAAAAATATCCCAAGCGAATTTCAATATAATTCCAGTTACTACTACAAGATAAAACACTCTGATGAATCCGCTTCCTTTTAACAACGCTAATCTCACTCCCAAAAGAGAACCTCCAATATTGCATAAAGCCACAGGTATAGCAATATCAAATCGAATATTACCAGTATAAATGAAATACGTAAGCGCAGCGAGATTTGTAGCACAGTTAATCAGCTTCGCACTTACTGAGGCATCCAAAAAATCAAATCCGAAAACCGAAATATAAATAAGAATTAAAAAACTTCCTGTACCTGGACCGAAAAACCCATCATACAATCCCAATACAGCTCCTGCTAATAATGAAGCAGCAATCATTTTCCAACCCTCCACTCCTACTCGTCCAGATAATCCAAAATCTTTTTTGAAAAAGGTATAAATGGCAACCAGAATTAATAAAACTAGAATAAAAGGTTTCAATAAGTTTTTATCAAACATCGAAACCAGATGCGCTCCTATTGTAGAAAAAATAAGCGCTGTAATAATTGCGGGAAGAACAGCTTGCCATTTAACAGGTCGACTTCCGAGATAACGAACGGTTGCAACAGCTGTTCCCGAAAAAGCAGCGAATTTATTCGAACCGAAAATTACTGCAGTTGGAAGCGAAGGAAATGCAAGAAACATCGCAGGCAATTGAATCAATCCGCCTCCACCAACAATTGCATCGACAAATCCAGCAGAGAAAGCTGCGACTAGCAAAAGATAAAAATTGGGGTGAGAAAATAATTCGTTCATTAATGTATAAGGCAATTTGTTAATGAGTTGATTCAAAATTACCAAATTAACAGATTACCAAATTACCAGATCAAATGATTACTTAATTGATTCAAAACATCTATTCCACCTTACATGCCCCGCCACTTTATCATAAGAAAATAAAATCATAGTCGCTTTTCCTACAATATGATCTTCTGGGACAAATCCCCAATACCTAGAATCCATTGAGTAATGTCTGTTATCACCCATCACAAAATAATAATTCATTTGGAATGTATAAGTCGTTGCGTAAATTTTATTGATAAAAATAGAATCATTCCTAACATCAATTACATTATGCTCATACGAGACAATAATGCGTTCATACAAAGGCAAACTATCCGCTGTTAACTTTACGGTTGCACCTTTTTTAGGAATAACTATAGAGCCATAATTATCCAAATTCCATGGAAATTTCTGTGAATGAGGAAAAACCTGTTCATCAAAAATTCCAATTCGGGAAAGTTCCGGTTCTACTTCTATTATTTGTTTAATTTTTCGCAAACTATCGGCCTGTTGTGGCAAAAGCGAAAGGGTATAGATAAAGTATTTCCCTTGCTGACTTTCGCGCAGCATTCCCATTTTTTTGAGATTTACACTATCGCGTTTAGTAGAATCAATTTTTATCACAAAATTAAATAACACATCTTTCGGATAAGGAAGTGCTTTTCTATTTACAAAAACTTCACGATCACAAATCATCAACGTGTCACCCGGCAAACCAATACATCGTTTAATAAAATGAGTTCGATGATCAACAGGATAATTCGTAGGCTTCTCTCCATTCAATGGAAACAAATCCTCTGCAGGAAAATTAAAAACAATTACATCATTATTTTTAATTTCAGAATAACCGGGAATACGATGATAACCCCAATCCCACCATCTAACATAGGCTCGAAAACTGCCAACCGTCTGATGAGAAAATGGCAAGCTCAATGGCGTCATTGGTAAACGTGCACCGTAAGCTAGTTTATTGACAATAATATAATCACCCGGCAAGAGTGTGTTGTCCATTGAATCGGAAGGAATTGCAAAAGGTTCAAAAATAAATGCTTTCACAAACAACACTCCTACAAAAGCGAAAACTAAAGCCTCCAACCATTCTCTGATCGGAGCTTTTCGTTTTTTATTTTTTTTTGGTGGAATTGGATTTGCGAATTCTCCTGTAGGAATTATTTCAGGAATTGCAATTTCATAATCTGCAGAAGGATCATCATTTCCATCGGTGAACATATCCGGATCTTCGGATAGCTCATCTTTGGGAAAGTTTTCATCATCCATAAGGAGATTATTCTATTATTTGATACGGATCAAAACAGGAAAAGTTCTCTGTTTTTACCAATGCTTTTGCCTTCAACAACAGAATTTAAATCTTTTGCCGGAAGTAAAATCAGAAATAATTATTTCTTGGTCGAAACCTCTGTTCCATCTTTTGGTTTTCTTCTTGCCTTAATTTGATTGTAAGCAATAAGAATAAGGATTCCTCCAATCACCCACCACAGATAGGATTTTGACAAACCTTCCTTAGAAACAAAAGACATCATACGGTTTTTTCTCAATCCGGATACATCCCCTTTCGACATCCAGACAAAAACAGGTTTTCCAACAACGTGATCAGCCGGAACATATCCCCAGAAACGAGAATCAAGTGAGTTGTGACGATTATCACCCATCAACCAGTAATAATCCTGCTTGAAAGTATAAGAAGTTACAGCTTGATCATTGATAAAAAACTTTCCACCTTTTACTTCCAGCTTATTTCCTTCATAAACACGAATGATACGTTCCCATAATGGAAGACTATCAATAGAAAGATGAACAGTCATTCCTTTTTTTGGAATTATCATTGGACCAAAATTGTCTTTATTCCATTTGAAATAGGCCGTATGCGGAAATACATTTAAACGTGGTTCAAATTGACCAATGGTATCTTCATTAATAACAATTGAATCACAATACGGTGTAATTTTCTTGAGATCCTCCGCGGTGCATTGCAATAAGTGATCAAACTTTTTCTGATGAATGTAATCGAGGGTTCCTTGATCTTGTGGTTCTGGCTCAATATCATTCTCTGCAATTACTTTATCCAATGCTGCAACATTTGTTGCACGAACAAAAAATCCATACTGCAGATTTTTTGGTTCATAAGCAGGTTTATCGTTAATATATAAAATATGTTTTATAATCTGAACTTTATCACCTGCGATGGCAACGCATCGTTTTACATAGTTGTCTTCTTTGTCAACAGGATGAACCACTAACATATCGTTATCAATCATTTGCTGACGAATAGCTGATTGCGAAGTTGCATTCTGATAGGCTGCATCTCTTACAACCTGATAATAAGTTGTATTTCTATTGGGTTTAAAAACAGTATCACCTTCAGGGAAATTAAACACAACAATATCGTTGCGTTCCACATCTCCGAATCCAGGTAAACGGAAATAGGGAAGTTGAATCCAATCGAGATAAGAAGGATCAGTTTCAGTTCCCGGAATTGTATTGTGTGTAAATGGAATTGTTAATGGAATAGCAGGGACTTTTGCACCATAACTCATTTTGCTCACGAATAAATAGTCACCTACTAATAAAGTTCCTTCCATAGAAGAAGATGGAATGACAAACGCTTCGAAGAAAAATGTTCTGATAAGTGTAGCAGCAATAATTGCAAAAATTCCTGCTTCACCCCATTCTCTCGGCATGCTGCGTTTCTTTGCTTCAGTTTGTACTCCGATAAATTTTATGTTTTTTGAAAAGCCTAAATAAGGGACATAAATAAAATAAGTAAGAATTGCGATGACATGATCCAATGGTTTTCTTTTCCCGAAGCAATTCGAAAGCAGTACAATCATAATCGCCAGCATATAAAATCCAACTGTGGGAATCAGAATGAGAAATATCCACCACCAAGGCTTTTGAATAATCTTTAGCCAAATCAAAAAATTATAAACAGGAATAAATGCTTTCCATCCTTTTTCGCCGGCCTTTTCAAATGTTTTATAAAGACCGATTAATAATAGAACTGCAGAAGCAAGTAAGAAAATATGAATTGGGCGCATAGGAATTATTTAGAAGCCGAAAGGTAAGAGAATTCAGTTGGAATGTTGATGGTTAACAATGGTGTAAAGTTAAAAGTTGAAAAAATAGTAAAGTAATTTTTTTTCATTTACCACTCGTCAACCAATAAGCTCACTCATCCCAAAACAGCCAATTTTTCCTAACATAAATTCAGCGGCAAGCACAGCACCGGATGCAAAACCTTCGCGATTAAAAGCTTCGTGTGTTATGGAAATTTTATCTACTGCTGAAGTGTAATTAATAGTATGTGTTCCGGGAACTTCTCCTATTCGCTTGGAATGAATAGGTAATTCGTTAATAGGAAAAATATTCGGAAATTCTCCAGGATAATCTTTATAATTTTTAAGTGAATCATTTTTTGAGAGAATTCCTTTTGCCAAGGAGATGGCTGTACCACTTGGAGAATCAAGTTTATGAATATGATGAATCTCTTCCATCGTTGTTTTGTATTCTGAATAGGGTTTCATCATTTCCGCTAACTTTTCATTCAGTCGAAAAAATAAATTCACACCAATACTAAAGTTTGATGCATAGAAAAATCCGCCTTTCTTTTCATGACACAATTTTTTCACCTCTTCCATTCTGTCAATCCATCCAGTTGTTCCAACAACTACAGGAACGCCACAATTAAAACAACGTTGGGTATTTGTAACAGCAGTATCAGGCGTACTGAATTCTATTGCTACATCTGCAAGTTTTAAATCAGCATCTGTCACTGTTGCAAGATTGTCTTTATCCAATTTCAAAACAATAGAATGACCTCTTTCTAGAGCTATTTTTTCTATTGTTTTACCCATTTTTCCATAACCAAGTAATGCAATTTTCATAAGGCGAAGGTAGCCACAGATTTCACAGATTAACACAGATTGAAGGAGTTTTTTTATCTGAATAATCAGCGAAATCTGTCAGGTAATATAAATTTTTCAAAACAAGACATTTTGTTAGTGATTAGAGTCAGGATTGTCGGACGTAATGAATAAGAAATAAAAGCGCGCTGAAGTCCACGAAAAGTGTGGACTTTTTCATTTGCTGCAAATAGTGCTCTTGCTCGTGCGTGCAAATGGAAAAGTCGGTTTTCGTGGGGCCCTTTTTGGTTACTTTTTGGGCAAACAAAAAGTGACAAAGGCGACAGAAAAAGGAAAGGACGAATGTAGAATGTAGAATGTAGAATAATGAAATAAAAGCGCGCTGAAGTCCACGAAAAGTGTGGACCTTTTCATTTGCTGCAAATAGTGCGCTTGCTCGCGCGTGCAAATGGAAAAGACGGTTTTCGTGGGGCACTATTTGGTTACTATTTGGGCAAA